>NZ_JBIRAX010000013.1:0-252641 GCF_044326375.1 Actinomadura sp. 3N508
TCTGCCTACGCCGACCCTGCCGGCGCCTTCGGTTCCCGAACCTGAGGGCTTAAGCTCACCCACCAGGGGTCACCCCCCTTGGGTTCGCGCCAGATGACCCTTCAGAATTCGTGAACCCACGGGGATCGACGGTGAAGCGTTCGTGGGCGCCGCGGACCGCGCGAGTGATGCCGATGCTGACGCCAGGCAGGATCGACGGCGCGCTCCCGGTCACTTGGACGGTGATGGTCGTGGAGCCGGACACGGTAACGACGGGCGCCTGTAGGACAGGCTCGGCGAGGGCGAAATGCACGGCTGCCGCTTGGCCCTGGGCGGCTGTGCCGTGTCGGGCGCGGGCGACGCGGAGGCCCTCTTCGGCGGCCGACAGCGCTACGTTGCCGGCGACCGACACCAGCACCGCCTGGGCCAGCACTAGGAACAGCAGCCCCACGGCCGGGAACATGATGGCGGCGGTGACGGTGGCGGAACCTGCGTCACGCAGTCGTCTTCGGGATGGGATGGGGCGGGTCATGGGCCGCTGGCGCCGGGGATGTTGCTGATCCAGCCGTTCACCTTCCCGGAGACCGCGAGGTAGACGGTGAAGGCCAGACCGGCGAATCCGGCGACGATGATGATCGTCTCGACTACGCCTGATCCTCGGTCGCTACGGGCGTCAAGGTCGGCGATGCGGTTGAGGGCGGCGGCCAAGATGCGTACCGCCACGGTGGTGATTGTGTTCATGGTCCCCCGAATTCGTGATGCGGATGTGTCAGCCGGAGCTGAGGAGTTTGGAGAAGAACGGGAAGCCGATCAGGACGACGAACCCGAGCATGAGCAGGGAGGTGGGCACCCACATCGCAGTGGTGCGGGCGTTGGCCTCGGCTCGTGCGGCGGCGGACGCTTCGTGCCGCATCGAGCCGATCTTGGCGATCAGCACGTCGTGCATCTTGGCGCCTTCCCCACCGGCGATCTCGGCGGTGTGCGCGAGATCGATCAGGTCGCCGACGTCGATGTGGGCTCCGAGTTGGGCAAGCGCGTGCCAGGGCTGCTGCTGGGCGTGGCGCGCCCGCGTCAGCGCTTGGTTGATGCGCTGGAACGGCCACCCGTTGGTGATCTGCGCGGGGTTCTCGAGCGCGGAGTTTAGGGCGGCGCCAGCTTGGCGTTCCAGCACGACCAGTTGCAGGTAGGAGGTGAAGGCGTGGCGGAAGTCGCGGCGCCGTTGCCGGGCCTGGGAACGCACGTTCCAGTCCGGGACCAGGGACAGCACCGCCGCCAGCACCAGGCTGGCGAGAACGGGCAGGGCCCAGGGCAGCGAACCCCCGGCGAGCGCCACTAGGCCGCCGAGCACCGAGGGTGCGGTCAGCCCCGTCAGGAACAGGGCGAGCTTGCCCAGCATGAACCGCTCGACCGGTCGGCCCAGCAGCGCCAGGTCCGAGCGGGGAACGGCGAGCAGCCCGGTCGGGCGCGCCACCCGGTCCGCCAGCCATCGGCCTAGACGCTCAAGCCCGCTTGGCGCGTGGCTGGCGGCTGATGCGGCGTGAAGGGGTGTGGCCTGCACACGGGCAAGCGCGGCGTTCAGGCGTGGAGGCGCTGGCCACAACTCGCGCACGAGCAGGATGAGGCCGGTGGCCGCTAGACATCCCGCGAGGACGGCCCCTGCGGTCACTGGCTCGGCCGCCGTTCAGCGCGAGCGAGCCGGGGCCGAACAAACTCTGCGAGTCCATCGCTCATGTGCAGGAATCGCGTGCCGGTTGACAGGACGGCCAGCCGTTGCATCCACACCAGTCCCGCCGTGTAAATCGCGGCCACGGCGGCGAGCACTCCTTGCCCGAGCGGCGTGCCGTATGGGGCGGCCAGAGTGTGGGAGGAGGCGAACAGCGCGCTTAGCACGGCGACGGATGCCACGATCACGATCAGCGTGGTCCGGAGGCCAGCGCGTTCGGCTTCGACGTCGCGTCGGACGATCACCTCCTGCTCCACTGCGTCGGCCAGCAGACTCAACGCCTCCCGGGTGCCGGGACCGCGTCGGCGGGCGGCCAGCAGCAGCGCGCAGGCGATCAGGTCGCCGATCGGATCGTCGAGCTCGTCGGCGAACGCTCGTAGCGCCTGCTCTGTGTCCGCGTGGTTGTTCAATCGCCCCGCGAGCACTTGGACTTGCGGGCGGATGGGGGCGGGGGCGACGCGGAAGCTGTCGGCGAGGGCTTGCTCCAGCCCGCGGCTGGCGCCGATCATCTCCGCCAGCCGCCGCGACCATTGGGCCAGTGCCTCCAGGCGCGCGATCCGGCGCTGTGGCGCGCGTCCCGACAACATCGGCGGCAACGCGTACGCTCCGGCGGCGACCGCCACGGCGGCCACCG
The DNA here is from genome assembly GCF_044326375.1 of Actinomadura sp. 3N508. Classification (NCBI taxonomy): domain Bacteria; kingdom Bacillati; phylum Actinomycetota; class Actinomycetes; order Streptosporangiales; family Thermomonosporaceae; genus Actinomadura; species Actinomadura sp. 3N508. The sequence continues at coordinate 2,337 of NZ_JBIRAX010000013.1, forward strand.
GCCACCCGGTCAGCAGCAACACCATCAGCCCGGAACCGATCCCGGCCAGCAGCCGGTTACGCCGCTGTGACGAGGTCGCAGACCGCACCAACAACCGCAACCGATCCGGCGGACGCCCCTCCTCGCCCGCCGGATCGGTCCCTCGGACACCGGCGGCGACAACGACGATGCCGACGGCACCGCACCAGCCGGTGAATGCGGCCAAAAGGCTTGTCATGACCAGCCACCGCCCGCTTGGACGGGTTCAGCGGCCAGCAGGTCCGGATCGAAACCGTGCTCTGAAAGGTCGTTCAGCAGGGCGGCGCTGATGTGTCCACCCGCTGGGACGGCGCGGCCGTCCTCACCGGAAACGAAGATGTGGTTGCGAGTCGGCTCCGGTGAATCCGAGGGTGGGCCGACCTCCATCACCTGGGAGACGAATCGGTCGTTGCTGACCGGGTCTCGTCGCAGGTACACCACCAGTGGCTCGGCCAGGCCGAACATCAGATGCAGGTCTTCGACCGACAGGCCGAGGTCGGCGCGGCGGCCGAGCTGCACTACCCGGTTGAAGACGTGCTCGGGACGGTGGACGTGAAGGGTGCACATCGAACCGCGCGCCCCCGAGTACATGACCTCCAGCATCGGCGCGAGCTCTCCATGCCGTGCTTCACCCACGATCACCCGGTCCGGGTTCAGCCGCAGGCACGCTGGCACCAGATCCTGCAACCGCACCTGCCCGGCGCCTTCGGCGTTGGCCTGGCGCGCCTCCAGCGCGACGACGTCCGAGCGCCGATGCGCAAGGGCCGGATCGTCCAGGAACAATTCGAAGTCGCTCTCCAGCGTGATGACTCGCTCGGCTGCGGGGATTTCACCCGTGAGAGCGCGCACCAGCGTGGTCTTGCCGGTGTTGACCTCCCCGCACACGATGATGTTCCGCCGCGCCCTCACCGCCGCCGACAAGAACTCCTGCAACGTCGGCGATAGCGTCCCGTTGGCGGCGAGCTCCTCCAGGGTGGTGTCGACCAGGTGATGCACCCGGAACGCCAAATGCGGGCGCCGAGAGACCCAACCGACGACGGCCAACCGCACTCCGCCTGGCAGGGCGACGTCCAGCAGCGGAGAGGCATGCGAGAACTCCCGGCCGGAATTGCCGCGCCGCGCCAGTAGCTGCACCCACTCGATCAGGTCCTCGTCGGTCTCGGCTACTGCCGGACCCGGCTCCTTCACCCCACTGGTGTAGGTCACCCACGTTTCTCGGCAGCCGTTGACGACGATGTTCTCCACATCGCGGCTGTCCACGTACGGCTGCAACGGGCCCAGCCCGAACCGGCGGTCGAACACCAGCCGCGCCACCTGGCGCTGTGCCTCGACCGGGACCGCACGTCCCGCCGACATCTGCTCGTGCGCCCACACCTGGGCCTGCGACTCGATCACGTGCCACGCCCGCACTCGATCCACGCCGTCGGTCAGGACGTCCACCAGCCGCGCGGACACCTCACGCGCCGCCACCCACAGGTCGACTCCGTGAGATTGACCAGATGGGGCTGCGATACCGGTGAACGTGGCAGAGGTGGGCGGTGTGGAAGGGCTCCACGGTGGCCCACTCATGAGCGTCCCCCCGCTGGCATCGTGCGTGCGGCTGCCTCCACCACCGTCTGCGCGGTGACGCGAGGGTCGTCGGAAGTGGCGGTCGGCTCGTAGCGCGCCTCTGTCTGCTCACGCATCCGCTTGCCCAGACGGTCGAACGAGCGCACGAGCAGGGACGCTCGGAACGTCCTGCGTGGGCGCGCGCCGTCTGACAGCACCTGCGCATCAGCCGGCGAGCAGGGCAGCTCGGCCAGCACGGGAGCCTTCAACACGCGCCGGATCTCGGCCGCGCTATAGGGACCGTCTGAGACCAGGCACACGGCGATCTGTCCGTGATCACCTACGAGAGTCCGCAGGACGTCCAGGCGCGGCCTGGCCGCATCGATTTGCGCGAGCGTTGGCTTGAGCGCGACGACCACGAGGTCGGCGGCCTCCAGCAACGCCACCGGCATCTCCGAACCACCGAGGCGTCCCACGTCAGCGATCACATCCCCCTCACGGGTCGCCAATGCTCGGGCTACGAGGGGCCATAGAGCGGCGAGGTGCGCGGCGTGCCGAGGATCGCGGATCCCATGCAGGAGCTCGGCGCGGCCGTCCTCATCCAGCGGGACGACGCACTGCTCGAGAAGAGCGGACACGTCCGACTCGGCACTCGCCGAGGTCGTGAGTCCGAGCAGCCCTGGGCCGGCGGGCTGCCGCAACCGATCGGCCATGTAACCGGGCAGCACCCGGCGCCCCATCGGATCGCACTCGGCCAGCAGCACCTTCCCAGGCCAGGCCAGAGCCACCCCGAGCGCGGTCGTCGTCACCCCCGGCGACCCGCCGGGAGAGGCCAGACAGTACAGCGTCATTTCAGCCTCGCCTGTCCGTCACTACGAGCACGACCTGTTCGGCCGCTGCGTGCCGCGCCGTCGCACTGCTGTCTGCCTCGGGGACCAGCAACGACACCGTCACCAACTCGTCTGCACTCGGCTCGCCCACCTGGTCAACGATCGCCGGGACGTCCCCCGGTGCGGCTGCTTGGGAAGGGGCTGTTCCGGTGGCTTGGCTTTGGGGACCTGCGGTGAACACCACGCGCACACGCCAGCCGGACGCGAGCCCCGGCGGTACCGAGCTGGTCTTGAGTGGCACGGTGACCAGCGCCTGACCGCGTTCCGGGGCCACCTGCGCCGTCAACTGCGACGCTGCCAGCAACGTCCCCTTACGCAGCCCAACCGCCGCCCGCTTCCCCACGACCTGCGTCAGCTGGCGTCCCGGAACCGTCGCCACGGCCGAGTCCACCGCTACCCAAGCGACGTCGACATCGGGACGCATGATCTGCTGACCGACCGGGACCTCACGGGCCACCCGCACCACCGAGACCCGGTCGCTCGACGAACGCAACATGTACACATTGGCCAAGACGGCCAGTGCGACGAGCATGATCCCGGCCGCGATCCACCCTGGCCGTCGTTGGCGCGCCAATCGTCTCGCCGTCGCGCTGCTCGCGTTTCCGCCCGATGGCGGGGACGACGATGACGAGCCAGGTTGTGAGGTCTTCTTGCTGATCGACGTCATGACGCCCCTCATCCGTACAGGCCCTGGGCCTCGGCGATCCGCAACCGGAAACTCGTCGACCGGCTCAACGGCGGCAACACCCCGCTGGCGCCTTCCGAGCTCCGCCATGTCCCGCCCCAAATCACTGCCACCCGCACTCGATAAGCACCGTCCGGCTGAGCCGCCGATGACCGCACATAGGTGTGCGAACAGTTCGTGTGCTGCGAGGTTGCCGACTCGGTCGCAACGTACGGCGCCCCAGGCCCTGGACAGCGGACCGCATGGCGCCCGTCGCCCGGCTCGATCGACATCCGCTGCGGGATGGCGGACACCTCGACCCACGCTTCACCGGCCGACGCCCGTCCTCCCAACGACCGCCAGTTCGTCACCCAGAACCACTCCGGCAACCCGACCAGCCCAGCGGCCCGACGTGGCGGAGCCGTTCGCACGCGTGGAGCGGGAATCGGCAACCGTCTCCATTCCTCCATCGCCAACTGCGCAGGCGACACCTTAGGGCCGCCTTCCTTCCGGCGAACGGGAGTGCAGACCTGAACGTTGTCCTTTACGGTCTTGCATTCATGAGGGCCGATGGACTGTTCCTCATCACCCTTTGAAGGAGCGGTGTTCTCCGATGGCCCTTCGGGCTCGCCTGTGGAGCCACCTGGCCTTCCATCCTGCTCGGCGCCGAACCAGTAGCTGCGGATATTCCCGTCGACAACCGGTGGGGTCGGCTCTTGAGGGGACGAAATCGTGACGACGAGACTGAGTGGGGTCGCCGCAGTGAGGACTATGAGAGAGATGGGCATCGCTCAGCAGCCCTTTCCGTAGGAGACCGTTTTTGTGACACGCCATCGACCGTCGGGTTCCTTGGACAGATAGGCCTTGATGCTCTCCTTCTCGATACCGCGATTGATCTTCTTGCCTGTGAGCGTGTTCATTACCCCCGCATCGCGCGAGTCTTGGCAGTCGCGCAGCGTGGCATCCGTACCATTGACCTGGATCTCCCGCACATGTGCGACCACTTTTCCGTACGATGCGATGTTCTCTTCGTTCATTTCTTGGGTTCTGTTGATCACCCTGGTTAGTTGAGGGTCGGTCATGTGGCGCGCGAGCTCCTGCTGGCGAGTACCGGTCGGCAACGAGTCGGCGCGGTCGAGGATCTCGATGAATGCGATGTAAGAACGCTTGATCGCCTCAGCCTCGGACTGCGGCGGCGGCGATTCCGAGGGTGACTTAGCTGCGGTTGGCAGCGGAACGGACGATTCCTCGGCAGTGCACCCTGTCAGGAGCAGCAGGGCGACTACGGCCATCATCCACCGTCGAGGCGTGAGCTTGGCCGGCCGCATCGCCTGCACGATCACGATGCAAATCATCGCCATCGCCCACAACGCCAGTACGGTGAGGGCCTCAGGCGACACCATCACGTTCCTCCCTAATCGCATTGGCTGTGGTGGGGAGCAGCGCGGTCACCCATTTGCCGATCGGCGAGTGGGTGCGCTCCACGTGGAATGCGGTGGCCACCGCCTGGACCAGAGGGAGCCCCCATCCACCCGGTCGGTCATCGTCGTCCCCAAGGGCCCGAGGGTCGGGGGTGATGTCGTCCGGTGCCAGGGTCCGGACCATCCCGACGATCGGCATTTCCGTGGAGGCGTCCCAGACGCCGATCACCAACCCGATTCCGAACCACCGCAGGTGGAGGGTGATCTGGTCGGTGGGCTCCGACGTCCGGATGGCATTGGTGACCAACTCGCTGACGACCAGAGCGGCGTCGTCCACCGAGACCGGAAGGCGCCATTTGCAAAGCGCCGTGATGGTCTGGTTGCGGGCCATGCAGACGCTCCCGCGCTGAGCGGGGTAGTGGCGAGTTCTGGCCTGTCTGGTCGGTCTTGTGGTCATGGTGCTCACACATCCTCGGGGGTGGTGCCGCTGACCGTTGTAAGCGACGTTGCGTTGACGGGTTAGTTGTTCACCTCGCGTGGGTTCTCAGACCCGTTGATGTCGGTGAGGCGACAGTGCAGAGGTAAGTGTTTCCGGAGTTATGCATCGTGTCCGAATTCTCTTTGGTGAGGGTGCGGGCACGATGCGAAACACTCGACGTCGTCTTGGGTATCGTTTCTCGCGCTTTATCGTGTCCAGCGCGCATGGCGAGGCGTGAGCGCCACTGCGCTCAAGAACTGATTGCTTTGCTAGGAATTGAGCTCGGACACCAACAGAGGGTCACGTGCTATTAGCCCTTGTCGTGTCGGGACTTTCACACGCCTTGCGCCCCTGGCCGGGTGAGGTTGCCAGTGTCAGGACGGCCCGAGCGTGTCCATTGGGCTGCGCACGCCCCGGTCGCGCAAATGCGGCTCGATGGCGGCCGCCTGGGCGAGAAGCCGGCATGCATTGGTGTCCGCGGCAGCGTCGGTAACGGGTCGGGCAGCGTTCATGATCCAACTCACCCCCTTGACCCAACTGATGCCGTGGCGGAGCCTGCCGCAGGCGGTCGTGGTGGTGTTGTTCAGTTCGGGGCTGATGGCGATGGCCTCGTTCGCGATGCCGATCGCCGTCAGTTCGAGGTCAAGGACCTTACGGTCGGCCAACGCATCGCTCTCACGGCGCAGGGCGTAGGGGTCGGGCTGCAGGCCTCTCCAATGAGCGGGCTGGAACAGCGCCGCCTGCGCGGGCGCGTAAGTGTGGATGATCCGTGTCAGGGCCTGCGCGGCCGGGACGAAGACCGCACGGGCGCCAACGGCTTTCCCGTCTGACCATCCTGCTGTGAGGGCGTCCTTGCCCATGATGTATCCCCCGTGGAGTCGTCACCTGAACGATCCGTCTTCACTTATAAGTGAAGACATCCACGGAGAGTAGTCGTACCAACTCGCTCTGTCAACGGATTGGGTGCTGATCGTCGCCGTGTCTCGGAGTAAAAGTGATGGACGGCGTGTGTCTCAACACGTGCCGTGGTGAGAGGCAGCTCGTTCGTCTGGGGATTCAGAAGGGGCGGGGATGCCAGCGAACCGGAAGGGTCCGAAGGCCGCGCATCATCCGGCTGGGACGCCAGACAAGCTGTTCGGGCGTGGCGTCCAGGCGCAGCTCGGGGAGACGGCGTAGCAGGGTCTCCAGGGCTATGCGGGCTTCAGCGCGGGCCAGTACGGATCCCAAGCAGTAGTGGGGCCCGTGACCGAACGCCAGGTGGCCGTGCCGCCCCCCGGCGCGGGCGAGGTCGAGGGCCGCGGGGGCTGGGTAATAGGCAGGGTCGCGATTGGCCGCACCGATACAGATCATGACGATCTGCTCGGCGGGGATCACGGTAGGGCCGTAGGCGACCGGCTCGCTAGTGAACCGGACGGTGGCGATCCCGAGGGGCGAGTCGTAGCGCAGAAATTCCTCGATGGCTGGGGCGAGGAGGTCGGGATCGGTGGCCACTGCGGCCTGCTGATCGGGATTGAGCAGCAGGGCCAGCACGGCGTTGCCGATCAGGTTTGTGGTCGTCTCATGTCCTGCGATCACCAGTAGCGCCGCAAGCGACACCACTTCCTCCTGGCTGAGGCGGTCACCGCTATGTCGGGCCGCGATCAGGGTGTCGAGCAGATCCCCGTCCTCGCCTGGAGGGGCTGGGCTCCGGTTGGCGCGGTGGTACCTGCTGGCGACCAAGGCCGTCATGTAGTCGGCGATGTAGTGGGAGGCCTCGTCGCGGACGGTGGCGTCGGCAGTGGTGAACAGGGTGTCGGACCAGTAGCGGAGCTGGGGGCGGTCGTTTTCAGGGACCCCCAGTAGCTCGCAGATAACGGTGACCGGCAGCGGTACGGCGAACTCGGCGATCAGGTCGGCGGCGCCCTGAGGCGCGATCGTCTCCAGCAGTTGGTCAGTGATCTGCTGGATGCGGGGGCGAAGCCGGTCCACGGCGGTGGAGGTGAACGCCTGGGCGGCCAGGCGGCGCAACCGCGTGTGGTCGGGAGGATCGGTAGCCAGCATCGTGGCCTGTATCGCCGGGGCGATGTCGCGACGGTTGCCGAACAGGTACCCGAAGCGGCGAGTGTCCCTGCTCAGCCTGGGGTCGGCCAAGGCGGCGCGGGCCTGCGCAAATCCGGTGATCAACCAGGCGTGGTGGCCGCGGGAGGAGACTTGCACCCGCTGCACCGGGCTCTGGCTGCGGAGGCGGTCAAAGACCTGGTACGGGTCGCGGTGGAAGTCGGCGTCGAACACGAGGGACTCCTCGATAGGGATCGCGGGACGCTACGGCGTCATGAACGTGGGCGAGGCGTGCCCTCAGCGAGGGCCTCCACGGGTACGTCGGCAGTGGCGGAGAACGCTAAGGACACCTCCATCAGCCAGCCGGCCTCGCTGTCCAGATCGCCACCGCCCTCGCTGTTCATCGTGTCCTTCTCCTGGTGGTCGGCTCGGGGGCCGGTTTCGGCGGGAATGGCACTGCGAGTCCGTCCTGCTGCAGGTCGTCCAGACTGGTAAGCGGCCAATGCCAGACGGATCGAGATCGCCTCCCGCAGTGCCGCAGATTGCCGAACCGGAAGACCGGCACCGCACGCGGTGGTCTCGGTCCCGTAGCCTTCGACGGGGTCGCGGTAGGGCCCAAGGAGCAGCAGCCCGTCACGGATCTCGATAACCCGGCGGTGCACCCCGTAGCGGTAGCTGAAACGGTCCGCCCCGCTTCTGGGCAGGACGATCTGCGGCATCGCAGCCGCGAATGCCGTCCATAGCGGGTCCAACCGCCGATACGTCCGCCAGTACCGCAGCCACCGGACCGGGGCCATCGCGACCGGCCCCCATGCGGGCAGGGTCATGCCGATTGTGATCGCCAGCGCCGCTAGAACCGGCAAGCCGACCGAGAACACGCATCCGAGAGGATGAAGTGGGCTAGGGCACGGCCTGTCATGGCCCGGCACGGGCGAGGCCAGATGCAACCACTGCGTGAGCACAACGACCGTCTTCTCGGCCAGATAGACGATCCCCAGGACGCATCCAAAGGCCACGATCCGCATCCCGCTCCGGAGTGCGGGCCGGGCGGCGAGGCCCGCGTACCGTACGGTGATCAACGCCAGGCCCGTTAGAGCACACCCCAGGAACAGTGCGTAGATCAGGGTGTAAGCGACCAGCGCGGGGCGGTCACGGTAAAGGGCACCGAAGCCGCCGATGACCGGTGGCAAGGGGCTGGAGAAGAACAGCCCGCTCATGGCGCTTACGGCAGCCAGCAGCGCTACCAGCCAGCGGCGGATGCGTACTCGGGCCTCCGCCGGTGGGCGCGTGACGCTCAGCAGATGCGCCAAGGCCGCGAAGGCGGCCACCGTCGTGCACAGGTTGGACAGCAAACGACCCAGATTGGGGAACAGCGCGCTCTCCACTTGCTGCGCCCCGTCCGAGATCAACAGCAAGGCCAAGCCGAACGTCACGAGCATCAGGCACGCCGCCCTCAGCCCAGGTGGAGGATCAGGATCGCGCAGGCCACGCGCCTTGCCTGCTGCCGCAGCGAACGTCACCGCGGCGACCGTCCAGAACACCAGGTTGATCATCGACAGCCCCCGGATGATGTGGGAGTCGTCCGCTCGCCGGCATCGGCTAGCGGCTCGGCTCACCCTTCGCATCGCGTGCTGGTGACTCGACGGCGGCGGTCTGGTCGATCGGCCCGGAACGCCGGTTCACCGAGCGGCGTCCCCAGCTGTCCTCCAACCGGGCAAGCAGGGCGGCGACGGCGGGATCGGCGACAGCGACCCGAGGCTCGGCTCGGCCGGGCCGCGACCGCTCCAAGACCAAAGTGGCGAAGTACTCGGCTTCCCGCTCTTGCTCGCTGGTGTAACTAGTACGCCCCAGCACCGTGCGCACCACTTCGGGGCTCAGATCCGGTAGCAACACTTTGGCGAGATCTTCCACGCCCACCTCGCCCCGGTGACCGGCGAGCAGATGGCCGATCTCATGCAACGCGATGTGCTCGCGATGGAATTGCGTGGTTCCCGTCGTGGTGTACACGTAGTCGGCGCCCGTAGTGGAGACATACACACCGCACAGTCCCGCTGGCATGGCGGGGATCTCCATCACCCGCAGCGGGCGGCCCGTGAGAGCGGCGACACAGGCACGGAACTGCTCGAAATCCCACGGCTCGGGGACCTCCAGCGCTTCCACACGAGCACGGCACCGCCGTCGCAGCGCACCTCGCACTGGTCACCTCCCCGATGTCAACGCCAGGCGCTCCCTCTCGGTGACCGACTTAATGCAACTCTCTCGTCACCGACTGTGATTGTGCCACAGATGGCTCAACTATCTGGAGAGGAATCGGGATCGTCAGGTCTGGTGCGCTGCTCCAAGCGGGCGGTCGACTCGATCAGTTCACCGACCATCTGCTGCGCCTCGGGCGACAACCGCAGGAAATTACGTAGGTGCGCGCCGCGTGCCCCGGTGTCGCGCAGGACGGTCAGCAGCTCGATCTGCTCCTCGACGGCCCGGAACACCTCATCGTCGAAGAAGTAGGAGGGAGGTACGCCGAAGAAGGTCGCCAGGGCCTCCAGCACCCGCTTGGTGGGATTGTCGTGCCTGCCGGTCCGCAGCTTCCACAGGGTGTTGTGTGAGATCTTCTCCCCAGTCAGCTCCTCGATCGCGGCCGCAGCCTCCTGAAGCGAGTAGGGCCCGCGGTCGTCCGGATGCATCCGGCGGAACAGGTAATCGACCTTGCGGGCCAGAGGCGGTACCTCGACGTCATCGTCCGCCATCCCCGACGCGGTGTCATCGTCGATCACAAAGCACCTCCTCTCCCGAGCCGAAGACCCTGGTCAACAGTATGGCACCGGCGTCTCTCGCAGACGCTGCACTTGCGTAACCGGAGTTGACACCTCAAGACATTCTCCGCGTTGCGCCGCTATCGTCCGCAACCGGCATTTTCCTGACCTCCCAACACCCGCACTTAAACGATCTCGGCGATCCCTTGGGATATTTGCGGAGCGGTACATCCAGGAGGAAATCCACGTGGCGAGACCTGGTGCCGCCCGCAAACGCAGGGCGGGCGACACCAGGCGATCGCAAGCGCGCGCGAGATCAATTGCCAATCACGCTGCGGCGAGCATGTTCCTCCGCGAAGAGGTGTCTGCCGGGCGGCCTAATGCTCCGGATGGCCGGGGCCGCGCAGTCGCTCAGGCGTTATGCGTTTGTATGCTGAATGGCGGATGTGGCGGAGATTCGTCCTTCCTGGATTGCGGACACGATACGGAGCTCGGCGGCTTGGCGCTGCTTGTAGAGGCGGCTTGCCGGAACGCCTTGCTCGCTGGCCAGCTTTTGGACGGACAGGCCGTCCAACCGTGTCGCGATGATCAGTTCGGCGGCAGCCGGAGTGATGATCTCTTGACGTGCAGCGTTCAGGAGTAGCGCGACCGGGTCGGTCTCGGAGATGGATGCCGGGGCAGGCAGCTCATCGGGGTCGTAGGGCACGTCGCGCATTTCCCGACCGCGAGCGCGTAGTGCTCCCTTGCGTGCCCACAGCATCAGCCGGGCGGCGATGTGCGGACGTTCGATGTCGATGCGCGCCAGCTGCGCGACGAACTCGGTTAGCAGTTCCGAGACGATGTCGTCGGTGAGTCGGCTTGGGCTGAAGCGGATGACCCGGGCTGCGATGCTCTTCAGACCTGGCATCGCCACTCCGGCGCAACCCACCACCCAGGCGGGGCCCCCAGTCCGAGCCCGGTGGATGAGCTGCCGCCACACTGCGTCCTTGAACTCGTCGGACGAGTCCCGGTCCAGCAGCAGGGCCCGTAGCTCGCGCAGGTCGACCGGCCTGGCGGGCAGGCCGTGCCCGATGACGGATCCCTCGATTGCAAGCGGGTTCGGACCGGTGGTCAGCAGAACGAATGAGCGCTCGGCCACGGTCAGCGCGTTGCTCGACCGCTGACCGGTGGTTGCACTGGCCGGACGCTGGTCGTTGATCTGGTGGTTGGTCATGACGCCCCCGAAGGTCGTGACGGATCGACGGCGTCAGGTATCGGTGACGGTGTGTGCAGATGATGAGCACCTCGTGGGCGGGGACGGTGTCCACGGTGTGTTCATGATCTGCTTAGAAGCGCAGTGACCTGCGAGAACACTGTGTGTCAGTCGTACTCCCGCCCGGGGAGGTAAAGCCGGGCAAGTGCTCAAAACGGCAACTGCCTGGGCCTTCATCGACTACAGGGTTTCTTGGTAAAGGATCTCCGATCGGTCACCGGACACCTTGCCTGACGACACCCAGGGCGATCACAGCAGGCACAGGTCTTAGCCGATGGATTGAAGTTGTGTCGCAGCCGTCGGCGGTCACTGCTCACGCTCATGTCCCGGACCGCACGCTCGGCACGCGCAAGCGATGCCTCTGATATTGGGCAGTCCGACGCCAGCGGCGCTTGTCTTTCAGCCGCGCTCAACGTGTTGCTCTGAGGGACTACCAGTTTGAAATAGTTCGCTTAGTGGCTCGAAGTTGAGATATTTCCAACATGTGCGAACAGGTTGGCCGGCTTGTCCCGCAGGATGCGGTCCTCTGTTTGTTGATCGTGTCCAGCACTTGACCCACCGTGAGAGTCGTTCCTTCATTGATGCTGTCCGGCGTCATTCGCTGGTGTGGATGACGCATGCCCGAAAGAAGGAGAACGGGGAAATGGGAACGGGAAATTGGGGCCTGTCGACCGCAGGCCAGTGGCTGTGGGGGGCGGAGCCCATGCGCTGGCGTCGGGTGTACCAGGGCCGGGAAGACCAGGTGCGCACGGCGCGGATGTTCGTCGCGATGCTGTTCGAGGGCACCGGGCGTGAGGAGGATGCGGCGGTGGTGGCGGCCGAGCTGGCCACCAACGCGGTCCGGCACTCGCGTTCGGGAGGCGAGCAGGGCTGGTTCGGTCTGGAGGTGACGCTGGGCGAATTCGCACGCGTCGCGGTGACTGACCTGGGTGGGGGCTGCGTGCCCACGATCCGGTCCGAGATGCCGGGGTGTGAACCGCGGGTGGGCGGCTACGGCCTGCTCACGGTGTCCAAGCTGGCGCTGACGACCGGTGTCCACGGCAGTTCGGCCAACGGGTTCACCGTCTGGGCGAACATGGACCTTCGCCTCCCCGCCCAGTCCGGCACCGGGCAGGCGGCCTCGCTGGTCTCATGAGGAGAGGCCAGCCTGGGCTTATCAGGCTGGCCCCTCTGGGGACAGAGTAGAGGCAACATCGGCAGGTCAGGGCCCCGCCCGTAGACCCAGTCTCACTGGGCTGCGGACGGGGCCGTCGCCGTTATGGCGATCTGTATGCATTTACTCGCTGGCGCGCCTCGGCGGCCGTCTCGTCTTTCCGGGGTTTGGTTGCCCCTTCTTTTCGGGGTTCTTTTCGGGATTCTGTCTATGAGAAGAAGGCCCGGTCGGCGGCGTCTGGGCAGGTCGCTGCGGGTGGTGCATATTCTGTTCGTGGCCCCGACTCGTCACCAGGGCGACCCCTGGTAATAGCTCGCGTGCTGGGAGTGGAACTGTTCTGTCCCCGCCGTTCTCCGCTGACCGCTCCCTATATCGCCCCGCATTGGCTAATTCCTTGGACAGGCTGATCGCCGGCCCCCGCGTGCCCCGAGCGAGGTCGCATGCCGCTGAGTCGCCTTGCCGCCACCGCTTATCACCTGCAGCGAGGCACGATACGACCTTCTGAATAGCGTTGCCGGGCCCGGAAACCGCGCCTTCTCCGCAGCGGGCCTCTGAAAAGACGTACGGCCGAACGAGGGTGCGGTTATTAATCAGTGCAATTCTGCTTTGCCGCTGGGTGGGTTTAGTGGCGCGGGGTGTAGTTGGTTAGGTGGTTCAGCCGTTGAGGTGAATAAAAAACGCGGCCGAAGATGCTTGCCTAGTGGCGCGGCATCGAGAAATGGTCGAGCTCCCGATGAAGGGGAACGGCACCGGAAATCCCGGTCGCCGGGCGCATCGAATGGGAGTCGAAATGGCCGCGAAGAACATCACCACCAATGGCGACACCGGGAACGGCGTCACGGGCACCGAGAACACCGGAAACGGCACCGACGCAATCACGGGCGGGGCGCGTCCGTCCGGGGCGGCTGGGGACGTGTGGGACGCGCTGACGGCCAATCCCGGCGCCAGTGTGACCGCGATCGCCGAGGCGTCGGGCGTCAGCCGCGCGACGGTGGCGCGGACCCTGACCGCCCTGGAACAGGACGGGCACGCCACCCGCACACGCGGCGGACACGACGGCGGCAAGCGCCAGCCCGACACCTGGCAACCGGTCACGGCCACCACCGGAACCGCTGACACCACGACCACCGACACCGCACCGGAGGCGTCCGGCGAAGACGCGCCAACGGCTGACGTTCCCGCTACCGGCACGCCGACCGGTGCGGACACCGCCACCACGACCCAGGACGCCAACGCCGGTGATGCCGACGCCGGGGAGGCAGAAGCGGGCGCGGGGATGGATGCGACGGCGGTGGCCGAGGCACGTGACGCGCTGACGGCGCTGCGCGAGGCGGTCGGGGCGGCGCTGTCCGGTCTGGACGCCGGTGATGGCGCGGCGGCGCTGACGGCGGTGGAGGCCGCCTACGGCGGGTCGGGCAAGGCGCGGCGGCTGGTGCGCGCCGCTGCGAATGGCCGTCCGCGTACGGCGTCGGGTGCGCCGCGTTCCGGGCCGGGTGAGATGCGCGCGAAGGTCGCCGGGCACCTGACCGCCCACCCCGGGGCGGAGTTCACCCCGCACGAGATCGCCAAGGTGATCGGGCACTCGGCGGGCGCGGTGTCCAACGCCCTGGACCGCCTCACCGAGGCCGGTGAGGCCGAGCTGGTGTGCGACCGGCCGCGCCGCTTCACCGCCCCCGCCGCGAACTGACCTCACGCCCACGGGGCGGGCGCGCCACCCGCCCGCCCCTGCCGTCCCGAAAACCACGACATCTCAAGGAGCCGTGTCATGACCACCGTGCCGACCGCCTCGACCACCGCCCCGACGAGCGCCTCGACGAGCGCCTCGACGAGTGCCACTGCGCCACCCGCCGCACCCGCGTCTGCTGGTGCCGGTCGCCTCGGGCAAGGCGAACTGCGCCGCAAGGTCGCCGCCATCCTCGCCGACCACCCCGGGGCCTCGTTCAGCCCAGGGGAGATCGCCCGGATGCTGGACCGGTCCGCCGGGGCGGTCGGGAACGCGCTGACGACGCTGGCAGACCGTAAGCAGGCCAAGCTGGTGTCGACCGGGCCGCGCCGCTACCGCGCCACCTTCACCACCGCCGACGCCGTCAAGGGCGGGTCCAGCAGCCGGACGGCGCGCCGTGCCGCCGCACCCGCCCCGAAGACCCAACCCGCCCCGAAGGCCGAGCCCGCGCCCACCCCGAGCACGTCAGGGAAGGACGGGAACGCCGCCGATGGCCCGGTGGTACGTCCGAACGGGCAGACCTATCACCCGCGCCGGTTGGCGGACCTGCCGGACGTGGCGGCGCTGCGGCGGCTGCGGGAGGCGTCCATCCCGGCGATGTTGTACGGGCCGCCCGGGACCGGGAAGACGTCCCTGGTCGAGGCCGCGTTCCCCGACCTGATCACGGTGGCCGGGGACGGCGACACCGCCGTGGCCGATTTCGTCGGCGAGTACACCCAGGCCCCGGGCGGCGGATACGAGTTCGTCTACGGGCCGCTGGTGACGGCGATGACCGAGGGCCGCGCGCTGCTCATCGATGACGCCACCCTCATCTCGCCCAAGGTGCTGGCGGTGGTGTACCCGGCGATGGACGGGCGCAGGCAGATCACCGTCAAGGCCCACAAGGGCGAGACGATCACCGCCAAAGATGGCTTCTACGTGGTGGCCGGGCACAACCCCGGCGTGCACGGTGCCGTGCTCACCGAGGCCTTGGCCTCCCGGTTCGCCGCGCAGATCCAGGTGTCGACCGACTACGAACTGGCCAGCAAGCTCGACATCCACCCGCGCGCGGTGCGCGTCGCGCGGAACCTGGCCCGCCGTCAATCCTCCGGCGAGATCGGCTGGTCCCCGCAACTGCGGGAGCTGATCAACTTCCAGAAGATCGCCGGTGTTCTCGGCCCCGAGGCGGCGGTGGCCAATCTTCTCGGTGTCGCGCCCGAAGAAGACCGTGACGTGGTCGCCGAGGTCGTGTCCGGCGTCTACGGACGCGCCGTCACCCCGCTCGCCCTCGGCCAGCAGATCTGACCCGCACCCGCCCGCCCGCACATCCCCGCGTCTCAGCACGCGCCCAAACGCACGGAGGAACCATGGCCACCCACGTCATCCCCGCACCCACCGCACCGACCGGCACCGGAACGGGCACAGCGCCCGCTACCTCGGCACCCGCCCACGGGCCCGCGCCCGTGACCGGGCTGGGCGGGGCGTGGTTGCCGCTGTCAGCCGCGTTCACTGACGCGGTGACCGATCTGACCGACCGGGAAGACCTCACCGTGCGGTGTGCGCCCGGGCTGGGGCGCGGTGCGCCCGGTTGCTACGTCCCGTCGCTGGCCACCATCGAACTCGACGGCACCCACCTCGGCCAGCAACCCGGCACCTGTGACCCGACCCGCCCGGCCGACCGGGAACGCTATCCGGCCCTGTGGGGCGTGCTGACGCATGAGGCCGCGCACGCTACCCACACCCGCTGGAGCATCCCGGGCGATCCGTCTGCCGCCGCAGCTCAGGCTGCACTCGCGCTGGAAGAGTCACGGATCGAGGTGGCCCAGATTCGCCGCCGCCCGGCCGACCGCCGTTGGATTCGGGCCTGCGTGACGCGCCTGGTGTTCGCCGAGTTCATCTCACCCACCACCGCACCTCCGGTCATGCCGCCCGCCGCCTCGTCCGGCACTCCGCCGGTCACGACACCGAACACGGCGATGACGCCATGGAACGCCGGGTACGCCGCCGCGCTGCTGCTGGCCCGCACCGATGCAGGAATCCTCGAACCAACCGAAACCAAGAAGCTGGCCGCCACGGTCCTCGGCGTGCTCGGACCGACCCGGTTGAGTGCCCTGGCCGCCCTGTGGCATCTCGCGCACGCCACCCGCGACGACGACGCCGACACCATGATGGACCTGGGGCGCCGGTGGTGCCGCATCCTGGACGTCAACCCCGACCTCCCCGCTCCACCGCCCGAGCCCGGGACGCCCGGCGCGTCGGGTGACCCGTCGGCGCTGGCCGAGGCGGTCGGTGCGACCATGACCGCCGTTGATGCCTCCCAGCCCGCGCCGCCCGCTGCCGGGCCGGAGCCGAGCGCGTCGCAGAAGCGCCGCCAGGAGAAGGACGCCCGGGACGCCGCCGACCGCGCCGCCCGCCGCGTGTTCAGCGCCAGCACTACAGGCACCGGGCGCCGGGGCCAGACCGAGATCACCGGGACCCGCCAGCCCCGGCCCGGTGAGCAGGCCGCCGCGCGCCGCCTGGCCCGGCAGTTGCGCGCAGCATCGCACCGCGATCGCGTCACCACCGCCCACACCTCACCCACCCCGCCCGGACGGCTCAGCATGCGCGGCGCGCTGGCCGCCGACGCCCAGCGCGCCGCCGGGACCATTCCGACCGCCGAGCCCTTCACCCAGACCATCCGCCGCCACGTGCCCGCGCCGCCGCTGCGGCTCGGCATCGCCTGCGATGTGTCCGGGTCCATGAACGCCATGGCCGAGCCGGTCGCGTCCGCCGCGTGGATCATGGCCCGCGCCGCCGGGCACCTGCCCGACGCCGTCTCGGCCACCGTCATCTTCGGCTCCCGCGTCCGTCCGGTCACCCACCCCGGGCGCACCCCGGCCGCTGTGACCGAGTTCGCCGCCCGCGATTCCCGCGAAGACTTCGTCCAGGCCGTCGACGCCCTCACATCGGCTCTGGATCTGACCCGCCCCGGCGCCGCCCGGCTGCTGGTCATCGTGTCCGACGGCCTCTTCAAAGACGACCAGCCCACCGAAGGGCAGCAGCGCATCGACCGGCTGACCGCCACCGGATGCGCCGTGCTGTGGCTGTCGCTGTCCGCCCGTACCAGGCCCATGAACGGCGCGCACCTGGTCACCCTCACCAATCCCGCCACCGCCGCCGACACGATCGGCACCGCCGCCGTCCGCGCCCTGCGCACCGCCTGACAACCCCGCCGCCCCGTGCGTCGCTGGAACGGACGCACCGGGGCGGCCCAACCCTGCACCCACCAGCCCGCGCATCTACGAACCCACCACCCGAACGGAGACACTGTGGCCGACGAGATGTTCGTCCTGCTCGGCTGGGCATGGAACATCGACACCGCCACCCGCCTAGCCACCCGGCACCGCGCCCGCCGCGCCGACATCCGGCCGCTGGCCTGGGCCCGCGCCGTGATCGGCATCGACCCGGACCACGCCGCCACGGTCGACCTGGCCCGCCCGCTGCTGACCGTCACGATCCCGGGCACCTGCACGCCCCTGGTGATCGACGGGTGGCACCGCGTCCACCGCGCCCTGACCACCGGAATCCACCAACTCCCGGTCATCCACCTTGACGCAGATGACGAACGTGCCTGCCGCGTCCGGGGCGGCGAACCATGACCGGGCCACTCCACCGCCCGAGGAACGAGGTAGCCGCCGTCCTGAGCCACGCCGACCAATCGCCCAAAGGCTGAGCCCAGCTCATTGTCGGGGAAGCTAACGCCTGCGACCACGACACCGCCCGCTCCGGGCGCACTCACTACCTGCAATGAAAGGGACAAGTTCGTGAATCACCATCGACCAACTGCCGCCCAGCCGGAGGCGATCGACTCCTGCCTGATCTTTGAGCTCTGCGACCTCATCACCGCCACCGCTCGACTCGATGAGAAACCCCGCAATCCCCACCAGGCCACACAACAACTGATTACGGTCGCCTACCGTGTCGCCGCCGCTGCCGAACCGATCCTGGACCGCGAGGCCGCGCTCATCACCGCACTGCGCGATGCCGCCGCCGCACGCCCGAACATTCCCCGTTCCTGCCCCGACTGCCAGAAGCTGGACGGCGGCTGCTGCGGACGACACGCCACGAGCACCACCTTCGCCGAGACCTACCACGACCTCGGCCGCGCGCTCTGCGGCCCCAGCTACACCGCGCTGGACCCCGCCCCGGCTCACCCTGCGACGCTCCCGGCCGACACCCGGCACGCAGCCTCGACCGGCCCGGCACAGGGCGCCTGACGTCCCGGTGGTTCGTATCGTTGACGAGGCCCGCGACCCTCCTGAGGCCCGCAGGAGCTTCGACGGGGCACTTCTTAACCGCATCTCGCACCCTTTGGTCGTGCTCGACTCCGACGCTCAAACGGAGTTGGACTATCGCCCCACCCGGCTGTGCGTGCCGTGCTTGTCGGCGAGATAGCGCTGGGAGAGGGGGCGGCCCGGCCCGTTGAGACTGGCGCGATACTCGTTCAGCACGGCCTGCTCCGGTGTCTGCGCCACTTCGGTGCACGTTGGCTCTGACCGGCGCGCTGCGGTGCGCCCGCCCATCACGGACGGTGACGACAAGGGCGCGTTGCGGGTCAGGGCCATCAGCAGCTCGAACGAGCCGACCAGGGCCAGGGCGGGCCAGGCACTGACTAGAGAGCCGATGGGGCCGTGAGCGGCGCCGTGCGCCAGGTTGGCGCCGATGGTGGCGCAGATGCCCGCCGCCAAGCTCCACCGGGCCAGCGCCGGTAAGGGGCGGTGGTGGCGGTGGGCGTGCAGGATGACCATGGACGCGGCCCAGATCAGGCCGTCCACGGTGAAGGGGACCAGCCGCGCCGTCGCGCCGGTTTCGCCGTGGGTGCGGACCAGGGCGAGCGCGTGCGAGTAGGAGATGAGCGCGGCGACGGCGGCGACTGTGACCACCGCCAGCGCGGTGGTCGCCTTGATGAGACGATCGGTCATCGCGCAGCCCCTTGAGGGATTCTTTCCGCGCGCTGGTGCGCGGTGGGGCGGGTGAAGCCGAGCAGGGCGCGGCGGCGGTAGGACTGGACTTGCACGACGGTTCCCGAATGCGGCGCGGCGATCATTTTCCCGTTGCCGATGACCAGGCCGACGTGTCCGGGATTGCGGGTGGAGGTGCCGGGCCCGTTGTTGAAGAAGACCAGGTCGCCTGGTTGTTCGTGGCCGTTGGGAAGACGTGGACCGTGTCGCCACTGGTCGCCGGACACGCGCGGGATACTGATCGCGGCGGCGCGGTAGGCAGCGTAAGTGAGCCCGGAGCAGTCGAAGGCCTGCGGGCCTGCGGCGCCCCATTTGTAGGGTTTGCCGAGCTGGGCGCGGGCGAACGCGATCACCGTTGGGGCGGCCTTGCCTGGAGGCGTCATTGACGAGAATGCGTCGGCGCATCCCGCGCTCTGGGCGCCGAGCTTGGCCGGTCCGTGGTGGGCGTAGGTGCGGGCCTGCCGCAGGACCTTCTCCACATAGCTCCGTGAGTGGTTGTACTGGTACAGCGCGGTGCGGGTGCGTTCGGGTGCGCCGTTGTGTTTGAGGTAGCGGGCGGCGGCGGGGATGGCGTCGGCCGGGTCGTAGATATCGGTGCGGCCGTCGTGGTTGCCGTCGACGCCGAACGCGGCCCAGGTGCCGGGCATGAACTGCATTGGCCCGGCTGCTCCGGCGAGGTTCCGTCCCGCGGAGATCCCTGGACCAGGGCCGCGGCCGTGGTCGGATTCGACCTTTCCGACGGCGGCTAGCAGGTGCCAGCCGATTCCGTTCTCTCGACCGGCCCGATGGTAGAGGGCTAGGTAAGAGGCCGGGATCTTGGCGGAAGACCGCCCTGGGGTGGGCTGGCATGCGGCTTCTGTGCCGGAGCCGGGGAGGATCGCGCCGAGTGTGGCGGCGATGACCGCGACCAAGCCGAGCATTCCCACTGCGGCTCCGATCATCAGCGGCATCAGGCGCGCTCTGATTCGTGCCGCTGAGTGGTGTGCCAGAGTGCGGCGAGGTCGGCAAGCCGGTGCCGTGGGCCGGTGGCCCCGGCGGGTTGCCAGACTCGTCCGGCAGGGCTGTCCGGTGTGGTGGCGTGGATATGGACGGCTGTGGCGACCGGGACTTCCGGGGCGCCGAGCAGATCCCGCAGGTTGGTCTCGCGCTTGGCGCTGGGCAGCCAGAAGAGGACGGGTGTGGTGGTGCCGGTGGCTTCGGCGAGGTCGGCGTAGCCGCCGAGTTTGCGGGCGACGCGGGCGAGGGTTTCGGTGCCGGTGTCGTGTTCGAGGAAGAAGTCCAGGGTGCGCGATCTGCCGTCGGGGCCGGGTTGGGTCCAGCGTCCGAATGCGTCCGGGCGGGCCAGGTCGCCCCACAGGGCGGTGCAACGGCGTTCCGGCCACCATCGCTCCAGGACGGTCCCGTCGTTCTGGCGACGGGCGTGGGCGTGGAGTTGGACGAAGAAGTCGTTGACGCCGACCTGGTGGCCCAGCCGCGGGGATACCGAGATCGCGGTGGCGGTGTCGGCCCGGTATCCGAAGGCGCTGGGGGTTTGGCCGTGTTCGATGGCCAGGACGTGCGCGCCGGTGGGGCCTAGTACCCAATGCCAGGGTTTGGAGCCGACCGGTGTCCAGGGCCGGAACCGTAGCAGGGCGTGTAGGCGGTGCAGGTGGTTGAGGCGTTGGCGGGCGCGTTCGGGGCTGGGAAACAGCAGCGCTGCGAGTTGCGCGGTGGTGAGCACGCGGTGTTCCCAGACCAAGGCGAGCAGGTCCCGGTCCCGGGCGGTGAGGCGGTAGGCCAGCTCGGCGATGTGCTCGGGTGTCATTCGCGGCGGGCGGACCAGTGTTCCGCGCAGCCGGTTGGTGGTCTTTGTCGGTGCTGTCACGGCGAGTCCTTCCTCGGCGGCGAGTGTTCGGCGGAGTCCGCAGGGTCGTCTGGAGCCGGCCCCAAACTCGGGGCGGCAGGTCCGTCGAGGTCGGCGGAGGCGGCGGCCCGGGCGGCGGGTGGCGGTTCGCCGTCCAGGTCTCGGAGCCCGACGGCGGGGATGGAACGTTTGCCGCGCCCGGTGACGAACTGTTCGCGGGAGGCTCGGCGGACGGCGGTGGCGCGGCCGGTGATCTTCTCGGGCAGGGGCCGGGTGCGGAAGGTGAAGGGCGGAGTGGGGGTGTTGCCGTCCATGAGGCGGGCGGCGGCTTGGTAGGCGCCCAGGTGGGACAGGTCGTGCGGGCCGAGGAGGGGTGCGGTGTGGCGGGCGAGGTCGGTGGCGTCTTCGGGTGAGGCGGCGAAGTAGATCTTGTTGCGGGCGTCGGCGGAGACCGCGTCGCGGAGATCTTTGGGGAGTTGGGACAGGTGCTGGTGGGCCAGGGTGAGGCTGAAGCGGTAGGCGCGGGCTTCGGCGAGGATGTCGGAGATGGAGCCGGGCAGGTTGAGGAAGTTGTGGGCTTCGTCGATGTAGGCGGCCGCGTCGCGGCGGTCATCTTCGGCTTGGGTGGCGCGTGGGGTGATGGCCTGCCAGGTGTGAGCGAGGAGCAGCGAACCGAGCAGCCGGACGGCGTCTTCGCCGAGCACGCCTTTGGGGAGGCGGGCCAGGATGAGGCCGCCGGTGCCGAGCATGCCGCCTAGGTCGATGGTGGAGGCGCCGCCGGAGAGGGTGTCGCGGACGAAGGGCCGCAGCAGGACGGCGCGGAGTTTGTTCATCACCGGGCCGGTCACCGAGGCGCGTCCGGCGGGGGTGAGTTCGTCGTAGGACGCCCAGAACCCTCGGAGGAGTTCGTCGGTGAGCCTGCTGGTGACCCGAGCGCGGTAGGGGGTGTCGACCAGTAGGCGGGGGATGTCGGCCAGGGTGGCGCGGGTGCCGTTGACGCGGGTGAGGGTGAGACAGGCGGAACGGAGCAGGTCGTCTAGGCGTGGCCCCCAGGAGGAGGAGAAGCAGCGGCGGAAGGTGGTGACGATCGACTCGGCCGCGAACGTCGGGTCCGCTCCGGCCAGCACGTTGAGGCAGGGTGGGCGGCCGCGGTCGGCCGGGTCGAACAGCACGGTCCGGTCGATGGCGCGGTCGGGGAGCCGGTCCAGGACGTCGGTGATCAGGTCGCCTTTGGGGTCGATGACCAGTGCGCCGCGTCCGGCAGCGGCGTCGGACAGGATGAGGTTGGCCAGGAAGGTGGATTTGCCGACGCCGGTCTGGCCGAGGACGTGCAGGTGCTGGCGGGCGCCGGCGACGGTCAGCCCGACCGGTCGCGGCGCCCCGGCCTCGGAGTCCCCGAGCACACGAACACCGGGCCCGGAGATCGGGACGGCGGGAGATGGCGCGACGGGGCGGGCTCCGGCACGGGTGACACCTGGCGCGGCCAGGTCGTAGGGCAAGTGTGCCAGCGCCGCCAACTCGCGCACCCACAGCAGGAAGCCGCGGTGCAGGCGGCGGTCGGCGAGCCGGACGGCAGGACGACGGAGGCGTTTGCGGCGGAGGTGTTGGTGGCCGGAGGTGAACAGCGCGAACGTGGACGCCACTTCGTGCGCGTGCGCGCGCAGCCACCCGGCCTCGGCTTGATCGGGGTGGCGGGTGGCGACGCCGTAGCGGATCGCGGCTTCGAACCGCGGCTGGGCGGCCTTGCCGAGGATCGCGCGGACCTGCTCGGCCCGCTCGGGGAACTGCCGCGCCAGGTCGGCCGGTTTCCGTGGGCTGGTCATGCCGGGGGTGAGCAGGTCGAACAGGGCGGCTTGGAGTGCGGTGGAGTGGGCTCCGCGCAGTGCGGCGGCGGCCCGGTGCGCGCGCCGCAGCCGCCGCCCGGTCGCTGGCCGGGCCAGTATCTGCACGGCCAGGTGCTCGCCGTCAGCGAGTCCGGACGCCGCGCCCAACAGCCCCCGGAGTGGATCGGAGTCGTGGGTGTGGGTGAGCGGGAAGTGCTCGGCACGGCCGAGGACCAGCCGTCCCCCAGCGGCCTGGGCGTCAATGGGGAGCGGTCCGGTGGCGGCGCGGGTGGTGAGGGTGGCGCCGGGCCAGGCCGACCGGATCGTCTTCTCCACCAGCCCCGGTGGGACCGTGCCGGGGACCCAGACCTGGAAACGGACACCGGTGTGGTCGGCCAAGTACTCGAAAGCCAGATGCGGCTGCCCGAACAGCAGGCGCTTCCACGCGGGCAGGGTGAGACCGATCAGGTGGGCCCACCAGGCGGCGGCGCTGCCGTCCTCGACCTTCGGCGGGACGGCGACCTCGATCAACCGGGCGCCGGGCACCAACCGGGCGTTGCGCCACCGCCACACCACACGCCGGGCTGCTGCCCACGCCGCCGCACCACCCAAGACGCCCGCCGCGACACCGGGCCCGTGGTCGGTGAGCACCTCAGCAAGGCGGTGCGGATGGTGCGATATTTCCGATAGGAGGTCGTACAGGCCGTCGGCGTCATCGAGTGTCGCCGGCCAGTCCTTCATCGCGGGTCGTCCTTCGTCGCGATAGCGGTCGCGTGATCGTCCAGGGCGGCGAGTTCGGCGGGATCCGTCGTGGTCAGCCGGTGCTCGTGCGGGCTGGCGATGCCGCTGAAGGCGGCCCGATCGGCTCCGGTCGCGGTCCCGCACAGCAGCCCCTGCCCGCGGTCGGCGGTGAGCAGGAACGCCTTCTCTCCGTCGGTGAGGTCGAACGCTGCTCCGATGCGGTCGATGGCCTGGGGTGCTTGGCGGAGCAGGATCTGGGTGGCGGAGTTGGCGATCACCGCCTGCCCCAGATCGGAGCCGAGCAGGTCGGCGGCATCCTGGGTGACCACCGCGAGCCCGGCCCAGTGCTTGCGGGCGGACTTGGCCAGCCGGTACAGGAACCGGGCGCCCTCGTCCTCGCGCATCAGCGTCCAAGCCTCATCGACCACCACCAGTCGCCGGCGCCGATCGGAAGGGTCGGTGACCTGCCGCCAAATCGCGTCCAAGGCGAGGAGCATCCCGACCGTGCGGGTCTCCTCGGGCAGGTCTCGCAGCGAGAACACGATCAGGTGCCCCTCGGGGCCGGTGGTGGTCGGCCCGGCGAACAGGCCTCGATAGGACCCGGTCACATACGGTGCCAGCCGCGCGGCCAGATCCGTCGCCTCCGCCGCACCGTCCTCGCCCATGCGCTCCAACGCGAAGGCCAGATCGGCCAGGACCGGTGCGCGGCGCTTCCAGCTGCGCGAGTCGGCGGTGATACCGCACACCTGGTAGGCGGCGATGATCGCCCGGTCCAGCACCGCCCGCGCCGCCGGGGTGAGCGGTTCGCCGAGCATCGCGCCGATCAGCGTCTGCACGAACAGCGCCCGCCGGATGAGCGTGTCCTCGCCCTGCCCAGGCGGAAGGTCGAAGGGGTTGAAACACACACCGGGCGCGCCGAGCGGAATGTGGGTGCCGCCGACCGCGCCGGCCAGGCGCCGGTACTCGTCCTCGGGATCGATGACGGCGACGTGGACGCCCTGGTAGAGCAGCCGCAGGATCTCGAGTTTGGTGAAGTAGGACTTGCCGGCGCCCGAGCGGGCGATGGTGACCGAGTTGTAGTTGTCCTGGGCGAACCGGTCCCACACCACCACGCCGGAGGAATAGGCGTTCAGCCCGTACAGCACCGGGGTATCGCCGAGCCGGGGTTGCAGGTCGGGGGAGGTGAACGGGAACGCCGCCGCCAGCGCCGTGG
Source organism: Actinomadura sp. 3N508 (assembly GCF_044326375.1). Classification (NCBI taxonomy): domain Bacteria; kingdom Bacillati; phylum Actinomycetota; class Actinomycetes; order Streptosporangiales; family Thermomonosporaceae; genus Actinomadura; species Actinomadura sp. 3N508. Next base: position 26,870 of record NZ_JBIRAX010000013.1, read on the forward strand.
TGTCGAACACCCGCCGCGCTTTCACGCTGTCGTGCGCGAGGGGCAGAGTGGTGGTCCAGCCTTGCAAGGCGCGGAAGGTGGTGGGTTGGGCGTCCAGCAGCAACGAGGCCGCCAGTGCCCGCACCTGCTGCGCCTGTCCCTCCAACTCCTCCTGGTCCGTGGCGTGGACGGTCAGATACAGCCCGACGCGGAATAGCCGGCCGTGCCCGCGCGCCAGTGAGGCGGCGAGTTCGGCTGCGTCGTCGGCGGCTGCCTCGGCGGCGAAGTCGGCCAGCCGCCCATGCTGGGCATTGGTACGGGAGGACGATTCAAGTCGGGCGAGTTGCTTGCGGAGCCGCTGCGCCGCGATCAGCGGTGGCACCGGCTCAACGTGCAGGGACACGTCCAAACGTCCCGGATAGGTCAGCAGCGGCTCCAGCCATCCCGCGCCGACCTCCCGCGGATAGCCGGCCACCGCGAATGAGGCACACACACCGCCCGGCAACTCCACCGACCGCGGCCTCACTCGCAATGCGCCGGGCCCTACCATGCCCGAGATATCACCATCGATCGCAGCTGCAGGGACGGCTCCTTGCCTGAGGAGGTCCAGGTTGCGGAAACGGTCACCGAACCCGCGCATCATGCCCTGTCTTCCTGCTTGAACCTGATCAGCTCATCCGGGGCAGCGTTGTCCACAGGTCGGGATTCGCCTGGGGATAGCGACTCGGTCAGCACCGTCACGCACGCGTCCGCGTCCAGGATCTCGGCCGTTACGCCAAGCGTGGCCAGTGATTGCACGGCGTCGGCGGCGCGCCGCAACGCCACCTGGGCCCCGGCGTCCCGGCCGGTAGAGCCCCGTTTGCGCCTCGGCCACGACGGGGCGGCGGACGTGGCCGGGCAATCGGTGACCCCGCTGATCACAATGAGGACCTGCCGGACGAGCAGATCGTGCGCAGCACCGATCTCGGTCAGGAACGCCGCATGCTCAGCCGCCGCTTGCTCCAGCGCAGGATCCTGCAGACCCGGCGCGTGGGCGATGAGGTGGTCGGCCAGGCGGGACAGGTCGACCGGACGGGCTTGCACCAGCAGTTGCACCGGGGCGTCCAGGGAATTGAGCCACCGCCCGAACCCGGCGACCAGGCTCGCCTGCTCACCCGGAGTGCGCAGGCTGAACGCCACCGTGCCGGCCCGCACGATCACCGCGACTCCTCCTCCTGCGAGTTCCACGACTCCGTCCTGGCGGACGGTTCGTACCGGGAGCCGCAACGGCGCGGGCAGCGTTCCGCGCATCCGGCACCACGACGGCGGCGCCTGCACCCGCTCACCTGCCGACACCCGCGCCTTCGGATTGCGCATGAACGCCAAGGCTGCAGCTGCGTACCGGTCCAGGCCCATTCCGTCGCGGCGCGCGACCGCCAACACGAACCCGCCAGCCGCGACCGGAATGACCACGGCGACCAACACCGGGAACGGCGCCACCGCCTGAAAGGTGAGCCACACCCACAGCACCACCGCGGCGGTCCCGCCCAGAATGGCCAGTTGCCGGGCGGTGAGCCCGTAGAGGATCTTGTCGGGTTGATCGACATCGGCCGGAATCTTCACGCTCATTGGCCGCTCACCGTGATGGCTGCTCACTGGCCCCTCCGGCGCTTGGGCGGATCGGTCCACAGGGTCAGCTGCCGGTTCGGCACCGGCCGCCTGGGCATTCCGGGGAACATCAGCTGCCGCGACCGCACCCGAGGCCGCGCCGGAGCGGTGGCCGGCGGCGGCGCGGGCGGCTGGCGGACGCGGGTGACCGGGATCGGCAACCCCAGCTGTACCGGCCGGTTCCCCTGCGGTTTCGCGGGCGGGGCAGTAATCGGTAGAGCAAGTTGCATCGGTCGTGGATCTCCTTCCGGACCGGTGTCGGGATCGGCTGGCGTCTCCGGCGGTGGTGGCGCCGCCGGAGACGGCGGACCTGCGGGAAGAGCCAGCAGAGGCCGCGGCCCGGGGATTTGAGGTCGGCGCGGAGGCGCCGGCGGTGGTGAGGCAGGCGGTGGGATCGGTGAGTTCTGCGCAGTCATCGGTGCGGCCACGCGGCGACGGCCGCCCAGCAGAGCTCCCAGGCCCCGGTAAACGATCAGGCTGCGCAGCAGGCCACCGAGCATGCGCGGTTGCGCGGGACGCCAGACGGTCCGCGCCACCCAGGACGGGATCCGCAGCAGCACCCACAGCAGGCACCCCGCCACCAGCAGATCGGTGAAGTCGTTACTGGAGGGCAGCCCGAGGAGCTGGTCGCTGGTGTCGTCGGTTTCGGTGAACAGCAGCCGGTACGCGGTCGACAGCGCCAGTGCCTGGCACACCTGGATCGCCAGCAGCCCGCTCATCCCGCGCCACCACAGCCGCGCCAGCCCGTCGGTGAGCGGCAGCGCGTGGAACATCAATGCCACCGGTGCCGCCGCGATCAGCACCATCGTCAGCGCCAGCCGGATGGCGTAGGTGAACACCACGCCCAGCGCCAGCACCACCACGCCCAGCGCGATCAGTGCGCCGAACGGTGAACCCGGGATGAGGCTCGCGGCCACGAATCCCGCGACAATGTCGGCGACCACACTTGGATCAGTCGACTCCGCGCCCGCATGCAGGAACGCTCCGGCGAGGCCGTTGGCGAAACTGATGCTGTACCCGATCAGGATCAGGCTGAGGTTGGAGGCCAGGAACGCCCCGACGATCCGGACGGCCAGCTGGGCGGGGGTGAGTTCGGCGCCGGGCAGGTTGTGCCCGGCCATCAGCCATACCCCGCCCGCGGTGATCAGCAGCACCAAGCAGGTGTTGGCGATCGTCTGTGACACGCTCCACAAGTCACGCGCCCGCGTCATCTGCGGTGAGTCCATCTCCGGGGTGCCCAGCACGGACTGATGCAGGGTGTCGAAGATCGGTTTGGCGGCCGAGGACACCAGATCGGAGAACCAGCCGTTCACCGCACGTTTGGCCATGCAACTCACATCGGCGAAGCCGCACCCGTTATCTGCACCGTCCTGCCCTGGGCCACCGTCCGGCCCCGGCCCGCCCGTGCCTTGCTCGTCTGCGCCAGGGGCGTCCGGATTCGCCGGCGTCGGCGAGGAACCCGTCGACGGTGATGGCGACGGAGACGGTGGTGTCTGCGCAGGCGGAGCCGGAGGTGAGACTGGTGGTGTCTGGGCGGGCGTGCCAGGGGACGGACTCGGCGCGGGATCGGCCACAGCCCACATCGGTTGTGCTGAGATCCATAGCCACGCGCCGGCCAACACCATGATCAACACAACAGCTCTGGCTGCGCCTCCGGTCGCAACGGTCAAGGGTGACCCAAGCCCATTCGCGCGGGGCGGGCGGTGCCAACGGGATGGAGGTGTCACGAGGGCCCGCCAACGATGCTCTGCAGCAGCTTGACCAGCACCGGAGCCAGGACCGCCACCGCGTAGCCGATCGCGGCGTACCGCAGCGTCCTCTTGGCCGCCTCCACCTCACCTGGATCGCCCCCGGCCAGCATGAGGCGGGCACCGCCGATCGTGGCGAACAACGTCGCCAACCCCACCAGCAGCCCGACGATCACGTTCCGCAGGTTGCGGATCACCTCGTCCAGCGATCCCGCCGCGGCCAGCCCTGTGCCGGCCTCGGCGACCCCCGGCACCAGCAGCGAGGCAGTTGCGCAGCCGCCCGTCCACAGCACCGAGGCCGCCACCAGGCGGTGTCGGCCGGGGTGTGGCCGCCTGCGGTTCTGGTTAGCGGACGGTTTGGTGATGGGCTGGTCGGGTGCGGGTCGGGGTGGGCGATGAAGAGAAGAGCGTGAGTGGTTGCGGGTGTGCATGGCAGCGCGTCTCCAGGGCGTTGACGAGTCAGAGCTGCCAGGCGAAACCACCGGTGACGGCGCGTCCGGGGTGTGCGGGTGTCCTCCTTTAAGGAACACGAGGTGACGGTTGGATGCGGCGGGGACCGGGTTGTTACCGTCCGCCCGGCCGCACCGGCACCGGTGATCTCGACAGGCACCCGTGAAGCACCGCGCTTCGGCCCCGAATTCACCCGCCGACGGACGATGATGGCCAAAGCTTGACCCGCGCCACCGATCCCATCAACAACGGCGGAAGGCGTTCGGCTCCATCAGAGCGCCCGTTGCATATAGGGCGTGTGATCTGGGTTGCTAGAAGGTCACCAGGGTGCCAGCCAGTAGTCGTGACAAACCGGCCGGATGAGAGTGGACGGCGGGTGCGCCCCCCTCACACGCCCGGGAGCCTCGTAGTGACGACCTGGGCATCGACAAGGTTCGGTGCCACGTTTGTTACCGGGCAAGGTAGGCGCGTAGCGCGGAGATGCACGCGGCTCGACGGGTGGCGTCGCGGGGGTAGCGGCGATGGCATTCGTCGCGAATCCACGCGGGTGTTCGGCGTACCTTCTGCGGCCGAGTCGGTGGGAGGAGACGGCGCGGGGACTTGTGCTGCCCCTTCAGACTCCGGGAGTGCGGCGCCGAGGACTGTCGCTCTCTGGAGGCGTCGGTCTGTGCGGGATTGCTGTTTGCGGATGCCGATCGTCCTGCACTATGCCGGGGTTGGCCCCGCGTGTGGCCTTGCGGTGCGGGCCGCTCAGTGATGGGAGGCGGTGAGGAACGGGACCGGTTGGGCTGCTGGCCATTTCCGGTTCCGGCGCTTGTCGCCTGGATAGGGCGGGTTGGTGCCAGAGGCGATGCGTCGCCGAGGTGGAGCGCGGCTGCGGTCCCAGAGGATGCCAGTAGCGCGCTGAGCAAGGGCGTCACGAAGCGGAGACGGCGAGACCGACGGCGAGGTTGAACGCGCCACGGCTCATCCGGTTCGAGCGGCGCGTGCGCACTCGACCCTGAAGGCACATCGTTGATCACCACCCCTGGCTACCAAGAGTGACCGGAATGCGACAACCAGGCTCGCCGCCCAGATGACTGCCAGGCCGCAAAGGTCTTCTCTGACTGACGGCGATCGCACGTGGCCGCACGCCACTATCAAAGGTGGCCGAGAGAAGACGAAGGTGAACGCCGCGTGCCGTCTCGGGTGTGCGCTGTCGGGGACGGCAGGTGTTTGACCAGACTGTGACCCGAGTCCGGGGTGAAGATCGGGCCGGGTGGCGGTGCTTCATGGTGCACGGGGATCGGGTGGCCGTCTTGGGTCACCCAGCAGATGAACCACACACCGTCCAACCCGAACCGCTCACCCGCCGGACCCGACACCACCGGCACCGCCCGGCGCCGGATGGTGCCGCTGACCGTCTGGCTGTGCTCGGACACCACCAACCCGGTGCCGCCCAGCACCCGCAAACACGGTGCGTCCGGTGCGCATGACCCTGACCAGGCGGCCGTCACGCCCAAGCGGATCTGCCTGGCGCACCGCCAATCGGTCGGCCAAGAGCTGGCCCGGCACCTGGTCGGCACCTGCACTCGCGAGGGTGACCTGGTCGCTGAAGGGTTCACCACAAGCGAGGCCACTCTGACCGCTGCGGCAGATCTCGACCGGCGCGGCGTCGCGCTGGTGCCGCATTTCCCGCTTGCCCAGCACATCGGATCCCGGCTGCGTGCCACCCTCACCCAGGAGCGATTGACGCGGGTGCAGATGCGCCCGACGCGCCCGGATCAGATGGCCCGCGGATTGGCCGACCATCTCGGCGACGTCGCGCTGGTGATTGCCGCCCCGCCGCCGTATGAGGCCGGTGGGCGCTCGCCCCGCCGGGTCGGGGACCGCAGCTGCCCGGCGTGCCGGGCCGACCTGTGGATGCTCGGCGCCGAACAACTCGGCCTGTTCCTGGCCGCGGCGTGGAAGGTGCTGCGCCCCGGCGGCGTCCTGGCGGTCATCACCACCGCCCGCCACCAGTCCGGACGCCTCATCGACCCGGCACCGCGCGTCATCCGACAGGCCCAGGGGCTGGGGTTCCGCTACGCCCAGCACGTCATCGCGCTGCGCGTCCCGATCGACGAGGACGCCCTGGTCGTGCAGGCCGGGCCCGCCGACCTGGCTGAGTTGCGCGACACCCGAGCCGGCTCGTTGCCGCCGAACGTCAGCGTCCACGCCGACGTGTGCCTGTTCACCAAACCGCACACACAATCCCTGGACCAGCAGGACGGGGGCGGCCGATGAGCCAGTTCGTTCCCACTTCGCCGGTGCGTTCGCCAGCGCTGATGTCGGTGCTGCCCACCGGGCAGCGGCCGTCCCGGCTGCAGCGCCAGGGCCGCTACACGCCCGAGTCGATGCGCCACCCCGGCAAGATGCTGCCCGCCATCGCCGCCACCGTCATCGACACCTTCACTCGTCCCGGTGACCTGGTCATCGATCCGATGTGCGGGATCGGCACCACCCTGGTCGAAGCCGCCCACCTCGGCCGCGATGCCGCCGGGGTGGAGTACGAACCCGACTTCGTCCACCTCACCCTGGGCAACCTGCGCCATGCCCGCGCCCACGGCGCCACCGGCCGAGCGCAGGTGGCGTGCGGCGACGCCCGCAACATCGCCACCATCTACCGCACCCTGCACGGGCGGGCAGCGCTGGTGCTGACCTCGCCGCCGTACGGGTCCCGCACCCATGGGCACATCCGCTCTGGACGCGACAACGGCGGCGGCAAGATCATCAAGCGCAACAACCGGTACTCCACCGACCGGGGCAACCTCGCCCACCACCCACTCCCGGGTCTTCTGGGCGGCTTCGGGCAGATCCTGGCCAGCAGCGCTAGCCTGCTCCGACCCGGAGGCGTGATCGCGGTGACCGTCCGCCCCATCCGCGTCCAAGGCGAGCTGATCGATCTACCCGGCCAGGTCGTCGACACCGCGAACAACAACGGTCTCGTCCTCACCGGGCGGTGCGCCGCCCTGTTGGCGGGCCTGCGCGACGGCCGGCTGGTCAACCGGGCGTCCTTCTTCCAGATGCTCGAAACCCGCCGGGCCCGCGACCGCGGCATTCCCGCCTGCGCCACCGCCCACGAAGACCTCTTGATCTTCCACCGCGCCACCGATCTGCCGGAGGCGAGCCGATGACGGCGCACCGACACGGCAGGCATGCAGGGCACAACCGGGTGCTGGAGATGCTCGCCATCCTCCAACTCGGCCTGTGCGGACGCTGCGGACGCGCTCGCTACGAAACCCGCCGTACCGCACGCCACGCCGCCCGCATCGCCGCACCTGGCATCCGGCTGCGGGCCTACCGGTGTGGTGGCGCCTGGCACCTGAGCAGTCCGCCGCAGCACCGCCAGTGGATCACCCCGCCGGTCACGCTCGTCCAGGTTCCCCGAGTCGGCAAGGCGGGGCTTGACGGGCGTAGCGGAGGCGAGCGTGCCTACCGGTGCTCCGCCCCGGACCAGTCCGCTGGCCCGCATGCTGCAGCGCACGCGTCTGGAGACCGGAGCGGAGCCGATCCGTTGGCGGACGCCCGCAGCGCTCCACCGGCCCCTGCCCGCACGGCGTGCGGAGGTGGGCGGTGAGGGCCGGGCTGACTCCGGCGGAGATCCGCACGCTGCCCGCCGTGGTCGATCTGGTCACCGCAGGGCGGGCTCTGGGAGTGGGACGCACCAAATGCTACGAGCTGGCGCGCGCCGGGCGGTTTCCCTGCCCGGTGCTGCGCGTCGGCCGCAGCTACCTGGTCCCCACCACCGGACTGCTCACCCTGCTCGGCCTTGATGACGGCGCTGGGCCGCCCGCACCAGAAAGCGAGTGAACACCGGATGCCTGCCGGAAGCACCTACAAAGCCTGCGGCTGCCGAGCCCCGAACGGACGGGCGCAGGGCGGCAAATGCCCCAAGCTACGCCGCCGGGGCGGCTCGTGGAGCCCCACCCACGGCAGCTGGTACTACCAGTTCGAGTTGCCGCCCAACGCCGACGGCACCCGCCGCAACCCGATCCGCCGTGGCGGGTTCACCAGTCAGGACGCCGCCGAAGCACAGATCACCCGGCTGCACGAGCTGCTGGCCATCAGCGCCGACCCCGAGGACCGCACCCGGATCGCCGACCTCATCGTCACCACCTTGCGCAAGGAGAAGCGGCTCCCGGTGCCGGAGGAGGTGCGCCGCAAGGTCCGCACCGGGCAGGACCTGGACACCGCGATCACCACCGGGCAGTGGCTGCAGACCTGGTTCTCCGGACGCAAAGGCCTGCGCAGCGGCACGCTGCGCAGCTACCGCACCCACATCACCGCCCACCTGGAACCGGTGATCGGCCACGTCCGTCTGGACCGGCTCCGCGTCGCCGACGTGCAGGCGGTGTTCGACGCCATCGAGGAACGCAACGAGCTGATCACCCGCGCCCGCGCGTCCGGTGACCGCGCAGACCGGGAGCGGGTGAAGGGGGCCCGGGCGGTCGGCCCGGCGACCATGCACCGGATCCGCGCCACCCTGCGCGCCGCGCTCAACCAGGCGATCCGGGAACGCCGCATCGATCTCAACGTCGCCTCCCTGATCGAACTGCCGTCGGGACGCCGCCCCAAGGCGCTGGTGTGGACACCCGAACGCGTCCGCGAATGGCGCCAGACCCGGGAAGCGTTCATCGACTCCAAGGACCCGACCCGCTCGCGCGGCGGGCGGGTCAAGCCGATGGACGCCTACGTCAGCACGCCCCGCCCGTCCCCGGTCATGGTGTGGACACCTGAGCAGACCGGCGCCTTCCTCGACCGCGCCGCCCGGCACCGGCTGCACGCGCTCTACCACCTGATCGCCTTCCGCGGGCTGCGGCGGGGCGAAGCGTGCGGGCTGCGGTGGGCCGACGTCGACCTGGACGAAGGCACCGTCCGGGTCCGGTGGCAGATCACCCAGATCGGCGGCCACACCGAACAAGGCCGCCCCAAATCCGAAGCCGGAGAACGGCAGGTCACACTCGACAAACACACGACCAAACAGTTGACCGCCCACCGGGCCCGGCAGAACCAGGAACGCCTGGCCGCAGGCGACTCCTGGCACGACACCGGGTTCGTCTTCATCCAAGAGAATGGGGCCCCGCTGGCGCCCATGACCGTGTCCGAGCAGTTCCTGCTGCTGGCGATGGAAGCCGGACTCCCACCGGTCCGGCTGCATGATCTGCGGCACGGCGCCGCCACCATCCTGCTGCGCGCCGGACACGACCTCAAAGTCGTCCAGGAGACGCTGGGGCTGTCGTCGATCACCATCGCCTCCGACACCTACACCAGCGTCCTGCCCGACCTGGCCCGCCAATCCGCCGAAGACGCCGCCGCCGTCATCCTCAACGCCCGCACCGGGCCCGAGCCGGACGAAACGGCAGCCACGGGCCGCGTCGTCCGGATGTCGCAGGCGTCGAGCCGATGAGCGGCCGAGGTTGACCGTCGGACTCTCGACGCCGGGGTCCGCATCCCAAGCAGCACGTGGAGATGCGGACCCCGGCTCCCGCTTTACGTCCGGCAGGTCCCAAGAGGCCTACAGCCCCCCGCACAACCGCCATTTCCAAGGGCTCCCCGTACACCGGCCAAGGGCGCCCGACACCGATGATCGAGCGGGACGGAGGACGGCCTAGCGACCGGTCCGCGACAGCCGAGCAGACATCGAGCAGACACGGAGACATTCTGGGACAGAATCCTGGATCTTGGCAGTGGTAAAACCGCAGGTCAGATAGGGGCGCGCCCGGCAGGATTCGAACCCGCGACCGTCGGATTAGAAGTCCGATGCTCTGTCCAGCTGAGCTACGGGCGCCCGGCGCCCGGCGGGACGCCGGGACACAGTGTAAGGGGGTGGGTCGTTCGGCTCCACATCTATAACGGTGTGAGCGGGCGAAGGTGGTGTATGGGGGGTCTTATCTTTGGGTGCTGTGGCGGTGGACTTTGAAGTGGCGCTCTCCGGCGGGGCCGTGTCGGAGGGCGTGGTGCGGGTCGGGGAGACGGTGCGGAGGCCGTTGCGGGCGCATAGTCCGGCGGTGCACGGGTTGCTGCGGCATCTGGAGGCGGTGGGGTTCGACGGGGCGCCGCGGGTGCTGGGGGTCGATGAGCGGGGGCGGGAGGTGCTGAGTTGGGTGCCGGGGGAGGTGCCGTCCCAGCCGTTGCCCGGGTATGTGGGGTCGGAGGACGCGCTTAGGGGTGTCGGGCGGTTGTTGCGGCGGTATCACGAGGCGGTGGCCTCGTATGAGGCTCCTGAGGGGGCTCCTTGGGATGGGGAGACGTCGAATCTGGATGGGGAGCCCGAGGTTATTGGGCATTGTGATGTCACACCGGAGAATGTGGTTTTCCGGGGTGGGGTGCCGGTGGCGTTGATTGATTTCGATCTGGCTCGTCCTACTACGCGGTTGTTCGATGTGGTGACGGCGTTGCGGCATTGGGGGCCGATCGCTGATCCGGCCGATCGGGATGGGGTGTTTTATGGGGTTGAGGTCGGGGCGCGGTTGCGGGCCTTCTGTGATGCTTATGGGCTGGGGCGGGAGGCTCGGAAAGATGTGCTTCCCGCGGCTCGGGTTCGGTTTGAGCGGTCTTATCGGGTCATGCGGGCCCGGGCCGAGGGCGGGGGCGGGTGGGCTCGGATGTGGCACGGTGGGGCGGGGCAGCGGATACTTCGGGCGCAGGATTGGCTGGAGCGGAACTGGGATGAGCTTGATGCGTGTCTCTGGTGAGGGGCTCCTGCTGGGCGTGGCGCTGGACGCGCTTTTCGGCGATCCGAAGAGGTGGCATCCGGTTGCCGGGTTCGGGCGGGTCGCTTCGGTGATGGAGCGGGCGGTTTATGCGGATTCTCGATGGCGGGGGGTTGTTTATGTGAGTGTTTTGGTGGGGGGCGCGGGCGTTGTGGGGGTTGTGCTCGATCGGGTTGGGCGGGGGAGTGTTCTGGTTACCGCGGGGTGTACTTGGGCTGTGCTCGGCGGGACGACCCTGGGGCGTGAAGGGCTTGTCATGGCGCGCATGTTGGAGGGCGGGGATTTGGCCGGTGCTCGGGAGCGGCTTCCGCATTTGTGCGCGCGGGATCCGAGCGGGTTGGACGAGGATGGGCTGGCGCGGGCCGTTGTGGAGTCCGTGGCGGAGAATACGTCCGATGCGGCGGTGGCTCCTTTGGTGTGGGGGGCCGTTGCGGGTGTTCCGGGGTTGCTCATGTATCGGGCCGTGAACACGCTGGACGCGATGGTCGGGTATCGGAATCCGCGGTATGAGCGGTTCGGGTGGGCGGCCGCGCGGTTGGACGATGTTGCCAACTGGGTTCCGGCGAGGGTTACCGGGGCTCTCGTCGCGCTTTGTTCGGGACGTGATGCGTGGCGGGTTCTGCGGAGGGACGGGAGCAAGCATCCGAGCCCGAATGCGGGACGGTGCGAGGCGGCGTTCGCGGGGGCATTGGGCGTGCGGCTGGGAGGCGTGAACGAGTACGGGGGGCGCGTTGAGAGGCGTCCTGAAATGGGGGACGGGCGGGCTCCGGAAGCGCGGGACATCAGGAGGGCCGTGGGGCTTTCGGCCGTGGTGACGTTCGCGGCGGCGGCCGTGATCTGGAGCCTGCGGTGAGCGGGCTGCTCGTCGCCGGGACCACCTCGGACGCGGGCAAGAGCGTTGTCACCGCGGGGTTGTGCCGGTGGCTGGCGAGGCGCGGGGTTAAGGTCGCGCCGTTCAAGGCCCAGAACATGTCGCTGAATTCGATGGTGACTAGTGACGGGGCCGAGATCGGGCGGGCGCAGTACATGCAGGCGCAGGCCGCGGGAGTGGAGCCGCGGGCCGCGATGAATCCGGTGCTGCTCAAACCGGGCAGCGATCGGAGAAGTCAGGTCGTGGTTCTGGGACGTCCGGTGGCGGAGGTCGACGCGCTTCAGTACGGGGAGCGCACGGAGTGGCTCAGTGGTGTCGTGCGGAGCAGTCTCGCGGAGCTTCAGGGCGAGTATGACGTTGTCGTCTGCGAGGGTGCGGGCAGTCCGGCTGAAATCAATCTGCGGGATCGCGACATCGTGAACATGGGGCTCGCCCGTGCCGCCGAATTGCCCGTGGTCGTTGTCGGGGACATCGACCGGGGCGGTGTTTTCGCGTCGCTGTACGGGACGGTGGCTCTGCTGGAGGCTGAGGACCAGGCCCTGATCGCGGGATTCGTCATCAACAAGTTCCGCGGCGCCAGGGAACTGCTGGAGCCCGGGCTTGAGCAGCTTTACAAGCTCACCGGGCGTCCCACCCTGGGGGTGCTGCCCTGGACGCTTGGGCTTTACCTGGATTCTGAGGACACGCTGGCTTTGGACGCCCCCCGGCCTGATGCGAGAGGCCCGGTCGGGAGAGATCCGCTGCGGATCGTTGTGGTCCGGTTTCCGCGGATCTCGAACTTCACGGATCTGGACGCGCTGGCATGCGAACCGGGCGTCGTCGTCCGCTATGCGGCGAGCGTCGGGGATCTGGTGGAGGCCGATCTGGTCGTCCTGCCGGGAACGCGGGCCACGGTGAGCGACCTCGCCTGGCTGCGAGAGCGGGGAATGGCCGATGAAGTGCTGAGGCGGGCCCGGGAGGGACGGCCCGTGCTCGGTATCTGCGGTGGCTATCAGATGCTCGCCGAGGAAATCGTCGATCTCGTGGAGTCGGGTGCGGGGCGGGTTGACGGGCTCGGCCTGCTGCCCGCGAGAGTTGAGTTCGGTGCGGAGAAGGTCCTCGGGCGGCCGGAGGGGCGGGCTTACGGGGAGGACGTTCTCGCTTATGAGATCCACCATGGTGTGGTGACCGCCGAGGGCGAGCCGTTTTTGGATGGGTGCCGGAAGGGTGCCGTCTGGGGGACGACCTGGCACGGCGCAATGGAGAACGACGGGTTCAGGCGGGCCTTTCTCAAGGACGTCGCGCGGGAGAGCGGCCGCGACTTCACGCCCGCGCCCGATGTGTCGTTCCAGGCGTTGCGGGAGACGACCTTGGACGCGCTCGGCGACCTCGTCGAAGAGCACCTGGACACCGATGCCGTGTGGCGGATCATTGAGGGCGGTGCGCCGCGCGGGCTTCCCGTCCTCCCGCCGGGCGGGGCGCCTCCCGCGGCGGTAGGGTGATCCATTCGAAAGCACCGGCCGCAGCCAGAGGAGAGCGTCCCGTGACCGAGCCGCGGTCCAGTCTGATCGTCCCGCTGATGAAGGCGCGGGTCCCGGCCGAGGTCCAGCTGGAGTTCCCGCTGCCGCCGGAGGAGGAGCCGATCCGCGACCCGTTCACCGCCGATCTGTACGTCACCTACGCGCTGGAGATCGCCGACGAGGCCGTCCCGTCCGGGCGGCGGCACGAGCATGTGGCGCGGCGGCACTGCGCCGAGCTCGGGGTGCGGCCCGAGGAGCTGCGCCGGCGGGCCGTGCTGAACCTGCGTGATCGGCGTCCCGAGCTGAGCCTGAACTGGTATCCGGACGTCCGCGCCGTGACGGTCTCCCTCAGCGGAGGCGGGACGGCGGCGGCCGGGCGCGGGGCCCTGGAGGCGAGCCTCCTGCTCGATGAGGGGTTCCTTGACAAGCTCGCCCAGGACGTCGACGGAGACCTCGTCGTGGCCGTCCCGGCGCGGGACGTGTTCGTCGCGTCCGGATCCGGCCATCCGGACGGCGTCGACAAGCTCCGCTGGACCGTCGCGCAGGTGTGGGCCGGTGACCGCGGCGACACCGGCGGCGACCCGCAGTGGGACGTGCCCGCCGGGAGCCTGCTCTCCCACGACCTGCTGGTCCGGCGCGGCGGCACCGGCGGCTCCGCCGCCTGGGACGCCTTCCAGGGCTGATCACGAAAGTGTCTTGAGGCGCGGCCACAGCTCCGGCCACGGGGCACGCTGCCCGCGGCAGATCCAGATGGGCTTGCCCTGCTCCTGGTTGTCCAGGTCGACGCCGTTGTCGATCTCGCCGACCGGGCGCACGTCCGTCCAGAACTGCCCCAGGTAGGACGCGCCCGCGAGCGATTCCGGGCCGACGACGATGGTCGGCCCGCCGGTGTCGGCCGGGCGGCCGAAGTACCAGTAGCCGTTGTGACCGCTGTAGGCGCGGGGAAGCCCGAGGTCGGGCCCGTACCTGTCGAGCGCGCCCGCCTCCCCGTAGTTGCTCACGACGATCGTCGCCTTCGACCGCTCGTCCGGCGGCAGCGTCCGGTAGACCTGCGCGATCTGGGCGGCGAAGCGGGGCCAGCCGACCGTCTCCGCCGAGTCCCCGTTGACGGCGGGCTGTGGCGTGGCGGCCAGCTGCTTCACCGGGTACACGGGCAGCGTGAGCAGGATGGTCGTGACCGCGGTGATCGCGAACACCGGGACGGACGCGAGCCAGCCGAAGCCGCGCGGTGCGCCGTTCCGCTCGATCTCCACCGCGCCGGCCGCCCACAGCGCCGCCCAGAGCCCGGCGACGTAGTACGGCTTGCCCGCCGTGATCAGGAACAGGACGGTCAGCAGCACGTACGCGTACCCGACGAACCGGAACGGCCGCAGATCGTCGGACCGGTACGTCCGCCACAGCCCGTAGATCCACAGCCAGGACGGGAAGATCCCGGTCAGCAGTATCTGGAACGGGATGAATCCGGGCCGCCCGCCGAAGTCGGCGTTGCCGGCGATGGCGTCGGCCATGTCGAGCTGCGGCCAGCCGTGGTCGGCCTGCCACAGCAGCCCGGGGATGGCTGCGGCTGTTGCGATCAGGACTCCGGCGGCGAGCATCGGGCGCCGCAGGAACTCGCGCGGTCCCGAAATCAGGAGCCCCGCGACGATCGCGACCAGCAGGAACCCGGCCAGGTACTTGACGTTCAGGGCGATCGCCGCGACGACGCCGATGGCGAGCAGCAGCCGCTGGTCGCGGGTCCGGACCCACCTGACCGCCAGCCACACGATCGTCGTCGACAGCAGCAGGTCGAGCGTCGCCGTGGAGAACAGGTGACCGGCCGCGACGGCGAACGGGCACACCGCGTACGCGGCGGCGGTCAGCAGCTGCGCGCGCCGTCCGCCGTCCATCTCCCGCGCCGTCAGCCCCGCGACCAGCACGCCCGCGGCGGCGAACAGCGCGGACGGGACGCGCAGCGCGACGAGCGAGTCGCCGAACACGGCCGTGATCGCGCGGGCGAGCAGCGGCATCAGCGGCGGCTGGTCCGGATAGCCCCAGTCCAGGTGCCGTCCGGCGACCCGGAAGTACAGCTCGTCGCGGTGATAGCCGTACCGTGCGCTGAGCGCCAGCAGCAGGATGCCGAGCACGCCGGCGATCAGCAGCACCGGCCGCCAGGCGAACGCGGCGGACGGGGCGGGGCGCGGGATCTCGACCGGACGGCCGGACGCCGCGGAGGCAGGGGCGGACATGCGACGAACCTAGCCCGGGTCGGCGTTCCCGTCACGATCTTGAAACGGCCACCCCTGGACAGCGTCCATCCAGGTGGGATCGTTCCGACGGCGGCGCAGCGGCCGCAATATTCGGTGGGACATGTCGGACGGGCTGCGTAATGTCGCGGTCATGGTGTCGACAGATCAGATACTGGCCTTTTCCGCTATGGCCTTCGCGATCATCATCATTCCGGGGCCCAGCGTGCTCTTCGTCGTCGGGCGGGCGCTCGCGCACGGGCGCCGCACCGCGCTCGCCGGGGTCGTCGGCGGCGTGCTCGCCGCGCTCGTGCTGACCGTCGCCGTCGCGTTCGGCGTCGGCTCGATCGTGGAACGCTCCGCCGTCGTGTTCACCGCCCTGAAGATCGTGGGCGCCGTCTACATCATCTACCTCGGAGTGCAGGCCATCCGGCACCGCCGCTCGCTGCAGGAGACGATCGGCGCGGACGAGGAGCGGCAAGGCGGCGGTGACCTGCGGGCCCTCGTGCAGGGCTTCGTGGTCGGCGTGACGAACCCGAAGACGACCGTGTTCTTCGCGGCCGTCCTCCCACAGTTCGTCGTGCGGGAGCATGGGCACGTGGCCCTGCAGATGATGGTGTTCGGGCTCCTCTTCGCGGTGATCGCGCTGCTGAGCGACAGCGTCTGGGGCATCGCCGCCGGGACGGCCCGCGACTGGTTCGCCCGCTCGCCCCGCCGCCTCGCCGCGATCGGCGGCGCCGGCGGGCTGATGATGATCGGCCTCGGCGTCACCGTCGCGACGACCGGCCGCAAAGACTAGCGCCCCCCGGGCCCCGAGCTCCGGCCGTCCGGCACTCCGGCGACCTCGGCCCTGACGCCCCTCGGCTCCGGCCGCCCGGGCTCTCCGGCGCCTCGGTCCTGGGCGGCCGTCCCAGGGCGGCCGTCCCGGGGTGTTAGACCTCGCAGAGTGCGAAGTCGTCGAACGTCGCCTCGGGCCAGCCCGTGGTTCCTTCCGGACGGAACGCGATCAGGCCGCTCGGCCCGGCGTCCTCGTCCGGTGCGGGGGCGGTGGTGGTCGTGATGGCCTTGCCGTTCACCCAGAGGCCGAGGTTCACCTGCGAACCGTCCTGCACGCACGCGGCCTGGACGCGGTTCTCGTTGTTGCGGAGCTGGGTGGCGGTGCCGGTCGCCAGGTCCGTCAGCTTGAGGCCGTCCATCTTGGCGATGCGGGCCCGGCCGTCCTTGCGGAGCAGGAACGCGAAACCCCGGCTTTGGCCGTGGCAGTAGACCCCCGCCTCACCGCCGTCGCCCTCGGCCGACTCGACCTTCACGTCCACGAGCTGCGACTCGGGGACGTCGTTCACGGGCGCGTCCACGACGGTCCCGGTCGTCGTGGGGAGGACGTGCAGCTCGTACTTGCGGTCGCGGTAGGACGCGTCCCAGCTCGGCGTCGACGCCTTCTTCCAGCCCGAGCCGTCGTCCTTGAAGTCGTCCTCGAAGACCTTCTCCTTGACCTCCGGCGGCTCCTCGCCGAAACCGGAGCCGGAGCCAGAGCCGGAGCCAGAGCCAGAGCCAGAGGTCGTGGCGGCCTCGCTGCCGTTGCGCACACCGTCAGGCCCCGGAGCGAGCACGCCGGCCAGGATCGGGACGGTGATGGCCGCCACGGCGAACGCCGCGATAAGCGGCCGCCGATGCTGGAGCAGACCCCGCGCAGCCGGACGCGGCGCGGCGGGACGCGCACGGGGAGGGGGCGGCGGCGCGTTCACCGGACTCGTCACCGCGACGGGCTGCTCGGCGGTGCCCTGCGGCAACGACGGAGCCGGTCCGCCCGGCGCGGGCGGCTCCGTCGAATCGCCCGATTCCTCCAGGCGGGTCGAAACGGCGGATTTCGGGGGCGGGGGAGCCGGGGCGTCCGCGTGCGGCAGGACGAACGTGGGCGGGGCCGCGGGTGGCTCGTCCTCGCCGGTCAGGGCCCTGATGAGCTGCTTGACCGTCGGGCGCTCGGCCGGGGCCTTCGCCAGCGACCGGGCGACGATGGCGCGGACGGACGGTTCGAGGCCGTCGAGGTCGGGCTCGCCGCTCGTCACCCGGTTGATGACCTCGGGGAGCGTCCCGCCGCCGAACGGGACGCGGCCGGTGCCGGCGTAGGCGACGACGCAGCCCCAGGAGAACACGTCGGCCGCGGGCGTGATCTCCGCGCCGTGCATCAGCTCCGGCGCGATGTAGGCCGGGGTGCCGACGAACTGGCCGGTGCGGGTCGGGCCGTCGGAGGAGTCCAGCGCGCGGGCGATGCCGAAGTCGATCACGCGCGGGCCGGTCGGGGACAGCAGCACGTTGGACGGCTTGAGATCGCGGTGCACGATCCCGGCGCCGTGGATCGCGCTGAGCGCCGTCGCGATGTTCACCGCGAGGGACTCCAGGTCGCCGCCGCGCAGCGGGCCGCCCTCCTTGACGGCGTCGTCCAGGGACGGGCCGGCGACGTACTCGGTGACGATGTACAGCGGCTCGCCGTCCAGCCGGGCGTCCAGCACCGCGGCCGTGCAGAACCGCCGGACCTGCCGCGCCGCGGTCACCTCCCGGCGGAACCGCTCGTTGAACGCCTCGTCGTCGGCGAGTTCGGTGTTGATGACCTTGACCGCGACCTGCCGGCCGGAGCCGTCCTCGGCGAGGTAGACGGTGCCCATGCCGCCGCGGCCCAGCCTGCCGGTGAGACGGTACGGGCCGAGCCGCTGCGGGTCACGGTCACGAAGTGGGGCCTGCATGGCTCGACTCCCGGGGGCCGGAGGGCTGTGTTGTGGTTCGGACGGTCTTACTGTTCAGTCTCTATGACGTTCCATCAAGGGGAATGAGTTCGCATGGCCTGGGAGGAAGCGTGGACGTGACGCCGGATGTGCTCGGCCCGGGGTACGAGGCGATCGAGCTGCCGATGGGCCGGGACGCCGAAGGCGAGGTCGTCGCGACGCTCGTCCGGCGGCGCGGGGACGAGCCGTCCGGCCGGGGAGCCGTCCTGTACCTGCACGGGTTCGTCGACTACTTCTTCCAGAAGCATCTGGCCGATTTCTACCTGGAACTCGGCTTCGACTTCTATGCGCTCGACCTGCGGAAGTACGGGCGGTCGCTGCGCCCGCACCAGACGCCGAACTACATCGAGAGCCTGTCGGACTACTTCCCGGAGATCGACGAGGCGGTCCGGATCGTCCGGGACGTGGACGGCCACGGCACGCTCCTGCTGAACGGCCACTCGACCGGCGGCCTCATCGCCGCCCTGTGGGCCGACAAGGCCAAGGGCGAAGGCCTGGTCGACGGCGTGTTCCTCAACAGCCCTTTCCTCGACATCGCGGAGCCGCTGGTGATGCGCAAGCTCGGCGCGGGCCTGGCGCGGGCGCTGCGGCCGCGGTTCCCGAAGGCGAAGCTGCCGGCGGGCGTGTCCGACCGGTATCCGCGGAGCATCCACCGCGACCACGAGGGCGAATGGGACTTCGACCTCGCCTGGAAGCCGATCCTCGGGTTCCCGGTGCGGGCCGGGTGGCTGGCGGCCGTCCGCCGCGGGCAGCTCCACCTGCACAGGGGCCTGGACGTGGACGTGCCCGTGCTGGTCATGGCGTCGACGCGGAGCGTCCGCCCGACCCGCAAGGTGCTGGACGTGACCGGGGCCGACGCCGTCCTGGACGTCGAGCACATGGCGCGGTGGGCGCCCAGGATCGGGCGGCACGTCACGCTCGTCCGGATCGACGGCGGCCTGCACGACCTGGTGCTGTCGGCCGAGCCCGCCCGCACGCAGGTGTTCGCCGAGCTGACCCGCTGGACGCACGCCTACCTGCCCTCCCGGGACGCCTAGGCCACCGGGGCGGCGGGGCGGCGGGCCCGAGCCGCCGTGGGCGCTAACCGCGGATCTTCGACATGTCGAAGTCGTCGAACCGGGCGCTCACCGGCTGGGCCGGGTTCCCGCCCCGCTGGAGCTCCAGCCCGATCCAGCCGTTGCCGAGCGGCTGGTCGGCGTCCGTCTCGTCGATGACCTGGTCGCCGTTGACCCAGAGCCGCAGCCGGACCTCCTTGCCGCCGTTCCGTCCCTCGCAGGCGATCTGGATCTTGTTCGTGTCCTTGGGGGAGTAGCCGGGCACCGAGTCGGGGGCGGCGAGCTCCTTGTTGCCCTGGCTCCCGTTGACCTTGCGGAGCACCGCGCCCTTGCCGTCGTTGCGGATCAGGAACATGTACTGGGTGAGCGTGCTGTTGTTGTTGTTCGCGCGGCACAGCATCCCGAACATGGCGTCGGGCGGGCCCTGCGCGACTTCGACCGTCACGGTCGCGAGGACCTTGTCGGGGATGGTCTTCACGTCGTCCTGCGGAACCCACCGGGCGACGGACCCGGTCGACTCGCTGGTCTGCATCCAGTACTTGCCGTCGCGGTAGCGGTAGTCGTCGCCGAAGCTCTCCCAGCCGGAGTCGTCGTTGGAGAAGTCGTCGCTGAACGTCGTGGCGAGGTTGTCGGGCGGCCCGCCCGCGTTCAGGACGGTGAACCCGACGACGGCGAGCAGGGCCAGCGCGGCGGCGGCCGCCCCGGCGATGATCAGCGGGCGGCGGCGGAGCCCGCCGGAGCCGCGGCCGGACGGCCGGGCGTCGCTGCGCGTCGCGTCGGCCCCGAGCATCGCCGTCGGCTGCTGGAACCCGGCCTGACCGTGCGCCTGACCATGCGCCTGAGCGGGTGTCTGACCGGGGACCTGGGCGTGCGTCGTCTCGCCGGGCGGGCCGGTGCGCGCGTGGACGGTCGGGTCGGCCAGGGCGCCGTGCCAGCCCGCCTGGACGGTCTGGGCGAGCGTCGCCGGGTCGGTGGTGCCGTTGCCGACGAGCCGGCCCAGCAGCTCCTGGACGGCCGGGCGGTTCCGCGGGTCCTTGTCGAGCGCGGCGGCGACGACGTCCCGGAGGTCCGCGTCGAGGCCGTCCAGCTTCGGCGCGTCGTGCGCGACGCGGTAGAAGATCTCCGGGACGGTGTTGCCCGCGAACGGGGCGCTGCCCGTCCCGGCGTAGGCGACGACGCAGCCCCACGAGAACACGTCCGAGGCGGGCGTGACCGGCTCGCCGCGCAGCAGCTCGGGCGGCAGGTAGTTCGGCGTCCCGACGAACTGGCCGGTGCGGGTGGGGCCGTCGGCGGCGTCCAGCGCGCGGGCGATGCCGAAGTCGATCACGCGGGGCCCGGTGGACGACAGCAGCACGTTCGCGGGCTTCAGATCGCGGTGGACGATCCCCGCCCCGTGGATCGCGGCCAGCGCCGTGGCGACGCCGACCGCGACGCCCTCCAGGTCGGAACCGGGCAGCGGGCCCCGGTCGGCGACGGCGCGCTCCAGGCTCGGGCCCTCGATGTACTCGGTGACGACGTACAGCGGATCCTGGTCCAGCTCGGCGTCGACGACCGGCGCGGTGCAGAACCGGCGGACCTGCCGGGCGGCCGTCACCTCGCGCCGGAACCGGTCCCGGAACGCGCCCTCCCCGGCCAGCTCCCGGTTGATCACCTTGACGGCGACGCGGCGGCCGCCGTGGTCCTCGCCGAGATAGACCGTCCCCATGCCGCCGCGGCCGAGCCTGCCGACCAGCCGGTAGGGGCCGAGTTCCGCGGGGTCCTCCGGGCGCAGGGCCTCGCCGTTCTCTCCTGCGTGCGTGGTCATTCTGATCCTGAACTGGAAATAGGGAGTCGTTTGCGTAGAACCCTAGCGGGCTGTGCCAATTCAGACGCGCATAGTCGCTAGCGCGTTCGGCGTGCGCGCGGGAGAGTCCGGAACGGGGGGAACTTCTCGCCGGTGAGGCCGAACGCGTACGCCACGACCCGGGCGGACCAGCGCTGCCAGCCCACGACCAGCCCGTACAGGCGGCGCGGGTAGCGGCCGGTGAACGGGATGACCAGCCAGCTCAGCGCCAGCACGACCACCAGCAGGACGAACATGGCCATCATCACGATCAGATGCGGGAGCACCAGCAGGCCCCTCAGTAACGTGAACCAGCGCCTGGGGCCCTGCCACTCCGCCGGGAACGGCAGGTCGACGATGACCGTCGTCCCGTCCGCGGCGGGCTCGCGGGGAGCGGGGGAAGGGGAGGAGGCCGCTCGGGCCGGTTCGGCCGCCGGCTCCTCCAGGTCGGGGACGGGCCGCGCCCGCGGCACCCTCGCGTCCGAAGCGCCGGAACCGTTCGAGGCGCCCTGTGCCGGGACCGGTCCCGTCCAGGTGGTCGAGATCGTTTCCGCCGCGTGCTCCGGGCTGTCCTGGCCGACGAGCCGGGTGAGGAGCTGCCGCGCGGTCGGACGGCCGTGCGGGTCCTTGCCGAGCGCGGCGGCGACGACCTCGCGCAGCCGCGGGTCGAGGCCGTCGAGGTCGGGTTCGTCGTTGCCGATGCGGTGGAACGTCTCCGCGACCGTCTTGCCCTGGAACGGGGGACGTCCCGTCCCGGCGTAGGCGACGACGCAGCCCCACGAGAACACGTCCGACGCCTGCGCGACCGGCTCGCCGCGCAGCACCTCCGGCGCGATGTAGGCGGGCGTCCCGACGAACTGGCCGGTGCGGGTTGGGCCGTCGGCGGCGTCCAGCGCACGCGCGATCCCGAAGTCGATCACTCGGGGCCCGGTGGACGACAGCAGCACGTTCGCGGGCTTCAGATCGCGGTGGACGATCCCGGCCCCGTGGATCGCGGCCAGCGCCGTCGCGACGCCGACCGCGACGCCCTCCAGGTCGGAGCCGGGCAGCGGGCCCTTGCCGCCGACCGCCTTCTCCAGGCTCGGCCCGTCGATGTACTCGGTGACGATGTAGGGCGGGTCCTGGTCGAGCCCGGCGTCCAGGACGGGCGCGGTGCAGAACCGGTGCACGCGCCGCGCCGCCGTCACCTCGCGGCGGAACCGGGCGAGGAACGCCGGCTCCCCGGCCAGCTCCCGGTTGACGACCTTCACCGCGACGCGGCGGCCGTCCGGCTCCGCCCCCAGGTAGACGGTGCCCATGCCGCCGCGGCCGAGCCGTCCGAGCAGGCGGTAGGGCCCGAGGACGCGCGGTTCGTCCTGCTCCAGCGGTTCGGCGGCGTATGTGGTCATGGCGGACGGGACTCCTCGAAGATCGTATATTCCGGACTCAGCCTAAAGGAGCCGCCGTGCCCGGAACCGGCGATCAAGGGATCAGCAGGAGCTTGCCCGTCGTCCGCCGCGCCTCCAGATCGGCGTGCGCGGCGCCGGCCTCCGCAAGATCGTAGCGATGCCCGACCCGGATCCGGACATCTCCCGTCTCCACCCACCGGAGCACGTCGGTCGCCCGCTCCAGCAGCTCGTCGCGGGTGACGACGTGGTGGGCGAGCATCGGCCGGGTGAGGAACAGCGAACCGGCCGGGTTGAGCCGCTGCGGGTCGAACGGCGGCACCTTCCCGCCCGCCGCCCCGTACAGCGCCAGCGTGCCGCGCAGCCGCAGGCTCGCGAGGCTCCCCTCGAACGTCGGCGCGCCGACGCCGTCGTACACGGCCGCGACGCCCTCACCGCCGGTCAGCTCCCTGACCCGGCCGGCGAAGCCGTCGTACCCCATCGTGACGTCCGCGCCCGCGTCCTTCGCGAGCTTCTCCTTCTCCGGCGTGGACGCCGTCCCGATCACCCGGGCGCCGAGCGCCTTGGCCGCCTGGGTGAGCAGCAGCCCCATCCCGCCCGCGGCCGCGTGCACGAGGACGGTGTCGCCCTCCTTGATCGGATACGTCGACCGGGTCAGGTAGTGCGCGGTCATGCCCTGCAGCATCGAGGCCGCCGCGTCCTCCAGGCCCACCCCGTCCGGGACGGGGACGAGCCGGTCCGCCGCCACCAGCGCCTTCGCCGCGTAGCCGCCCAGCACATCGCTGGAGGCGACGCGGTCACCGACGGAGAACCCCTGGACGCCGTCGCCGACCGCCGCGACCGTCCCGGCCGCCTCGATGCCCGGCGTGTAGGGGAGGTCCTTCGCGTAGGCGCCCGTCCGGTAGTAGACGTCGATGAAGTTGACGCCCGCCGCCGCCACGTCGATCAGCACCTCGCCGGGGCCCGGCTCCGGGTCCGGCCGTTGCGTGGCCGTCAGTACCTCGGGGCCGCCGTTCTCGGTGATCACGATCGCGCGCATGCCGTGCTCTCCTGCCTGCCTGGACGGTGAACTTGATCTCGGCAACCGGTCGTTCCCGCGGGCTATTCCACCGCGGAGAAGGTCAAACCCAGTCGCGCATGGTGCGGCCGACCGTCGCGACGGACTCCTCCACGCGGGCCGCGACGGTCGCGGGCTCCCAGATGTCCAGCCGGGCGCAGTCCTCGAACGCGATCTTGGTCGCCGCCATGAAGAACGCGACGACGACCCTGGGACGCAGGTCCGCGCCGGGGTCCACGTCCTCGCGCCGGGCGATCTCGGCGGCCAGCGCCTCCGTCGCCGCCCCGTACCGCGCCATCTGCGCCGCCATCAGCGACGGCGTCGCCTCGATCACCTGCCGGACGCGGCGGAACCGGGCGCTGTCGGCCGGGTCGCCCTCCGCGATCGTCCGCAGCACCACGCGCAGCGACTCGTACAGCGCGGCGAACGGCCGCTCCTCGGGCGGACGCGCGGCGAGGGCCTCCGCGAGGAGCCGGTCGTGCTCGCCGAGGAAGCTCGTGACGACGTCCTCCTTGGTGGCGAAATAGCGGAAGAACGTCCGCTGCGACACCTCCACGGCCGCGACGATCTCGTCGATCGTCGTCGCCTCGTACCCCTTCGAGACGAACAGCTCTAAGGCCGCGTCGACGAGCGCGAGCCGGGTCCGCTGCTTCTTGCGCTCGCGAAGCCCCGCGAGCGCACGGGCGGGCGCGGGCTCCGGCTCTGCGGGCTCCGGCTCCGCGGGGCCAAGGTCGGTGGAGTTCGGGTCGGTGGAGCTGGGGCCGGTGGTGCCTGACGGGTCGCCGGCGGGGACGGCGCTCATCGGCTCGCTCCTTCTATGCCTGTACCTATGCCTATGCGCTTGGCCGGGCGGGATGGACGCCCCACCCTCAAAGGCTTCTATCACGGACGGGTCCTCCGCATGGGCGACGGGGTTCCAACGTCCGGAACGGGCCGCGTGCGATTGGCGCACACCCGCTCGGCGCGTCGCGCCGCCCTCCGCGGTCCATCCCCGCCCGCTCTGGAATCAGGCGTCCCACTCTCTGGGAATCCCCTGCACAGGCCGCGGATTCGGGTCATGCTGAGGGTCGGTCACCAACTGTTGCCGGACGGTCGCCGAAGGTCATCGCCCGGCGGCTCGGACCATGCTGAGGCAGGCTGATGTGTCAGTAGTCGGTGGACGGGAGATCGCCGAGGTGCGCCGGCGTCATCTCGCGGCACTAGCGCACGAAGTCGAGGTCCGCGGGCTCTCCTGGAGGTTCGCCGGGCCCGGGGAGTCCCTGCTGAGCGTGTCCGGCACGCGGACGCGCCGCCAGATCATGGTCGTCGCGACCCCGTGCGGCGACGGCTGGTACTACCTGTGGCCGGGCGGCGGCATGGCCGGCGTCACCGAGGCCGCAACGGTGGCCGACCGCCTCAGCAGATTGTGCTGATTCTCCCAGGGGGGCGACCCCCTGGAACCCCCGTCAGGCACGACGGGCACGCTTCCCGGGCCGCTGGCGCGTCCCGTGAAACGCACCCACCGTGCTCGGGTCCTGCGACCTCCGGGCGCTGGGCGCTGTGTTTGCCCAGGGGGGCGACCCCCTGGAACCCCTGTTGGCACGGCGGGCACGCTTCCCGATCCGCTGGCGCGTCTCGCGAAACGCACCCGCCGTGCTCGGGTCGTGCGACCTCCGGCGCTGGAGCGCCTCCGGCCGCACGACCCGTGGTCTCGGTTGAGGTTCTCTCCACCTTGCTCCCGTGCGGGCGGCTTCCCTAGACTCGGACGCGAACGTTTGTTCGAATTCCCGCATGTTCTTCCCCCGTGCGGTGAGCGCGAGGGGGAGGCAGATGACACGCGTGTTCGGCGACCCGGTGGACGTCTGGGTGAGCGATGGACGTCCTGTCCGGTTCGTCTGGCGTGGCCGGCTCTACACCGTGCGGCGGGTGCTGGAGCACTGGGTCACGACCCGTGACTGGTGGCGGGAGCAGCAGCCCGACGGCGAGGCCACCGGAGAGCGGGAGTTCTGGCGGATCGAGGCGACTCCGGACCGCGAGATCGGCGTCTACGAGCTGCGGCATGAGGTGGCCGCCGACAGCTGGCTGCTATCCCGGGTATGGGACTGACGTGCACGTTCACGTCGCCTCGTGCTATTCGCTGCGGTACGGCGTCGCACCGCCCGCGGCGCTGGCCGAGCGTGCGGCGGGCCTCGGCATGGAGACGCTCGCGCTGACCGACCGGGACGGGCTGTACGGCGCGGTCCGTCACGTTCGGTCATGTGCGGACGCGGGGATCGGGGCCGTCGTCGGCGCCGACCTCAGGGTCGCGTCCACGGGCGAGGAGCGGATCGTGGTGCTCGCCGAGGGCCGGGCCGGATGGCGGTCGCTGTGCCGGCTGGTGACGGCGGCGCATTCGGCGGGGGAGCGCGGGAAACCGGTGGTCACGCGGCAGATGGTCGGTGCGCACGCGGAGGGCCTCGTCGTCCTGCTGGGCCCGGCGTCGGACGTGGGACGCGCCGTCACCGGCCGCCGTCCGGACGTGGCGGCGGCGCGGCTGGCGGAATGGCGCGCCACGGCCGAGACCGCGATCGAGATCGTCGACCACCATGACCGGGGCGACGGGCCGCGCGCGGCGCGGATGCTCGCGCTCGCCCGCGAGGCCGGGGTGCCCGCCGTGCTCGGCAACGCCGTCCGCTATCTGGAGCCGTCCGATCATCCGGTCGCGCAGGTGCTGGACGTGACGCGCCGCCTCGTCCCGCTCGACCGGCGGCACCTGGACGACCGCACCGGGCAGGCCTACCTGAAGTCCGTCCCTGAGATGCGCCGCGTCGCGGAGCTGAGCTGCGGCGCGGACGAGGCGGACGCGCTCCTCGCCGCGACCCGGCGGCTCTCCGAACGCTGCGTCCTGGACGCGGGGCGCGATCTCGGCATGGACGACGTCCACCTCCCGATCAGCGAAGGCGACCCGTACGCCCGCCTCGTCGCCCGCTGCTCGGACGGGCTGTCCCGGCGCGGCCTGGAAGGGTCACGGAGGGCCGCGGCGCGGCTCGACGACGAGCTCGGCGTGATCGCCCGGAAGGGGCTGGCGTCCTACTTCCTCACGGTCGCCGACGCCGCCGCGCTGATCAGGTCGCGCGGCATCCGGTGCGCGATCCGCGGCTCCGGCGCGGGCAGCCTGGTCAACTACCTGCTCGGCATCGGCGACCTCGACCCGCTGCGGCACGACCTGGTCATGGAGCGGTTCCTCGCCGACAGCCGCGACGGCCTCCCCGACATCGACCTGGACGTCGAGTCCGCCCGGCGCCTTGAGGCCTACGAGGCGCTGTTCGACCGGTTCGGCGCCGAGAGCACGGCCTGCGTGTCGATGATGGAGACCTACCGGGCGCGCAGCGCGCTCCGCGACGTCGGCAACGCCATCGGGCTCCCGCCGATGGAGATCGACGCGATCGCGAAGGCGTTCCCGCAGATCAGGGCGAGCCAGATCCGGGCCGCGCTGGACGATCTGCCCGAGCTGCGGCAGAGCAACCTGGCGAGCGGGCGCCTGGAGGTCATGTTCCGCATCGCGGAGCGCCTGGACGGCCTGCCCCGCCACATCGCGATGCACCCGTGCGGCGTCCTGCTGTCGAACCCGTCCCTGCGCGACCGGACGCCCGTCGAGCAGGCCGCCGTCGGGTTCCCGATGAGCCAGTTCGACAAGGACGACGTCGAGGCGATGGGCCTGCTGAAACTCGACGTCATCGGCGTGCGGATGCAGTCGGCGATGGCGCACGCGGTCGCGGAGGTCGCCCGGCTGACAGGTGAGACGATCGCGCTGGAGGACGTCCCGCGCGACGACCCCGCCACGTACGCGCTGGTCCGCACGTCCCGGACGCTCGGCTGCTTCCAGATCGAGTCGCCGGGACAGCGCGAGCTGATCGGCCGGCTCCAGCCGCGCGACCTGGACGACCTCGTCCTCGACATCTCGCTGTTCCGCCCGGGCCCGGTCAACTCCGACATGGTGACGCCGTTCCTGGAGGCCCGTGCCGGGACCCGCGAGCCCGCCTACCCCCATCCCGACCTCGAACCGGTGCTGCGGGAGAGCCTCGGCGTGATCGTCTTCCACGAGCAGGTGCTCCGCGTCCTCGACGTGATGACCGGATGCGGCCTCTCCCGGGCCGAGGCCGCGCGCCGGAACCTCAACCACGAGCGCGGCCAGGCCGTGGTGGGCGCGTGGTTCCGCAAGACGGCGCTGGCGCGCGGTTACGACGAGGCGTCCGTCGAGCGGGTCTGGCGGATGCTGACCGCGTTCGGCGCGTTCGGGTTCTGCAAGGCGCACGCCGCGTCGTTCGCGCTGCCCACCTACCAGTCGGCCTGGCTGAAACGGCACCACACGGCTGCGTTCTACGCGGGCGTCCTCACCCACGACCCCGGCCTGTACCCCAAGCGCGTCATCCTGGACGACGCGCGGCACTTCGGCGTCCCGATCCTGCCCCTGGACGTCAACCGGTCGGCGGCGGCGTGGCATGCCGAGCCCGTCTCCGAGGGCGGCCCGGCCGGAATCCGGGTGGCGTTGAGCGAGGTCAAGGGCATCTCCGACGGCGAGGTCACCAAGATCGTCACGGCCCGGCCGTACGCGTCGCTGGGCGACTTCTGGCGCCGGGCCCGCGTGTCCCGCCCGACGACCGAGCGGCTGGTCCTGGCGGGCGGGTTCGACACCGTGCACGACGTCCCGCGCCGCGATCTCCTCTGCCGCGTCGGCGCCCTGGAGCGTGTGAACACCCGTCCGGCCCACGTCATGGAAGGCCAGCTCTCCCTGGCTCAGGAGGACGGCACGCCGCCCGCCCTGCTGGAGGAGATCCCCGCGGGCGAGCTGCCGCCGATGACCCCGGCCGAGGTGGTCGAGGCGGAGCTGGACATCCTCGGCATGGACGTCAGCCGCCACGTCATCACCTTCTACGAGGGGCTGCTCGCCGGGCTCGGCGTCGTCCGGGCCGCCGACCTGCCGGGGCGTCCCGCCGGGAGCGAGGTGCTGGTCGCCGGGGTCAAGGTCGCCACGCAGACCCCGGCGGTCCGGTCCGGCCAGCGGGTGATCTTCGCGACGCTGGACGACGCGACCGGCCCCGTCGACCTCACGTTCTTCGAGTCCGTGCAGGACCGCTGCGCCGCGACGGTCTTCGGGTGCTGGCTGCTGGTCGCGCGCGGGCGCGTCCGCCGCGCCGGGGGCGGCCGCGCCGTCTCGATCACCGCGGACGGCTGCTGGGATCTGAACGCCCTCGATGACGCGTGGCGCCGCGGCGGCCCGGACGCCGCCCGCGCCGCCATGGACGCCCCGTCCCCGCCCGCGCGGCCCGTCGGCCGCCGGATCGTCCAGCCGACCGGGTTCGCGATGTCCCCGTACTCCGACGTCGGGCATGCGGGGCCGGCGATCAAACGGCCGCCCGCCGCGCGCCTGTGGCACAGCAGCCGGGGCAGCTCTGGCCCTTAGCCGCTCAGCCGCCGGGGGCCGAGGTCGACGGCGTCACCGTCAGGCACTGCAGCCGCGTGATCTGGAAGACCGTGGCCATGCACAGGCAGGCGGCGAGCGCCTGGAACGCGGCCGCGGCGACGCCGACGTGGACGTCGAAGCGCGCGTCGGCGAGCGTGTCGACGCTGCCGTGGGTGAACGCGCGCCCGAGGACCAGGCCGAGGAGGGCGCACACCCACCAGGCCGCGACGACGAGGCCCGCGGCCTGGCGTTCGGCCGTCCGGTACCGGCCACTGTTGACCCAGACCTCGTAGACCATGCGCGGCGGCAGCCACAGGTTGACGACGGGGCACAGCCAGCCGAGCAGGACCCAGGCCCGGTGGTGCCGGTGCGGGCCCGGCGACTGCCGGTAGGCGCGCCACAGCCAGATCAGGTACAGCACCCCGGTGACGACGGCCATGATCGCGCTGATGCTGAACACGTCCACGTAGGGGGCGAGGATCTTCCCGGTGGCGACGGAGTCATAGTTGTCGTGGGTGGCCCCGCGCAGCGGATGCGAAAGGCGAAGCAGGCTGATGCCGGAGCCGAGGGCGACGAACGCGTTGAAGCCGAGCAGCATGAACACGGCGACGCCGACGGCGCGGAAGTCGCGGCGGCGCGCCCATGCTCCGCATGCCGGGCACCGGGTGACCTCGGACGGGATGATGTCGCCGCACAGCGCACACGGCATGGGTTCACCTCCGACGGCCTTTGCGATTCGCTGCTTTGGATACTACGTACGTTTGACTTATGCGTCCCGCCGCCGGTTCGGGCCGCCCACGTGTGGATCTTCACATCCGGGGGCGGATTCTCACGCCGGGAACACGAGCCGTGTCATGAGATATACGACGGCGGCGGTGACCGCGGCCCAGGCGGCGAGACGGCCGAGCCCGCCGGTGCTGAGGAGCCGTTCGGGACGGAACCCGGTGACCAGGAGCAGCGCCCACCATTCGGCGGCCAGCGCGATCGTCGCGTACAGCGACCCGAAGCCGATCAGCGCGCACGTCAGGACGATGCCCGCGGGCGTGATCGTGTGCGCGAAGAGGCAGGGGCCGCGCGCCGGTCCGTGGACCCCGGCGCGCAGGCGGGCGAGGACGACGCCCCATCCCGCGGCGCACAGCACCCAGACGGCGACGGCCGCCGTGGGCAGCCCGTTCAGCGACTCCGGTGCCAGCGCACTGTCCTTCCCCCGTGTCCTTCGAGCCCTCCGGTCCCCGTGCCCGGGGTCAGGTCATGAGGCCCGACTCCCACGCCCACGCCGCCGTCTCGACCCGGTTCCGGGTGGTGAGCTTGCGGTGGACGCTGCCGAGATGCGTCTTGACCGTGGACAGCGACACGTACAGCTCCGCCGCGATCTCCTCGTTCGTCCGGCCGCGCGCGACGAGCCGGACGACCTCCAGCTCCCGGTCGGTGAGCGGCTCGCGCGGCGGGGGCGGCGCGGTGGGCGGCTTCGCCAGCCGCTCCAGCAGCCGCACCGTGATCGACGGCGACACCAGCGACTCGCCGTTCGCCGCCGCCCGGACGGCCTCCAGCAGCAGTGCGGGGCCGCTGTCCTTCAGCAGGAACCCGACCGCGCCGCCGCGCAGCGCCCCGTAGACGTACTCGTCCATGTCGAACGTCGTGACGATGACGATGCGGAGCGGGTCCTCGACGCCGGGACCGGC
This sequence comes from Actinomadura sp. 3N508, assembly GCF_044326375.1. Lineage (NCBI taxonomy): Bacteria > Bacillati > Actinomycetota > Actinomycetes > Streptosporangiales > Thermomonosporaceae > Actinomadura > Actinomadura sp. 3N508. The sequence continues at coordinate 57,223 of NZ_JBIRAX010000013.1, forward strand.
CAGCACGCGGGTCGCCTCCAGGCCGTCCATCGCGGGCATCCGGATGTCGAACAGGCACACGTCGGGGCGGAGGCGGCGGGCCAGCGCGACGGCCTCCGCGCCGTCCGCGGCCTCCCCGACCACCTCCATGTCGGGCTGCGAGTCGACGATCATCCGGAACCCGGTCCGGACCATCTGCTGGTCGTCGGCGATCAGTACGCGGATGGCCACGGCGCCGATTCTGTCAGGTCACCGGTCCCCGGCGGGCAGGACGGCGACGACCTCCCAGCCCCCTTCGGGCCGCGGACCGGCGTGCAGCCGCCCGCCGAGCGCGCCGATCCGCTCGGCGAGCCCGGTCAGCCCGAACCCGCCGGACGGCAGGCGCCGCCCGCGTCCCCGCCCGTCGTCCCGGACGGCCACCTCGACCTCGCCGCCCACGCGCGCGAGCGTCACCCGGACGGACGCGGCGTCGGCGGCGTGCTTGCGGACATTGGTGAGCGCCTCCTGCACGACGCGGTGCGCGGACGCCGCCACCTCGGGCGGCAGCGTGCCGAGATCGGGCGCGATCGCCAGCGCGGCGGGCGGATGGGTGAACCCTTCGACGAGCTCCTGGATCCGCGCGATGTCCCCGACGGGACGGTGGACAGCCCCGCGCGCGTCCCCGTCGGCCGCGTTGACGTGCTGGGCGTCGCGCAGCAGCCCGACCATGCGGCGCATCGAGGTGAGCGCCTCCGTGCCGGCCTTCTCGATGCCGCCGAACAGGTCGTCCAGCTCGTCCGGCCCGGGCGGCGCGGCACCGGACCGGGCCGCGAACCGCGCCGCCTGCGCCTGGACGACGATCCCGGTCACATGGTGGGCGACGAAGTCGTGCAGGTCGCGGGCCAGGTCCAGCCGCTCGTCCCGGCGCGCCGCGGCGAGGGACCTGGCGCGCCGCGCGTCCATCGCCCGCAGGTAGAGCCCGATGCCGGCGGCGATCGCGACGGTGATGCCGAGCGGCGCGGTGAACAGCACCGCCGCGAGCGCCGACCAGCGCAGCGGCGTCGACAGGATCGCGGCGCCGAGCAGCAGGGCCGTGAGGACGAGCCGCCGCCGCGGCATCTTCCACGCCGTCCGCACGAGGAGGATCAGCATGGCGCCGATCTCGGCGAACAGGCTCGGGACGGCGACCTCGGCCGCGCCTCCCGGCTCTATCGCGAAGAGAAGGGTGGCGAGCGCCGACAGCGACCCGGCGGTGATCGCCCACACCTCGAAGCGCCGTCCCGAGATGGCGGCGGCGTTGGCCACGGCCGCGACGAGCACCGGCCACACGGCGGGGCTGAACGGGGGCCCGGCGACGAGGCAGCCCAGCAGGTACATCCCGGCGAACGCGGCGTAGGCGGTGCGCGCCAGGCAGCCGCCCAGCAGGTGGATGCGGTCCAGCCGTGCCCCGATGTCGCTCACGCCCAAGGAGCGTACGACCCGCGGCCGACCGCCGGATCGACCGTTCGGCCGATGCTCCGCGCCCCGGGACCGATCCCGCGCCCGATGCGGAGGCCGGGCGGCCTCGCGCACGCTGGAGGCATGTACCTGATCTATGTACCGTTCGTCCTCGCGTTCGCGGCCTTCGTGATCTACGGCGGCATCGTGATGCCCGCCATGGAGATCGCCGAGTCGTTGCGCGGCCGCCGCCGGTCCTGAGCCGGTCGAATAAAGGTTCGAGAATGTCAGAGGGGACGCGTAGCGTTGACCTTGTGATTCGGGCGACACCTGGGAACAGATGGCGAACCGAGTGGCTTGTAAAGGCGTACCAAAGGGTATGTGACTGACGGTGGCGATCCGCACTGGCGCGGGCCCACCGGGCTTTGGAAGGGGTGTTGGCATGAGCGCAGCGACCGGCACGTTCCATCTCTCCCACCCGCGGCTGGACGGGCCCGCCGAGCGGACCGTCGTCGAGCCGTGGCTCACCGATCTTTCCCATGCGTCGCTGAACGCCTACGCCGAGATCCCGCCCGCGCTGGCCACCGTCGAGGCGCTGCCGATGCGCGCGGCCCCGTCCCTGCGGCCCGCGCCCGCCCGCATCGCCGTGGCGGCCTGACTCTAGACCGACAGCGAAGGGGGCCGAGGAAATCCTCGGTCCCCTTCGCTTTCGCCTCTTCGTCTCATATGGCAAGACGTAGTTCTCAAAGTGTGAGAAGCGGTCGTAGGGTGAGGGCACGGCACAGAGAGGCGATCCGATGTCCCCTGAAGCGACCTACACCCACGGCCACCATGAGAGCGTCCTGAGCTCGCACACGTGGCGGACCGTCGAGAACTCCGCGGCCTACCTGGTCGATCACCTGCGTCCGGGCGCGTCCGTCCTGGACGTCGGCTGCGGCCCCGGGACGATCACCGCCGGGCTCGCCGAGCGCGTCGCCCCCGGCCGCGTCGTCGCCACCGACTCCGCCGAGGCCGTCCTGGACGAGGCCCGCAAGAACGCCGCGCTCTCCAACGTCGAATTCGCGGTCGCCGACGTCCACGCCCTGCCCTATGCCGACGGCACGTTCGACGTCGTCCACGCCCACCAGGTCTTGCAGCACGTCGCCGACCCCGTCCAGGCGCTGCGGGAGATGCGCCGCGTCGCCAGGCCCGGCGGCATCGTCGCCGCCCGCGACGCCGACTTCGGCACCATGGCCTGGTACCCGGACCCGCCCGGCATGGACGCCTGGATGCCGATCTACTACAAGGTCGCCCGCGGCAACGGCGGCGAACCCGACGCGGGCCGCCGCCTCGTCTCCTGGGCCCGCGCCGCCGGGTTCACCGGCATCGCCGCGTCGGCCTCGTCCTGGTGCTACTCCACGCCCGCCGAGCGCGAATGGTGGAGCGAGTCATGGGGCGGCCGCCTGCACCGCTCCGCGCTCGCCGACCACGCCGTCGACGGCGGCCACGCAACCCGCGAAGAGCTGCGACGCATCTACGAGGGCTGGAAGGCGTGGGCCGCCGCCGACGACGGCTGGTACTCCGTCACCCACGGCGAGATCCTCTGCCGCGTCTAGCGTCGGCGAACCGGTCAGAACGGGTCGGTGAGGTCGCCGAGCTTGTCGGTCAGCTGGAGGTTGTGGGAGTAGTCGACCGGGACGGTGATGACTGAGACCGCCTCGTCGGCCAGGGCCTTGCGGAGGGTCGGGAGGAGGTCGCCGGCCGCCTCGACGCGGTAGCCGCGGGCGCCGAAGCTCTCCGCGTACTTCACGAAGTCGGGGTTGCCGAACTTGATGTTGGAGCTGGCGCCGATCTCCAGGTCCATCTTCCACTTGATCAGGCCGTAGGCGGAGTCGTCCCAGATCAGGACGGTGATCGGGATGTTCTCCCGGACGGCCGTCTCCAGCTCCTGCGAGTTCATCAGGAACGCGCCGTCGCCGGTCGCGGCGAGGACCTTGCGCTCGGGATGGGCGAGCTTCGCCGCGATCGCGCCCGGCACCGCGAACCCCATGGACGACAGCCCGTTGGAGACCAGCAGCGTGTTCGGCTCGTACGTCGGGTACATGCGCGCCATCCACATCTTCACCGCGCCGGTGTCGGCGAGGACGATGTCGCCGCGGCCCATGGCGGCGCGGACGTCGGACACGACGCGGCGGGGCGACAGCGGGAACCCGTCCTCCCTGGCGCCTTCGGCCAGCTCCTCGCGGAGCATCTCGCGGATCCGGTGGTGAGTCGAGCGGAGCTCGTCCGTTGATTGGTGGTGGGTGGGGGCTGGAGGACGGTCCGTGCCGTTGACGTTGAAGCGGCGGTGGACGGAGTCGGCCAGCGCGTGGAGCGTCCGGGAGATGTCGCCCTGGATGCCGACCTCGACCGGGTAGTGGTCGTCCACCTCGGCGGGGAACTGGTGGATGTGGATGATCTTCTTGTCGGCCTTCGGGTTGATCTTGACCGGGTCGAACTCCTGCAGCTCGTAACCGACGGCGATGAGGACATCTGCCTCGTCGAAGCCGAAGTTCACGTAGTCGTGGCGCATGAACCCGACCGCGCCGAGCGCGTTGGGGTGGTCATCGGGGAAGACGCCCTTGCCGTTGAACGTGGTCGCGACCGGCAGGCCGAGGTGCTCGGAGAAGTAGCGCAGCGCGTCGCTCGCGCGGGCGCGGGTCGCGCCGTGCCCGGCCAGCACGACGGGCCGGGCGGCGAGCGCGAGCACGTCGGCGGCGCGGGCGATCTGCGACGGCGACGGCTCCTGCGTCCGCACGACGTTCACCGGCAGCGGCTTCAGCTCCGCGGAGACCTTCGCGGCCTCGACGTCCTCGGGGATCGCCAGGTAGACGGCGCCCGGACGCTCGGTCTGCGCCGTCTTGAACGCCTTGCGCACCATCTCGGGTAGCGCCTCGGCCCGCGGGGCCAGCTCCGACCACTTGGTGATCGGGCGGAACAGCGACACCAGGTCGACGATCTGGTGCGACTCCTTGTAGATGCGGTCCAGGCCGACCTGCGCGGAGATCGCCACAACGGGAGTGCTGTTGGTGGTCGCGTCCGCGACGCCGAGCTGGAGGTTGATCGCGCCCGGGCCGAGCGTCGCCGACGCCACGCCCGCCTTGCCGGTGAGCCGCCCGTAGATCTCCGCCATGAACGCCGCGCCCTGCTCGTGCCGAACCAGGACATACCGAATGGACGAGTCATTCAGCGCATGGACGAAATGGATGTTCTCCTCGCCCGGAATTCCGAAGACGTATTCGACGCCCTCCGCCTCAAGGGCCCGGACGAGCAGCCGGGCGGCGTTCTGTTGCGCGGGGGCTTCCTGCGTGGACATCGTGTGTCCCATCTCCAGTCTGCTGATCGCTGGGTGATGTCTTGTTCAGCACCCTCGGCCCTACCGCGATTCCTGCCCGCCGATGTGTGATCGCTCTCAGAATCCGCTCAGGAGTTCGCTCAGGAATCGGCGATGTTCTTGATGGCGCGGAGCGTCGGCTCGTCCCGCACGCCGGCGATCAGCACGGTGGTGACGGGGCTGTCGCGCCACAGCTGGAGCCGCTCCTTGATCCGCCCGAGGGGGCCGAGAAGGGAGATCGCGTCCGCCAGTTCGTCCGGCACGGCCTTGATCGCCTCGTCGCGGCGTCCGGCGAGGAAGAGTTCCTGGACGCGGGCCGCCTGCTCCGCAAAGCCGAGCCGGCCGATCAGGTCGAGATGGAAGTTGCGCTGCCGGGCGCCCATCCCGCCGATGTAGAACGCGACGGGGATCTTGGCGAACTCCAGCGCGGCCTGGAGATCGTCGGTGACGATCGTGACGACGGTGGCGGCGATCTCGAAGCCGTCCGGGCGGTTCGCCAGCGACTCCCCGAAGACCGCGTCGATCTGCGCGGGGTCGACGAACAGCGGCAGCCAGCCCTGCGCGATCTCGGTGGACAGCGCGACGTTCTTCGGCCCCTCCGCGCCCAGGTAGACGGGGATGTCCGGGCGGACGGGATGGACGATCGACTTCAGCGGCTTGCCGAGCCCCGCGCCGCCGGGCAGCGGCAGCGGGTAGTGCGGGCCTTCGCTGGTCACCGGGGCCTCGCGGCGCCAGACCTGCCGGACGATGTCGATGTACTCGCGGGTGCGGGCGAGCGGCTTCGGGAACGGCTGCCCGTACCAGCCCTCGACGACCTGCGGTCCTGACGCGCCGAGCCCGAGGATGACCCGCCCGCCCGACAGCGCGTCCAGCGTCAGCGCGTGCATGGCGGTGGCGGCGGGGGTGCGCGCCGAGATCTGCGCCACGGCGGTGCCCAGTTTGATCCGGGACGTGCGAGCCGCGTACCAGGTCAGCGGGGTGAAGGCGTCCGAGCCGTAGGCCTCGGCGGTGAACACCGAGTCGTAGCCGCAGCGCTCCGCCGAGAGGACGGTGTCGGTCTGGTCGTCGACGTCGCGCTGCCAGTAGCCGACGTTGATGCCGAGCTTCAGTTCCGCGGTCACGGTGCACCCTCCGGTTCGTCGTCGCGCCCGTTCGTCGTCGCGCCCGGTTCCTTGTGGCGCCCGGTTCCTTGTGACGCCCGGCCATCGTCGCACCGCGATACTAGAACACGTTCTATTTTCCGAAAAGGGTCAGGGGCCGCGGCGAACCAGTCGCCGCGGCCCCTGAGCCGTCGCTAGGCCTCCTTGATCGCGCTCAGCATGCGCTGCCAGGCGGACGGCGTCAGCACCAGCGCGGGACCGTCGGGGTCCTTGGAGTCGCGGACCGCGCGAAGGTCGCTGGACAGGGCGGCCACCTCGACGCACTGGTCGCCGCTCCCGCTGTGGGACGACTTGCGCCAAGCGGCACCGGTGAGTTCGCGCTGCAGGTTGGTCACGGGCTGCTCCTTGCTGCCTCGGCTATGAGGTGCGCGGAATCCTCGGGGGACAGGGCGATCGCCTCGATCCGATCGAAGCGATCCCTATGTTTTGCTATTGCCTCAGCGCTCTCAAGGTAAACGTCGCCCATGGTGCCCTCTACGTAGGCGATATCGGGGTCTGCGGGGTCTGGATACGACAATATGGTGAATCGTCCATCGAGGCCCGCATGCTCCCGCGCCGTATACGGAAGTACCTGAATCGTGACGGATGGGCGGGTGTTCACCGCGGTGGCGAGGGCCTCCAGCTGGGCGCGCATCACCTTCTCGCCGCCGATCGGACGGTGCAGCACCGCCTCGTCGAACACGACGTGCAGGCGCGGCGCGTCCGTCCGGTCCAGCAGTGCCTGGCGGATCTTGCGGGCCGCGATGCGGCGCTCGATGTCCTCGGGTCCGGGCAGCAGCCGGCCCGCCGTGATCACGGCCCGGGAGTACTGCTCGGTCTGCAATAGCCCGTGGACGAGCTGCGGATCCCAGGTGCGGATGTGCGACGCCTCGTCCTCGAGCGCGACATAGCTGCCCGCGAAGACGTCCTGGTAGGCGGTCCACCAGCCGCGCTGCCCGGCCTGCCGGGCGAGCGTGATGAGCGCGTCGCGGGCGGGGCTGGGGACACCGTAGAGATCGAGGATGTCGGCGATGTCGCCGGGTTTGGGCCGGGTCTGGCTGGTCTCGAGCCGGGAGACGGTGGCCCGCGACCAGTCGAGCCGATCCGCCACCTCCTGCAAGGTCAGGCCCTGCTCCTCTCGCAGCTTGCGCAGTTCCCGCGCCAGGCGGCGGCCACGGACGGTGGGGCGGTAGGTCATGGGAGTGGAGTCTTACCACTCTCGACGCGCGTCACAACGCGATTGACGAACCCGGCAGGTCGGGTAGAGCAATTCCGCAAAGGCTGTTGCGCTGGTGAGATTCTCACGACACGCTTGGCTCCGTAACTACCGGGGGACCGACAGTGACGAGCGGGCAGGCCGCGCGCCCGTAGGAACGCGGGAGGAACCCGTGAAGAGCACGACAGCCGGCCTGACGGCCGAGACGATGGCCGACGCGATGGCGGGCGGCGACGGTGACGGCGACGAACGCGCCGCCGCGGGAAGCAGGCCCGGCTGGGTCTGGGCCCTGCCGGGCGGTGCCGGATGCGCCGGCCATGCCCGGCGCGTCCTGCGCGACGCGCTCGCCTCGCTGGGCGTCCCGCCCGACGCGATCGCCGACGCGCAGCTCATGGTGAGCGAGCTGGCGACGAACGCGCACCAGCACGCCGGCGAGCACGGCCCGCACGAGCTGTGGCTGTATCTCGGCGAGAACGAGACGAGCGACGACGAGCCCGGCGGCGACGGCGGCGAAGGCGAGGGCGCGGCACCGGACGGTGCGAGCGGCGAAGTCCGGTGCGCGGTCTTCGACGCGTTCCCCGACGCCGCGCTCCCCGGCTACTCGTGGACGTCCGGCGACTGCGGGCGCGGGCTCAGCATCGTCCGGGAACTGTCCGGCGGGCGCTGGGGCATGCGGCGGACGCGCTCCCGGCTCGGGCCGTCCGTTCGCGGCAAGGCCGTCTGGTTCGCGGTGCCAGGCGCCACCGCGTCCGCCGCCCTCCGCTGACCCTCCGCAAGCCCACGGCTCGGCCGGCGCCCGGAGCGTCCGGCGAGCCGCGCCGCCCTGCGCCCCTATGCTGTGGGCGCGTGCTCGACGTTCCGCGGCTCGTTGTGGCCGCCCCTTCCACCGGAAGCGGTAAGACGACCGTCGCGACGGGTCTGATGGCCGCGTTCGCCGGCCGCGGCCTGGCGGTCTCCCCGCACAAGGCCGGGCCCGACTACATCGACCCCGGCTACCACGCGCTCGCCACCGGACGTCCCGGACGCAACCTCGATCCATGGCTGACGTCCGAGGAACTGATCGTCCCCCTCTTCTCGCATGGCGCGGACGGTGCGGACATCGCGATCGTCGAAGGCGTCATGGGCCTGTACGACGGCGCCGCTGGGCTGGGACCCGCCGATGCGGCCGGTGGCGGCGACTACGCGTCCACCGCCCACGTCGCGACCCTCCTGGACGCGCCCGTCGTCCTGGTCGTGGACGCCTCCGCGGCGGCCGGACGGTCCGTGGCCGCGCTCGTCCACGGCTTCCGCTCCTACGGGACGGTCAGGATCGGCGGCGTGATCCTCAACCGCCTCGGCTCGGACGGCCACGAACGCATGTGCCGCGACGCCGTCGAGGGCCTCGGCCTGCCCGTGCTGGGCGCGCTCCGCCACCACGACGAGGCGACGGCGCCGTCCCGCCATCTCGGGCTCGTCCCGGCGGCCGAGCGGCGGGCGGACGCGGTCCGGGCCGTCCGGCGGCTCGGCGAGCTGATCGCCGCGTCCTGCGACCTAGACGCGATCCTCGCCCTGGCCCGCGCGGCGCCCCCGCTGACCGCCGGCCCCTGGGACCCGGCGGAGGCGGTGGGACCCAGGGAAAAACAATCGCAACGTCCGCGGATCGCGGTCGCCGGAGGGCCCGCGTTCACGTTCGGGTACGCGGAGAACGAGGAGCTTCTCGCGGCGGCGGGCGCCGAGGTCGTCCGGTTCGACCCGCTCCGGGACGAGGAACTCCCCGAAGGGACGAGCGGCGTCGTCATAGGCGGAGGGTTCCCCGAGATGCACGCGGCGGAACTTTCGTCCAACGAGCCCCTGCGCCGTGAGCTGGCCGCCTTCGGCAAGGCGTCGCGTCCCGTGTACGCGGAATGCGCGGGCCTTCTCTATCTCGCGCAAGAGTTGGACGGTGCCGCCATGTGCGGCGTCTTGGCCGGAGTGAAGGCGACCATGGCCTCGCGGCTGACACTGGGCTATCGTGCCGCGGTGGCGGTGGCCGACTCGGTCGTCGCCCGCGCGGGCGAACGGGTACGCGGCCACGAGTTCCACAGCACGGTCACCGAACCCGTCCATGGGGACACCGCGGCCTGGCAGTGGGCCGCGTCCGGTCCCGTGGGTTTCGTGCAGGGCGATTGTGTCGCGTCCTACCTCCACGTGCATTGGGCGGGGGCGCCCTGGTTCGCGAGCAGGCTGGTCGACGCCTGCGGAGAAGCCGCCCGCAGGGGAGACGCCCGCGGAGAAGGGGAGCGCGAGTGAACGGCTTCGACGGAAGCGTCCGGCTGGAGGGGGAACGGGTCGTCCTGCGGACGTTCGGGCTGGACGACGCCGCGGGGCTGATCGAGGTGATCCGCGCCGGTGAGGACTTCCTGCCGCCGAGCTTCCCGACCGTGCTGGAGGCCGAGCCCATCGCCTGGTTCCTGAGCGAGGGCGTCAACAAGGTCCAGCGCTACGGGCTGGGCATCCATCTGGCGGTGACCGGCCGCGACGGCGGCGACCTGCTCGGCACCATCGGGCTGTTCAAGGTGAACTGGGAGCATCTGACGAGCGAGGTCGGCTATGGGCTGCGCCCGGCGGCGCGCGGGCACGGCTACGCCACCGAGGCCCTCCGGCTCATCTCCGAGTGGGCGCTGCGCGACTGCGGGCTCTTCCGCGTCGAACTGCGCGCCATGGTCACCAACCACGCGTCCATCCGCGTCGCGGAGAAGAACGGCTACGTGCGCGAGGGCATCGCGCGGGGCGCGGAACGCGAGAACGGCGCCAACCAGGACATGATCGTCTTCAGCCGGATCGCGAGCGACCCGCCGCCGCCGGGGGCGCAGGTCGGATCGGGGGTCACCGGCGCGCCGCGGCGGTGGTCCGGCGGCGGCTTCGAGAGGCTCGACGCCCAGGACGAGGAGGGACGGCCCGGGTGATCGACGCGGACAGGACGCTCGTGCTCTACGGCGAGGGCGCGCACCAGGCGGCCCGGCGGATGCTGCCGGGGCTGCCGGACGCGCGCTTCGTCCCGGCCGGGGCGTCCGGCGAGCCCGGCCCCACGCGGCTGCGCGCGGCGTTCAAGGAGGCGGTCAGGGCGGAGCTCGCGCAGGTCGTCCTGGTCGCCGGGCTGGCCGAGCAGGCGCGCTTCCTCGGCGGCGCGGGCGGTGTCGCGGGTGTCCTGGAGTCGGTCACCCTCGACATGGGCGGCGACGCCGCGCTGGCCGCGACAGTGGCGGAGGCGCCGACGCTCCGGGACGCCTACGACCGGTGGGAGGCGGCGGGCGTGCTCGGCCCGTGCGGCCGGGAGCTGTGCCGCCGGACGGCCGGTGAGCTGGAACGGCTCGCCGCCGAGGCCGCCGGGACGCCCGCCAGCCCGGTCGCCGCGCAGGTGGTCATGCTCGATCCGGAGGGCGAGCGCATGGTCGGCATGTTCGGGCGAATGGCCCGGTAGGCATTAGGCGGGGTAGGCGATGCTCACGATCGTCGGCCGCAACGGTTCACCGCTCAGCGAGGCGGCCCGGGCGGCTCTGGAAAGCGCTGCGCTGGTGCTCGGAGAACCCGGCCACCTGGACGATCTGCCCATTGGGGCCGAGGCCCAGAAGGTCGCGACCGGGGATCTGGCAGAGGCGCTGCGAGGCGTCGACGTCACGGACCAGGACGTCGTGCTCGTCGTGGACGGCGATCCCGGCTACTTCGGGATCCTCCGGATGCTGCTCGAACAAGGGCATGCCCCAGAGGTACTGCCGTCCGCGCCGATGGTCGCGCGGGCCTTCTCCCAAGCGGGACTGCCTTGGGACGACGCGCTCGTCGTCTCCGCCCGCGACGGGCACCTGAGACAAGCCGTCAACGCCTGCCGAGCCCACCCCAAGGTGGCCGTGCTGACCGGGCCGGGTGCGGGCCCAGCGGAGCTGGCGCGCGCGCTGTTCCCCGTGACCCCGCGGTCGTTCGTCGTCTGCGAAGACCTGGACGGGCCTGGGGAGCGGGTCGTGTATGTCCGTCCGGCCGAGGCCACGACACGTCCGTGGAAAGACCCGGATGTGGTGCTCGTCCTGGACAACCGGCACGCGCTCGGGGACGCGACCTGGATCTCAGGGTCCGCGCCGAGTCCCGCCGGATGGGCGCTGCCCTCGGACGCCTTCGGTGATGGAGCCGGTCCGCGGCCGGATGTCCGCGCCTTCGTCCTGGCCAGGCTCGGCCCGAGGGTCGGCGACATGGTGTGGGACGTGGAGTCCGGCGACGGCTCGGTCGGCATCGAATGCGCGCGCTTCGGCGCCGCCGTCGTGGCCGTCGACCGCGACTACACGACGTGCGAGCGGATCCGGGAGAACGTCCGCCTGCACGGGGTCAAGGTCGCGATGGCGTCCGGGGACGTGCGGTCCACGGCCGGGCACCTGCCCGAGCCCGACGCCGTGTTCATCGGCCCGGGGTTCGCCGGACCGGCCGGGCCGGACGCCGTCCGGACGTGCGCCGCCCTCAGACCGTCCCGGCTCGTCGCCATCGCGGCCTCTGCGTCGCCGCAAGACGACGCCGGGATCGCGCAGGAGATGATGGACGTGCTGGCCGAGCACGGCTTCACCGCCGAGGCCGTCCGGCTCCGAGCGACGCCCTTGGACGAGGGCCCAGAGCAGCCCGACGCTTCCGTGATCGTCGTGTGGGGTCAGCGGGACGCCCAGACGTGGGGACGGCACCCGTCCCAGACCGTCCGCTCCATCGAGACCATCCCCGCCCTGCCGACCGAGCCCGGCGAATAGGGCGTCCCCGACAAGGCAGGCAAGATAGGCAAGGCGGGCGAGACCGGGACGTAACACCTCCCAAGTCGTGAAACCCTGGTATCCGTCCTGGAAGCGACGCAGGAGGCGCAGTTGACCGTCCCGGCCGACCTCCCCGACATCGACCTCCGGCACCACGGGGACACGGAGGTCGGCGACGGGCTCGCCGACTTCGCCGTCAACGTCCGGACCGGCATGCCCCCGGCCTGGCTGGCCGAGCGGATCCGCGCGTCCGTCGCGGACCTCGCCGCCTACCCCGACCCGCGCCCGGCCCGCCGCGCGGTCGCCCGGCGGCACGGCAGGGCCGTCGGCGAGGTGCTGCTCACCGCCGGTGCGGCGGAGGCGTTCGTGCTGATGGCGCGGGTCCTCGCGCCACAGAAGGCGGTTGTGGTGCACCCGCAGTTCACCGAGCCCGAGGCCGCGCTGCGGGCCGCCGGCCACCCGGTGGAGCGGGTGATCCTGGGCAAGGACTTCGCCCTCGACCCCGCCGCGATCCCGGCCGACGCCGACCTCGTCGTGATCGGCAACCCGACGAACCCGACCTCCGTGCTGCACCCCGCCGCCGCCGTCGCCGCGCTGGCCGCGCCCGGCCGGACGGTCATCGTCGACGAGGCGTTCATGGACTGCGTCCCCGGCGAGCCCGAGACCCTCACCGGCAAGCTGCCCACCGGTGTCGCCGTCGTCCGCTCCCTCACCAAGACCTGGGGCCTCGCGGGCCTGCGCGCCGGATACGTCCTGGCCGATCCCTACCTGATCGAACGGCTCGCAGAGGCGCAGCCGCTCTGGGCGGTGTCCACACCTGCGCTCGTCGCCATAGAGGCCTGCTCCGCTCCGGAGGCCGTCGCCGAGGCCGAAGGGTGGGCCGTCGCGCTCGCCGCCGAACGCGACCGGCTGGCCGCGGAGCTCACCACACGCGGCATCTATGTCGTCCCGGGAGCGCGAGCGTCCTTCCTGTGCCTGTGCGTGCCCGACGCTCTCGGCATCAGAGCACTGCTAAGGCAGCGCGGCTATGCCGTGAGGCGCGGAGACACGTTCCCAGGGCTCGGCTCCGACTGGCTGCGCATCACCGTGCGCGACCGGTCCTCCAACGACGCCCTTCTAGATGTGCTCGGCGAACTCGGCATCTAAGGGATCGGCACCCAGGGAGAGGACAACGTGAACCTGATCGAGGAGACCGTCGCCGCCATCGCGCCTCTGGACGAGGCCGCCATGCGCGACGCCCGCGACCACCAGGCCCGCCTCACCAAGCCGCCCGGGTCGCTCGGCGTCCTGGAAGAGCTGTCGGTCAAGCTCGCCGGGCTCGCCGGGCAGTGCCCGCCGCCGCTGCCCGAGCCCGCCGCCGTCGCCGTGTTCGCCGCCGACCACGGCGTCCACGCGCAGGGCGTCAGCCCGTGGCCGCAGGAGGTCACCGCGCAGATGGTGGCCAACTTCCTGGTGGGCGGCGCCGTCGTCAACGCGTTCGCGGCCCAGGTCGGCGCCGCGGTCAGCGTCGTCGACATCGGCGTCGCAAGCGACCTCGAGGCCGCCCCCGGCCTGCTCCAGCGCAAGATCGCCCCCGGCACCGCCGACATGACGCTCGGCCCCGCGATGACCGCCGGCGAGGCCCGCCGCGCCGTCACCACCGGCATAGAGGTGGCCCGCGACCTGGTCAAAGGCGGAGCCGAAGGCGATCCGGGGGGTGTGGGGGGTCGTCCCCCCTCGAAGGGCGCGGGCGGAGCCGAAGGCGATCCGGGGGGTGTGGGGGGTCGTCCCCCCTCGAAGGGCGCGGGCGGAGCCGAAGGCGATCCGGGGGGTGTGGGGGGTCGTCCCCCGTCGAACGGCGCGGGCGGAGCCCGCTGCCTGATCACCGGGGACATGGGGATCGCCAACACCACCGCGTCCGCCGCGCTGATCGCCGCGTTCACCGGCCGCCCGCCCGAGGAGGTCACCGGCCGCGGCACCGGAATCGACGACGCCACCCATGCTCGCAAGGTCGAGATCGTCCGCACCGCCCTGGCCCGCCACGGCCTGCCCGACGACGACGCGGCCCCCCTGGACGTGCTGGCGGCGGTCGGCGGCCTCGAACATGCCGCGATCGCCGGGTTCGTCCTCGGCGCGGCGGCCCTGCGCGTGCCCGTCGTCCTGGACGGGGTGATCGCCGGAGCCGCCGCCCTCGTGGCCGCCGCCCTCAGCCCCGACGCCATCGGCGCCTGCGTCGCCGGGCACCGCTCGGCCGAGCCCGGCCACGCCGCCGCGCTCGCCGCGCTGGGCCTGCGCCCGCTCGTCGACCTGGAGCTCAGGCTCGGCGAGGGAACGGGCGCTCTGCTCGCATTGCCGCTGGTCCAGGGCTCGGTGCGGGTCCTGCACGAGGTCGCCACCTTCGACTCCGCCGGCGTCACCGAGAAGGACGCCCGACCGCGTAACTAAACGATCACGGAATGAGTCACCTTCGGCTATCGACTGGCCGGAGGCCCTCTCCATGCACTCCTCAACCCGAGTACCTTTGTTCCACAAGGCCACTAGTCCCTTACCGGAGTCCGCGAGCTGATCCGCACATCCGATCGAGAGAAACACCACGTGCCCCCGTACCTGCTAGGACTGCGACTCGGCGGCCGGCGCGTCCTCGTCGTCGGCGGGGGCCGGGTCGCCCAGCGCCGCGTGCCCGCGCTGCTGGACGCGGGCGCCGACGTGGTCCTGGTCTCGCCGGACGTCACCCCCTCCCTGCAGGGCCTCGCCGAGCGCGGGAAGATCACCTGGCAGCGGCGCGGGTTCCGGAGCGGTGACTGCGCGGGCGCCTGGCTTGTCCAGGCCGTCACCGACGACGCCAAGGTCAACGCCGACGTCGTCGCGGAGGCGGAAGACGCCCGCATCTGGGCCGTCCGGGCCGACGACGCCGAGTCCTCGCCCGCCTGGACGCCCGCGAGCGGCCGCGCGGGGGACGCGACCGTCGGCGTCCTGCTCGGCGGCGACCCGCGCCGCGCCGCCGGCATCCGCGACGCCGTGGTCGACGGCCTGCGCGCCGGCGCCCTCGAAGCCCGGCACTCCCGGCGCAAGCCCGCCGGCGTCGCCCTCGTCGGCGGCGGTCCCGGCGACCCGGGGCTGATCACCGTCCGCGGCCGGCAGCTCCTCGCGATGGCCGACGTCGTCGTCACCGACCGGCTCGCCCCCGGCGGCCTCCTGGACGAGCTGGCCCCCGACGTCGAGGTGATCGACGCCGCCAAGATCCCCTACGGCCGCACCGTCACGCAGGACCGCATCAACGAATACCTCGTCGAGCACGCCAAGCAGGGGCGCTTCGTCGTCCGGCTCAAGGGCGGCGACCCGTTCGTGTTCGGCCGCGGCGGCGAGGAGGCGCTGCACTGCGCCCGGCACGGCGTGCCCGTCACGGTCGTCCCGGGCATCACCAGCGCCGTCGCCGTCCCGTCCGCCGCGGGGATCCCGGTCACCCACCGGGGCGTCGCGCAGGAGTTCCACGTCGTCTCCGCGCACGTCCCTCCCGGGCACCCCGACTCGGCCGTCGACTGGGCCGCGCTGGGCCGCGGGAGCGGCACGATCGTCCTGCTCATGGCCGTGGAACGGATGTCGCTGATCGCACCGGCCCTCATGCGCTATGGTCGATCGTCCGACACGCCGGTCGCCGTGATCCAGGACGGCACCCTCCCCGGCCAGCGGTCGCTGACGGCGACGCTGGGCACGGTGGCCGACGCGATGGCCGCAGGCGATATCCGGCCCCCGGCGATCGTGGTCGTGGGCGACGTGGTCAACGTGGCACGAGAGATCGACATGATTCGAGCGGACATGGGACGGGATCCGTGACACCCCCGGCAGAACAGAGCGCGGTCCACGACGAGGAGGCCGGCGCCGGCCCGGGACGCGAGGTCGATGACTCCGCGACCCCCGGGAACGACGCCGCGCCCGCGACGGCCCGGCGCACCGAAACCGCCCGCCCCGAGGGCCAGGCGGACGGCGAGGACGAGACGGGCCGGGGAACATCCGGCAAAGATCGTCCTACCGGCGAGACCGCCGAGCACGCCGAAGCCGCCGAGCCTGCCGAGCACGCGTCGGGCGACGACGACGCCGCAACGGCCGAACCCTCGAACGCACAGCCCTCCAAGGAGACCAGGCGAGGCCGCTACGCCCGCCGCAAGGACACCCAGGCGGGCACGGGCAAGCACGCGAAATCCGCCGCCGAACCCCCCGCCGACCGGGAAACGAAACCCGCCAAGGACGACGAGCCCAGCAAGGAAGCGCCGGCAGACGAGCCGGGCAAGCAGACGCAGCGCGCCAAGGACGAAAAGCCCAGAGGCATTGGACGCCGCCGCGCGAACAGGCCCGCCTCCGCCCCCAACACGGTGCGCCAGGGCGAGCTGACCCGGGCCGTCACCAGCCTGCGCGACCAGCTCGGCGCGTTCGACCTCCTCCTGGACGTCCCCGGCGTGCAGGAGGCCCGCGAGGCCCGCGACGAGCTGCGCGACCAGCTCCAGGACTACGTCCTCCCGCGCATCCAGGCGGCCGGCGCGCCCATGCTGGTGGTCCTCGGCGGCTCCACCGGCGCGGGCAAGTCCACGCTGGTCAACACGCTCGTCGGCGCCCGCGTGAGCGCCACCGGCGTGCTGCGCCCGACCACCAGCAGCCCGATCCTCGTCTGCCACCCCGACCACGCCCAGTGGTTCCTGGAGGGCCCGCTGCTGCCGGGCATGGGACGCGTCCGCGGCCCGGCCCCCGACGCCATCGCCGGTGACCAGCTGGTCATCATCACCAGCGACGTCCTCCCGCCGGGCCTCGCGCTCCTCGACAGCCCCGACTTCGACTCCGTCTTCGAAGACCACTACGAGTTCGCCACCAAGCTGATGGCCGCCGCCGACCTGTGGCTGTGCGTCACCACCGCCGCCCGCTACGCCGACGCGCAGGTGTGGCAGATGCTCCAGCGCGCCAGGGAGAACGGCGCCACGATCGGCGTCGTGCTGTCCCGGGTCCCGCAGGGCGCCGGGCCGCAGGGCGCCGAGATCGTCGAGCACTTCGGCGAGATGCTGGACGACAACGAGGTCGGCGAGGCGCGCCGCTTCACCGTCCCCGAGACCCGGATCGAGGACAGCCGCCTCCCCGAGGAGGCCGTCGGGGACATCCGCGAGTGGCTCACCGGCGTCGCGGAGGACGCCGAAGACCGCGAGATCGTCATCAGCGACACCCTCGCCGCCGTCCTCGACAGCTTCCGCACCCGCGTCCCCGAGCTCGCCCGCCAGGTCGAGGCCCAGGTCGAGCAGCGCACCGAGCTGTCGGCGGAGGTCGCGGCCGGGTACGGCACCGCGCTCGCCGAGCTCGACGAGGCCACCCGTAACGGCTCGCTGCTGCGCGGCGAGGTCCTCGCCCGCTGGCAGGACTTCGCCGGCACCGGCGACCTGCTGCGCTCCCTGCACACCCAGCGGTCC
The DNA here is from genome assembly GCF_044326375.1 of Actinomadura sp. 3N508. Lineage (NCBI taxonomy): Bacteria > Bacillati > Actinomycetota > Actinomycetes > Streptosporangiales > Thermomonosporaceae > Actinomadura > Actinomadura sp. 3N508. The sequence continues at coordinate 74,490 of NZ_JBIRAX010000013.1, forward strand.
CGGCGCGGCCGGTCCGCGCGGCGGCGGGGCCGCAGCCCCGCCCGGGTCCGCGCGCTGAAGGCGGCGCTGCGCAGCGGCCTCGAATCGCTGATCATGGCCTCCGCCGAACACGGCGCCGAACAGGTCATCGCCCGCTGGCGCGACCACCCGGCCGGACGCCAGGTCCTCGCCGCCGCGGACGCCGAGCTCGGGCACGTCTCCCCGGAGCTGTCGCGCCGCGTCACCCGGGCCGTCAGCTCATGGCAGGACCACGTCCAGGAGCTGATCCGCACCGAGGGCGTCACCAAGCGCTCGGTCGCGAAGCTGGTGTCGTTCGACACCGAGGCGGTCTCGCTCGTCCTGATGATCGGCCTGCTCGGGTACGGCACGTCCGACGTGGCCGTCGAGGGCGGCAACAGCGCCGTCCCGCAGCGGCTGCTGAAGGCGCTGTTCGGCGCCGAGTCGCTGCGCGGCATGGGCGCCAAGGCCCGCGCCGACCTGCGCAGCCGCATCGGGATGCTGTTCGACGAGGAGTCCATCCGGTTCGAGCAGGTGCTCGACTCCGCCGGCATCCCGGACGAGACCGTCCCCGTCCAGCTGTACCAGGCCACCTACAACCTCGAGGTCGCCCGATGACCACCTCGGCCATCCCCACGAACTCGCCGCCGGGGATCCCGCTCCCCGACGCCGCCACCCCCGCCGCCGCTCCCGCCGGTCCGCCCAGCCTGACCGACCGCCTCAACGGCCTCGACCGGCTCGTCCGCGCGGGCGAAGGCCGGCTCGACCAGCCCGTCCTCGCCGAGGCCGGGGCGCTGCTCGACCGGGCCGGGCAGCGGCTCCGGCTGTCCGGCGACCACACCGTCGTCGCCCTCGCCGGCGGAACCGGCAGCGGAAAGTCGTCGCTGTTCAACGCCATCTGCGGGCTCGAACTGTCGCCGACCGGGCTGCGGCGGCCGATGACCTCCCAGGCCCACGCCTGCGTCTGGGGCCTGGACGGCGCCGGGCCCCTCCTCGACTGGCTGGACGTCGACAAGCGCCACCGCTACGCCCGCGCCAGCGCCCTCGACCTGGAACGCGCCGACAGCACCCTTCAGGGCCTCGTCCTGATCGACCTGCCCGACCACGACTCCATCCAGGCGATGCACCGCGCCGAGGTCGACCGGTTCGTCACCATCGCCGACCTGCTCGTCTGGGTCGTCGACCCGCAGAAGTACGCCGACGCCGCCCTGCACCGCAACTACATCGTCCCGTTCGCGCGGCACACCGGCGTGACGCTGATCGTCCTCAACCAGGTCGACCGGCTCACCCCGCACGAGATCGACGACTGCGTCGCCGACCTGCGCCGCCTCCTGGAGGCCGAGGGCCTCACCGACCCGCGCATCGTGACGACCTCCGCCGTCGCCGAGGACGGCGTCTTCGGCTTCCGGGACATCCTCGTCGACACCGTCGCCGCCCGCCGCGCCCGCACCGAGCGGCTGTCCGCCGACGTCGACCGGGCCGCCGAACGCTTCGTCGCCTACCGCGCCGACACCGAGCCGCCCGCCACGATCGACGACGGCCGCCGCGACGACCTCGTCCAGGCCTTCGCCGACGCCGCGGGCGCGCCCGCCGTCGCCGAGGCCATGGAGAGCGCCTACGAGCTGCGCGCCGCCGACTTCGTCGGCTGGCCCATCACCACGATCATCGCCCGCCTCCGCTCGGACCCGCTGCGCCGGATGCGCCTCACCGAGCTGCGCGAGGAGCTCCGCGGCGCCTTCACCGGCCCGATCGGCGCCCAGCAGGGCGACGTCGACACCGCGCTGCAGGGCGTCACCGAGGGCATCACCCCCGAACTCCCCGCGCACTGGGGACGCTCCCTGCGCGCCGCCGCCCGCTCCCACGCGACCGAGATCCCCGAGGCCCTCGGCGAGTCCCTCAAGGACGCGCTGCCGACGTTCAACCAGGTGCCGCGCTGGTGGTGGCTGGTCAAGACGTGGCAGTTCTTCCTGGTGCTGGTCGCCATCCTCAGCCTCGTATGGATCGGCCTCCTCGTCGCCTACGGCCTGCTGGACGCGGGCGGCGGAGACCCAGGCGGCCTGGTCGGAGAAGCGGGCCTCATCCCCTACGTGGCCGTCCTGGTGGTCTGCACCCTGGGCATGGGCTGGCTGACCTCCTCAGCCTGCCGGAACCTGGTCGCCCTCTCGTCAGCCAAACACGGCGACAAGATGGAGCACCACATGCGCCAGGGCATCGAGAAGGTCGCGCACGAGAAGGTGATCGTGCCCATCGAGCAGGACCTCCAGGTCTACGCCCGCTTCCGCAAGGACGTCGACATCGCGCTGGGCCGCGGCTGAGAGTTATCCACAGTTCCGTTACCGCACCCGCGACAGGTGCCGCCTGCGTCACCGTTGACTCGAACACGCGAGCCGACGGAGGACCACGATGAACGAGGCGCACATCACGATCACCGGCTTTGTCGCGGCGGAACCCCGCTACGCCGTCACGGCCAACGGCACGCCGTTCCTGTCGCTCAGGGTCGGCTGCACGCCCCGCCGCTACGACCGGCAGACCGGCCAATGGCAGGACATCGAGACCCTGTTCCTGACGGTCAACTGCTGGCGGAACCTGGCCGACAACGTCAACGCGTCCGAGTTCCCGCGCGGTACCCCGGTACTGGTCACGGGCCGCCTGCGCATCCGGCAGTACGAGCGCGACGGCCATTGGCGCTTCTCCGCCGAGGTCGAGGCGACCACGCTCGGCCCCGACCTGGTCCGTGGCACGGCCGACTTCCGTCCCATCCAGCGCGGCGGCCCGCTCAACGAGGAAGACCTCCAGCTGGCCCGCGACGCCGCCGACGAATGGGCCCTGAGCACCCCAGCCGACGAGGCGGAACCCAAGGCCGCCTGACGACGTCACGTCCGGGGTCGGGGAGCGGGGGCGTGACCTACAGATGCAGCCGCCGTCGGTCGGCGCCCCCGCACCCTCGGGTTCCGCGGCCTGGTCAGATCCAGGAAACGCCGCGCATGGTGGTATCCCCCTCAGGATGTGCTTGGGGCCGCGAATCCGCGGGCCCTGATGCGTGGTGATCCGACGGTCACCCGCACGTGCGTTCCCGAACGTACCTGTTTCACGCCCCTTCCGCACACGTTGCAACTATCGTGTTACACAACGTGATGCGCGTAAGGGGGAAGGATGACGGCAGTGCAGTCGTCCGCCGAGGACCGTGGCGGGGAACTGCCCCGCAGGCCTAGGCGCCGGGCGCTACTGGGGCGTCCGTCCCTGCTCGTGGTTTATGTGCCGGTGGTCGTGGCCGTCCATCTTGGGCTGGCCGCCGCGTGCCTGGCCGCCACACCGCTCCGGGCCGGCGACCTGACGACCTTCGCCGCCCTCCTGGCGTGCGGCGCGGTGTGCATCGAGGCGACCCGGCGCCTGGGCATGCCGGCAGGCGTCGCCCGAGACCTCCTATCGGCCTGGTGGCTGCCAGTCGCACTGTTGCTGCCACCCGTCTACGTCCTGCTGATCCCGATACCACTACAGGCGCTGCTGCAATTCCGGGTCCGCCGGACGCTGGTCTACCGGCGCGCACTGGTCGCCGCGGCGCACGGAATCGCCGGAGCATGCGCCTCCGTGGTCTTCCACCTGGTGGTCCCCGAACCGCTGGACGGCGCCCCCCAATGGCTCGTCGACGCCTACCCGGGCATCCCGGCGGCCGTGGGCTGCGCGGCGCTGTTCACCGTCGTGAACACGGCGATCGTCGCGGTCGCGGCGCACGCCGCCAACCCCGAGAGCCGCTGGCGCGACGTCCTGTGGACCCGCGAGAGCCTCCTCCTGGACGTGGTGGAGCTCTGCGTCGGCATGCTCGTGGCGATCACGAGCGCCCTGTCGCTGGGCCTGCTAATCCTGGCGCTCCCACCCGTCGTCCTCCTGCAGCGCAGCCTCATGCACCAGCAACTCCAAGCGGCAGCCCGCACAGACGCCAAGACCGGCCTCCTGAACGCCGCCGCATGGCAACGAGAAGCCGACACCGAACTGTCCCGCGCCCAACGCACCCACGACGCCGTGGCCCTCCTCCTGATCGACATCGACCACTTCAAACGCGTCAACGACACCCACGGCCACCTGATGGGCGACCAGGTGCTGGTAGGAGTGGCCAGCACGCTCTGCCACCAGCTACGCGACTACGACGTCGTGGGCCGCTTCGGCGGCGAAGAATTCGTGGTCCTGCTACCCGGCGCCGACACCGTCGAGGCATGCCGCGTCGCCGAACGCCTCCGCGGCCGCGTCCGCCGCCTGGCCGTCCCCGCCGAAGAAGGAACGGTGACGGTCACCGTGTCCGTGGGCGTAGCCCTGTTCCGCACCCACGGCGAAGACCTCCTGGACCTCCTGGCCGCCGCCGACCTGGCCCTGTACCGAGCGAAGTCCTCCGGCCGAGACCGAGTCTGCCTCCCAGCCCTAGAAGGCCCCGGCGCCCCCGCCGCCTGACCACAACCCCCTCACCAGCACCCCAGCAACCCCGCATACGGCAAGCACCCCACAAGCGCTCCGCCGCCGTCCCGGCCCTGGCCTTACCCGCCGCCTCACAAACCCTGCGGGCCCGCGCAACGCTGTTGGAGCCGTCCGCACTGACACCAGCCCCCTCCGCAACCACGCAACAACCCCAGCCGTCGCGATCGCGTCCGAAGGCAGGTTCGAGCTAAGCGAGAACCTGATCGCGCAGCGAGCCGCCAGGCGAGACGGAGCGATGCAGCGATCGCACGCAGTGATCGACGATGGAGGGCCGCCAAGGCCCGAAGGAGGAGAGCACTGCAACGAACACTGCAAGGAACACCTACTCGGACCCTCTAGGCTTGAGGAATGGCCGAGTACATCTACACGATGCAGCGTGTGCGCAAGGCACATGGCGACAAGGTCGTCCTCGACGACGTCACCCTGCACTTCCTTCCGGGCGCGAAGATCGGTGTCCTGGGACCGAACGGCACCGGTAAGTCGACGCTGCTGCGCATGATGGCCGGTCTGGAACAGCCGTCCAACGGGGACGCGCGCCTCATGCCGGGGTTCACCGTCGGGATGCTCCAGCAGGAGCCGCCGCTGAACGAGGAGAAGACCGTCCTCGGGAACGTGCAGGAGGGCGTCGCCGAGACCAAGGCGATGGTCGACCGGTTCAACGAGATCGCCGAGAAGATGGCGACGGACTACTCCGACGAGCTGATGACGGAGATGGGCAAGCTCCAGGAGCAGCTCGATCACCGCAACGCGTGGGATCTCGACAGCCAGCTCGAGCAGGCGATGGACGCGCTGCGCTGCCCGCCCGGCGACGCCGAGGTGTCGAAGCTGTCGGGGGGTGAGCGCCGCCGGGTCGCGCTGTGCAAGCTCCTCCTCGAAGCCCCTGACCTGCTGCTGCTGGACGAGCCCACCAACCACCTCGACGCCGAGAGCGTCCAGTGGCTGGAGCAGTTCCTCGCCAAGTACGAGGGCACCGTCCTGGCCGTCACCCACGACCGGTACTTCCTCGACAACGTCGCCACGTGGATCCTGGAGCTCGACCGGGGCCGTTGCTACCCCTACGAGGGCAACTACTCCGTCTACCTGGAGAAGAAGGCCGAGCGGCTGAAGGTCGAGGGCAACAAGGACGCCAAGCGCAAGAAGCGCCTCCAGGATGAGCTGGAGTGGGTCCGGTCGAACCCGAAGGCGCGGCAGACGAAGAGCAAGGCCCGCCTGGAGCGGTACGAGGAGATGGCCGCCGAGGCCGCCAAGACCCGCAAGCTCGACTTCGAGGAGATCCAGATCCCGCCGGGCCCCCGGCTGGGCAACACGGTCATCGTCGCGGACAAGCTGACGAAGGGCTTCGACGACCGGATCCTCATGGACGACCTGTCGTTCAACCTGCCGCCGAACGGGATCGTCGGCGTCATCGGCCCGAACGGCGTCGGCAAGACCACGCTGTTCCGCATGATCGTCGGTGAGGAGCAGCCGGACGGCGGCGAGCTGCGGCTCGGCGATACCGTCAAGGTGTCCTACGTCGACCAGGGACGCGGCGGCATCGACCCCAAGAAGACGGTGTGGCAGGTCGTCTCGGACGGTCTCGACCACATCAACGTCGGCCAGGTCGAGATGCCGTCCCGCGCCTATGTCGCGGCGTTCGGCTTCAAGGGGCCCGACCAGCAGAAGCCGGCGGGCGTCCTGTCCGGTGGGGAGCGCAACCGCCTGAACCTGGCGCTGACGCTCAAGCTGGGCGGCAACGTCCTCCTGCTGGACGAGCCGACCAACGACCTCGACACCGAGACCCTGTCCAGCCTGGAGAACGCCCTCCTGGAGTTCCCCGGCTGCGCCGTCATCACCTCGCACGACCGGTGGTTCCTGGACCGCATCGCCACGCACATCCTCGCGTGGGAAGAGGGTTCGAACTGGTTCTGGTTCGAGGGCAACTTCGCCGACTACGAGAAAAACAAGATCGAGCGTCTGGGGGCCGACGCGGCCCGCCCGCACCGCGTCACCCACCGCAAGCTCACCCGCGACTGATCCGCTGCCGCTCAGCACCCCCAGGGCCCTACCCACTGGCCTTGGGGGTGACCTGCGTGCGCCGACCGTCCATGCCCTTGTGTTCGCCGCCGCCGTGCTTTTGCCGAGGCGGCAGGATGATCATTTCCCGGGGCCGGGCACCGTATCGAATTCTGTTCGTCGCCGTACGGTGGTGCGCGGATTTCCAATTCTGTTGCGGCGCTGACAGCATGTATCAGCCCAGGTCGGAAGGACGGGGGGTCCCGTCCGAAATGACCTGGCGGTCATTGGTGTGCCGATCACGCTCCGATATCGGCGCAGGTGGTGAGGTTATTTTCGACAGATGTCAACGTTTGTGACCTCTGGCGGCAGTTATATGCGTAACACTGCTGGGGCGGAAGTCGCTCTCAGCATCGTGCGGATACCCCGAGGAGTCCCCGTGTTCGAGTCGCCGTCGTGGGAGGTCGCCGTGGTGGTCACGTCCACCGGCTCCGGAGCGGTGTGGTGAACGCGGACCGGGCGGACCGGGAGGCCCGCGAGACGCTGTCGTCGTTCCCCGCGTTCTACCGTTACTGGATGCCGCGCATCACCGGCTACCTGCGCGCGCAGACGTCCGACGGCCGCTGGGTCGAGGACATCGCGCAGGAGAGCCTGCTCGCCGCGCAGCGCCGGTGGGACGAGCTCGTCACCTACGACAAGCCGGGCGCCTGGCTGTTCCGGGTCGCGACGACCATGCTGCGGCGCTGGCAGGCGAAGGCGCGCGAGCAGTGCACGTCCCTGGACGAGATCATCACGCGCGGGGAGGGCGGGCTGCCGAGCGCCGCGGAGCGCGGGACCGACGGCCGCCTCGACCTCATGGCCGCCGTGCGGAGCCTGCCGCGCCGCCAGCGGGAGGCCGTCGCGCTGCACTGCCTGCTGGAGTTCCCGCTGCCGGAGGTCGCCCGGATCCTCGACATGAGCGAGGGTTCGGCGAAGACCCACGTGCACCGGGCGCGCAGGCGGCTGGAGGAGCTGCTCCGCGAGCCGGCGGTCGAGAAGGAGGGCCGGGCATGAACCTGGACGGCATGCTGGCCGCCGCCGCGTCCGCCATCGTCCGGATGCCCGAGGACGAGTTCGCGGTCAACCTCGTGCGGCTGCAGGAGGAGTTCCGGCGGCGGCAGTACGACGACATCGCCAGCGCGCGGCACGCGGCGTTCGTCGACTCCCTGGAGCTGGACCGGGGCGCCTACGAGCTGGGACGCCGCCACGAGGTGGACGGCGACCTGGCCGAGGCGGCCCGCTGGTACCGGGTCGCGGCCCGCAGCGACCACGCGGACGCCGCGCTCCGCCTCGGCCGGATGCTCGACCTGCTCGCCGAGCAGTGTGCGGCGAGCGGTCCCTACAGCGCCCATCGTGAGGAGCTGCACCTGATCACCGAGGCCGCGCGGGCGTACGCGGAGGCCTACGCGGCGGGCTACCCGGAGGCCGCCGACCGGATCGACGAGATGCTCGCCGCGTTCACGCACCGGCAGCAGCTGCCGCATCCGGGCACGGCGCGTCCCGAGGACGAGCCCGTCGCGGACCGCTGCGCGCACGTCCGCGACTTCGCACCGGCGAACGGCGTGCTCAGCGACGAGGAGATCCACGAGCTCAGCCGGCACGCGGCGCAGTGCATGTCGTGCCTGGAGGACTTCGTCGACCTCGTCCGCGCGGCCGCCTCCGCGACCCCGACCGGCGCGATCTCCGACCCCTATGAGACGTCCGCCCTGTGAGGGGCGTCCTGGGGGAGTGGCCAGGGGCGGGAAATGGCTGGCGGTAACATCGAGCCGGACACGCCCCCCGCACCCCAGGCGAGGACATGCAGCAGACCGACCTCCCCGCGGCCGAGTACCGGCACGTCTACGAGTTCCACGTCCGGTTCGGCGACATCGACTCCCAGGGCCATGTGAACAACGTCAAGTTCCTCGGCTACCTGGAGGACGCGCGGCTGGAGATGTTCCACGGCGACCCGGTCCGCAAGGGGGAGAAGCCGGTGCGCGGCATGGTGATCTCGCGGCACGAGATCGACTACCGGCTGCCGCTGCTGCCGACCGTGTACCCGATCCGGGTGGAGACGTGGGTGACCGAGGCCCGCGCCGCCTCGTTCACGCTGGCCTACGAGGTGCGCGACGACGAGAACGTGTACGCCGAGGCCACCTCGACCCTCGTCGCGTTCGACAAGGAGACGAACCGGCTGCGCCGCTTCACGCCGGAGGAGCGGGAGTTCATCGGACGCTACACGGCGCCCACGACATGACCGCCCTCGCCGGCCCCGCGGCCCCGCTGAACCAGCGCCTCCAGCCGGGGGTGCGGCTCCGCGTCGTGCAGATGGCGGACGCGGAGGCGCTCGCCGCCCTCTACACGGCGAACCGCGACTACCTGCGTCCCTGGGAGCCCGCCCGCGACGACTCCTACTTCACCGTCGAGGGGCAGCGCGACAACCTGTACGGCCTGATCGAGGCGTACGCGACGGGGGACATGTGGCCGGGCGTCATCCTCCTGGACGGTGAGGTCGCCGGGCGGATCACCCTCAACAACGTCCTGCGCGGCCCACTGCAGACCTGCTTCGTCGGGTACTGGGTGGCGCGCGCGCACGCCGGGCACGGTGTCGCGACCGAGGCGGTCAGGCAGGCGCTGGACGTGGCGTTCGACGGCCTAGGGCTGCACCGCGTCGAGGCGTTCACGAGGGTCGACAACCATGCGTCCCAGCGCGTGCTGGAGCGGAACGGCTTCACGGCCGTGGGGACGGCCCGGCGGCACATCCACGTCGACGGCCGCTGGCATGACGAGCGCTTCTTCGAGCGCCTCGCCCCCTGGGACGACGGCATCGCCCTCACCCCGCCCACCGCCTAGCGCCCTCACCCGCCCTCCACTTGGCGCCCTGCCGCGCGCACACCTTCCTGCCCTCATACCCTCCTGCCGGACGCCGTCTAGGGATCATTCTTACCGGGTATTACCGGAAAGAAGGAGTTCGTCCTCCCCAGAGAAAGCGTCCTATGTCCCCCTATCTCGCTGCATGGATCTTCTGGATCCTGATGTTCTTCGCCATCGAGCTGCCCGCCGTGTTCAACCGGCAGCCCGGCGACACGCTCTCCGAGCTCGTCTGGAACGTCTTCGCCATCCGCGGCAAGCCGCTCGGCTGGCAGCTGCGCCGGCTGGCCCTCGTGCTCGGCCTCGGCTGGCTGGTCGCCCACTTCCTCACCGGTGGTGCCATCTGACCGTTGTCGTCCCGGACTGGGCCGGTGACAACCGAGCCGTCACGGATAGATAACAAGCACGGCAGCAATCCGTTTTCGACCCAGTTCTCGCTCTAGTGTCGCGACGCGAATGTGGAGATCCCACGTGGAAGGGGCACAAATGCGGCGCGTCTCACGAGGAGCGATGGCACTGCTGCTCGCCGCGGGAGTGACCGGAGCCGGCGCCACCACGGCGCAGGCGGTCACGGACCGGGCGGACACCGCCCAGGCGGGTACGGCCCAGGCCGGCGACATCCTTGACCGGCTCAAGGCGATTCCCGGCATGCAGGTGACGGAGAAGACGTCGACGTTGCCCGGCTACCGCTGGTTCTGGCTTGAGTACAAGCAGCCGGTCGACCACCGCAACCCCAAGGGGCAGTGGTTTGAGCAGCGCATCATGCTGCAGCACAAGTCGACGGACCGGCCCATGGTGCTCTACACCAGCGGTTACAACACGCCGGAGGTGATGTTCACCGCCGAGCCGACCGCGCTGGTCGACGGCAACCAGATCTCGCTTGAGTACCGTTACTTCACCCCGTCCCGTCCCGAACCCACGGACTGGACGAAGGACAACATCTGGCAGGCCGCCACCGACGAGCACCGGCTGATCCGTGAGCTGAAGAAGATTTACGGCACCAAGTGGATTTCGACGGGTGCCAGCAAGGGCGGCATGACCGCCGTCTACCACAAGCGCTTCTACCCGAACGACGTCGACGGCAGCGTCGTCTACGTGGCCCCTAACGATGTGAACAACAACGACGACCGGGCCTACGACGAGTTCTTCAAGAACGTCGGCAACGACCCCAAGTGCCGCGCTCACGTGAAGAGCCTCGCGCGCGAGTTCCTCAAGCGCCGGCCCGCCATGCTCGAGCGCTTCAAGGCCGCCGCCGACGCGGGCGGCTGGACGTTCGAGATCCTGCGCACGATGGACCGCGCGTTCGAGAACTCGGTGATGGACTACGAGTGGGCGTTCTGGCAGTACAGCCTGCAGTCCGACTGCCCGAGCCTGCCGGCGCTGGACGCCTCCGACGACGACCTCTACAAGTCGCTGGACGGCATCGCGGGTCTCTCGTTCTACACCGACCAGGGCCTCGCCCCGTACGTCCCGTACTACTACCAGGCGGGCACCGAGCTCGGCTGGCCCACGCCGAAGTTCAAGCACCTGCGCCCGCTGCTGCGGTACGAGAGCAGCTACCAGCCGCGCACCTACGTCCCGAGCGACATCCGGATGCGCTTCGACAACGGCCGCGCCATGCGCGACATCGACGGCTGGGTGAAGCGGAACGCGAACCACATGCTGTTCCTGTACGGCTCGACCGACCCGTGGGGCTCCGAGCCGTTCCGCCTCGGCTACGGCAGCCGCGACTCGGCCGTGTTCACCGCGCAGGGCCTGAACCACAGCGCGCGCCTCATCGACAAGCTGTCCCCCGAGGAGAAGGCCAAGTCGATCGCCTTCGTGAAGCGCTGGGCGGGCGTCGAGTCCGATGTGCGGACGCTCACGACCGGACCGGCCGCGGACGACCCGCTCCAGCTCCAGCGCCCGCCGCTGTAGCGAACGCCCCCCTGTAGGGACCTCCGCTGTAGCGGAACCTGCGGTGTGCCGGCCGTGTGTTGACCCCTGACGCGGCCGGCACACCGCATCCTGCTCTCAGGCGGTGGTGAGCCAGACGGCGGCGTTGCCGGGCAGTTGGTCGCCGTCCAGGGGGATGCTGGTCAGGAGCGGGCGGCCCGGCGGGAGGGGCAGCGGGTCCTCGCCGCAGTTGAGCGCGCAGGTGAGCGGGCCGCGCCGGAAGAGCACGGCCGTGTCGGGGGAGTCGAGCCACTCCATGTCCTCGGGCAGGCCGTCGCGCAGGCGGCGGCGCAGGGCCAGCGCCTCGCGGTAGAACGCCAGCATGGAGGACGGGTCCGACGACTGCGCCTCGACGGTCATCGCCGCCCACCGCCCCGGCATCGGCAGCCAGGGCCCGACGCCGTCGGGCGAGAAACCGTAGGGCTCCGCAGTACCGGACCAGGGGAGCGGGACGCGGCAGCCATCACGCCCTACCCGCTGCCCGTTCGTGCGCTTCCACATCGGGTCCTGCCTCGCCTCGTCAGGGAGGTCGGTCACCTCCGGCAGGCCCAGCTCCTCGCCCTGGTACAGATACGCCGACCCTGGGAGCGCCAAGAGCATCAGCAGTGCCGCCTTGGCCCTCGCCTGTCCGATGCCAGGGACGCTCTCCGGCTGCTCGTACCGCGTGATGTGGCGTACAGAGTCGTGGCTGGACAGCACCCACGTCGGCGCGGCTCCGGTTGGGGCAACGGCCTTGATCGCGGCCGTCACCACGTCACGGAACGCGGGGGCCGACCATGGGGCGAGTTGCAGGTCGAACTGGAACACCTGGTGAAGCTCGTCTGGACGCAGATAGAGCGCGAGGTCTTCGGGGCTGCTCGTCCACACCTCGCCTATGGCCATGCGGTCGTCGTACTCGTCCAGGATCTGCCGCCACCTCCGGTACACGTCGTGGACTTCCGGACGGCCGTACATGGGGCCGTTGACGACGCGGCGGCGGCGTCCGTTCAGGTCGGGGAAGGACTGGTCCTTGAACAGGCCGGCCGCCACGTCGATGCGGAAGCCGTCCACGCCCCGGTCGAGCCAGAAGCGCAGGATCTCCTCGAACTCCCGCCGCACGTCGGGGTGGTGCCAGTTGAAGTCGGGCTGCTCGCGCGCGTACAGGTGCAGGTACCACTCGCCGTCGTCCACCCGCGTCCAGGCCGGGCCGCCGAACGCGGACGGCCAGTCGGTCGGCGGCCCCTCCTCGCCGGGATGTTCGCCTGGCCTCCCCGACCGGAAAATGTACCGGTCGCGCGCAGGCGACTCCGGCGGTGCGGCGAGCGCCTCCCGGAACCAGGGATGCCGGTCGGACGAGTGGTTCGGGACGATGTCGACGATCAGCCGGAGCCCGTGCGCGTGCGCGTCCCGCACCAGGGCGTCGAAGTCGGCGAGGGTACCGAACCGCGGGTCGACGTCGCGGTAGTCGGCGACGTCGTAGCCGCCGTCCGCGAGCGGCGAGGTGTAGAACGGGGTCAGCCACAGCGCGTCGACGCCGAGGTCGCGCAGGTGGCCGAGCCGGGACCGGATCCCCTGGAGGTCGCCGTCACCGTTCCCGTCGGAGTCGGCGAAGCTGCGGACGTAGACCTCGTACACGACGGCGTCGCGCCACCACGGGATTCGCGTCATACAAGGCGATCTACCCGCCTATGTCGGGGCGTTCACCATGCTCTGCGCGGCCATCGTGAAGTAGTCCCAGAGCTGCTTCTCCAGGTGCTCGGGGAGCTCCAGCTCGTCGACCGCGTCGCGCATGTGGCGCAGCCAGGCGTCCCGCTCGGCCGACCCGATGACGAACGGCACGTGCCGCATCCGGAGCCTCGGATGCCCGCGCTGCTGACTGTAGGTGGTCGGGCCGCCCCAGTACTGGATCAGGAACAGCCGCAGCCGCTCCTCGGCGGGCCCGAGGTCCTCCTCGGGGTAGAGGTCGCGAAGGTCGGGGTCGCCCGCGACGCCCTGATAGAAGCGGTGGACCAGCCGGTGGAAGGTCTCCTCGCCGCCGACCGCCTCGTAGAAGGTCACCTGTTCAGCCATAGCGCCTCCACCCTATGCGAGAGCCGCCCCGCCGCTCACCATGATCCACTAGGGCGCCGGGGTGGCGACCGTCACGCCCGCCTGGTCGAACGAGCGCTTGACGCGTTCGCGCAGCTCGCGGGCGATGTCGCCCTGCCTGCCCGGCGCCGTCTTCAGCACGACGCGGATGACGAGGGCGTCGCCGGCGAGCGCCTGCACGCCCCACACCGCCGGCGCCTCCAGGACGATGTTCTTCCACCGCTCGTCCGCGGCCATCTCGTCGGCGGTGGACTGCAGGATCGCCTTGACCTTCTCGGTGTCCTCGTTGATGTCGACCGGGATGTCCAGGACGGCCCGGCCCCAGTTCTGCGACTCGTTGCCGACCTTCTTGATCTCGCCGTTCGGGACGTACCAGACGATGCCGTCGACGTCCCGCATCCGGGTGACCCGCAGCGTGACGGCCTCGACCGTGCCCTTGGCGGTGCCCACGTCGATGAAGTCGCCGACGCCGTACTGGTCCTCCAGCAGCATGAACAGCCCGGCGAGGAGGTCCTTGACGATGTTCTGCGCGCCGAAGCCGACCGCGACGCCGATGACGCTCGCGCTGGCCAGGATCGGTGCCAGGTTCAGGCCGAGCGAGCCGAGGATGCTGAACGCGGCCGTCCCCATGATCAGCACGGACGCGACGGACCGCAGCACCGAGCCGAGCGTCTGGGCGCGCTGGGCCCGCCGCTTGTTGAGCAGGGCGGGGCTGCCCTCGAAGACCGTCCGGGACCGCTCCCTGGCCCGCTCGGTCATCGTGCCCTCGGCCATCCGCAGCGTCACCCTGGTGATCATGCGGTGCGCGATGGTCTTCAGGATCAGCGCGATCACGAACGTGACGATGATCCAGAAGAGGGTGGTGATGGGGCCGTCGAGCCAGGTCGAGAAGAACTCCGTGAACCTGGTGTTGTGCGAGACGTTCCAGACGAGCCGGCACGAGGTGCTGGGCGTCGGATCCCCGCAGGCGGTCTCGGGGGTCCCTTCCCGCGCCCACGGCAGGAACGCGGGGGCGGCGAGAGGCTCGGCGGCGAGAGACCTGGCGGTGAGGATCTCGGCGGCGAGAAGTGACATGAAGGCAGACCCTCCCCGGCCATTGTGGTGCCTGGACACCGCGCCGTGATCGCGGCGGGCTCGGAGCCGATCGTAGGGGACGTGTCCGACCGGTTCATCCCGAAGTCCGCGAGGTCAGGCAGGTGTTACGGCCCGGCCGGGGAGGGCTGGCTCCGGCGAGCGTGTCCCGCGAGGTCCGTGGCCGCCGCGCCGTTTCCGGTCACGGCCCCGCGGGACACGCCCGGTCTCGGGGGACGCCGCCGATCAGGCGGCGCCCATGTTCCTCGGGAGTCCGGGGCGCCTCCCCAGAAGGTCTGGGAAGGCGGGGGTCAGCGGCGGAGCGGCTGCAGGACGTGGGCCAGCTTCATCGCGGCGCCGCCCACGTCGTCGACGCGGTGCATGCGCTCGCCCCACGACCACCAGAAGTAGTGGTCCTTGGTCTCGGGGGCCGGTGCGCACGTGACGTCCTCCGCGAGGCTCGCGGCCTCGGGGTTCACGACGCGCAGGAACGCCGGCCCCGAGCGGGTCCTGACGACGCGGGCGACCAGGCCCTGCGTGTCGAGTGCCTGCTCCAGCGCCTCCAGGTAGCCGACGCGTCTGTCGCTGACCACCTTCGCACCCCCTCCGTCGGCGAGTACCGGTCAACTGATCAACTCTGTGAATCCGTTCGATCACTCGCGGCGAGAATTGCAACTCTCACGGGGTTGGTCAAGTGACCGCGCGTCCGGCGGAGTACCGGATTACCCCACCTCAGAGGAAGTCCACACCCCTCCGGAGGAAGAATCTCTACCCGTGGGGGGCGGGACGCCTCCGGACCGCCCCTTCTTCGCCGGAATCGCTTGGCGGGCCATGTGACGAGGGTTACGCTGCGTGCGCGAGAGATTATCTGTCGTGGCCATAACCAGCGACCGGTCGCCGTGGCGGGGACGACCGCCCTCCCCCGGAGGGACGGCGTCCCGGCCCGACGGTGAGGAGGCCGGAGTCGATGTCGGAACCCCCTCGGAAAGAGACGGACGTGGCTCGCCGGATCCGCGCCCACGCCCTGGCCCGAGGACGCGGTCCGGTCGAGATCGCGCAGGAGATCCACGAGCAGTGCGGGCCGCTGTTCGGCACCAGCCGCGTCAAGGCGCACCGGCTGGCGCACGGCGTCGCGCTGTCCGACATCGTGGCGCAGGTACGGGCCCTCTACGAGGTGGACGGCAAACCGCCCCCCAAGCTCGGGGAGACGCTCCTGTCCGCCTACGAGAGCGGCTACAAGAGGCCCGGCCCCGAATACCTCCACTACCTGTGCGCCGTCTACCGGGTGGAGCCCGACGCACTCGACTACCAGAGTCCCTGTATCTGCGGACGCGGTCACGCCGTCCGCCCGGGCGCCGTGAGCGTCCCGAAACCGCGGCCGGCGGAGCGGCACGCGGCATCAGGCCCCGGCCCGCTGGTCGGGGCGATCGTCTCCAGGGCCGAAGAGCGGCCCTGGACAACACTCAACGACCTTCGGGGCCACAACCGCGCTGACGGCCCCCTGACCATTGATGTGGGAGAGGAGGACATCGTGCTTCGTAGGACCCTTCTGCAACTTCTGGCCGGAGCGGGCGTGGCGCTCGACGGTCAGTTCCTTGGAGCGGTAGACAACCTGCGCCGCAAGATGGACGACACGCTCGTCGGCGCGACCGTCTCGCCGACGATGCTCGACCAGTGGGAAGAGACCACCTACGGCTACGGCCAGCAGTACCAGGCCACCCCGTCCTTGCGGATGCTCTGCGACGTCCTGCTGGACTTCAGCGAGGTCCGGCGGATGTGCGACAAGCGCCAGCCCGTCGAGCTGCAGGAACGGCTCTGCCGGATCGCGGCGCAGCTGTCCGGGCTGTCCGGCCTGATCATGATCAACCTCGGTGACCACCGGCTGGCCCGCTCGTTCTTCCGCACCGCCCGCACCGCCGCCGACGAGACCGGCGACCGGCAGTTGCGCGCCTGGGTGACCGTCCGGGAGTCGCTCGTCCCGATGTACTACGGCGACCCCCGCGAGGCGCTGCACCTCGCCCGCAAGGCGCAGGACCTCGCCGGCCGCACGCCCGGCGTCGCCGCCGCCATGGCGCCCGCCGTTGAGGCCCGCGCGCTCGGCATGCTCGCGATGCGCGGCCGCGGCGACGCCGCCCCGAGCGCCCGGCGCGCCCTCGTCCGCGGCCGATCGGTGTTCGACCAGCTGTCCAAGGCCGACACCAGCGACCTCGTCTACGGCTTCACCGACCGGCAGATGGCCTTCTACGAGGGCGACACCTTCACCAGCCTCGGCGACCACAAGCACGGCGACGAGGTGCTCAGCCACGCCCTGACCCTGTACTCGCCGACCGACCGCGTCGACCTCACCCTCGTGCGCCTCGACCGGGCGATGTGCAAATTCCACGCCGGCCTCCCGGACGCCGCGCTCGCGGCCGGGCAGGAGGCCATCCTCGACCTGCCGCCCGACCACCGGTCCGACATCCTCGTGCACCGCGCCCGCCAGATCGGCGTGGCCGTCAACGCCAAGCACGGCGAGATCCCGGGGCTGAAGGACTTCAACGAGGCCCTCGCCGGCCCCTGGGTGACGAGCCCCACACAGGGACGCCCGTCCGTCCCGCCGGCCGAGCAGGTCTGACCCGGCATGGGCACCCCTGACAGCACGCCCTGGCAGGACCACCCGGCCCGCGCCCTCGTCCGGCTCTCCGACGAACCCCCCGTGTGGGAGTTCGGGGAACTCCGGCTGCGCCGCTACGGCGCCGCCGACCACGGCACCGTCCTCGCGCTGCACCGTGAAGGGCTCGCCCAGGTCGGCCTGCGCCCCGGCGACGGCGTCTACTACGACCACGACTTCTTCCGCATGGACGACATCTACCTCCGCAACGACGGCGAGTTCCTCGTCGGCGAACTCGGCGGCCGCATCGTCGCCATGGGCGGCCTGCGCAGGGCCGACCTCGTCCCCGGCGGCCGGGCCCGCGCCTACGGCGGCTACGCCCCCGGCGCCCCGAACCTCGACGCCGTGGAAATGGTCCGGCTCCGCGTCCGGCCCGCCGTGCAGCGCCGCGGCTACGGCGCCGCCATCGTCCAAGCCCTCGAACGGCGCGCCATCGAATACGGCTACCGCGTCCTGCGCGCCGACACCACCGAACTCCAGGGCCCCGCCCTGGCGCTCTACGCCAAGTTCGGCTGGAGGGAGACCCGCCGCGAGACCATCGGCGGCATCGTCAACATCTACATCGAGAAACGCCTCCGCTGAAGACACCCGAGCCGCGGGCCCGTCCCGCCGGAGGCGCGGCCCGGCGAGATCAAGGCCCGCGGCTCGGGGTGAACCTGCCGTCTTGTGGGTGATCAGGTGCGGGTTGCGCCGACCAGTTGCATCAGGGGGTAGCGGTGCCGGCGGATTGACTTGAAGCCTCGGGTGGTCAGGGCTCTGGTGATCTCCTGGTCGCCGAAGACCGTCAGGCCGGTGGCGCGGCGGAGGAGGGCGCGGCCCATCCGGGTGGCGGGGAGCGGGGACGGGCGCCGGGAGGTGAGGATGACCAGGCGGCCTCCCGGTTTGAGGACGCGGGTCATGCCGTCCACGGCCGTCCAGGGGTCGTCGAAGAGGTAGAGGGCACCGAAGCAGCAGACGGCGTCGAACGTCTCGCCGGTGAAGGGGAGGTCGACGGCGTCGCCTCGGACGTAGCGGATGTCGTCCGCGGGCGTGTCCGCTACGGCTCTGGTGAGCATGGTCTGGGACGCGTCCAGGCCGATGACCAGGCCGCCGCGTCCGACGCCCTTGGCAAGGGCACGGGTGACGTTGCCGGGGCCGCAGGCGATGTCCAGGACGGTCGCCGGTTCGCCGGTGAGCCCGAGCCAGTCGCGGGCCGTGGCGTGCTCGGTCGCGGTGTCGGGGCCGATCGGCCAGCCCTTGGCGACGTTGAAGCCGATGGGGCGCCATACGCGCTCGTAGATCTGCGGCAGGAACGTCGACTGCATCACCGACTGCGCGAGCGACGGGGGCGGCTTCGCGGACGGCCCGAGCAGGTCGAGGTAGCCCGCCGAGACGTCCGGCTCGGCGGGCGGGTCGCGGAGCAGGTCGAGGACACGGTCCATGCCGGCCGAGACGTCCATCGGGGTGATCACCCGGCTATTAGATCACGCGTCAACTCGTCCGGGAGGGAGAGACCGGTCTGGGCGGCCATGAAGGCGAGCGTGTCCGCCATCAGGACGATCGAGCGGCTCACCGCGCGGCCCGCGTGCCCGACCTCGGACTCGTCGCGCAGCAGGACGGGCGAGTCGGAGGCCGTGGTGTGCTGCAGCGCGGCGCACATCTTGCGGGCGTGCAGCGGGTCCACGCGGGTGTCGCCGGCGAACGTCGTGAACAGGACGGCCGGGTACGCCGTGCCCGCGTGGACGTGGTGGTACGGCGAATAGCCGATCAGCCAGCCGAACTCCTCGGGATCGTCGGCCCGCCCGTACTCGTCGTTCCAGGTCTCGCCCAGGCCGAAGCGCTCGTACCGGACCATGTCCAGCAGCGGCGCCGAGCACACCACCGCCCGGTACAGGTCGGGACGCTGGGTCAGGGCCGCGCCGACCAGCAGCCCGCCGTTGGAACCGCCGTGGATCGCCAGCTGGGACGGGGTCGTCAGGCCGTCCGCGATGAGCTTCTCGGCGGCGGCGTGGAAGTCGTCGAACACGTTCTGCTTGCGGTCGCGCATCCCGGCTCGGTGCCACTCCTCGCCCTCCTCGGACCCGCCGCGCAGGTTCGCGGTCGCGTACACGCCGCCCGCCTCCACCCAGGCGAGGACGCTCGCCGAATAGGACGGCGTGAGCGAGATGTTGAACCCGCCGTACCCGTACAGGACGGCCGGGCGCGGCCCGGACAGGCCGGGGCGGGAGGCGACCAGCATCCTCACCTCGGTCCCGTCGCGGGAGGTGTAGGTGACCTGGCGGGTCTCGATGTCGGGGACCTCGACCGTGCCGGGAGCCGATGCCCACAGGGTCGTCTCGCCGGTTCGGGCGTCGTAGTGCATGACCGAGGACGGCGTGACGTTGTCGGTGTAGCCGAACCAGGCCTCGTGGCCGCCCTCGGGACGCTCGACGATCCCGCCGATCGTGCCCAGGCCGGGCGTGGGAACGGTGCCGAGCCGCGCCCCCGACTCCAGGTCGTGGACGGTGATCTCGCTGATCGCGTGCCGCGTCCACCCGGCCAGCAGCACGGGACGGTCGAGATCATCGAGGATCGCGTAGTCGGTGAGGACGGCCTCCGGGTCCTGCGGGACGAGGTCCCGCCAGGTCGCGTAGGACGGGTCGGCGGGGTCGGTGACGCACAGCCGGGAGCGGGGCGCGTCGCGGTCGGTGAAGACGTAGGCGCGGCCGTCGCGTCCCACGCGCAGGCCGGTGGCGGCGTCCACGCCCTCCTGGACGGCGCGCAGCTCCGGTGCCTCGGGCGACGACGCGGCCAGGTCGGCGATCCACAGGTCGTTGCGCGGCGCGGTGCCCTGCGACGCCGACACCGTCAGCCAGCGGCCGTCCCGGCTGACGGAGGCCCCGTAGTAGTTGGTCTTGTCCATCCCGTCGCCGAAGATCAGCACGTCGCCGGTGTCGGGCTCGGTGCCGACGCGGTGCAGGTAGACGCGCCGGTGGTACTGCTCCTCGCCCGCCGGGACGTCCCGCGCGGGCAGCCGCCGCGTGTAGTAGTACGCCTCGCCGCCCGGCAGCCACGCGATCGATGTGTACCGCGCCCGGTCGATCGGGCCCTCGACGCGCTCCCCGGACGCGACGTCCATGACGTACAGCAGCGATTCCTCGTCGCCCCCGGTGGAGAGCTGGTAGGCGAGGCGGCGGCCCTCCTTGTCGGGCTGCCATCCGTCCAGCGTGGTGGTGCCCTCCGCGTCCAGCGCGATCGGGTCGATGAGGACGCGCTCGGAACCGTCCGGATCCGCCGTGTAGAGCACCGGATGCTCCTGGCCGGGCGCGCGCCGTGTGAAGAACCGCCGTCCGCCCCGCCAGGTCGGCGAACCGACGCTTCCCGCGCCGAGCAGCTCGCCGAGCCGCCGCCGCAGGCCGTCCCGCCCCGGCAGCGGGTCCATGACCTTGCGGAACAGCTTTTCCTGCGCGGCGAGCCACGCCTTGGTATCGGCGGCGTCGGGATCTTCGAGCCAGCGGTACGGGTCCTCGACCCGGTGACCGTGAAGCTCCTCGACGATGTCCTGGCGCCGCGCAGGCGGGTACGGCCTCATGGGTGCACTGTATTAAGCGTTCCGGACTGCCCGTCACGTACACTTCGACCCGCCGCGAGGGCGTGTTTGCGTTCGAGCGGGCCCCTGAAGGGGGATTATTGGGGTAGCGGACGGCCTCCCTCAGGCGCCACACTGATTTTGGTCGGTTCGCCCCGGGGAGGTCCTCATGGCGAGTGCGCAGGTACCGGAGACAATAATCGGGCCTCGGTGCGAGGCGCGCCCAGTCGCGCCCGCCGAGGCGTTCAGACGACAACACAGCCCGGTGGAGGGCGTCTGAGATGAGACAAGTCCTCCTCCTGAACGCGACGTACGAACCACTCACCACGCTCCCGCTCCGGCGGGCGGTCTGCCTCGTGCTTCGGGAGAAGGCGGAGATCGTCCACCACGACACCTCAGGCGCGGTCCTCCACTCGGCGACGATGACGGTCGAGGTCCCCTCCGTCATCCGGCTCCGCCGCTACGTGCGCATCCCGTTCCGCACCCGCGTCCCCCTCACCCGCGCCGCGCTGATGCGCCGCGACAACTTCCGCTGCGTCTACTGCGGCCACCGCGCCGAGACCATCGATCACGTCCACCCGCGCAGCCGCGGCGGCAAGCACGTCTGGGAGAACTGCGTCGCGTCCTGCATGACCTGCAACCACCGCAAGGCCGACCGCCTCCTTGAGGAACTCGGCTGGACGCTCAGCGTCACCCCCGGCGTCCCGCGCGGCGCCCACTGGCGCCTCATCGGCCTGATCCACGACGGCGATCCCCAATGGGCCGCCTACGTCACCGAACCCGCTGCGTAGCCCAGGGGGCAACCCCCTGGAACCCCCGTCGCGACGCAGGCGAGTCGTGCGACCTCCGGCGCTGGGCGCCTCCGGCCGCCCGGCCCGTGGTCTCGGCTGGGGTCCGAGCTGTTCGGACCTCGAGAGGCTGAGGTCGTATCCTTTGTGTCGTGCCTCGTTATGACTATCGCTGTCGCGCTTGCGGGTCGACCTTTGAGGTCTCTCGGCCGATGATCAACGCGTCCGATCCGGCCCGGTGTCCGGACGGGCACGATGACACGGTGAAGCTTCTGTCCACTGTCGCCGTTACGGGCACGTCCCGTGGTGCGGCGGCTCCGCCGAAGCCCGCGGGTGGGGGCGGCGGCTGTTGTGGTGGGGGCTGCTGCTCCTAGCCCCTGGCCTGCGCGTTGCGCAGGTGCTCGGCGGTCGTGGCGGCGTCGTAGCCGTCCGGGACGCCGTGGAGCAGGACGGCGGTGCCCTCCATGTGGTCGGTCCGCATCGCCAGGATCGCCTGGTAGGCGTCCGACTTGTACCAGGCGCGGGCCTGGTCGATGTCGGGGAACCCGATCAGGACGTAGCCTCCCTCGACCGGGCCCTCCATGACCTCGGGGAGGCTCCCGTGGACGAGGAAGCGTCCCCCGAACGGGTCCATCGTGGCCTGGATGCGCTCCATGTACGTGAAGACGTCGTCGTGGAGCGTCGGCTGCGGGTGGAGGTGGGCCAGGGCGTAGGCGGTCATCGCGATCTCCTTCGGGGCGAGTGGTCGGGCATGACCCACTCTGGCCCCGCAGGGGGAACGAAGGCGATTACCTCGGAGGTAGTGCTCAGCCGTTGAGGCGGTCGAGCTGCGACACGTCGCGGGCCGCGCCGGTGGAGGCGGAGGTCGCCATGGCGGCGTAGGCGCGGAGGGCGGCGCTGACGGGACGGTGGCGGTCGCGGGGGCGGTAGCCGCCGAGGTCGGCGAGGAGCTTCTCGCGGCGGATGTCGAGCTCGTCGGAGGGGACGTCCAGTTCCAAGATCCGGTTCGGGATGTCTATGACGATGCGGTCGCCGTCCTCCACGAGGGCGATGATGCCGCCGCCCGCCGCCTCGGGGGAGGCGTGGCCGATGGACAGGCCGGACGTGCCGCCGGAGAAACGGCCATCGGTGATCAGCGCGCACGCCTTGCCGAGCCCGCGGCCCTTGAGGAAGCTCGTCGGGTACAGCATCTCCTGCATGCCGGGGCCGCCCTTCGGGCCCTCGTAGCGGATCACGACGACGTCGCCCGCCTTGACCTTGCCGCCGAGGATGCCCTCGACGGCCTGGTCCTGCGACTCGAAGACGACGGCGGGGCCGGTGAACGTCCACAGTTCCTCGTCGACCCCGGCGGTCTTGACGATGGCGCCGTCGGGGGCGATGTTGCCGCGCAGGACGGCGAGGCCGCCGTCGGCGGTGTAGGCGTGCTCGACGGAGCGGATGCAGCCGTTCTCGCGGTCGAGGTCGAGCGACTCCCAGCGGGCGCTCTGGCTGAACGCGGACGTGCTGCGGACGCCGCCGGGCGCCGCGTGGAACAGCTCCACGGCCTCCGGCAGGACGTCGGGGGAGCGGACGTCCCACTTGGCGACGAACTCGTCAAGGGACGCGGAGTGGATCGAGTGGGCGGAGTTGTTCAGGAGCCCGCCGCGGTGCAGCTCGCCGAGGAGGGCGGGGATGCCGCCGGCGCGGTGGCAGTCCTCGACGTGGTACTTCCCGGTGGCGGGGGCCAGCTTGCACACGCAGGGGACGCGGCGCGACAGCTCGTCGATGTCGGACAGGCCGAAGTCGACGCCCGCCTCGGTCGCGGCGGCGAGCAGGTGCAGGATCGTGTTCGTGGAGCCGCCCATGGCAACGTCCAGGACCATGGCGTTCGCGAACGCGTCGTAGGTGGCGATGTTCAGCGGCAGGACGGACTCGTCGTCGTTGTCGTAGTAGCGGTGCGCGATGTCCACGACGGTGCGGCCCGCGTCCTCGTAGAGGCGGCGGCGGGCGGTGTGGGTGGCGAGGACGGTGCCGTTCCCGGGCAGGGCGAGGCCGATCGCCTCGGTGAGGCAGTTCATCGAGTTCGCGGTGAACATGCCCGAGCAGGACCCGCAGGTCGGGCAGGCGCTCTCCTCCATTTCGAGGAGCTTCTCCTCGGAGAGCGACGCGTCGGCGGACGCGATGATCGGGTCGATCAGGTCGAGCTTGTTGCCGCCCATGACGCCCTCGACCGGCTTGCCCGCCTCCATCGGCCCGCCCGACACGAAGACCGTCGGGATGTTCAGGCGCAGGGCCGCCAGCATCATCCCCGGAGTGATCTTGTCGCAGTTGGAGATGCAGACGAGGGCGTCGGCGCAGTGCGCGTTGACCATGTACTCGATGGCGTCGGCGATCACCTCGCGGGACGGCAGCGAGTACAGCATGCCGTCGTGGCCCATGGCGATGCCGTCGTCCACCGCGATCGTGTTGAACTCGCGGGGCACGCCGCCGGCCTCGCGGACGGCGCCCGCGACGACCTTGCCGACCTCGTCCAGGTGGACGTGGCCCGGCACGAACTGGGTGAAGCTGTTGGCCACCGCGACGATCGGCTTGCCGAAGTCTTCTCGTTCGACGCCGCTCGCCCGCATGAGCGCGCGGGCGCCCGCCATGTTCCTGCCGTGGGTGACAGTGCGTGACCTGAGCGGTGGCATATGGGTGACCTCTCCAACGTGGGGCGTGCCGTGACGGCGGTCGCCGGTCCGCGCGTGATGCGGCGGGGGCGAGTCGCTGTACTCGTGCTCGCAGCGGCGGATCGCGGCGCTGCCGCCGGCGACGGCGGAGATCACGCGGCCGCCCGGTGTCCCTCGATGGTACCAACCGGGCGGAGGGCATGAAGAAAGCCGGGACGTGGCGTCCCGGCTTCCGTGTGCCGGTGTCCGGCCTTCGCACCGGTGTGCGGGGCGTACACCGGGTCAAGGCCCCGTCGTGGAGCGTTTGCGGGGCGGCCCGGGGAAGTATGGGCCGCCCGCCGTTCTCAGTCGGGGTATGTCGGCGGCAGGGTCTCCTCCGCCGCCTGGAAGATCCGCTGGACGTCGCCGTCCGTCAGGATCGTCGGACGGCGGCGCAGGTAGGCCCGCGCGCGGTTGCCCGCGTAGACGTCGACGTCCCTGACCCGCATGACCTTCCACGGGATGGACGGCCCGTAGATCGCCACCGAGGGCTGCACGGGCACCTCGAAACCGACCCGCTCGCCGAGGATGTTGCTCGCCATCTGAGCCTCCCAGCGTGCCTCGTCCAGGCGGTCCTTCTTGTTGAAGGGGCCGTGGAAGAGCTTGAGGTGGGACATGGTGCGCACGGGGAGGCGCTTGTCCCACTTCTCGGAGTCGATGGCGTAGACGCCGCTCGGCCCGATCACCAGGTGGTCGATCCGGCCGTCGCTGACGCCGTCGTCGTCGCGCGGCACGGCCCGGGCGTGCAGCACCAGGTACCCGTTGCGTTGCAGGGCCCTGAGCTGCTTCTCGGTGCGCCGTTCCGCGGCCGAGGACTTCTGCCAGGCGGTGACGGTGGAGTCCTTGCGGGACCGGCGGACGACGTCCGCGATCACCGCCAGGACCGCGACGGTCAGGCCGAGCCGCCAGCCGAACAGGATCGTCGCGACGGCACCGGCGGCGACGGCGACGCCGACGCGCTGGATCCAGCGGCGCGCCCGCGGGTCGTCGAGCATCGCCGCGGCGGTGCGCTCCTCTTCGGGACGCTCCGTCACCGGAGACTGGTGATGGTGCTCACGCGCTTCCTCCGACACGGTTCCTTCCGACCCCGCTGCGTTCGACCCCGCTGCGTCTGACCGGGCCCGGGGCTGGCCCCTGGCCCCCTGTGTGTTGCCCCGCTCCATGATCGCCATAAGTGACGCTCCGTATTCCTTTCCCATCGGGGGCATGATCCTCCGTGCGCACAGTAATCATCCGTGGGGATGGCGACTAGTCATGCCGGGTTAATAGTTTTGTCGCCGTCCGTGGGTGATTCACTGCCGTGTGGGATGGGTACGTAGGTATTCTTCTCCCTCCGCCGCTGCAGACGTGCCTGCCCTCTTTGATGCCCGCGCACACGGCGTCTAGCGTTCCGATTCGTGACACAGATCCATGACCTCAGCGCCACCCGTATGGCGGCGGCCGTCCGCACCGGGGAAGTATCCCCGGTCGAGCTCGCCGACCACTACCTGGACCGCATCGAGCGCCTCAACGAGCAGGTCGGCGCCTACGTGACCGTCACCGCGGAGCGCGCCCGCGATGAGGCGCGCCGGGCGGAGAAGGCCGTGCAGGACGCCGCCGACCCCGCGGACCTGCCGCCGCTGCACGGCGTCCCCGTCCCGGTCAAGGACCTGAACATGGTGGCCGGCGTCCGGTTCGCCCTCGGGTCGCGCGTGCACGAGGGCCTGACCGGGTTCGCGGACGACTACGTCGTGTCGCGGCTCCAGCGGGCCGGGTCGGTGCTCCTGGGCAAGACCTCGGTGCCCGAGTTCGGGCTGCCCTGCTACACCGAGGGCGACCTCGCGCCGCCCGCCCGGACGCCCTGGGACCTGTCCAGGTCGGCGGGCGGCTCCAGCGGCGGCGCGGCCGCGGCGGTCGCGTCCGGGCTGGCCCCGGTCGCGCAGGGCAGCGACGGCGGCGGCTCGATCCGGATCCCGAGCAGCGTGTGCGGGCTCTTCGGGATCAAGCCGTCCCGCGGGCGGATCTCGCACGGGCCGATCGTCCCCGAGCTCTTCGGGCTGTCCACCAACGGGCCCATCGCCCGGACCGTCGGTGACGCGGCGCTCCTGCTGGACGTGATCGCGGGCCGCATGCCCGGCGACCTGTACGCGGCGCCGCCGGTCGAGGGGACGTTCGCGTCCTACGCCGGGCGCCCGCCGGGACGGCTGCGGATCGCGCGGACCCGGGAGTCCCCGCTGCCCGGCGCCGTGGTGCATCCCGACTGCGTCGCCGCCTACGACGCGGCGTCCGAGCTGCTGGCGGAGCTGGGGCACGAGGTCGTGGACATGCCGCCGGTGTTCGGGCCCGATCTCGTCCCGCATTTCGAGACGCTCTGGGCCGTCATGGCGACGATCACCCCCGTCCCCGACGGCGCCGAGCACCTCCTCCAGCCGCTGACCCGCTGGCTCCGCTCCCGGGGCGAGGCGACGACCGCGCCGCAGGTCCTCCAGGCCCATGCCGCGCTGCAGGGCGGGCTGCGGGCGGCGTTCCCGGTGATGGACGAGTTCGACGCGATCCTGCACCCGACGCTCGCCGAGCCGCCCGCCCCGGTCGGCTACTTCCATGATCAGGAGCCCGCGGAGAACTTCGAGCGGCAGAAGCGGTTCACGCCGTTCTGCGCGATGTACAACATCTCCGGGCAGCCCGCCGTGAACGTCCCGCTGCACTGGAACGACGACGGGCTGCCGATCGGGATCATGCTCGCCGGGCGGCTCGGCGACGAGGGCACGCTGATCTCGCTGTCCGCGCAGCTTGAGGAGGCCCGGCCCTGGATCGGCCGCACCCCCGGCATCTGGACGGCGTGACACGTGCCGGCCTGGGCATGGTGCAGGGGTGGCTGACGACGAACTGGCCAGGCTGGCGGGCCTGCACGGCGTGGCGACCCGGTACGCCGACTGGCGCGGACGCGAGGTCGAGGTCTCCCGCGACACCCTGATCGCGGTGCTGCGGGCGCTCGGCGTGGACGCGTCGTCCCCGTCCGCCGTCCGCGACGGGCTGGAGCGTCACCGGGAGGGACGGCGTTCCGGGTGGCCGGCCCTCATCGTCCGCCGGACGGACGGCGGTGTCGCCGACCAGATCGTCACGGCGCTGCGGAGCCGCCTGCGGCCGGGCGAGCACCTCGAGGTGGACATCGAGCCCGGTGCGGCGGAGGTCCTCTCGCCGCCGGGGGCCGAGACCGGGTTCCGGCCGCTGGCGGGGCTCGCGGACGTGCCGCCCGGCTGGCACCGGCTCCGCGCCGGGATCTGGACCGAGGGGACGTTCCAGCCGCGGGGAGGGGCCGCGGATTCGCCGTCCGGGCGGCTCCGGGGCCGCGTCCGGGTGGGCCGGGCGATGTCCGCGACGGTGCTTGTGGCCCCGGCCTCGCTGGCGCCTCCGCCCCGGACGTGGGGGTTCACGGCGCAGTTGTACTCGGTGCGCTCCCGCGCGTCCTGGGGGCTTGGCGATCTGCATGACCTGGCGGAGCTGGCGGCGTGGAGCGGGCGGGAGCTGGGGGCGGGCTTCGTCCTGGTGAATCCGCTGCATGCGGGGGAGCCCGTCCCGCCGGTCGCGCCGTCGCCGTACGCGCCGATGAGCCGCCGGTTCCCCTCGCCGATCTACCTCCGGGTCGAGGACATGCCGGAGTACGCGGCGCTGCCCCCGGAGGAGCGGGAGCGGTTCGCCGCCATGGCCGCCGGCCTGCGCGCACGCGAAGGGCTCCTCGACCGGGACGCGGTCTGGACGGCGAAGATGGCCGCGTTCGAGGCGATGTACCGGCAGCGCGGTCACCGCGGCGAACCGGAGCTCGCCGCCTTCCGAAGGCGCGAGGGCGAGGCGGCCGAGGCGTTCACCGTGTGGTGCGCCATCGCGGAGGAGCAGGGCACGGCGGACTGGCGGCGCTGGCCCGCCCATCTGCGGGATCGCAGGAGCGCGGGGTACCGCGACCGCGCCCGGTTCTACGAATGGCTGCTGTGGCGGCTGGACGGGCAGCTCGCGGCGGCGCAGCGGGCGGCCCGGGACGCCGGGATGCCGGTCGGGATCGTCCACGACCTGGCGGTCGGGGCGCCGCACGGCAGCGCGGACGCCTGGGTGTACGGCGGCGCGCTCGCGCAGGGGGTCAGCGTCGGCGCGCCTCCCGACGAGTTCAACCAGCGCGGCCAGGACTGGGGGCTCCAGCCGTGGCGGTGGCGTGACCCCGGCGTCGAGGACTACCGGCCGTTCCGCGAGATGGCGGCGTCCGCGCTGCGGCACGGCGGCGGCATCCGCCTCGATCACGCGATGCAGGTGTCGCGGCTGTGGTGGATCCCCGAGGGCGCCTCCCCGGACGAGGGCACCTACGTCCGCTATGACCGCGATGCGCTGCTCGCCTGCCTGGCCTGGGAGGCGGAGCGGTTCGGCGGCGTGGTCGTCGGCGAGGATCTCGGCACCGTCGAACCCGAGGTCCGGGACGCGCTCGCCGACCATGGCGTCCTCGGCACGTCCCTGCTCTGGTTCGAGCGCGGCGCGGACGAACGTCCCAAGCCCGCGAAGCAGTGGCGCGAGCTGTCCCTGGCGACGGTCGGCACGCACGACATGCCGCCGATCACCGGGTTCGTCCACGGCGACCACATCGACCTGCGCGACCGGCTCGGCCTGCTCGCCCACTCCCGCGCCGAGGAGGAGGACGATCACCACCGCATCCTGTCCGGGTGGCTGGCGCTGCTGCACGCCGAGAACCTGCTCGGCACCCCGCCCGACCAGATCATGCGGGCGCTGGCGGAGAGCTCCTCCGACCATGACGAGGAGATCGTGACGGCCCTGCACGACTTCCTGACCCTGACCCCGGCCCGCCTCGTCGGCATCTCCCTGGCCGACGCCGTCGGCGAACGCCGTACCCAGAACCAGCCGGGGACCGTCGACGAGTACCCGAACTGGCGCGTCCCGCTCGCCGACGCCGACGGGGTCCCGGTCCTCCTGGAGGATCTTCAGGACGGCGGCGCGCTGCGGCTCTTCAGGCGAGGGTCGATGTGATGCGCTTCGTCACGTCGTGCAGGAGCGTGTCGGGACGCAGGTCGTCCGCCGCGATCGCGGAGAACAGCGCGGGCAGGCCGGGCAGCGGATAGGGGTCGTCGTCGGCGCCCGCCAGCGCCGCCTTGCCGAGCGGCTGGTGCGACAGCGACTTGCGGGCCCGGGCCCAGGCCCGCTGCACCTCGTCCGGCGACGGGACGCCGAAGCCGTGCCCGACCGGGGCGGCGTGCCGGAGCTTGACCAGGGCGCCGTCGGTGAAGTCGGTGGCGAGCTTGCAGCGTTCGGTGAGGTCGGCGCGGACGAGGTCGTCCAGGCGGGTCATGACCGTGCACGGGGTGCGGCAGCGGGCCGCGCAGTCGCCCAGCGCGGACGCGACCTGGCTGTGCTGCCGGTCCAGGTAGTTGCGCCAGCCGGACGGCGGTTCCTTCGCCACGCGGAGCGTCCGGTCGCACGCGGACCGTTCCGGGCGCGTGTGCTCGCACATCCGCGCCGCGCCCGGCTCGAGCGGAGCCCCGAACCGGCTGCCCTCGCCCTCCACCGACGCGCCGATCAGCGCCGGGTCACCGGCGTGGCCGAGGACGGGCTCCCAGGCCAGCATCGGCAGGTACTCGCCCGCGATGTGGACGGCCGCGACCAGCGCGGCCATGTCGCGGCGGTGCCAGCGGACCGCGATGACCTCCAGCAGCAGCCGGTAGGCGGGCCGGAGGCTGGCGAGCGCGCCCCGGGGCCGTTCCCGCGGCGCCTGCGGCATGCGGCTCGCGCGGGCCCGGTCGAGGAGGTCCTGCGGGACCTCGCCGACCGCCTCGGGCTCGCCGAAGTCTTCGGCGTCCAGGTCGAGGACGCGCTGCCCGAACGCGCACAGGGCGGCGATGGCCTTCGCATGGACGTCCGGGACGAGCGTGCCCTGCGAGATCAGCGCCTCCAGGTCCCCGAACGCGTGGCGCCGAGCCAGTGCCGTGAGGACGTCCTTCGCCGTCTCCACACCGAACCCCCTCCCCGTGACCATGCGATGGTCGCACGGTCACGGGGATCGTGCACAGGGTCAGACCCCACTGGTCAGACCCGGGGGTGAGCCGGCCTGCCGGGGAGGCGGCGTCAGGCGGACGCGGCGTCCTTTGCGCGGGCGCGCAGGGCGCGGGCCACGCCGTCCCGGCCCTCCGACAGCAGCCGCGCCAGCGCGGGCGGCGGACGCTCGTCGGCCAGGTACCTCTCGGTGCGGTCGATCGTCGGCTGCTCGACCATCAGGAAGGGGTAGGCGCCTTCGGCGAACGTCTGGGACATGTCGCTGCTCCACTCCTTCCACACGCGTCCGACCTCGGTGAAGTACTTCTCGACGTAGGGGCGCAGCAGATCGGTCTGGTCGGGCTCCACGAAGCCGCCCAGCGTCGCCCGGTAGACGGCGTTGGGCAGGTCGCCGGACACGATCCGCTCCCACGCCGCCGCCTTCGCCTCGGCGGACGGGAGCGCGGCCGTGCAGGCGGCGGCGTGCCGCTCGCCCGCGGCGGTCCTGTCGCGCTCGTGCTCGGCGTCGATCTCCGCCTTGCCCGCCTTGCCGGTGACGACGAGCCGGCGCAGCAGCGACCAGCGCAGGTCGGTGTCGACGGTGAGGCCGTCGAGGACCTCGGAGCCGTCCAGCAGGCCCTGCACGAACGCCAGGTGCTCGTCCGACACGGCGGACGCGGTGAACGCCTGCGTGTAGGCCAGCTGGAGGTCCGAGCCGGGGGCGGCGTCGCGGGCCAGCCCCGACAGCGTGTCCGCCAGCAGCGCCAGCCCCTCCCGGCGCCAGGCCGGGTCGGCGTACTGCTGGACGGCCGTGCGCGCCTGCCGCAGCAGCGTCTGCGTGACGGAGATGTCGGTGACGCCGCCGATGCCCTTCGCGACGAGCCGGACGTAGTCGCGCGTCGCCATCTCGGCGTCGCGGGTCATGTCCCAGGCCGCCGACCAGCACAGCGCCCGCGCCAGGCTCTCCTTGACCTCGCCGATGTGCTCGATCAGCGTCGCCAGCGAATGCTCGTCGAGACGGATCTTGGCGTAGGTGAGGTCGTCGTCGTTGACCAGCACCAGGTCGGGCCGCTTCTGCCCGACGAGCTGCGGAACCTCAGTCCGGGCGCCGACGACGTCGAGCTCGACCCGCTCCCGCCGGACGATGCCCTCGCCCGTCCTGTCGTAGAGGCCGATCGCGAGGCGGTGCGAGCGCAGCGTCGGGTAGTCGGGCTTCGCCTCCTGGAGGACGGCGAACGACGTGAAGTTCCCGTCGGCGTCGACCTCGTACTCGGGCCGCATCGTGTTGACGCCCGCGGTCTCCAGCCACTCCTTCGACCACGTCGTCAGATCGCGGCTGGAGGTCTCCTCCAGCGCGCCCAGCAGATCCGTCAGGACGGTGTTGCCCCACGCGTGCCGGTCGAAGTACCGCCGGACGCCCACCATGAAGTTGTCGAGCCCGACATACGCGACGAGCTGCTTCAGGACGGACGCGCCCTTCGCGTAGGTGATCCCGTCGAAGTTCACCTCCACCGCGCGGATGTCGGGGATGTCGGCGGCGATCGGGTGCGTGGACGGCAGCTGGTCCTGCCGGTACGCCCACGCCTTCTCCAGGTTCGCGAACGTCGTCCAGGAGCCCGTCCACTTGGTGGCCTGGGCCTGGCACAGGACGCTCATGTACGTGGCGAACGACTCGTTGAGCCACAGGTCGTCCCACCAGCGCATGGTGACGAGGTCGCCGAACCACATGTGCGCCATCTCGTGCAGGATCGTCTCGGCGCGCCGCTCGTAGGCCGCGTCGGTGACCCGGGACCGGAAGACGTAGTCCTCCAGGAACGTGACGGCGCCCGCGTTCTCCATCGCGCCCGCGTTGAACTCGGGGACGAACAGCTGGTCGTACTTGCCGAAGGGGTACGGGCGGCCGAAGACCTCCTCGAAGTAGGCGAAGCCCTGGCGGGTCACGTCGACGATGGCGTCCGCGTCGAGGTGCTCGGCCAGCGACGCCCGGCAGAACACGCCGAGCGGGATGACGGTGCCGTCGTCGCGGCGGTACTCGTCGCGGACGACGTGGTACGGCCCGGCGATGAGCGCGGTGATGTAGGTGGAGACCTGCGGCGTCGGCAGGAAATGCCACGTTCCGCCGCTCACCGTCTCGGGGGCCTCGTTGGTGACGACCTCCCAGTTCTCCGGCGCCCTGACGGTCAGCTCGAAGGTCGCCTTGAGATCGGGCTGGTCGAAGCACGTGTACATGCGGTGCGCGTCGGCCGTCTCGAACTGCGAGTACAGGTACACGCTGTCGTCGACCGGGTCGACGAACCGGTGCAGGCCCTCACCCGACCGCGAGTAGGCGCAGTCGGCCACGACCCGGAGCTCGTTCTCCCGGGCGAGATCGGGCAGCGGGATCCGGCCCTTGTCCGGGTCGTAGGACGCCGGGTCGAGCGCCTTCCCGTTCAGCGTCACGTCCCGCACGATGGCGCCGTGCAGGTCGATGAACGTGGACGCGCCAGGCTCGGTGCTCCCGAACCGCACCACCGTGGTGGACCCGAACCGCTCGTCGCCGCCCGTCGTCAGGTCCAGTTCGACCGTGTACGACTCGACGGTGAGCAGCCGGGCCCGTTCCCGCGCCTCCTCGCGCGTGAGGTTGCCTGCCACATGAACTCCTCGGTCGGCTTAATCGCTTGGTGCCCCCATGTCTACCAACCCGGCGCCGAAACGGCCCGTCCGCCACGGCATGCGTGACTTCGCACCGCGGGTATTCACGCCCGGGAATCAGGGCGGCGGGGGCCGGGTTGTCGCAGGAAGGCACCCCTTAGCGGGAAGAAAATCCCGATTATCGGGAAGACACCCCTAATCGCGCCCTAGGAGGCGACGTTGAGCAAGGACGCTGTCACACCGGTGGACTTCTGGTTCGATCCGCTGTGCCCGTGGGCATGGATCGCGTCCCGCTGGATCCTGGAAGTGGAGAAGCAGCGCCCGATCCAGGTGCGCTGGCACGTGATGAGCCTCAGCGTCCTCAACGAGGACAAGGACGTCCCGGAGGAGTACCGCCGCGGCCTCAAGGACGCCTGGGGCCCGGTGCGGGTCTGCATCGCCGCCGAGCAGAAGTACGGGAACGAGGTGCTCGGACGCCTCTACACCGAGATGGGCACGCGCCGCCACCACGAGCGGCAGAAGTTCGACCGGGCCTTCTTCGAGGCGTCGCTGTCGGCGGCCGGGCTGGACCCGGCCCTCGCGGACGCCGCCGAGACCACCGACTTCGACGAGGCCGTCCGGGCGTCCCACAAGGACGGCATCGACCGCGTCGGCCAGGAGGTCGGCACCCCGGTGATCGAGGTCGAGGGCAGCGCGTTCTTCGGCCCGGTCGTGACGCCGATCCCGCGGGGTGAGGCAGCCGTCAAGCTCTGGGACGGCGTGGTCGCGGTCGCGGCCACCGACGGCTTCTTCGAGCTCAAGCGCACCCGGACCAGGGAGCCCAGCTTCGACTGAGCGGGCGGGCGAGCGGGGCGTCTGAGCGGCGTGGGTGCAGGTTATTGCACGGGCACGTTATTGCAAGAATCTTGCAACTGCGATGCGCAGGCTTCAAAATGTCCCTGACGCAGAAAACGGTTAGGGGCGGTGAAGGATGCACGTACCGGACGGATTCATCGATGCGCCGGTATCGATCGCGGCGGGCGCGGTCGCGGTGGCCGGCGTCGCGGTCGCGCTGCGCGGCGCCCGGCGGGAGCTGGACGACCGCACCGCGCCGCTCGCGGGGCTGACGGCCGCGTTCGTGTTCGCCGCGCAGATGCTCAACTTCCCGGTCGCGTCCGGGACGAGCGGGCACCTGCTCGGCGGGGCGCTGGCGGCGATCCTCGTCGGGCCCTTCACGGGCGTCCTGTGCGTCTCGGTCGTCCTGCTGATGCAGGCGCTCCTGTTCGCGGACGGCGGCCTCACCGCCCTCGGCGTCAACATCACCGTGATGGGGCTCGTCACGGTCATCGTCGGATACGGAACGTTCCGGCTGCTGCTGGGGGTGCTGCCGAAGTCGAGGGCGTCGGTGGCCGGTTCGGCGTTCGCCGCCGCCGTGCTCTCGGTGCCCGCCTCGGCCGTCGCGTTCACGCTCCTCTACGCCGTCGGCGGGACCGCGGACGTGTCGATCGCGAAGGTCGCCACCGCGATGGTCGGCGTGCACGTGCTGATCGGGATCGGCGAGGCGCTGATCACCGCCGTGACCGTGTCGAGCGTGCTGGCCGTCCGGCCCGACCTGGTGCACGGGGCGCGCGGCCTGATCAAGCCGCTGGAGCTGCGCACCGCCAAGCCGCAGGCCGGCGGCCCGGCCGAGCCGTCGCGGGCCTGAGGGAGGACGACATGACCACCAAGAAGTTCTTCGTCGGGTTCCTCGCCGTCTCGCTCATCCTCGCCGGGATCGTGAGCTTCTACGCCAGCGCCCACCCCGACGGCCTGGAGAAGGTCGCCGAGGACAAGGGCATCAGCGCTGAGGAGAAGGACCACGCCCTCAAGGACTCGCCGCTCGGCGACTACGGCGTCAAGGGGGTCGACAACGCCCGGCTGTCCGGCGGCCTGTCGGGCGTGATCGGGGTCGGCGCCGTCCTGCTCGTCGGCGGCGGGCTGTTCTGGGGCGTCCGGCGGCGCGGCTCGGCCTCCGAGCGCCAGGAGCGGGAGGAGAGCGCGGCGTCCGGGGCGTCCGCGAAGGGCTGATGGGCGGGGGCCACGCGGCGGGTGTGACGCACCGGCTCTACGTGCCGGGCGCCTCGCCGGTGCACCGGCTGCCGCCGCAGTGCAAGCTCGTCGCCGTCCTGGCGTTCGTGCTGCTGGTCGTCGCCACGCCACGCGAGCGGATGTGGGCGTTCGGCGTGTACGCGCTGCTGCTCGCGGGCGTCGCGGCCACCGCCCGGATCCCGTTCGGGACGGTCGTGAAGCGGGTCGTGATCGAGGTCCCGTTCGTCGCGTTCGCGTTCCTCCTGCCGTTCGTCGCGACCGGCGAGGAGACGACCGTGCTCGGCGTCGGGCTGAGCGAGAACGGGCTGTGGGGCGCCTGGAACATCCTCGCCAAGGGCACGCTCGGCGTGGTCGCCTCGATCCTGCTGGCCGCCACCACCGAGCCGCGGCTGCTGCTCCTCGGCATCGAGCGGCTGCGGATGCCGCAGCTCATCACGCAGATCGCGACGTTCATGCTCCGGTACGGGGACGTCGTCGCCGCCGAGCTCGGCCGGATGAAGGTGGCGCGGGCGTCCCGCGGGTTCGAGGCCCGCGACCTGCGCGCCACCCGCGTGCTCGCCAAGTCGGTCGGGGCGCTGTTCCTGCGCTCGTACGAGCGGGGCGAGCGCGTTCACCTGGCGATGCTGAGCCGCGGCTACGACGGGCGCATGCCCGTCACGCACGACGTGGGCGCCACGGCCGCGCAGTGGACGGCCGCCGCCGCGCTGCCCCTCGCCGCCGCGCTGGTGACGCTGGCTGCTTGGATGACCCCATGACCGCGCCTTCGCCCGGCGTGCCCTCGCTCGAAGTGCCGTCGCTCGAAGTGCAGGGCCTCGCCTACGCCTATCCGGACGGCACGCAGGCCCTCTACGGCGTCGACCTGACGGTCGGGCGCGGCGAGCGGGTCGCGCTCCTCGGGCCGAACGGCGCCGGGAAGACCACGCTCGTCCTGCACCTCAACGGGATCCTGCACGGCGGCCTCGGCGAGGTCAGGGTCGGCGGCCTCGCGGTCGACCCGAAGGACAAGAAGGCGCTGCGGGAGATCCGCCGCCGTGTCGGCATCGTGTTCCAGGACCCCGACGACCAGCTGTTCATGCCGACCGTCCGCGAGGACGTCGCGTTCGGCCCCGCCAACCTCGGCCTGCGCGGCCCCGACCTGGACCGCCGGGTGCGGGACGCGCTGGCCCGCGTCGGCATGCAGGACGTCGCCGACCGCCCGCCGCAGCACCTGTCGTTCGGGCAGCGGCGCCGCGTCGCCGTCGCGACCGTCCTGGCGATGGAGCCGGAGATCCTGGTGCTGGACGAGCCGTCCTCCAACCTGGACCCGGCGAGCCGCCGCGAGCTGGCCGAGATCCTGCTGAGCCTGAACGTGACCGTCCTGATGGTCACGCACGACCTCCCGTACGCGGCGGAGCTGTGCCCGCGGTCGGTGATCCTGTCCGGCGGGGTCATCGCCGCCGACGCGCCGACCCGCGACGTGCTGACCGACCCCGGGCTCCTCAAGACCCACCGCCTGGAGCTCCCCTTCGGCTTCGACCCCGCCGCCACACTTCGCTGACCTCCGCGGCGTCCGCCGGCCGACCCCCGCCGTGCCCGCCTGCTGACCATAAGCGCTGACTGACGTCACGTTCCGGGGTTGACGGGTCTTTCACAGGCGCGGGCGCCGCTCGTGGGCGTTCGCGCCGAACGCTCGGTGAGGTGAATTTTCGGTTCGGGGTTTCGGCTTGCGCCGGTCCCGGAGCCTTGCCAGACTCAGGTCGACCAGAGGGAATGGTAATGGTTTTCATCACCGAAATGGGGTTTTCGTGAAGGTTGCGTTCGTTGGCAAGGGCGGCAGCGGCAAGACCACCCTGTCGGCGCTCTTCGTCCGGCACCTGGCCGGGCGCGGGCTCCCCGTGGTGGCCGTCGACGCCGACATCAACCAGCATCTCGGCGTCGCCCTCGGCCTGGACGAGGGCCGCGCCGCCAAGATCCCCGCGCTCGGCGACCGGCTCCCCGAGATCAAGGACTACCTGCGCGGCGACAACCCCCGGATCTCCTCGGCGTCGGCGATGGTGAAGACCACGCCGCCCGGGGCCGGCTCCCGGTTGCTGCGCTTCCGCGGCGACGACCCCATCCACGAGGCCGGCCAGGAGGTCGGCGTCGGCCTCGGGCCGGACGGAGCCGGCATCACGCTCCTCGCCACCGGCCCGTTCAACGACGACGACCTCGGCGTCGCCTGCTACCACTCCAAGACCGGCGCGGTCGAGCTCTACCTCAACCACCTCATGGAGGAGCCGGGCCAGTACGTCGTGGTCGACATGACCGCCGGAGCCGACACGTTCGCGTCCGGGCTGTTCACCCGGTTCGACCTGATGTTCCTGGTCGCCGAACCCACCCGCAAGGGCGTCGGCGTCTACCGGCAGTACACCGAGTACGCCCGCAACTACGACGTCGCCATCCGCGTCGTCGGGAACAAGGTGCAGATCGACGAGGACGTCGCCTACCTGCGCGACCACGTCGGCAGCGACCTGCTGACCTGGGTCGGCCAGTCGGCCGCCGTCCGCGCGCTGGAGCAGGGCCGGCAGGGCGTCCCGCTGGAGGAGGGCAACCTCGCCGCGCTCGACCGCATGCGCGCCGAGGTGGACTCCCGCGTAAAGGACTGGGACAAATTCCACCGCCAGGCCGTCGAATTCCACATCAAGAATGCCCGCAGCTGGGCGAACAAGGCGACGGGCGAGAACCTGGAAGAGCAGGTCGATCCGGAATTCCGTTTCCCGGCCGCCTACGCCGGGTGACGAACGGCTACCGGCGACCGGTGATCGGCACTACCCTGCGGTCATGACGATGCGGCGCATAATCATGATGGCTGCCGGTGCCGTGCTCCCGGTCGCCGTGATCGCCCTGATCTTCGACAACCAGTGGGTCGTCGACGCCATCAGGGAGAGCGATTTCGAGTACGACGAGGGCATCGGGCCGCTGGTGTCCTACTCCCAGGCCCTCGCCTGGCGGTTCACCCCGCGCCCGGGCGCGGAGTGGACCTACGTCCTGGTCACGGACTTCGCCGTCCTGCTGTTCTTCGTCCTGCTCGGACTGCTCGTGGTCGCGGGCGCCCGGATCATCGACCCGAACCGCGGGCCGCTGGGCGCCGTGATCGTCGGCTGGTGGGCCGCGATCGTCGCCGGGGCGGTCTCCGGGCTGGTGTACGGGCCCCTCGCCCACTGGACGCTCGACTTCGCGTCCGCGTCCGCATCCCGGACCATCTTCTTCGCCATCAGCGAGGGCGCGACCGCCGGCGCCCTGTTCGGCTGGATCGCGGGGCTCGGCGCCCTGGGCGGTTTCGCCATCTCCGGCTCGCGCACGGGGGCCCGGCAGCCCCAGGGGAGCCAGCTCCAGTACCCGCAGCGTCCGCCGTTCGCCCCGCAGCAGCCCGGCATGCCGATGCAGCAGCCGGGGATGCCCCCGCAGGGGATGCCGCAGCAGCCGATGCCGCAGCAGATGCCGCCTGGAATGCCGCCACAGCAGATG
Source organism: Actinomadura sp. 3N508 (assembly GCF_044326375.1). Taxonomy (NCBI): domain Bacteria; kingdom Bacillati; phylum Actinomycetota; class Actinomycetes; order Streptosporangiales; family Thermomonosporaceae; genus Actinomadura; species Actinomadura sp. 3N508. The sequence continues at coordinate 112,767 of NZ_JBIRAX010000013.1, forward strand.
CAGCAGCCGCATCCGTCGGCCGTTCCGTACGTCCCGCCGCAGGGGCAGCCGCAGCAGCAGGCGTGGGGTGCCGCGCCCGTCCCGCAGCAGCCCGGTGCCCCGGCACCCCAGCAGCCCGGCGTCCCCGTGCCGCAGCAGCCGGGAACGTCGGTGCCGCAGCAGTTCGGCGCGCCGCCCGTCCCGCCGCAGCAGCCGGCCCCCGCGCCGGAGACCGCCGAGCCGGCCGAGCCCGAGACCGCCGCCGACGACCCCGAGCCGTCCGAGGCCGAGCCCGCGGCCGGGTCCGGTGCCGAGCCCGAGCCGCCCGCGGACACCCCGGAGGACGACGACCTGAACCTGGCGGACCGGACGATCGTCGACCGCGGCCGCAGCGAGGACTAGCCGCACCGCTGCGCGACCACCGCGTGGGGCCTGCGAGAATCGGGCCCATGCGCGTGTTTCTTGGGACCGACCATGCCGGCTTCGAACTGAAGGAGCACCTGGTCTCCTGGCTGAAGGAGAACGGGCACGAGGCCGTCGACTGCGGCGCGTTCGCGTACGACGCCGTGGACGACTACCCGCCGTTCGTCCTGCGGGCCGCCGAGCGGACGGCCGCGGAGCCGGGCACGCTCGGCGTCGTGATCGGCGGTTCCGGCAACGGCGAGGCGATCGCGGCCAACAAGGTGAAGGGCGTGCGGGCCGCGCTGGTCTGGAACGAGGACACCGCCAGGCTCGCCCGCGAGCACAACGACGCGAACGTCATCAGCATCGGCGCCCGGCAGCACGACCTGGCCACCGCGACGCGGTTCCTGGAGCTGTTCATCGAGACCCCGTACTCCGGGGAGCAGCGCCACACCCGCCGGATCACGATGCTCGGCGACTACGAGAACACCGGCGAGCTCCCGCCGCTGCCCTGACCCGGCGCTCCGTCCTGGCTAGACCCCGTCCGGGGGAGCGGGCTTGCGGGCGCCGCGCTTGCCGAGGCGGCGCCGCTCGTTCTTGGCGGCCTTCGTCCGCCGGGCGGGCTCGGCGGGCCCCGCGCCCGGCTCCGGGCCGTTTCCCGATCCCTGGTCGGCGCCGGTCGCCTGCTCGCCGTCCGGGGCGGGACGGGAGACGTCCCGTGCCCGCATCGCCGCGTCCACCGTGACCCGCATCCCCGGCTGTCCCATCGACCCGCCTCCTCGCCCGCTGAGCCGTTCATCCGGATGTCGCCCCGTCTCCGGATAATACGGAGCTGGACCGGTGCAACAGGTCACCCGTGGTCCGGATGCCGACCGGCGGCCGTGATTGCTCGATACAGTGCCGGGGTCATGCTTCAACGACTGGTGCAGCTGCTACCGCCGCGAGTGCGCGACGTGCTGCGGAAGATTCCGCTGCTCGTGGCGTTCTATCGCTGGCTCAGGCGGGGGAAGCTGACCCGGGAGCGCTACGTCTTCGCGGCGCTGGCGGTCCTCGCGATCGCGATCGGGCTCGCCACGTCCACCGACTCGCGCGGGCTGGCCCCGTCCGGCGCGCTGGTGCTGATCGTGGTCGGCGGCGGGCTGCTGCTGAAGGTGCGCAGCCTCGTCGCGCTGCTCGGCGTGGTGGTGGCGGTGACGGCCTACAACGCCCTGCACGACGTCGCCGCGATCGGGCCCGGGATGGTCGCCACGCTGTCGATCACCGCGGTGCTGGCGCTGTCGCTCGCCAGGACGCGGCAGAAGCTCGGCGTGCAGGGCCTGCGCGGCGACTCGATGCTGCTGGAGCTCCGCGACCGGCTGCAGCGCCAGGGCGAGATGCCCGAGCTGCCGGACGGCTGGGGCACGCAGGTCGTGCTGCTGCAGGCCGGCGGGTCGTCGTTCGGCGGCGACTTCGTCGTGTCGTCCTACCAGGGCGACTCGCTGGAGGTGGCGCTGGTCGACGTGTCCGGCAAGGGCACCGACGCGGGCACACGGGCGCTGATGCTGTCCGGTGCGTTCGGCGGGCTCCTTGGATCGGTCCAGCCTGATCATTTCCTGCCCGCGTGCAACGCCTACCTGCAGCGCCAGCGCTGGGACGAGGGGTTCGTCACGGCCGTGCACGTCGTCGTCGACCTGGCGACGGGGGAGTACACGGTCGAGTCGGCGGGGCATCCGCCCGCCGTCCAGTTCGACGCGGGCAGCGGCGCCTGGCGGGTCAGCTCCGCCAAAGGCGTGGTGCTCGGCGTCGTGCCCGACCTGAAATGCGTCCCCGAGCACGGCACGCTGGGGCCCGGCGACGCGCTGCTCCTCTACACCGACGGGCTGGTCGAGTCGCCGGGCAGCGACCTCGACGCCGGCATCGACCGGCTGCTCGGCGAGGCTGAGCGGCTCGTCCCGCAGGGGTTCGGCAGCGGCGCGCGGGAACTGGTGGAGACGATGGCCGCGGCCCGCGACGACGACTGCGCCCTCGTGGTCATCTGGCGCGTCTGACGCCCTTTCCCGCCTCCTTGCTCTGCGCGCGTCCGGCGAGGATGGCCCCGATCACCACGGTCCCGGCGGCCGCGCCGAGGCCCGCCAGCAGGCGCGCCCGCGTGGACGACATGGCGCCCGCCATCCCGAGCGGCGTGAACGCCCTGGTGTCGGTCTCCACGCGCTCGTCCGGCAGGGCCGAGCCCGACGGATCGTGCTGCCTGGGCGCGGCGCAGACCGACATCTGGACGGGCGCCAGGTCCAGCGCGGGCGCCCGGCCGGACGCGGGCCAGGCGTTGGACGGCGGCTGCTCCACGAGCGCGAGCAGCAGGTCGGACGCGGTCGGCCGGTCCACCGGGTTCCGCGCCAGCGCCGCCCGCACCGACGGGACCAGCGACTCCGGCAGCCCGGACAGGTCGGGCTCGTCGGACGCCGTCCGCAGGGTCGCAGGGTCGCCGCCGATGGGCATCCGTCCCGTCCCCGCGTGGGCGATGAGGCAGCCCCAGGCGAACACGTCGGCGGCCGGTGTCGCGGGCCCGCCGATGAGCACCTCCGGCGCCATCCAGCCCGGGGTGCCGAGGACCTTGCCGGTCGCGGCCGTCACGCTGATGGAGTCCTGGCTGCGGGCGATGCCGAAGTCGATGACGCGGCAGCCGGACAGGGTCAGCATCACGTTGGCGGGCTTCAGGTCGCGGTGCACCAAGCCCGCCGCGTGGATCGCGGCGAGCGCCGACGCGACCCCGACCGCGACGCCGTGCAGGTCGGCGGCCGGGAGCGGGCCGTCGTCGACGAGCCGGTCGTGCAGCGACACGCCGCCCACGTACTCGGTCACGAGGTAGGGGCGGCCCTCCTCCTCGCCGTGCGCGAGGACCCGCGCCGTGCAGAACGACGCGACGCGGCCCGCGAGGTACGCCTCGTCCAGGAAGCGCCGCCGGGAGGACGGGTCGCCGGCGAGATGTGGATGGATCGTCTTCACCGCGACGCGCCCGCCGGACACCGGGTCGGTACCGAGGTAGACGGTGCCCATGCCGCCCGAGCCGAGCCGGCCGAGCAGCGTGTGCCCGCCGACCTCGCGCGGGTCGGCGGGTTCCAGCGGCCTGATGTCTCCGTTCATGGGTCTTTCCGGCCCCCTTGCTGTCCTCGCCCCCGTGCATCCCCGTTCGGCGGCGGATTATTGGGGTGTCTTCGCAGGAAGTGCCGGAAACGTGATCGTCATGTCGATGTCGCGCCCTGTGCACCTGGGCACGGCAGAGTGGGAAGCGGTTCGGCAAGCACGGCCCGGTCCCGCCGGATTTTTTTCCTCCTCGGCGCGCGGGTGGCGGGCGGCGCCGGACCTGGTGCCCGCACGGGCGGCTCCCCAGGGGTGGGAGGCGCCGTCCGTGCGGGCATCTGTGCTGTTCAGGCCCCCATCGCCCGCCCTTCTCGGGCCCCGTCAGCTGCCCTTCTCGGGCGATGTTTCGCCGGGCAATGAGCAGGTAACATCCAGTCCTGCGTTCTCCCCCCGGGCGCTGGAACGCGGCGCGGGCCCGGTGCCGCGTGCGAACCGGAAAGGGGGAGGGGCACCGGGGTGCGCATATCCGGGGGCAGGCTGTCACCGTCGTGCTGGTCGGTGCGGACCCGCGTGACGGCCGCCGCCACCCTCATCGTCCTCATCCTGCTGACCGCCGGCGTCGTGCTCTTCTACCAGGCCGTCCGCGGCACCGTGTACCGCGACCTGCGCGACCGCGGCGATTTCGTCAGCACTGACCTGACCACGCTCGTGCGCACCACCGACCCGCACGGCACGCTGCCCGTCGAAGACCCTGACTTCACGCTCCTCCAGGTCGTGAACGCGGAGGGCGGCCTGGTCGCGTCGAGCGAGTCGCTGCACGGGCGCGGCCCGCTGGACGTCCCCGCCCCGCGCGTCCCGGGCCGTTCTGAGCACCGCACCCTCGACATCCGGGGCAAGGGCGCGGTCTACCTGGTCACCGAAAGCGTGTGGACCCCGCACGGCTGGCGGATCGTGCACACCGGCGCCCCCATCGGCGGCTTCACCCAGTACCGGGTCCCGTTCATCGGCATGCTCGCGGCGTCCGTGCTGCTCGCCACCATGGCGGTCGGCTGGATCGTGTCGCTGTCGGTGCGCCGGGCGCTGCGGCCGGTCCGGGTGATGAGCGCCGAGCTCGCCGAGATCACCGGCCGGGGGACGGGACGCCGGGTGACCGTCCCCGGGCCCGACGACGAGGTGTCCGAGCTCGGCGAGTCGGTGAACGTGACGCTGAGCAGGCTGGAGGCCGTGCTCGCCCGGCAGCGCGGGTTCGTCGCGGACGTCTCGCACGAGCTGCGCAGCCCGCTCACCGGGCTGCGCGCGCAGCTGGAGGTCGCGCTGGAGCGGCCGGAGGACGAGGACTGGCCCGCCGTCGCCCGCGCCGCGCTCGCCGACGCCGACCGGCTGCAGAGCATCGTCTCCGACCTGCTGATCCTCGCGAAGCTGGGCGCGGGCGTGCACGTCGCGCGGGAGCGGATCGACCTCGGCGAGCTGGTCCGCGCGGAGACGGCGCGGCGCCCCCGGCGGGTGCCGGTGGAGGTCGACGCGGCCGAGGGGGTCGTGGTGCAGGCCACGGCGCACCACCTCGTCAGGCTGCTGACGAACCTGCTCGACAACGCCGAGCGGCACGCCGCCTCGGGGGTGTGGGTCACCGTGACCACGGACGAGGACGACGCCGTCCTGCAAGTCCTGGACGACGGCGCGGGCATCGCCCCCGAGGACCGCGAACGGATCTTCTGGCGGTTCCAGCGGCTCCCCGAGGGCCGCGAGCGCGACCGCGGCGGCACCGGCCTCGGCCTGACGATCTCCCGCGACATCGCCCGCGCGCACGGCGGCACGCTCATCGCCGCCGACAGCGACAAGGGCGCGCGGCTCGTCCTGCGCATCCCGCTCGACAGGTCGGAAAGCTGATGCCGGACTCTCAACTGATGGGCGGACGCTGCGTCCCGTGCCCCGTGGCCTGCTCGAAGGCATGCCCGAGCTGCAGGACGGCGAGGTCCGCGCGATGCCGCCCGACGATCTGCAGCCCGACCGGCAGGCCGTCCTCGGTGAACCCGGCGGGGACCGACAGGGCCGGGCAGCCGGTCGCCGAAACCAGGAAGCAGGAGCGCATCCACTCCAGGTAGTCGGGCATGGGATGCCCGGCGACCTCGTCCGGGTACTCGATCGCGGCGTCGAACGGCGGCACCTGGCTGACCGGCAGGAGCAGCGCGTCGTAGCGTCCGAAGAACTCCCTGACCCGGTGGAACAGCGCCGTGTGCAGCGTCTCGGCCCGTCCGACGTCGCTGCCGGTGAGGGCACGGCCCGCCTCGATGTTGGCGGCGAGCGACGGTTTGAAGTCGGCGGGGCGCTCGTCGAGGAGGGGGCCGAGGGCGAGGTCCCAGTGCCAGGCGCGCAGCGTGCGGAAGACCTCGTCCGCGCCCGACAGGTCGGGGCACGCCTCGTCCACCGCGCAGCCGAGCTCCTCGAACGCCTTCACCGCCGGTTCGAGGACGCCGGTGACCGCCGGGTCGACGGGCACCCGGCCGCCGAGGTCGGGGGACCAGGCGAGCCGCAGGCCGGTGACGTCCCGGCCGAGCGGGCCCGCGAACGCCGATCCCGGTGTCTCCAGCGCGATCGGGCTGCGCGGGTCGGGACCGGCGAGCACCGACAGCAGCAGCGCCGCGTCGGCCACGTCCCGCGCCATCGGGCCCTGGACGCCCATCGTCGACCAGCCCGCCGGCACCGGCCACGACGGCACCCGCCCCGGCGACGGCCGGAACCCGACGACGTTGCAGAACGACGCGGGGTTGCGCAGCGAGCCGCCCATGTCGCTGCCGTCCGCGAGCGGATGCATCCCGCACGCCAGCGCGGCCGCCGCGCCGCCGCTGCTGCCGCCCGCCGACCGCGACAGGTCGTAGGGGTTGCGGGTGAGGCCGAACACCGGGTTGAACGTGTGCGAGCCCGCCGCGAACTCCGGCACGTTCGTCTTCCCGATCGTGATGGCCCCGGCGGCGCGGATCCGCTCGACGACGAGCTCGTCGGCGGCCGGGACGAGGTCGGCGAAGATCGGCGAACCGGAGGTCGTGCGGATGCCCCCGGTGGCGTGCGTGTCCTTGTGCGCGATGGGCAGCCCGTGCAGCGGCCCGGCGTCCGCGCCGCCCGCGAGCCGGTCGTCGGCCTCCCGCGCCTGCTCCAGCGCCCGCTCGGCGACCAGCGTCACGATGGCGTTGACCTGCGGGTTCGTCCGCTCGATCTGGTCGAGATGGGCCTGCACGACCTCGCGGGCCGACAGCTCCCGCGCCCGGATCCGGCGGGCGAGCTCCCGCGCGGACGCGAAGTGGATCTCCTCTGACACCGTGCTCCCCTTCTCCCGGACTGCGCTCCCAGTGTCCACCCCTGGCATCCGGGTCGACCTGCGCGTGTGGTCATGATGGGTCGGTGACGGAACGAGCCGGGGCCCGGGAGTTGCTGCGTCGCGTCCTTGACGCGGACGGCTGGACGTCCTGGGACACCCCGCCCGCCGGTGGGCCCGACCCGTCCTCGCCCTACGGCCGGGATCTCGCCGCCGCCCGCGAGCGCAGTAGATGCGACGAGGCCGTCATCACCGGCGAAGGCCGCCTGCATGGCCGCCGCGTCGCGTTCGTCGTGTCGGAGTTCCGTTTCCTCGCCGGATCGATCGGCCTCGCCACCGCCGACCGGATCGTCGCGGCCGTGGAGCGCGCCACCGCCGAGCGCCTGCCGCTGCTCGCCGCGCCCGCGTCCGGCGGCACCCGCATGCAGGAGGGGACGGCCGCGTTCGTGCAGATGGCCCGCATCGCCGCCGCCGTCATGGCGCACCGTGCCGCCGGGCTCCCGTACCTCGTCTACCTGCGGCATCCCACCACCGGCGGCGTCTTCGCCTCCTGGGGCTCGCTCGGCCACGTCACGGCCGCCGAGCCGGGCGCGCTCATCGGGTTCCTGGGGCCGCGCGTGTACGAGGGACTGCAGGGCGAACCGTTCCCGCCCGGCGTCCAGGTCGCCGAGAACCTCGCGGCGAAGGGGCTGCTGGACGCCGTTGTCGCCGTCGACGACCTGGCGGAGGTGGCGTCGCGCACGCTGAACGTCCTCTGCGAGAGGCCACCCGCGGCCCTTCAACCGGGGCCTCCGTCCGGTGCCGCGCCGGAGACGACGGCCTGGGAGTCGATCGAACGATCGCGGCGGCCGGGGCGTCCGGGGGTGCGTGACCTGCTCCGGTACGGCGCGTCCGACGTCACCCCGCTCTCCGGCACCGGCGAGGGCGAGGCGGGACGGGGGCTCCTCCTCGCCCTCGCCCGCTTCGGTGCGGCGCCCTGCGTCCTGATCGGCCAGGACCGGCAGAGCCAGCGCACCGGCCACCCCCTCGGCCCGGCGGCCCTCCGCGTGGCGCGCCGCGGGATGCGCCTCGCCGCCGGGCTGGGGCTCCCGCTGGTCACGGTCATCGACACGCCGGGCGCGGCCCTGTCCGCCGAGGCGGAGGAGGGCGGCCTCGCGGGTGAGATCGCCCGCTGCCTCGCCGACCTGATCCCGCTCCCCGCGCCGACGCTCTGCCTCCTGCTCGGCGAGGGCACGGGCGGCGCGGCGCTCGCCCTCCTCCCCGCCGACCGCGTGCTCGTGGCCCGGCACGCCTGGCTGTCGCCGCTCCCGCCGGAGGGCGCGTCGCTGATCGTCCACCGGACCCCGACCCGGGCGGACGAGATTGCGGCGTCGCAGGGCGTCCGGTCTGCGGACCTGCTCCGGGACGGCCTGGCCGACGTGCTGGTGGACGAGCACCCCGACGCCGCCGACGAGCCGGAGCCGTTCTGCCGCCGCGCCGCCGCCGCCGTCGAGCGGGGCCTGTGCGGCCTCGCCCCGGGCACTCCGGCCGTCCGCGCGGCCCGCTACCGTCCAACCCCATGACCGAAGCCGCCACCCGATCCGCGTACGACTCCGTCGCCGTTCTCTACGCCGACATGTTCCGCGACTTCCTGGACGACATGCCGCTCGACCGCGCGCTGCTCGCCGCGTTCGCCGACCTGACCCGGGGCTCCGGCCCGGTCGCCGATCTGGGCTGCGGGCCCGGCCGCCTGACCGGGCACCTCGCGTCCCTGGGGCTCCCCGTCTTCGGCGTCGACCTGTCACCCGAGATGATCGCGCAGGCCCGCAGGGAGCATCCCGGCCTGCGCTTCGACGAGGGCACCATCACGGCCCTCGACATCGCGGACGAGAGCCTGGGCGGCGTCCTGGCCTGGTTCTCGACCATCCACACGCCCCCGGAGGATCTGCCGCGGGTGTTCTCCGAGTTCCACCGCGTCCTCGCCCCGGGCGGCCACCTGCTGATCGCCTTCCAAGCCTGCGAGGGAGACGCGCCACAGCCCTTCGACCACAGGGTCGCCCTCGCCTACCGCTGGCCGCTGAGCCCGCTCTCCGGCCTTTTGCAGCGGGCCGGCCTCACCGAGATCGCCCGCCTCCACCGCGAACCGTCGGAGCAGGAACGCTTCCCCGCAGGGCACCTGCTGCTCCGTAAACCGTGACTGCGGGCGTCAGCCCTGGCGCTTGTCGGCCTCGTCGTCCCGGCCGTGTGCCGGAGCGCCGTGCCAAGCCCGATGCCAGGGGCGCCGGCGGTGGATCCGGCGGGTGCCGCGGCGGTGCCCGCCCCGCGGCAGGCAGGCGGCGAGCGCCGCGGCCGCCGCGACGGCGACGAGCGTGGCGAGGGCCCAGGCCACGATCTTCGGGCCGGTACATCCCCGGATGGTCCGCCGGCCCGGCGGATCCGAGACGATCAGGTGCGGGTCGCCCGCGACGGTCTTGTCCGCCATGTCGTTCGCTTTCTTTGCTCCGGATTGGCTGGCCCTAAATGCCGGTGACAGCATGTCATGTAACGACCACCCGTCGCATGACCGTCACCTGGATGACCGGCCACGTTCAGCCACCCATGGCCGGGTATACGGATGGTGGTGAACAGGTCGTTTGGGGGCTTACGATTTGGGGAGTCGTAAGGAGGTTCTGTGCGGGCGCTCGTCGTGCAGCATGATCATGTATCGCCGCCCGGGCCGGTGGGGGAGCGGCTCACCGAGCGGGGATTCGACGTCACCGAGATGGTGGTGGTGCCCGAGGAGCGGCACCGTACGCCGGGTGTGACGTTCGAGTTCCCTGACCCGGGGCAGTGGGATCTTCTGGTCCCCATGGGAGCGCCCTGGTCGGTGAACGACTCCGTCGTCGGTTCCTGGGTCCAGCCAGAGCTGCGGATGCTCGCGTCGGCGCAGGAGCAGGGAGTGCCGGTGCTCGGAGTCTGCTTTGGCGGGCAGGCGCTCGCGGCGGCGCTCGGCGGGCGGGTGGAGCAGGCCCCGCGGCCGGAGATGGGGTGGGTCGCGGTCGAGACCGATGATCCCGGGCTGGTCGGGACCGGGCCCTGGTTCCAGTTCCACTTCGACCGGTTCGTGCTGCCGCCCGGTGCCGTCGAGATCGCGCGGAGCGCCGTCTGCTCGCAGGCGTTCGTGGTGGGACGGTCGATGGGCCTGCAGTTCCATCCCGAGATCACGGCCGCGCAGTTCGGCCAATGGCTGGCGCACGGCGCCGCCCGGCACCTTCGCGAGCGGGGCATCGACCCGGACGCCGTCATGGCGGAGGTCGAGCGGACGGAGGCAGAGGCGGCCCGGCGGACCCACGCCCTCGTCGACGCCTTCCTGGACCGGGTCGCTACCCGGAAGCTCGAACCAGGGCGTTGAACAGGGCCTGCTGAGCGGGGTCGGTGGCGGCCGTGTCCTCGGGATGCCATTGGACGGCCAGGAACCACGGGCCGGGGTTCGCCATCTCGGCGGCCTCAAGGGTGCCGTCGGCGGCGTGGGCCGTGGGAGTCAGGGACGGAGCCAGCGTCGCCGTCGCCTGGTGGTGGTAGCAGGATGCGGTCGTCTCCTCGCCGCCCAGGGACTTCGCCAGGAGCGTGCCCGCCTTCACGCTCACGGGGTGGAGCTTGTGGCGGTGGTCTTCAGGCATGTGCTGGGTGAGGCTGCCGCCCAGGACCGTGTTCACGATCTGGAAGCCGCGGCAGATGGCCAGGGTGGGGATGCCCGCTTCCAGGGCGTGGGTGGCCAGGGCCAGGTCGAAGGCGTCCTGTTCGTCGTCCACGTCGTAGAGGGACTCGTGTTCGGTGTCCGCGCCGTAGTGCCGGGGGTGGATGTCGCCGCCGCCCGGCAGGAGGAGCCCGTCGCAGCGGGTCAGGCGGGACGGTTCGTACGGGTCCGCCGGGTGCATGATGAACGGCTCGCCGCCCGCCCGGTACACCGCCTCGACGAGGGCGCGGGCGGCGACCTCGGCCCTGTAGCGGAGGGCCGAGGCGGACGTGGAGAAGCGGGCCGGAAGGGCGATGAGGGGACGGGTCACAACTCGATCCACGTGGTCTTGAGGTCGGTGTACTTGTCGAGGGCGTGCAGCGACTTGTCGCGGCCGTGGCCCGACTGCTTGACGCCGCCGAACGGGACGCTCATGTCGCCCTCCTCGTAGCAGTTGACCCAGACCGTCCCGGCGCGGAGGGAGCGGGAGACCCGGTGCGCGGTGGACAGGTCGGACGTCCAGACGGCGGCGGCCAGGCCGTAGTCGGTGTCGTTGGCGAGGGTGATCGCCTCGTCCAGGGTGTCGAACTCCAGGACCGCCAGGACGGGCCCGAAGACCTCCTCGCGGGCGAGCCGCATGTCCGGCTTGACCTGGTCGAACACCGTGGGGGCGATGTAGCGGCCGTCCGCCGTGGCGCCGGTGCGCAGGCGGGCGCCGTCCGACTTCGCCGCCTGGATGTGCGACATGACGCGGGCGTGGTGGGCGAGCGAGACCAGCGGGCCCATCTCGGTGGACGGGTCCAGCGGGTCGCCCGTGCGGAGCGCCTCGGCGCGGGCGACGACGCGGTCGACCACCCGGGAGGCGATCGAGCGGTGCACGAGGAGCCGCGACGGGGCCGTGCACATCTCGCCCGCGTTGAAGAAGATGCCCCAGGCGGCGGTGTCGGCGGCGGCGTCCAGGTCGGGGGCGTCCGGGAGGATGATGTTGGGGGACTTGCCGCCCAGCTCCAGCCAGACGCGCTTGAGGTTGGAGTCGGCGGCGTAGCGCAGGAAGTGCCGTCCGACGTCGGTGGAGCCGGTGAAGGCGAGGACGTCCACGGACGGGTGCTCGCCCAGCGCCCGCCCGGCGACCTCGCCGGGGCCGTTGACGACGTTGAACACGCCGGGCGGCAGCCCCGCCTCGGTGGCGAGCGCGGCCAGGTGCAGGGCGGAGAGCGGGGACTCCTCGGCCGGTTTGAGGACGGCCGTGCAGCCGGACGCGAGCGCCGGGGCGATCTTCCAGGCGGCCATGGTGAGCGGGAAATTCCATGGCACGACGGCCGCGACCACGCCGACGGGTTCGCGGGTGACCAGGGCCAGGGAGGAGCCGCCCGTGCGGGGCGACTCGTCCAGCTGCTTGTCGGCGGCCTCGGCGTACCAGCGGATGCAGTTGATCACGGCGCGCAGCTCGATGCCGTAGGACTCGCTGATCGGCTTGCCCATCTCCAGGCTGATCAGGAGGGCGATCGTCGAGCGGTCGCGTTCGATCAGGCCGGCCCAGCGCAGCAGGGCCGCCTTGCGCTCGGCGGGTGCGAGGCGCGGCCAGGGGCCGGTGTCGAACGCGCGGCGGGCCGCGGCGACGGCGGCGTCCACCTCCGGCTGCCCGGCGGAGGCGATGCGGGCGATCGTCTTGCCGTCGCGGGGCGAGACGACGGGGGTCGAGGCCGTGCCGGTGAACTCGCCGTCGATGTGGTGGCCGGTGTGCGGGACGAGCCCGGCGGCACGGGCCCGCCATTCCTCGTACGGGACGTCGGTCACGAACCCTCCTCTAGAGTCGTTTGCACCCGAACAGTAACCCCGGCGGCTTGACCGCCGCCATCCGGGTTCCTAGATTATTTGGGACCAAACAAAATGGAGGTGGAGCGATGGCAACCGTCGCGGGCGTCACCGTCGAGCCCGGACACTGGATCGGCGGCGAGCGCACCGGCTCCCCCGAGTCCTTCACCAGTGTCTCGCCGATCGACGAGCGGCCGATCGCGGAGATCGCCCGGGGCGGGGCGGCGGAGGCGGACGCCGCCGTCGGCGCCGCGCGCCGGGCCTTCCCCGCCTGGGCCAGGACGAGCCGGGAGGAGCGGGCGCGGCTGCTGCACGCCATCGCCGACGGCGTCGAGAAGCGGATCGAGGAGCTCGCCCAGGTCGAGACGGCCGACAACGGCGCGCTGATCCGCTCCCACCGGCGCGGGGTGATGCCCCGGGTCGCGCACAACTTCCGGTTCTTCGCCGACTGGCTGCTGAAACTCGGCCACGAGGACTTCGAGACCCGGGGCCACACCAACCACGTGAGCTGGGATCCGGCGGGCGTCGCGGCGCTCATCACCCCGTGGAACGCTCCGCTGATGCTCGCCACGTGGAAGATCGCGCCCGCGCTGGCGGCCGGGAACACCGTGGTGCTCAAGCCCGCCGAGTGGACGCCGCTCACCGCGTCGCTGCTGGCCGACATCACCGCCGAGGCCGGGCTGCCGGACGGCGTGTTCAACGTCGTCCAGGGATACGGCGCGGAGGTCGGCGGGCCGCTGACCGCCCATCCCGACGTCAACCGGATCAGCTTCACCGGGTCGGTTCCCACGGCCCGGACGATCGCGGCCGCGGCGGCGCCCAACCTGACGCCGCTGTCGCTGGAGCTGGGCGGCAAGTCGCCGCTGCTCGTGTTCGCCGACGCCGACCTCGATCTCGCGGTCGATCTGGCGGTCGAGCAGTACGACAACGCCGGGCAGGTCTGCCTGGCGGCGACCCGGCTGCTGGTCGAGTCGTCCATCGCGGACGAGTTCACCGCGCGCTTCCTGGAGAAGGCCGCGCGGATCAAGCAGGGCGACCCGCGCGACGAGGGCACCGACATCGGGCCGCAGATCCATCGCCGCCATCTGGAACGCGTGGACGGCTTCGTCCAGCGGGCCAAGGAGGCGGGGGCGCGCGCGCTCATCGGCGGCGGCCCGAACGAGGAGCTGGGCGGTCTCTACTACCGGCCGACCCTCTTCGCGGACGCTCAGGAAGGGGCTGAGATCCTCACGGAAGAGGTGTTCGGGCCCGTCCTCACGCTTCAGACGTTCGACACAGAAGAGCAGGCCATCGCCATGGCCAACGGCACCCGGTTCGGGCTCGGCGCCACGCTCGCCACCGGCGACCCAGAGCGCGCGCGGCGCGTGACGGAGCGGCTCGTGGCCGGGACGGTCTGGGTGAACTGCTTCTTCGTCCGCGACCTGAAGGCCCCCTTCGGCGGGTCCCGGCAGTCCGGGGTCGGCCGCGAGGGCGGCGACTGGAGTTTCGATTTCTACTGCGACCTAAAGAACACGGTGACGGCCCCATGGGCGAGATAGTCGGCGCGGGACTCCTCGCGCACGTTCCCACGATCGTCCTGCCCGAGGTCACGCGGCGCGAGCTGAACAACGGCGAGGACACCACGCTCGTCCCCGGCCTGCACAGGCTGCGCAAGGACGTCTTCGAGAAGGACGACTACGACACCGTCGTCGTCCTGGATTCGCACTGGGCGACGACGGTCGAGTTCGTCACGACCGCGCACGAGCGCAGGGCGGGGCTGTACACGTCCGAGGAGCTGCCGCGCGGCATGTGCCGGATGCCGTACGACTTCCCCGGCGACCCCGAACTGGCCCATGCGGTGGCGCGCTACGCCGGCAAGCACGGCACGTGGATCACCCCGATCGACGACCCGTACCTGCCGATCTACTACGCCACCGTCAACCTGTGGACGCACCTCGGCGTGCCCGATGATCCGTACCTCGGTGACCCCGGGAAGCGGTGGATGTCGATCGGCGTGTGCCAGACCGCCGACACCGAGGACTTCCTGCGCCTCGGCCGTGCCCTCGGCGACGCCATCGCGGCCACCGACCGGCGCGTGCTGCTGATCGCGTCCGGCGCGCTGTCGCACACGTTCTGGCCGCTGCGGGTGATCCGCGACCACGAGGCGTCCGGGCCCGAGCACATCTTCACGCCCGCGGCGCGGGCCGCCGACGAGGAGCGCATCGCCTGGCTCCGCGCGGGCGACCATGGCCGGGTGCTCGACACCATGCCGGAGTTCCTGACCTTCAAGCCGGAGGCCCGCTTCGGCCACTACCTCATGATGATCGGCGCCCTGGGCGAGCACGCCTGCACGGCCCCTGGACGCCTCTACAGCGAGTACGAGAACTCCGTCGGGACGGGCCAGGTGCACATCTGGTTCGACCGCCCTGAGAACGGATGGACCGCGTAATGCCCGAATACCGGCGGATCTTGCTCGACGGCGCCGCCACCCAGGTCATCAGGGACGGCGACGACCTCGTCAGCGCGGACGGCCGCCGGGTGCGGGCCGGTGAGGCCGTCCACCTGCCGCCGTGCGAGCCGTCCAAGGTCGTCGCGGTGCACCTCAACCACCGCAGCCGCGTCGAGGAGTTCCAGACCACGCTCCCGCCCGCTCCCACGTACTTCCACAAGCCGATCTCGGCGCTGAACGCGCACGGCGGCGCGGTCGTCCGGCCGGAGCGGTGCAAGTACCTCAACTACGAGGGCGAGATCGCGATCGTCATCGGGCGGACGGCCCGGAACGTCTCCCCGAAGGAGGCGGGCGACTACATCGCGGGCTACACGGTCGCCAACGACTACGGCCTGCACGACTTCCGCGACACCGATGCGGGGTCGATGCTCCGGGTGAAGGGCTCCGACACCCTCTGCCCGCTGGGCCCCGGCCTCGTCACCGACTGGGACTTCCACGGCAAGTACCTGCGGACGTACGTGAACGGCGAGCTGGTGCAGGACGGCAGCACCGACGAGATGGAGTGGGACATGCACTACCTCGTCGCCGACATCGCCCGCACCATCACGCTCTACCCCGGTGACGTGCTGCTGTCGGGGACGCCGGCGAACTCGCGTCCCGTCCAGCCGGGCGACGTCGTGGAGGTCGAGGCGGAGGGGCTCGGACGGCTCCGCAACCACATCGTCGCGGGCCCGGTGCCGATCCGGGACGACTGCGGCGCCCAGCCCACCGAGTCGGAGGAGGTCATCTCCACGACGTTCGGCGGCGACTGGGAGTTCCGCGGCATCCGCGCCCCGCGCCGCTGACCCTCGGGCGTCTGCGCGGGCGGGGAGGCCCGCGCAGACGGCGGTCAGGACACCAGGGTCTCGGTGCGGCGGACGACCTCGCGGCAGAACGCTCCGACGCCGTCCGGGTCGTCGGTGAACTGGGACGGCTTGATGCAGAACGTCGTGAACCCCTGCTCCAGCTGCGACGGGATGGTCTCCAGCGCCGGTTCGAGCGGCGACACGGAGTCGTCGTCGGGGAACACGGGACGGCAGCCGCCGATCATCTCCAGGTCGGCGGCGTCGCGGCCGGCGGCGGCCATCGCGGCGGCGAGCCGGTCGGTCTCCTCCGGCGTGGGACGTCCCAGCGGGTGGAAGCCGTGCCCGTACTTCACGAGCCGGTCGAGCAGCCTGTCGTGGAGGTGCTGCCCGCCGAACCACATGCGCGGCCCGTCCGGACGGTACGCGCGGGGCTCGAAGTAGACGTCCTCGAAGGAGAAGTGCGTGCCGCCGTAGGAGACGGGGGAGCCGCGCCACAGCAGGTCCCAGATCTTCAGCTGCTCGTCCAGGATCGCGCCGCGCTTGCCGAACGGGACGCCGAGCGCCGCGTACTCGTCCCGGCTCCAGCTCACGGTCGGCTGGACGACGAGCCGCCCCTCCGACAGCAGGTCGAGCGTGCCGATGTCGCGGGCCAGCGCGAGGGGGTGCCGCAGCGGGGCGAGGACGGCCGCCGCCGCCAGCCTGATCCGCGTCGTCACGGACGCGATCGCGCCGAGCAGCATCAGCGAGCCGGGCCAGGGGGTGAACGGGTCCTGGTTGCCGGGGTAGGCGTAGTCGCGCGGGTTGCCCATCACGCCCTTGGCGCCCGCGTCCGGGCCGAGCACGATGTGCTCGCTGACCATGACGGCGTCGAAGCCGGCGTCCTCGGCCTCGCGCGCCCACCGGACGAGGGTGGGCAGGTCGCGGCCGGTGGTGAGCGTCCAGTTCTCGCTGAGCACGAGCACGAAGCGGGGCGGTGGTGTCATCCCGATATCGTATGGGCCCAAACGAAGCGCGGCAAGGGTCAGGCGCGGGAGGCGCGGCGGCCGGAGCGGCGCGGCGGCGGGGGCGACTCGGCCCGCAGCGAGGCGCGCCGCTCGTCGCCCTCCTCCTCCAGATGCTCGATGATCGACCGGAGCGTCTGCGCGAGGCCGCGGTTGTCGTCGGCGCTCAGCCGGTCCACCACGAACGCCTCCTCGGCGTTGAACGCCGGGAACAGCGCCCGCATCAGCTCCTGCCCCTTGACGGTCAGGCGCAGCAGGACGAGGCGGCCGTCCGTGGCGTGCGAGCCGCGCTCGATCAGGCCGCGCCCCTCCAGCGTCTTGACGACCCCGGTGAGCGTCCCCTTGGAGATGCCCGCCTCCTCGGCGACGTGGCGCGTCTCCATCTCGTCCCAGATCCACACGACCCACAGGACGACGAACGCGGTCCACGTCAGGTCGGCGCCGCGCAGGACCGAGCTCTCGAAGTGCTGCCGGATCGCGGCGGCCGCCCGGTAGATGTTGGAGACCGCCATCATCGCGTCGTGCCGCAGCGGGACGTCGCCGAGCCGCCGCTGGATGGCCTGCTCGGTCTCTTGCAGTGTGTGGTGCCCGGTCACGGTGCGTCCTCCAAGGGGCCCTGCGCTGACGACCCTGTCACGGGGCCGGAAGGCGAATCTACCCTTGCCGGGCCTGGTCCGACCCGGCAGGAGCGGGCGGAGCGGTCAGGCGAGGCGGCGGCCGCCGTTCCAGATGACGCCGACCTGACGGTAGTAGGCGGCGATGGGCTCCTCGATCGTCAGCAGCGAGAGCTCCTCGGTGGGGGCGTCGAACAGGCGCAGGTCGGCCTCGCCCCGCCACGCCTGGCCCGCCTCGAAGCCGGCCGCGCCGGACTCGATCAGCTCGTCCAGCGCCGGGCCCCGCCCGTTCTCGACGGACGGCAGGTAGCGGTGGTGCGCCATGGGGTGGCCGTTGACGAAGCCGTTCGTCTCCGACGGCTCCCGCAACGTCACCACGGCCTCCGCGAGGCGGCGGTCGGCGGCGGCCAGCGTGGCACCGAACCGGCTCCCGGCGCCCAGGCGCGGCGCGGGGCCGTACGGGTGCGGACGCGTCTGGTGGATGGAGCCCAGCTTCTTCGGATAGCCCTGGTGCAGCCCGCGGGCGATGGCGAAGTCCTTGTCGACCCAGATGTAGACGCAGCGGGAGTACGTCCGCCCCTCGAAGGAGCAGCGGACGACGACGAAGCACTCCTTGTACTGCGCGCGGACCGGGTCGAGCAGCTCCTCGCCCGACTCCGAGCACGACTGCCAGTCGGCCCAGATGATCGCGACCGCGCCGGGGTCGTCGGCGGCGGGGGCGAGCGGCTCGGGGAGCAGTTCGGCGACGCGCGCGGGGTCCGTGCGGTACTCGACGGTGAGCAGGTCGCCGGAGTAGTGCCACGGCGGGCTCGGGATCAGCGACGAGCGGCCCGTCGCGGTCTTGGGGTGCAGGAAGCCTTGGACGGTCGCCACCACGTTCCTCCCGGCAGATTGTTTGGGCCCGTACGATAGTGCCTTCCAGGCATAATCGCCACCCGGGACCCTGGTGATCAGCACGTTCTCCCGTGAAGTGTTGTCAGGAGTGCCCGTCCACCATATGGTTTGAACCCAAATGACTTGAGGGAGTGCGCGTGAGCCGACCGGTCGAGGACGTGGTGAGGGAACTGGCCGCCGACGGGATCGACGTGGTCCGGGTGTCCTACCCCGACCTGATCGGCATCGAACGCGCCCGTGACGTGCTCGTCGAGCGGCTGCCGGCCGTCGTCGACCACGGGCTGTCGTTCTGCCGGGCCGTCTACCACACGACCCCCGGCGGCGAGACCGTCGAGGTTCCCGGCGGCATGGACGCCGGGCTCCCCGACATCTGCGTCCGCCCCGACCTGTCGACGCTGGCGAAGATCCCGTGGGAGGACGGCGTCGCGTCCTGCCTGGGCGAGGCCTACGAGCCCGCGAGCGAGGACCTCTGCCCCGAAGGGCCCCGCGAGGTGCTGCGCCGCGCCATCGCCAAGCTGGGCGAGCTCGGCATGCACGCCGTCGCCGGGCCCGAGTTCGAGTACTACCTCTGCGAGCCCGACCCGTCCTCGCCCGCCGGCTGGCGCCGCTACGCCGACGCGCCCGGCAACGTCTACACCTCCGGGCGCAAGGGCGACCCGGACGGGCACGTCCTGCGCGTCCTGCGGCACCTGCGCGACCTCGGCCTCGGCGTCACCATGGGCAACCACGAGTTCGGCGGCGGCCAGTTCGAGATCAACATCGACCACTCCGCCGCGCTCGACGCCGCCGACCGGGCGTTCCGGTTCAAGTCGTCGGTCCAGGAGATCGCGCGGAGCGAGGGGCGGATGGCCACGTTCATGGCCAAGCCGTTCAACGACCAGGACGGCTCCGGCTTCCACGTCCACCTGTCCTGCCAGGACGCCGAAGGCCGCAACGTCTTCGACGGCCCCGACGGCGACGACGGCCTGTCCGAGACCGCCCACCACGCCATCGCCGGGATCCTGGAGCACGCGCCCGCCCTCGCCGCCCTGCTCAACCCGACCATCAACTCCTACAAGCGGTTCGGGCCCGACAGCCTCGCCCCGTGGCTGATCGACTGGGGCCTGGACAACCGCAGCGCCATGGTCCGGATCCCGCCGGAGCGCGGCGCGGCGGCCCGGCTCGAAGTGCGGCTCGGGGACGCCAGCGCCAACCCCTACCTGGGGATCGCGGGCCTGATCGCCGCCGTCTACCTGGGCGTCCGCGACAAGGCGTCCGCCCCGCCGCCCCTGGAGGGCTACGGCTACGACGCCGCCAAGTCCCCCGTCCTGCCCGGCGACCTGTCCGCCGCGCTCGACGCCCTCGCCGCCGACGAGGCCCTCAAGGACGTGCTCGGCGAGCAGTTCGTCACCGCCTTCCTCACCTACAAGCGGGACGAGGTCGCGCGCTTCCGCCGCCACGTCACCGACTGGGAGTTCCGCGAATACGCGTACCACCTCTGAGCCCCTCGTAAGGAGGCCCGTTGCCGAACGAGACCCTGGCCGTCGACCTCGCCGACCTCGACAACTTCATGGACGACGCGACCCCGTGGCGGATGTTCGAGACGTTGCGCCGGACCGAGCCCGTCCACTGGAACCCCGAACCCGACGGCGGCAGCGGCTTCTGGTCCCTCACCCGGCACGCCGACATCGTCGCCGCCGACCGCGACTCGACGACGTTCACGTCCGAGAAGTTCGTCAACCTCGAAGAGGTGGACGAGCGGCAGGCCGAGATCCGCCGCTCCATGCTGGAGATGGACGGCCCCCGGCACCTCGCGATGCGCCGCCTGCTGTCGCGCGAGTTCACGCCCCGCGCCGTCGCCGGCTACGCCATGTTCCTGCGCGGCCTCACCGCCCGCACCCTCGACGCCGCGCTCGCGGGCAGCACGTTCGACTTCGTCGCCGACATCGCCGCCGACTTCCCGATCAACGTGCTGGCCCGCATGCTGGACGTCCCCGACGGCGACACCCGCCGCCTCATCGACTGGGGCAACCGGATCATCGCCAACACCGACCCCGAGTACGCCGACGTCCTGCTGAACAGCGCGGAGAGCGAGCGGTACCGCGACCTGCCATTCCGCAGCCCCGCGTCGCTGGAGGTCTTCGAGTACGGCCGCGAGCTCGCCGCCCGCCGCCGCGGCGGCGCGGGCACCGACCTGATCAGCCGCCTCGTCAACCAGACGCCCGTGGACGGCGAGCCCCTCTCCGCCCGCGACTTCGACAACTACTTCCTGCTGCTCGTCGTCGCCGGGAACGAGACGACCCGGCACGCCATCACCCACGCCATGCGCGCCCTGATCGACCACCCCGACCAGGCCGAACGCCTACGCGCCGAGCCGGACCTGATGCCCACGGCCGTCGAGGAGTTCCTGCGCTGGGCCTCGCCCGTCTACCACTTCCGCCGCACCGCGACCCGCGACACCGAGGTGAACGGGACGCCGATCGCCGCGGGCGACAAGGTCGTCCTGTGGTTCGCGTCCGGCAACCGCGACGAGGCGGTCTTCACCGACCCGCACCGCTTCGACATCACCCGCAGCCCGAACGACCACATCTCCTTCGGCAAGGGCGGCCCGCACTACTGCCTGGGCGCAGCCCTGGCCCGCCTGGAAATGCGCATCATGTTCGAGGAACTGCTGCCCCGCCTCTCCGACATCCGCCTGGCCGGCGACGTGACCCGCGTCCGCTCCAACTTCGTCAACGGCATAAAACAGATGCCGGTGACCATCACCCTCGCCTGACCGAACCCCCTCACGGGAGCACGAGGGGCAGCTCGAAATAGGCGAACAACTCCTGGTCGATGAAGCTCGAAACGTGGGTGATGCCTGAGCGGGACACTGCGAGCACCTGGATGGAGTGCGCGCGCAGGACGCCGTCATCACGCCGCAAATACATCGCGAAGGCGGGCTGGCCGTTCGCGGCGGTGGGGATCAGCCGGATGCTGCCGGGAACGGTTGACAGCCGCACGCCGAGCAGGCGGGCGACGGCGTCCCGTCCGGCGAACCACTGCGGGACGGGCGGCATCTCCCAGACCGCCTGCTCGGTCAGCAGCCGGGTGATCGTCGGGATGTCGGCCGCCTCGAAGGCCTTGGCGAACCGGTCGAGGAGCTCGCGCCGGGCCGGGTCGTCCGGCTCGGTGATCTCGTCGCTGGCCGGGACGAGCCGCGCCAGCCGGGCGCGGGCGCGCAGCAGCGTGCTGTTCACCCCCGCGCCGGTCATGCCGAGCAGCTCGGCGACGTCGGCGGCGGGCCAGGCCAGCACGTCGCGCAGGATCACCACGGCCCGCTGGCGGCCCGGCAGGTACTGCAGCGCGGCGATCAGCGCCAGCCGCAGCCCGGCCCGCGACGCGACGATCGCCGCCGGGTCGTCCGGGACGCGGCCGGTCAGCCGCCCGGCGAACGGCTCCAGCCAGGTCACCTCGGGGGCGAAGTTGCCGGGCGGCGGCGGATCGTCCGCCGGTGCGGCGAGCCCGGACGGCATCACCCGCCGGCTGCTGTGCTGCAACGCGTTCAGGCACGTGTTGGTCGCGATCCGGTACAGCCACGTCCGCAGCGACGCCCGGCCGTCGAACGCGTCGTAGGAGCGCCACGCGCGCAGGTAGATGTCCTGCACCAGGTCTTCGGCGTCGTGGACGGAACCGAGCATGCGGTAGCAGTAGGCCAGCAGTTCGCGCCGGAAAGGGTCGGTCAGCCGGGCGAACTCCTCGGCCCCTCTCTCATCGGTCTTCATCAGGACGTACCTCCCCATGTACTGACCGGCGACGGCACCCGAAGTCGTCGGGTTCCCTCCGCTGATTCTCGCGTTCCCGCCGGTTTGTACAGGCGACCGGTGAAACACCCGAGAATCCGGAGGAGCGCGCATGGCGCAGAGGACAAACGGCTGGCTGCTCGGCCTGACCGCGACGGCGTCGCTGATGGTGGCGCTGGACGCGACGGTGGTCGCGACCGCGCTGACCAGCATCCGGCAGGACCTGTCCGCCACCCTCGAACAGCTCGAATGGACGGTGAACGCCTACAGCCTGACCTTCGCCGCACTGCTGATGACCGGGGCCGCACTCGGCGACCGGCTCGGCCGCAGGCGGATGTTCGCCGCCGGGCTCGGACTGTTCACGGCCGCGTCGGCGGCGTGCGCGCTGGCCCCCGGGATCGGCTGGCTGATCGCCGCGCGGGCCGTCCAGGGCGGCGGGGCGGCGCTGGTGATGCCGCTGGCGATGGCGCTGCTCAGCAACGGTTTCCCGCCCGAGCGGCGCGCCAAGGCGCTGGGCATCTTCGCCGGGCTGACCGGGCTGGCGGTCGTGGCCGGGCCGGTGGTCGGCGGGATCGTCACCGAGGGCCTGGCCTGGCAGTGGATCTTCTGGCTCAACGTGCCGATCGGCCTGGCCGTGATCCCGCTGGTGTCGCGGCGCGTCCCGGAGAGCCACGGCGCGGGGGCCTCGTTCGATCTCGGCGGCGTGGTGCTGGTGACCGGCGGCGCGCTGGGGCTGGTCTGGGGCCTGATCCGCGCGGACGCCGCGGGCTGGGCCGCGTTCGAGGTGGTCGGCGCGCTGGTGGCCGGGACGGTGCTGCTGGCGGCGTTCGTGGCCTGGGAGCTGCGCGTCCCGCACCCGATGGTGCCGATGCGGCTGCTGCGCTCGCGCGGCTTCTCCGCGGCCAACGCCGCCGGGCTCTTCATGTACGCGTCGCTGTATGGCTCGCTGTTCTTTTTGGCGCAGTTCGTCCAGGCGGGACTGGGGAAGGGACCGTTGGCCACAGGGCTGCACCTCGTCCCGTGGACGGCGACGGTGACGGTGGTGGCACCGGTCGCGGGGGCGCTGGTGAACCGTGTCGGGTCCCGGACGCTCACCTCCGCCGGGCTGGCCATGCAGGCCGCCGGGATGATCTGGATCGGGCTCGTCGCCGCCCCGTCGATGGCCTACACGCAGCTCATCGCGCCGATGATCCTCGCGGGCGCCGGGGTCAGCATGGCGATGCCCGCCGCGCAGACCTCGATCATCAACGCCGTCGCGCCGCCCGAGATCGGCAAGGCGTCCGGCGTCTTCAACACCGTGCGGCAGTTCGCCGGCGTGTTCGGCGTGGCGATCCTCGCGGCGGTGTTCTCGGCCCGGGGCGGCTACGGCACCGCGCAGACCTTCGCCGACGGTTTCGCCCCCGCCATCGCGGTGAGCGGCGCGCTGTCCCTGGCCGGCGCCCTCGCCGGCCTGCTGATCCCGCGCCCCGACCGGGCACTCCGGACGGCCGGGACCGGGCGCTACGATCGGCGGCGCCGCAGCGACCCCCGGAGGAAATATGCCGCGATTGAGTGACATGGTGCCGCCCCCGGTCACACGGGGCCTGCTCCGCGCGGTGTTCGGGCTGCCGGGGCCGGTCAAGCGGCTGATCGCGGGCGCGCCGGTGCGGCTGGACGGGCAGCGCCTCGACCTGGACGCCCAGCTCCTGCTGCGGATGACGCGGCTGGAGGGCGGGCACCTGTCGGCGCCCACGGTGGAGGAGGCCCGGCGCGGTCTCCGGCGCGGGCAGAGCTATCTCGACCGGGTACCCGCACGTCCGGTGCGGACGCGGGACGTCGACGCGGGCGGCGTCCCAGCGCGCCTCTACACGCCGAAGGGGCTGCCGGAGGGGTCTCCGCTGCTCGTCTTCTACCACGGCGGCGGATGGGTCATCGGCGACCTCGACACGCACGACACGGTGTGCCGGTACCTGGCCGTGCACGCCGGCGTGCGGGTGCTGTCGGTGGCCTACCGGCTCGCCCCTGAGCACCGGTATCCGGCGGCGACCGAGGACGCGGTGGCCGCCTACACGTGGGCGGTGGCGAACGCCGGGACGCTGGACGCCGATCCGGCGGCCGTCGCGGTCGGTGGCGACAGCGCGGGCGGCAACCTCGCGGCCGTCGTCGGCCTGCTCGCCGAGCGCAGGCCCGACTTCGCGCTGCTGTTCTACCCGGCGACCGACATGACGGTCAGGCGGCGGTCGCGGGAGCTATTCGCGGACGGCTTCTACCTCACCGACGCCGACATGATCTGGTTCAGCGACCACTACTGCCCGCAGGAGCGGCGCGCCGACCCTGCCGCCTCCCCGCTGCTCGCCCAGGATCTGAGCGGATTCCCGGCGACCTACCTCGTCACCGCCGGGTTCGACCCGCTGCGGGACGAGGGCGAGGCGTTCGCGCGGCGGCTGGAGGAGGCCGGGGTGCCGGTCGCGGCGCGGCGGCAGGACGACCTCGTCCACGGCTTCGTGAACATGTGGTCGCTGGGCGGACGCTTCCAGGAGGCGCTGTCCGAAGCGGCCGGGGCCCTGCGCACGGGATTGTGCGCAGGGCCCCGGCGGCGGAGCTAGAGGGGGAGGCCCGTGAGGATCATGACCTTCTCCTCGGTGTAGTCGGCCATCGCGGAGCGCAGGCCCTCGCGGCCGACACCGGAGTCCTTCACGCCGCCGTAGGGCATCTGGTCGGCGCGGTAGGACGGGACGTCGCCGATCACGACGCCGCCGACGTCCAGCTCGCGGTGCGCGCGGAACGCGATGTCGAGGTTGCGGGTGAACACGCCCGCCTGGAGCCCGAACTTGGAGTCGTTGACCTTCGCGAACGCGTCGTCGACACCGTCCACGGCCTGGACGAACATGACCGGGCCGAAGACCTCCTCGCGGGACACCTTGGCGTCGGCGGGCACGTCCGCCAGGACCGTGGGCGCGTACGCGGCGCCCTCGCGGGTGCCGCCGGTCAGGACCTTCGCCCCGGCGGCGACGGCCTCGTCCACCCAGGACTCGACGCGCTCGGCGGCCTCCTCGCTGACGAGCGGCCCGACCTGGGTCTTGTCGTCCCACGGGTCGCCGGTGACGAGGGAGCCGACCGTCTCGACGAGCTTCGGCAGGAACTCGTCGTAGACGGAGCGGTCCACGTAGACGCGCTGGACGGCGATGCAGCTCTGCCCGGCCTGGTAGTTGGAGAACAGGCCGATCCGCTTGGCGGCCCAGTCGAGGTCGGCGTCCGGCAGGACGACCGCCGCGCCGTTCCCGCCGAGTTCGAGCGTGACGTGCTTGCGCGGCGCCCGGTCGTTGATCGCCCAGCCCACGGGCACCGATCCGGTGAAGGACACGATCGGCAGGCGCGGGTCGTCGACCAGCGCGGACGCCCGGTCGTTCGGGACCGTCAGGACGGAGAACATCCCGGCGGGCAGGTCGGTCTCGGCGAGCAGTTCGCCGAGCAGCAGCGCGGACAGCGGCGTCGCCGGGGCGGGCTTGAGGACGATCGGCGTGCCCGCCGCGATCGCCGGGGCGATCTTGTGGGCGGCGAGGTTCAGCGGGAAGTTGAACGGCGAGATGCCGAGCACCGGGCCCCTCGGCACGCGGGTGATGTAGGCCAGCCGGCCCTCGGCGGCCGGGTCGGTGTCGAGCCGCTGGGTGGTGGCGCTGAAGCGGCGGGCCTCCTCGGCGGCGAACCGGAACGTGGAGATCGCGCGGGTCACCTCGCCGCGCGCCCACAGCAGCGGCTTGCCGTTCTCGCCGGTGATCAGCCGGGCGACCTCCTCGGCCCGCTCGGCGAGCCGCGCGGACACGTGCGCGAGCGCCTCGGCCCGCACGTGCAGGGGCAGCGCGGCGGCCTGCGCGCGGATCGCGTGCGCGGCGGCGACGGCCTCCTCCACCTGCCCGGGGGTCGGGACGGCCGCCGTCCCGACCACGCGGCCGTCATAGGGATGCGTAACGGT
Organism: Actinomadura sp. 3N508; assembly: GCF_044326375.1. Lineage (NCBI taxonomy): Bacteria > Bacillati > Actinomycetota > Actinomycetes > Streptosporangiales > Thermomonosporaceae > Actinomadura > Actinomadura sp. 3N508. Next base: position 138,519 of record NZ_JBIRAX010000013.1, read on the forward strand.
CAGCTCACCGTCACCGGTCTCGGGCCGGCCGGCCAGCCAGAATGGGGTCACGTTCATGGCTTCACGCTATCCCCGGCGGGCGCGTATGCGAGTCTCCACGATGTCCAATCCGGTCGCCGGGATTGGACGCGATGGCGAGCGCGATCCACAGTTCCGCGCGGACGGCCGGGTCGTCCGGGTCACGCCCGAGTACTTCCGCGGCCTTGCGCATCCGGGACCGGAGCGTGTGCCGGTGGACGCCGAGCGCCCGCGCCGCCGCCTCGCCCTGCCCGTTGGCGGCCACGTAGGCCCGGACGGTCTCGACCAGGTCTTCCTCGCGGAGGGGTGCGAGGAGTGTGTCGGCGAAGGCGTGTGCCAGGCCCGGGTCCAGGAGCCGGAGGACGCCCTGGCCGGGCAGCGCGGAGTAGTGGACGGCGTCCTGGTGCGATCTGGTGGCTGCCGCGAGGGCCTCCTCGGCCTGGCGCAGGGCGGTTCCGAGGTCGCCGGCGGCGGGGTCGGAGACGCCGATCGGGCCGGTGGCGGCCAGGAGCGGCTCGACCGTGTTGATCACCTCGTCCGGGACGATCACGGCCGCGCGCCCGTCGAGGGGGAGCGTCAGGCACCTCGCCCCGGCGGGGTCGGATTCCAGGACGTCGAGGACGGCGGGCCCGCCCGCGCAGGCCAGCACGCGCACCGGCCCGCGCGGCACCGCGGGCGCGTCGCCGGGACGGCCGAGCAGCAGCGCCGCGAGCGAGGCCCGCAGCGCGCGGCCGGTGCGCGGCGTCTCCGACTGGAGCGTGAGCAGCGCGACCGCCGCGCCGACGATCGTGTGCGCGACGTGGGGGAGCGGCGCGCCCGTCCCGACGGCGAGGAAGCCGCGCGGGCGCCCGCCGAGCCCGATCCGCTGGACGACGATGTGATCGTCCGGCAGGGCCAGCGCCACGCTCGCCGCCGCGCCCCCGTCGGCGGGACGGCTTCGGCGCAGGCGAGCCAGTTCCGGTGCGATGGCGTCGGCGCGCGTCCGGGCGGCGGCGGGCTCGGCGTGCAGGACGGCCCCGGACGCGTCCAGCAGCAGCGCCCACCCGCCGAGCAGCCGCGCCAGCCGGGCGACGAGCGCGCCGGGGCCGGTCAGCGCGGCGCGGGTCAGCTCGCGCTGCGCCTGGAACGCGCGGGTCACGTCCTCGTACATCTCGGCGGCGAGCGTCCGCGACACGGCCTTGCCGATCGCGATGAACGGGGTCGGGCGCGGCACCTCCAGCAGGACCAGGCCCTGGTCCCGCGCCGCGGTGATCAGCTCGGGCGGGACGTCGTCGTGGATGACGCCGACCGCGAACCCGAGCCCCGCCACACCCCGTCCGACCAGCCGGGACACGTATCCGGCGGCGTTCGCCCCGCTCAGCCGCATGCCCGTGGTGAGGACGAGCTCGCCGCCCTCCAGGAACGGCGTCGGGTCCTCCAGCTCGCTGACCGCGACCCACACGACGGGCGTGTCCGGCAGCGGCCCGGTCAGCGACCGGAGGCCGAGCTGCGGGAGGGCGGCCACGGTGGCCAGAGTGGGCGGCATCGCAATCCCTGTGCAAAGTGTCTATCCCAAGGGGCGGATTTCGCCGTCCCGTACGGTTCATCGTAGGCCGCCGCGGACCTATGTTCAGGCCATGACCAGCCAGGACCCTGCCCCGACCGCACCCGGCACGCGCCTCCCGCAGGAGCGCCGCGTCGTGACCGAGATCCCCGGCCCGCGCTCCCAGGAGCTGCACAAGCGCCGGACGGCGGCCGTCCCGCCGGGCGTCGGCAGCGTGCTGCCGGTGTACGTGACGGACGCGGACGGCGGCGTGGTCGTCGACGCCGACGGCAACTCGCTGATCGACTTCGGCTCCGGCATCGCGGTCACCGGCGTCGGCAACGCCAACCCGCGGGTCGCCGAGCGGGTGAAGGCGCAGGCGGACCGGTTCACCCACACGTGCTTCATGGTCGCGCCGTACGAGTCGTACGTCGCGGTGTGCGAGAACCTCAACCGGATCACGCCCGGCGACCACGAGAAGCGCTCGTTCCTGGTGAACAGCGGCGCGGAGGCCGTGGAGAACGCCGTCAAGATCGCCCGGTACGCCACCGGCCGGGACGCGGTCGTCGTGTTCGACCACGGCTACCACGGCCGGACGCTGCTGACGATGACGCTGACCGCGAAGAACATGCCGTACAAGCAGGGGTTCGGCCCGTACGCGCCCGAGGTCTACCGGATGCCGCTGGCCTACCCGTTCCGCTGGCCGACCGGGCCGGAGAACTGCGGGCCGGAGGCGGCGGCGCAGGCGATCGACCAGATCGGCAAGCAGATCGGCGCGACGAACGTCGCGGCCGTGCTGATCGAGCCGATCCAGGGCGAGGGCGGGTTCATCGAGCCCGCGCCCGGGTTCCTGCCCGCGCTCGCCGAGTTCTGCCGCGCCAACGGCATCCTGTTCATCGCCGACGAGGTGCAGACCGGCTTCGCCCGGACGGGCGACATGTTCGCCTGCGAGCACGAGGGCATCGTCCCGGACCTCGTCGCGACGGCGAAGGGCATCGCGGGCGGGCTGCCGCTCGCCGGCGTCACCGGCCGCGCCGACATCATGGACAAGGTCCACGGCGGCGGGCTCGGCGGCACCTACGGCGGAAACCCGCTGGCCTGCGAGGCGGCGCTGGCCGTGCTGGAGGAGATCGAGGAGCGCAAGCTCACCGAGCGCGCCCGCCGGATCGGCGAGATCATGCTGCCCCGGCTGCGGGCCCTCGCCGCGAAGCATCCCGAGATCGGGGACGTCCGCGGCCGCGGCGCGATGATCGCGATCGAGCTGGTGCGGCCGGGCACGAAGGACCCCGATCCGGAGCTGACCGCGCGGATCGCGGCGCGCTGCCACGCGGCGGGGCTGCTCGTGCTGACGACGGGGACGTACGGGAACGTCGTCCGCTTCCTGCCGCCGCTCGTCATCCCGGAGGAACTGCTCGCCGAGGGCCTCGCCGTCCTTGAGGCGGCGTTCACGGGCTGACCTGCGCGAACGATGACCGCCGGCCCCCAGCGGGGGCCGGCGGTTCCGGCATGCCCGGGTACCTGTGAACGGCGTCACTCCGTTACGCGTCCGTTATTGACCCCCCGATATCGGGCCCCGTACGTTCGCAATACGTTTGGGCCCAAATTTTCACCCCCGAGGGGCGAGGGACGGAGTGCGAGGGATGGCTATGGACGCGACCCCGGACCTGGTGCTGCTGGACGGCGAGGTCCTCACCGTCGACGCGGAGTTCTCCAAGGCGCGGGCGCTGGCGATCACCGGCGGGACCATCAGCGCGGTCGGCGGCACCGACGAGATCCGCGCGCTGGCCGGGCCGCGCACGCAGATCGTCGACCTGCGGGGGCGCACCGCGCTCCCCGGCATCAACGACTCGCACCTGCACGGCGCCGCGTTCGGCACGACCCGGCCGCCGCTGGCGATCGACGTCGCGTTCCCCACCGTGCGGTCGATCGCCGACATCCAGGAGTCGGTGAAGGAGGCCGCGTCCCGCATCCCGGAGGGCGAGTGGATCCGCGGCTACGGCTGGGACCCCGGCTACCTGTCCGAGTGCGGTGAGGGCGGCCGGATGCCCGACCGCGCCGACCTGGACGCCGTGGCCCCGAACCACCCCGTCTACCTCCAGGACTTCACCGGCCACCTCACCTGGGTCAACTCCCGCGCCCTCGAACTGGCCGGCGTCACACGCGACACCGCCGTCCCCGAGGGCGGCGTCGTCCACACCGACGGCGCGGGCAACCCGACCGGGCTGCTCGCCGAGGGCGCGCAGGAGCTGATCCAGGGCCGCCTGCCCGCCTTCACCCGCGCGGAGATCGAGCAGGCCATCCGGGAGAACGTCGCCGTCCTGCACCGGGAGGGCATCACCAGCTACACCGAGCCCGGCCTCGGCCCCGGCGGCAAGAGCCTGTTCGCGGGCGCGTCCGACCAGCTCACCCTGGACGTCTACGGCGACCTCGCCCGCGCCGGCGACCTCGGCGCCCGGGTCAGCGTCCTGCTGATGCTCCACGGCATGGGCGGCTCGGTCGCCGAGATCGCCGAGGGCCTCGCCAGCGCCCGCGTCCCGGAGGACGTCGACCCGCGCCTCCTCCGCGTCATCGGCGTCAAGCTCTTCGCCGACGGCACCCCGCCCAACAAGACGGCGTGGATGCGCGACGAGTACACCGGCGGCGGCTTCGGCTGCCTCTGCGTGCACGGCGCGTCCGACGCGCACCGCACCACCGAACTGAACGAGATGATCCGCCTCGCGCACATCGCCGGGCACCAGCTCGGCGTGCACGTCACCGGCGACCGCTCCCTCGACGCCGTCGTGGACGCACTGGAGGCCGCGCAGATCCAGCACCCCCGCGACGATCCGCGGCACTACGTCATCCACGCCGACCTCCCGGGGCCACAGAGCCTCCGCAAGCTCGCCGAGCACCGCTTCGGCGCGAACATGAACCCGGCGATCAAATGGACGATCGTCGACATGCTGGCAGAGATGCTCGGCCCCGAACGGGCCGCCTACCAGTACCCCGTCCGCTCGGCGCTGGAGGCGGGCATCCCCGTCACCGCCAGCTCCGACGCCCCCGTCACCTACCCGAACTGGCGGCAGGGCATCGCGGCGATGATGCTGCGCGAGTCGAAGGCCAGCGGCAGGGTGTACGGGCCGGAGGAATGCGTCGGGCTGCCCGACGCCGTCCGGGCCTACACCGTCAACGCCGCCTGGCAGGACTTCGCCGAGGACTGGAAGGGCACCCTCGAACCCGGCAGGGTCGCCGACGTCACCGTCCTCGACGGCACCATCACCTCGCTCGACCCGCACGACCTCCCGGACGTCCCCGTCGCGATGACCGTCTTCGACGGCGGTGTCGTCCACAGCACCGAAGGTCTCTGACATGCGAACCTCACATATCGCACGTATCCTCGCCGCCGCCGTCCTCGCCCTGCCCCTGGCCGCCTGCGGCTCCGGTTCCGGCACCGGGTCCGACGGGCCGATCAACATCGGGTCGGTGTCGACGCTGAGCGGCCCGGTCACCTTCCCCGAGGCGTCGGCCGCGGCCAAGGCCGTGTTCGACGACGTCAACGCCAAGGGCGGCATCAACGGACGCAAGATCGCCTACACCGCGGCCGACGACAAGGGCGACCCGGCCAGCGCCGCGCTCGCCGCCCGCGACGTCATCCAGAACAAGAAGGCCGTCGCCCTCGCCGGCGGCGCCAGCCTGGTCGACTGCCAGGTCAACGGCCCGCTCTACCAGCAGAACAAGATCACCGACGTGCGCGGGATCGGGGTGGACCCGGGCTGCTTCAGCTCGCCGAACATCTCGCCGGTCAACACCGGCCCGTTCTTCGGCTCGACGGTGTCGCTGTACTACGCGTCCGAGACGCTGAAGCTGAACAAGATCTGCGCGTTCTTCGTCATCATCGGCAGCACCGCGAACGCCTACAAGGAGGGCGTCGACCGCTGGTCCAAGATCACCGGAAAGAAGCTGCTGATCACCGACCTGAGCCTGTCGGCGAACACCACCGACTTCACGCCCTACATCCTGCGGGCGCGGGACGCGGGCTGCGAGGCGGTCCTGTTCAACGGCGTCGAGCCCATGGTGATCGGCTGGGTGAAGGCCGCGCAGGCGCAGAAGGTCAAGGGCATGAAGTGGCTGTTCCTCGCGCCCGCCTACAGCGTTGAGGTGGCGAAGGCGCTCGGTGGCGCCGGCAAGGACATCAACGCACTGTCGGAGTTCGAGCCGTACACCGACGAGCAGTCCCCGGCCAACAAGGACTGGCGGGACACCATGACCCGGCACAAGCTGCCGCTCACCTCGTTCGCGCAGGGCGGGTACCTGGCCGCCCAGCACCTGGTCACGGTGCTGCGCTCGATCAAGGGCGACATCACCCGCGAGTCGGTCACCGAGGCGATGAAGAACCTCAAGCCGCTGCCCTCGGAGATGACCGGGCTGCCGTTCGCGTTCGGGTCCGGCAACGCCCACGCCTCCAACCTCGCCGCCAAGTTCGTCCAGCCGGACGGCAAGGGCGGCTGGACCGTGCTCACCGACGACTGGATCAAACTGCCCAATGGTTGAGGGAGCGATCGCAGGACTCGCCGGCGGCGGTGCGTACGCCGCGCTCGGCCTCTGCCTGACGCTGATGTTCCGGCTGGTCAGGGTCGTCAACTTCGCGCAGGTCGCGATCGGCGTGATCGGCGTGTACACGATGGCGGCCCTGGCCGAGCACGGCTGGCCCTATGGCCTCGCCGCGCTCGCCGGGCTGCTCGCCGCGACGCTCTGCGCCGCCCTGCTCGGCTGGGTGATGGGCAGATGGTTCGGTGAGGCGGGCCCCGACCAGCGTTCCGCGATCTCGATCGCGTTCCTGGTCAGCCTGCTCGCCGTGTCCTACCTGGCGTTCGGGACGGACCCGCGCCGCATGCCCGGCCAGTTCGGCGGTTCGCTCTTCACCGTCAACGACATCACGATCACCCAGGCGGCTGCCGTGTGCACCGCCGGGTCGATCGCGGTGGCGGCGGGGGCGTGGCTCGTCCTCACCCGGACGGTCCTCGGGCTGCGGCTCCGCGCGCTGTCGGAACGTCCGACGACCGCGGAGCTGCACGCCATCCCGTCGCGGCGGCTCGGCGTGCTGATGTGGGCGGTCACCGGGCTGCTGTCGGCGGCGGTGCTGCTGGTCATCGCGCCGCAGCAGACCAGCGACCAGACGTCGCTGGCCCTGATGATCATTCCTGCGGGGGCCGCCGCGCTCGTCGGCGGCTTCCGCAGCCTCGGCCTCACGGTCGCGGGCGGGCTCGGGCTCGGCGCGCTGCAGGGCGCGCTCGCGCACGTGTCCGAGTTGCAGCAGTACCGCGACACGGTGCCGTTCCTGGCGATCCTCGCGATCCTGATCTGGTCCCAGCGGCGGGAGGTGTGGGATGCGGCGCGTTGATCTCACTTTTGTACGGCAACCATTGCTGGCGCTGCTGGTCGTCGTGGTCGCGGCGGTCGCCGTGCCGCAGTACTGGCTGTTCCTCGCGACGTCGGCGCTGGTGTCGGCGGTCGCGCTGCTCGGCCTCGGCATCGTCGGGCGCGCGGGCATGAACTCGCTGTGCCAGCTGTCGTTCGCCGCGGTCGGCGCCTGGACGGTCGCGCAGCTCAACGTGTGGAACGCCCCCGGGACGCTGATCCTGTGGACGATCGCGGGCGGCGTCGTCGCGACGCCGTTCGGGATCCTGATCGGCCTTCCGGCGCTGCGGCTGCGGGGCGTGCACCTCGCGGTCGTCACGCTCGGGTTCGCCGCGGCGGCGGCCGTCGTCGTCTCCGCGGTCAACTTCCCCGGCGTCGACACCTACCAGCAGGTGCTGCGGCCCGAGTTCATCGCGACCGACCGGCAGTACTTCGTCTACGCGGGGCTGCTGTTCGTCGTCCTCGCGCTGGGCGTCGAATGGGTCGGCCGCACCCGGATGGGCGCGGCGTGGCGGGCCGTCCGGTTCTCCGAGCGCGCCACGGCCGCCGCCGGGACGAGCGTCGCCCGCGCAAAGCTGTCGGCGTTCGCGCTCAGCGCGTTCGCGGCGGGCCTCGCGGGCGGGCTGCTCGCCGGGCAGGTCGGCATGATCACCGCGCAGAACTTCGGGGTGATCGCGTCGCTGGCGCTGTTCGTCGTCGCGGTGATGGCGGGCAGCGAGTTCATCTTCGGCGCCATGTTCGGCGGTTTCCTGATCATGTTCGTGCCGGAGTTCTTCCGCCGCGCCGGGATCTCGCAGGACTGGGCGAACGTGCTGTTCGGCGTCGGCGCCGTCCAGGCGCTGTCGCAGGGCAGCAGCATCATGGAGGGGCTGGCCAGGCGGCTGCGGTTGCGAAGGCCCACACCCACCCCGCCGCCGCGCGAGACGTCGGAGGGTGGCACACCGCCGCTCGGCGACAAGCCGCTGCTGAAGGCCGAAGGCCTGACGGTCAGGTTCGGGCAGGTCGCCGCGCTGCAGGACGTCGACCTCACCGTCCCCGAAGGCACCGTCATGGGCCTCATCGGCCCGAACGGCGCGGGCAAGTCGACCCTCACCGACGCGCTGTCCGGCTTCCTCAGGGACGCCACCGGGACCGTCGCGCTCGACGGCCGCAGCCTGGACGGGATGCCCGTGCACCGCCGCGCCGCCGCCGGGCTGCGCCGCACCTTCCAGCAGGACCGCGTCCCGACCGGCCTCACCGTCGGCGCCTACCTGCGCTTCGCCGCGCACCGCACGGTCACGCGGGACGAGCTGGAGGAGGTCCGCGACTTCCTCGGCTGCCCGCCGATGGAGGCGCACGTCCTCGACCTGGACGTCGGCAGCCGCCGCCTGCTGGAGGTGGCCGCCGCGATCCTCGCCCGGCCCAAGCTGATCGTGCTGGACGAGCCCGCCGCCGGGCTCGCCCACGCCGAGTCGCTCGCGCTCGCCGACCGGCTCATCGAGGTGCCGGCGAAGTTCGGCGCGTCGGTGCTGCTCATCGAGCACGATCTGGACATGGTCCGGCGGGCCTGCGCGACGATCGTCGTCCTCGACGCGGGCACGGTGATCGCGGCGGGGCCGCCCGCCGAGGTCCTCGCGAAGCCCGAAGTGGCCCGCGCCTACCTGGGAGACGAGGTGGCCCTCACGTGAAAGAGCTGAAGCTGGAGGACGTGTCGGTCGGCCGGGGCGGCGCCCCGATCGTGCGGGACGTGACCCTGACCGTCACGACCGGGGAGGTCACCGTCCTGCTCGGCCCGAACGGCGCCGGGAAGACGACCCTCCTCGAAGCGATCGCGGGCGTCCTGCCGATCACCTCGGGGAAGCTGACCGGCGACGGCGACGACCTCACCGGGCTCGACCGGGTGACGCGCGCCAAGCGCGGCATCGCGCTCGTCGAGCAGGGCCGGACGGTCTTCAGCGGCCTCACCGTCGCGGAGAACCTGCGCGTCGCGCGGCGCGGCACCGGCGGCGACCGCGCGCTCGAACTGTTCCCCGAGCTGACCAAGCGCATGGACGTCCAGGCGGGGCTGCTGTCGGGCGGCGAGCAGCAGATGGTCGTGCTGGCCCGCGCGCTGTCGATGTCGCCGTCGGTGCTGCTGATCGACGAGATGTCGCTCGGCCTCGCCCCGGTGATCGTGAAGCGGCTGCTGCCCGCCGTCCGCGCCCTCGCGGACGGCGGCGCGGCGGTCCTGCTGGTCGAGCAGTTCGCGACGCTCGCCCTGGAGATCGGCGACACCGCGCACGTCCTGGCCGGTGGGCGGCTCACCCACAGCGGCCCGGCGGCGCCGCTGCGCAAGGCCCCCGACGTGCTGCACGCGGCCTATCTCGGTGAACCGGCGATCAAGGATTGAGGAGACGGACATGCAACGGGTTCTGATCGTCACGGGCGGGGGCAGCGGGATCGGCGCCGCCGTCGCGGCCGATGCCGCCGGACGCGGCGACACCGTCGTGATCTGCGGGCGGCGCAAGGAGTCCCTCGAACGGGTCGCCGCCGAGACCGGGGCCGAGCCCCGCGTCTGCGACGTGTCCGACCCGGAGGCCGTCACCGATCTGGTGTCCGGCGTCGTCGCCGCGCACGGGCGGCTCGACGGCGTCGTCGCCAACGCGGGCGTTCTCCGCAACGGCGGCGTCCTCGACCTGTCGCTCGACGACTGGAACGTCACCGTCCAGACCAACCTGACCTCGGTGTTCCTGCTGGCCAAGGCCGCGCTGCCGCACCTGATCGAGACGGAGGGGGCGCTCGTCGCGGTGTCGTCGGTGGCGTCGCTGCGCGTCCCGTTCGACTGCGCCGCCTACGCCACGTCCAAGGCCGGGCTGACGATGCTGACCCAGACGATCGCGGTGGACTACGGGCCGCGGGGCGTCCGCGCCAACGTCGTGTGCCCCGGCTGGATCCGCACCGAGATGTCCGACATGGAGATGGGCTACTTCGGCGAGCCGCACGGCCTCTCGCAGGAGGAGGCGTACGGCGAGGTCACCCGGCTCGTCCCGCAGGGCCGCGCGGGCACCCCCGCCGAGGCCGCGGCGGCGGTCATGTGGCTGCTCGGCCCGGAGTCGTCCTACGTGAACGGCGCGGTGCTGAGCGTCGACGGCGGCACCGTCCTGCCCGACCCCGGCACCATCCCGTTCAACTTCCAGGTCACACCGCGCTGATCAGATCGGGCTGGGCGCGAAGCTGTCCTTGTAGAGATCGGCGAGGATGTCGTAGGAACGCAGCCGGTCGGCGTGGTCGTACACCTGCGTCACCACCATGACCTCGTCCACGCCGGACCGCTCGATCAGCGCGTCCATCTGCGCCCGGACGGTCTCGGGCCCGCCCACCACCTGGTCGGCGAGCCGCGCGTCGATCATCTGCCGGTCCAGCGTCGTGTACGGGTAGGCCGCGGTCTCCTCCGGCGACGGCAGCGGGCCGGGCGCGCCCCGCCACAGCCGCAGGAACGCCAGCGCCTGCGGCTGCGCCAGCTCCAGCGCCCGCTCGTCGGTGTCGGCCGCCGTGACCGACACGCCGATCATCGAGTACGGCTCGTCCAGCGCCCCCGGACGGAACGACTCCCGGTACAGGTGCAGCGCCGGGACGGTGTTCTGCGCGCTGAAGTGGTGCGCGAACGCGAACGGCAGCCCGAGCAGCCCCGCCAGCCGCGCGCTGTATCCGCTGGATCCGAGCAGCCATACCGGCGGCTCGTTGCCCGCCGCCGGGGTCACCTTGCCGTCCGCGGCGAAGTAGCCGCGCAGCTCGGCGACCTGCTCGGGGAAGTCGTCCACCGACAGGGCCTCGGGGGAGCGCCGCAGCGCCAGCGCCGTCGCCTGGTCGGTGCCGGGCGCACGGCCGAGCCCGAGGTCGATGCGTCCCGGATACAGCGCCTCCAGCGTCCCGAACTGCTCCGCGACCACCATCGGCGCGTGGTTCGGCAGCATCACCCCGCCAGACCCGACCCGCATCGTCGACGTCACCGCCGCGACCTGCCCGATCAGCACCGCCGTCGCCGAGCTGGCGATGCCGGGCATCGCGTGGTGCTCGGCCAGCCAGTACCGGTGGAAGCCGAGCCGCTCGGCGTGCCGGGCCAGGCCGAGGGTGTTGCGCAGCGCCTGGCCGGACGTGGAGCCGCTGACGACGGGCGCGAGATCAAGGACGGAGAAGGAAACGCTCATAACGAGCGACAACCCCCGGCGCGCCCGTCGTCTTCCCGCTACCCGAGCAGCAGGTTGACAACGACCAAGGTCAGCACGGGAACGGCGATCACCGAGGGGACCCCGATGCTGACCCACGACCAGTTCACCAGCCTCCGCGCCCGCGCGGGGTCTTCGGCGAACACGGTCTCCGACTTCGTGTAGAGCATCGCGGCGACCACGAGCAGCGGCAGGAACGCGAACATCGTGAGGACGCCGCCGACGAACGCGGCCACCTGGCCGAGCCGGGTGTAGGTCCCGTCGGCGCCGATGCCGAACGCGGTACCGGGGGCGGACGCGGGGACGGAGGCGGCGGAAACTGCTTCTGTCATGCGAACACACCGATCACTAGCGAAAGTGATGTAGATCATACGCTTCGTGATCGCCGTGCGCGAGGGGCCGGCCGCCCTTTTTCTTGGACGACCGGCCAACAGATTCAACGCAGCCGCAGCCCCAGCAGGACCGGGTCGTGGTCGGACGAGCGGAACGCGTCCGGGCTGTAGAACCGGGCCGGATTGAACTCTGTGTTGTAGTCGAGGAACACGGGCTCGTCGCTGTTGATGTGCCAGATCGTCGCGCCGGTCACGCGCCGCGAGAGGGCCCGTCCGGCCAGCACGTGATCCAGCTCGCCCGCCTGCCCTTCGAAAACGTAGGAGTACCGCTCGCCCGGACGGACGAACCGCTCCGTCTGCCCGGCGAGACCGGCGCCCCTCAGCACGTCCACCGGGTCTTCGGACGTGTAGGCGTTGAGGTCGCCCAGGACGAGGGGGTTCTGCGCGCCGGCCGCGATCGCGCCGATCGCCTTGGCCTGCGCGACGCGGCGGGCGTTGTAGCAGCCCTGCCCGTCGCCCTGGTCCTTGTCCGGCCCTTGGGCGCCGTCGCAGCCCTTGGACTTGAAGTGGTTCACGATCACCGTGACGGGCGTCGTGCCGCGCACCGGGCGGAACGTCTGCACCAGCGGGGGCCGGTCGAAGATCGGGTCCTCCGAGGAGCGCGCCGCACCGGACGGCGTCACCTTCGCGGGCTTGTAGATGAGCGCGACATGGATCTCGTCCGTCCCCGGGTACGGGTGCCGCACCCAGGCGTACGTCCCGGCGCCCGCGCTCTGGTTCAGCCGGTCGACGAGGGCCTTGACGGCGGTGTCGCCGTTGTTCTCGACCTCCATCAGCCCGACGACGTCGGCGTCCAGGCCCTTCAGCGCGGCGGTCAGCTTGGCGAGCTGGCGCTCCTGCTCCTCCGCCGTGTCCGCGCCGCGCCTGTTCAGCGTCGTGAACCAGTTGAGCGTGTTGAAGCTCGCGACGCGCACGTCGCCGCCGACGTGCCGCGGCTTCACCGGGCGCGGGTTCGTGCGGGCGAAACGCGCCGTCCGGGTCGGCTCCAGCCGGTACTTGCCGAACCCGTAGTTCAGGACGCCGGTCAGCCCGTACGTCGAGTCGCCGAGCCGCAGGACGCGCGGGTCGGTGTAGGGAATCGTCTCCGGGTTCTGGACGCTCGACGCGTCGTCCACGAGCAGCCGCAGCGCGTCGTTGCGCTCCTGCGTCGAGCCGTGCCCGTCGGTCGGCTGGAAGAGGCGGCCGCCGGCGGAGACGGTGACCTCGCCGTACCGTCCGAGCGTGTAGGTCTCGGTCGCGGTGAGCCGCTGCTCGAACCGCAGCAGCATGCCCTCGTACCGTTCCAGGGTCGCGCCGTCCCGCAGCGGGAGCCGGACACGCGCTGGAGCGACCCGGTTCCCCGTGCCGCAGACGTCCACGGCGGACACCGGCGACAGCTCGGTGAGCCCGTTGTACTCGACGGCCTTGCCCGTCACGAGCACCCGGTCGCCCGCCGCGACCTCCTGCGTCGAGTACACGAAGATCCCGTCGGAGGTCCGCGGGTCACGGTCGGGCGCCGGGTCCTGGACGAAGAAGCCCCTGAGCTGGTCTGAGCGCTGGAAGTCCGCGGTGACGACGCCCTCGACCCGGACGGTCGTCCCGGCCACCGGGCTCGTGTCGCCGCCGCCCTGGACGTCGGCGATCCGGTGGTCGGCGGGGGTGTCGCAGGCGGACGGCTCCGCCGCGGCGGCCGCCGGCACCCCGGCCGCGAGGCCGGCGCTGGTCAGGACGGCCGCGAGTGCTGCTGCTGTTCGGCGCATGGCGGGAGAGTACGGTCGCGTACTCGGCGATCCGCGAACCATTAATGAAGACTCCACCAATTTGCAATGGATTGTCGGATTCTTGGGACGCGCTTGATCGGGGCATAAAGAAACACTGACCGGCGCGTCCTCGATATCCGGCAGGAACCGCAAGCACAAGAGAACACACCCGGGGGGGAGAGCCCGTGACGGAGTCGCCGGTCGGATCCGAGTACGCCCGCACCCGCGACATCGTGGTCGTGTTCGCCGTGCTGATGATCCTCACGGCGGTGCTGGTGATCGTCCTGGTCCAGGCGTGGCCGCCGGGGCCGCAGCTCGGGCCCGACGGGCGCACCGAGATCGTGCCGACGTCCAAGACCCTGCATCTGGCCGGGTGGTCGGCGGCCATGTCCCGCGAGACGAGCCTGTTCGTGGTCGTGATGGCGGCGGGCGCGCTCGGCTCGATCGCGCACGTCCTGCGCTCGTTCTACTGGTACGTCGGGAACCGCGCGCTGCGCCGGAGCTGGCTGATGATGTACCTGCTGCTGCCGTTCATCGGGGCGCTGTTCGGGCTGGTCGTCTACCTCGTCGTGCGGGGCGGGCTGACCTCGCCGCTGGGCGGGCCGTCCGACGTCAACCCGTACGGGGTCGCGGCCATCGCCGCGCTCGTCGGGCAGTTCTCCCGCGAGACGGCGGAGAAGTTCCGCGCCGTGTTCGCGACCCTGCTGGCGCCCGCGCGGCCGGGCCGCGACCACGCGCCCGCGCCGGCGATCAGCGGGCTGGACCCGGTCAGCGGGCCGGTCGGCGCCGCGGTCACCCTGCACGGCAGCGGCCTGGCGTCCGCGACGGACGTCCGGTTCGGCGGGGTGCGGGCGTCGATCACCGACGCGACCGACACGCTCGTGCGGGCGACGGTCCCCGCGGGCGCGACCTCGGGGCCCCCGATCGTGAACACCCCGGACGGCACCGCCACCAGCCCGCAGCCCTTCACCGTGGAGTGAGCCGCCCGCCGGGCGAGGACTACTTGTCGTCCTGCCAGTGCTCGTGCCAGACGTCGTACGCCGCGCCCGGGAAGACGCGCGGCAGCTCCGACGTGGGCAGCCGCCCGAGTTCGGCGCCCGTCCTGGACACGCCGAACTGGCGCTCGGTCGCGTACGCCTCGCGGCGCAGCGTCTTCGGGCCGGAGACGAGGCAGGTGTAGCGGGTGCCGGGGAGCTCGTCGTCGGGGATGGCGGCGCCGACCGCGAGGCTGTTGGACACCGCCACCCACGTGCCGAGGCCCGCGACCTGCCGCTCGGCGCCCTGGTCCTCCCAGCGGTGCTCCAGGATCGGCTTGGAGAAGATCGGGACGAGCAGGTGGGAGACGCCGCACGCCTCCAGTTCGCGCTCCCAGCCGATCGAGCGTCCGAGGTCTTCGCAGATCAGGACGGCGAGGCGGCCGAGCGAGGAGTCGAGCAGGCTGATCCGCGTGCCGGGCTTGGCGTACTCCACGGCCGTGCCGGACGGCGGCGCGTCCGGCAGCCGCCACAGCCGCATCTGGTCGGCGGTCAGCGTGAAGCCGGACAGCTTGTCCTGGACGAGGAGTTCCTGCCCCGTCCAGCGGTCGAGCAGGACGGCGCGGTTCGGCGGCGGGTCATCCTCGCCGAGCGGGCCGGTGCCGAGCAGCAGGAACCGCAGCGGCCTGCGGTCCCGGTCGCGCCCGGCGGTGTCGAACGCGACCTCCTTCCACAGTTCGAGCAGCGAGTCCGACAGCGACGCCTCCGGCATCACGGCGAGCTGCGCGCCCGACTCGTCGAGCCGCCGGACGATCGCCTTGACGCGGCTGCGGATCCCGGAGGAGTCCATCGGCCGGAGCCGGTACACGGTCATCCCGCCAAGGTCCTCGAACTCGATGTCGACGTCGTCGAAGGTCTCCAGCACGGGCGCGCACCCGACCGAGACCGGCTCGTCCCGGCCGAAGTGCGGGTCGTTCACCGCGGGCAGCACCCGGTGGTCGATCTTGTCCCATACCGCCTGCGGGACGCGGTGGACGCCGAAGAACTCCGCCTTGGTGCGCAGCCCGCGGGGCCGTCCGGGGAACGCGCAGCGGGGGAGTAGCGCCCCGCTCGTGCCCTGCCCGTTCAGCTTCCCCTCGGTCAGGTAGTTGACCAGCACCGGGGCCAGCGCGGGGGAGCCGTGATAGGGCCCGTAGGGGCTGGCGTGGGCGAGCGCGATGTCGAGCCCGAGCATGATGGTGAACCGGCCGCGGTCGCCGCCCGCGGCGATGATCTCCGCGGTGGCGGCGGGGTCGAGGACGCCGTGGTCCAGCACGATCTCGGCGATCTCCCCGGCCCGCCGGCGGACCTGCTCGTCGGCGTACCAGCGCGTTGCGGTCCAGTCCTGGAAGACGCCGTCCGTGATCGAGTCGTAGAGCCGGACGAAGAGATCAGCTGGTTCGGCCGGGTGGCCGGCTGGGGCCAACTGATCCGTCATAAGCGCCCCCGGGGTTCTGACACACGCGGTTACAGGTGGTGGATTGATGCTAACTCCCGCGGGGAGACGTTTCAGTGTCCTTGGTTACAGAGCCGGCGGGTCTCATCACTTGACATTCACTTGGCACCCGCTCATGCTGGAGGGATCCCGGCGGTGCTCGTCGACCTTTTGGAGAGTGACCATGAGCGCTGTTCCCGCCCCTGCCCGTGACCGCCGGACGGAGGTCCGGCGCCTCATCGACTCCATGGAACACGCCAAGGTCATCAGCGACGGCCACTTCAGCGCCCTCGGCATGCTGATCACGGACGCCTCGCTCAGCGCCGACGAGCCCGCCCTGGTGGAATGCCAGGACGGGCTCCAGTGGCTGCACCGCCACTACCTCGACCACGACGCCCTCGACGGCGCGCAGCGCGAGCAGCGCGGCCGCATCCTCGGGCTGATCGACGTCGTGCACTGGGCGCTCAAGCGGCTCCCGTCCGGGCTGCAGCTCGCGCTCCAGCCCGACGGCTACGCCGCGCGCTTCCTCCTCGCCGTCTACCGGCGCCAGGGCCTGTCCAACAAGGACCTCGCCGCCGAGCTCCACACCGACGAGACGGAGATCAGCCGCGTGGGCCGCAAGCTGCTCTCCGCGGGCGTCGTGTGGCGCAGGAAGGAGTGGCGGCACAACGCATGGGACCTGACGCCCCGCGGCCGCCAGTACCTGGAGGACTCCGGCCTCCTCGCGGAGGCGGAGCCGTCCGGCCGTGCCGCCCGCCGCGCCGGCGAGCCCGCCCGTCCGGCCGAGGCCGGCGCCGAGCCCGCGCCGCGCTCCCCGGACGCCGTCCCGCAGCGGCCGGAGACGGGCCTTCCAGACCTGCCCGACCTGAACCGCCCGTCCCCGTCGCCCGAACCCCCGCCCCGCTCCGCGCAGGGCTGACCGCCGGCTAGGACGCGGGACGCTCCAGCAGCGTCACCAGCCGGACCAGCCCGTCCTCGCCGTGCCCTTCGGCCACCGCGCGGTCGAGCAGGTCGCGCAGCGGGAGCAGGAGAGCCGGGTCCACGCCCTGCTCGCGGCTGGTGTCCAGCAGGCCGGGGAACGCGACCTGGCTGGTGGCCACGCTGGAGACGTCGGTGCCGAACTCGCCGTCGTCCAAGGCCCGCGCGTATCCGGGGAATCCCTCCATCATCGCGGTGAGCCACGCGGTGGCCATCGGCGCGAACGTCGCCGCCCGCACCTTCTCCGACCGGACGAGCGCCACCGCGTGGAAGAACCCGGCGAGCATCCCGTACATGGCGTCCAGCAGCGCGAGGTCGAACAGCGGCGCGAGCCCCGGGTCGGCGCCCAGGAACCGTGCCGTGCCGAACGCGTCGAGAAGCGTCCGGCTCTCCTCGAACGCGGCCTCGTCGCCGCTGTAGAGGATCAGCGCGTCCGGCCCGCCGATCATCTGCGGGACGGCCATGATGCCGCCGTCGACGTACCGCCCGCCGCGCGCGGTCACGTGCTCGGCCAGCGCTCGCGCCTGGCCCGGCGTCCCATTGGTGAGCTGGACGACCGTGCGCCCGGCCGGTGCCTCCCCGGTAAGGACGTCGTCCGCGTTGCCGTACACGGACATGCAAACGATCACCAGCGGGCTCGCCGCGATCGCCTCCGCGGCCGTCGCCGCCCGCCGAGCGCCCTTGGCCACCAGCGGCTCCGCCTTGCCGGGCGAACGGTTCCAGACCGTCACGGAGTGCCCGTTCTTCAGCAGCGCCTCCGCCAGCGCCGTCCCCATGAGTCCCAGCCCGAGAACGGTCACTGATGTCGATTCCGTCATGACGATTCCCCTTTCCCTTAGAAGACCGAGCCTGCCGCCCGCGGCTTCGGGAACCCTTCGGGCCGCATTACGGTGGCGGTATGCGCTTCGGGGTGCTCGGCCCGCTGGAGGTGCGGACGGGGGACGGCACGCCGGTCAAGGTCGCCGACCGCAAGGTCCGCGCCCTTCTCGCCGACCTCCTCGCGCACGCCGGGCGGGCCGTCCCGGCCGATCGCCTGATCGACGATCTGTGGGGCGCCGGGCTGCCCGCCAACCCGTCCGCGACCCTCCAGGCCCGCGTCTCCCAGCTCCGCCGCACCCTGGACGACGCCGAACCCGGCGCCCGCGCCCTGGTCGAGAAGACCCCGCCCGGCTACCGCCTGAACGCCCGCCCCGACGACGCCGCCCGCTTCGAGGAACTGCTCGCCGAGGCGCGAACGTCCGAGGCCCCGGCGACCCGCGCCGCGCTGCTCGCGGACGCGCTGTCCCTGTGGCGCGGCCCCGCCTACGCCGACTTCGCCGACGCGCCGTTCACGGCCCCCGAGATCACCCGCCTGGACGAACTGCGGCTCGCGGCACTCGAAGCCCAAGCCGAAGCACGGCTGGAACTCGGCGAGCACGAGGCCCTGGCGGCCGAACTGCACGCCGCCGTCGGCGAGCATCCGCTCCGGGAACGGCTCCGCGCGTCCTACATGCGCGCCCTCTACGGCGCGGGCCGTCCCGCCGAAGCGCTCACTACCTACGAGGACCTCCGGCACCGGCTCGCCGCGGACCTCGGCGCCGACCCCGGCCCGGCCCTGGCCGGCCTGCACCTTTCCATCCTCCGCGGCACGCTGCCCGCGTCCGGGAACCTCCCCGCCGACGTCACCCCGCTGATCGGCCGGGACGCGGCGCTGGCCGAGCTCGCGGACGTCCTGACCGGCCCGGCCCGGATGGTGACGCTGACCGGGCCGGGCGGGGTCGGGAAGACGCGGCTGGCGGTGGCCGTCGCGCGGCGCGTGCGGGAGCGGTACCCCGGCGGCGTCTGGCTGGTGGCGCTGGACGAGGGCCTCAAGGCGGGCGCGTCCGCCGACGAGGTGGCCTCGTTCGTGGCCGGTGTCCTCGGGCTGCGCGACGACGCGGGCATCGCGGGCGGCCCGGCGGGCAGGCTCGGCGAGGCGCTGCGCGGGAAGCGGATGCTGCTCGTCCTGGACAACTGCGAGCACGTCGTCGAGCCGGTCGCCCGCCTGGTCGCGGGCCTGCTGCGGGACGCCGCCGAACCGCGCGTCCTCGCGACGAGCCGCGAGCCGATCGGGATCTCGGGGGAGCGGCTGTGGAACGTCCCGCCGCTGGCCGGCCCCGACGCCGCCGAACTGTTCGCCGGACGGGCGGGCATCACCCCCGGCGCACCGGCCATCGCGGACATCTGCGCGCGGCTGGACGGCATCCCGCTCGCCCTCGAACTGGCCGCGACCCGCGTCCGGACGCTCGGCGTCGAGGGCCTGGCTGCGCGGCTGGACGACCGGTTCCGGCTGCTGTCGTCCGGCGCCCGCGACGCGCCCGCGCGGCAGCGGACGCTCCGCGCGCTGATCGACTGGAGCTGGGAGCCGCTCGCCGCATCCGAGCGTGCGGTGCTGCGGCGGCTGGCCGCGCACACGGGCGGCTGCACGCTCGAAGCGGCCGAACAGGTCTGCGGGGCGGACATCCGCGTGCTGGCGAGCCTCGTCGACCGGTCCCTGGTCGTGGCCGCGGACGGTCCGCGCTACCGCCTGCTGGAGTCGATCGCCGCGTACGGCGTCGAGCGGCTCCGCGAGGCGGGGGAGTACGCGGCGGTGCGCCGTCGCCATGCCGAGTACTACGCGGCGCTCGCCGAACGCGCCGACCTGCGCGGCCCGGGCCAGCGGGAGGCGCTGAGCGCGCTGCGGGCCGAGTCGGGGAACCTGCGGACCGCGCTCGACGCCGCCATCGAGGACGGAGCCGCCGACCTCGCGTTGCGGCTGGTCAACGCGATGGGCTGGGCCTGGTTCCTGTGGGGCCGCCCCGGCGAGGCACGCCACGCGTTCGGACGCGCCCTGGCCGTCCCCGGCGGCGACCCGGCCCGCACCGCCATCGCCAAGACCTGGCACACCGGTTTCGCGATGCTCGAAGGCGACGGCCACGACCGCGACGAACGCTGCCGCGAAGCCCTGGCCGCCTACGACGAGAAGGACCCGTGGGCCGAATGGTTCCTCGGTTTCGTCCGCGCCGGGTTCGGCGACCTCGACGCGATCGAGGAGCTCACCGCCCGCGCCCTGGAGGGTTTCCGCGCCGCCGGCGACACATGGGGCGAGGCCGCGGCGCTCGCCACCCGCGCCGCGCAGGCGCTCTCCGCAGGCGACCTCCCCAGGGCGGGACGCGACGGAGAGCGGGCCATGGAACTGTTCCGCACGGCGGGCGACCGCTGGGGGCGCCTCCAGGCCACCGAAACCCTGGGCGTTCTCGCCGAGGTGACCGGCGACTACGCCCGCGCGGCCCGGCTCCACGAGAGCGGGCTCCGCGACGCCGAAGAGCTCGGGCTCTGGACGGAGGCGTCCGGCGTCCTGTCCCGCCTCGGCCGCATCGCGCTGCTGACCGGCGACCTCGACCGCGCCGACGACCTGCACGGGCGCGGCAGGCGGCTCGCCGGCCGCGAGTCGAATCGCCGGATGGAGAACTTCGCCGACATCGGGCTGGCGCTGGCGGCCCGCCGCTGCGGCCGGCTGGACGAGGCGGAGACGATCCTGCGCCGCTGGCTCGGCTGGGTCCGCGACATCGACGGCGGCCCCGGCATGGCGTTCCTGCTCGCCGAGCTCGGCTTCATCGCCGAACTGCGTGGAGACGCGGACCAGGCCCTCGGCCTGCACGCCGAGGGCCTGGCCGCCGCCCGCGCAACCGGGAACCCGCGGGCGATCGCACTGGCGCTGGAAGGGACGGCGGGCGCGCTGTCCCTGGCGGGCCGCGACGAGGAGGCCGTGGCCGCGCTGGACGGCGCGTCCGCCGCCCGGGACGCCGCCGGGGCTCCGCTGCCGGAGGCGGAACGCGGCGACGTCGACCGGATCGAGGCCCGCCTCAGACGCGGTCGGCGGCGATGAGCAGGTACTGGAAGCTGCCGCCCTTGTAGGCGTCCAGGAACGCCGCCTCGATGCCGGTGGCCAGCGTGGACTTCGCGCGCAGCTCCCAGTACGGGATCGTCGCGGAGGTGAGGTCGACCACGCTCACCGGGACCAGCCGGTTCGCCGACATCTCCTTGAAGTAGGTGCTGCGCGGGTGGATGTCGCAGATGTAGTGCGCGTTGATCTCGCTCACGGCCCGCGACGGCAGCCCGTAGGCGTCGTTGTAGCAGCCGGTGATGCACACGTACCGGCCGCCGCGCCGCAGCAGCCGGGCGTGCGCGGCGAACAGCAGGCCCAGCTCGACGTACATCGTGCTCTCGTTGTTCCAGATGGCCTGGAACGCGCCGGGCTCGAATCCGGTGTCGAGCATGTTCTTGAAGTGGAAGCGCACCTTGTCGGCGACGTTCCGCCGCTCGGCCTGCGCGTTGGCGAACGCGACCTGCGACTCGGAGATCGACACGCCGTCCACCTGGCAGCCGAACCGCTGGTGGGCCATCAGGCTGGAGCCGCCGCGCCCGGAGCCCGCGTCCAGCAGCCGGTCGGTCGGCTGGACGGCGCCGAGATGGCTCATCAGCAGGTCGGCCTGCGCGGTCTCCAGCCGGTGCAGCTCGGCGATCGTCCGCTCCTCGCGGGTCTCGGCCGGGCCGTCGAGGACGGTCCAGTCCACCGGGCCGATGCCGTAATGGTGGTGGTAGATCCCGTCCACTTCGCCCAGGCGGAGGTTGACCGGGTTCTTCTCGGCGTTCCAGTAGTCGGCGACCGAGTGCTGGTAAAGGCTGTTGAGAACCGCGGCGCCCTGGGTTGAGCCCATATCCGATGATCCTTTCTCGACGGGGGATGCGTGGTCGGGTCAATCGGTCGGTCGGGTCGTTCGGTGGGTCGGGGTCACTTGTAGCGGCCGGACGAGCCGTGCCATTCGAAGCCGCCTGCCATCCAGCCCTGCACACCGAGCAGGAACCGCTGGAGCTCGGGGGACGGGACCGCCGCCAGCTCCTTCTGGCTCGCCTCGAACCCCCGGACGAAGTGGTTGTGCATCTCGATGGCCGTCTCGGCCGCCTCGCGCAGCTCGCAGCCCTCCTCCTCGGCGATCAGCAGCACGACGTTGCAGTCGGGCAGGTCGTCGGCCGCCTCCTTCTCCGCCGAGTGCAGGTCGTTGACGAGGACGGAGGCGGTGCCGGCCTGCATCACCGCGCGGTGCACGCGCGGCTCGTAGAAGAGGTTCGCGTCGAGCTGGTAGCCGCCGACGATGTCGATCAGCGTCATCGAGGTGTAGAAGCTGTCGTGCTGCCGCGCGGCGAGGTACCGCCACACCGGGGGCAGCTCGCCCAGGTGCCGCCAGGCGGCGTAGGCGGTCCAGCTCACGTACATCTGGAAGGTGGTGTTGCAGATCCGCATGACCTGGGACGGCCCGGCGAGCCGCCGCAGGTGCCCGGCGGCCGACCGCAGCGCCATCAGGACGGGGTCGGCGTGCACCGCGTCCTCGAGCCGGTCGGTGTACTTCCCGGCGGCGGGTGGCGGGTCCATCGCGGACATCACCAGCGCGAGCCGCGGCGGGAGCTCGGTCGGGGTGGCGCCGAGGTCGCTCTCGTCGGCGTAGTAGTCGTCGCAGGCCCACCAGGCCGCGTTCATCTTGGCCGCGAACAGCAGCGGGTCGACGTCGTCGGTGTCGGGGTGGGCGAGCACGGCCAGGCGCCCGAACCCGGTGTCGCGGAACTTGTCGAGCTGGTCGGCGTAGATCCCGATCTCGCCGGCCCATGCGACCAGCCGGTCGTTGACCTCGCAGGCAAGGTCGTCGTCGACGCGCGCCGTCAGCGGGCAGTAGAGCGGGGGGAACGAGCCGTCGCCCCATTCCCGTTCCGCGTACCCCGGCGAGAAATGCCCGCCCTTGCGCGTGGGACTCGGAAGCCGGGACGCGGACGGGACCACCGCGTCATGCGCGGGCGGGACGACGGCCCCGGCCCCTGGCACGGGCTCGGCCTTCGGCGCCGGCTCGGGCCTGGCGACCAGCGCGTCCACCACGCGCGCCGCCGACGTGCCCAGGCCGGTCGGGCCGGACAGGAGCCGGTTGACCCGCTCCGCCAGCAGTTCGTCCATCGTCGGTCCCCTCGCTGATCAAGGCGTGGTCTGGTGTCTCTCCGGAGAGCCGTGGGGCTCCGGGGAACAGTTACTCACAGCTTTACGTCAGCTACAACCGGCTATGACCTTGCCTCACGGTGACAGGATGTAACCGCCGTCCGCGCGACGGTGATCCGCCGTCAGACGGGCACGGTGAGGAGCACGACGGCCGCCAGGGCGCCCACGAGCCCGGCCGCCTGCGCGGCCGACAGCCGTTCGCGGAGCGCGGTGACGCCGAGCAGGACGGGCACGACCGGATACAGCGACGACAGGACGACCGCGATGACGACGAGCTGTTCCCGCGTGGCCAGCAGGTAGCAGACGAGCGCCGCCGCCGCGAGGCCCCCGTTCGCCAACGACCAGAACGCGAGCCTTCCGGTGGGAAGGCGGAAACCGGGCGTCCACAGCATGGGCGCGATCGTGAGGACGGCCGCGACGCGTCCCGCCGCGACGGGCCAGATCCCCGCGCCGTCGCCCGCCTGGGCGAGCGCGAGGTACTGGATCCCGATCCCGGCGCCCGCGACGAGCCCGTTGCCGATCGCCGCGCGCACCCTGCCGTGCTCGTCCGAGCCCGACCGGGACACGAGCCACAGCGCGGGCAGCACCACCGCGATCCCGGCCCACGCGGGCACCGACGGGCGGTCGCCCAGCAGCGCGACACCGGCCACGACGGGCAGCGCCACCCCGCCGACCGCGCTGACCGGGACGACCACGCTCATGTCGCCGCGGCCGATGCCCCGGTAGAGGAACACCATCGCGAGGCCCGTCCCGACGCCCGACAGCGCGCCCCAGCCGAGGGACGCCGCGTCCATCGTCCCGTCCATGGGCACGACCAGCGCGGCGGCGACGGCGCAGACCAGCCCGCCCGCCTGCCCGAGGAGCGCCACCGCCCTGAAGTCCGCGCGGCGCGACAGCAGACCGCCCGCCACGTCCGCGACGCCGTAGGCGAGCGCCGAGGCCAGTGCCAGGACGACTCCCGTCACACGCCCCCCGCCGCCTCCGCGTCGCGCTCGGCCTGGCCGACCGGGCAGACGGCGCCGGCGACGCAGCACCGCCGGTCGCACAGGCGGCACATCACGTCCGCGTCGCCGATCTCCGCGTACAGGCGGGCCAGCAGCTTGGCGAGCAGGACGGTGAACGCCGCGCGTTCCTCGTCGTCCAGGACGTCCAGCACCCCGGCCAGTGGCGCGCCGCGCGCGTCCAGCATGTCGCGGACCGCGTCCTCGCCCGCCTCCGTGAGCCGCACGCGGACGGCACGGCCCCGCCCGCGACGCCGACTTGCGAGACCGGCGGCCTCCAGGCCGTCCACCATCCGCGCCGCCGCCGACTGCGTGAGCCGGACGCGCCGCCCCAGTTCGGTGACGCCGAGGTCCGGCGCGTCCGCCAGGACGATCAGCGCGGCGGCGCCGCTCGGGCTCACCCGCCCGGCTCCGGTGGCGCCGGCCAGGACGAGATCGGTCACCGCCAGCGAGGCGGCGCCGAGCAGGTTCGCCAAGCGCGTCTCATGCATGACTCATGCATGATACCTCCATGGGATGCTGGCTGCACAGCGCCCGGAGAACCCGGAGGTCAGCCGATGGATCGTGACGCCCCACCCGCCGACGGGCGGCGGCGGATCGCCCGCACCGACGTGCTGCTCGCCGATCCGCGGCTCGCCGCGGCGGCGGGACGGATCGGCCGCGGCGTCGTGAAGGCGGCCGTCGTCGCGGCGCAGCGGCGCGCCAGGGCGGGGGAGATCCCGCCGGACGCGGTCGCCGACACGGCGGTGGCGGCGCTGCCGCCGACCGCGTCCGGGCTGCGCCCCGTGATCAACGCGACCGGCGTCCTGCTGCACACCAACCTCGGCCGGGCCCCGCTGTCGGACGCCGCGCGGGACGCCGTCGCGGTGGCGTCCGGCGCGACCGACGTCGAACTCGACCTGGAGACCGGGCGCAGGGCGAAGCGCGGGCGGTCGGCACTGGCCGCCCTGCTGGAGCGGGTGCCGCGCGCGGAGGCCGCGCACGTCGTCAACAACGGCGCCGCGGCGCTCGTGCTGGCCGCGACCGCGCTCGCCGCCGGCCGCGAGATCGTGATCAGCCGCGGCGAGATGGTGGAGATCGGCGACGGCTTCCGCATCCCCGACCTGCTCGCCGCGACCGGCGCGCGGCTCCGCGAGGTCGGCACCACCAACCGCACCTCGCCGGACGACTACGCCGCCGCGATCGGCGACGAGACGGGCTTCATCCTCAAGGTCCACCCGTCGAACTTCCGCATGACCGGGTTCACGCGCGGCGCGGACGTCGCCGAGCTGACCGGGCTCGGCGTCCCCGTCGTCGCCGACATCGGCTCCGGCCTCCTCGCCCCCGACCCGCTGCTGCCGGACGAGCCCGACGCCTCGTCCCAGCTCAAGGCCGGCGCGCACCTCGTCACGGCCAGCGGGGACAAGCTGCTCGGCGGGCCGCAGTGCGGGATCGTCCTCGGCGCGGAAGATCTGGTGCGGCGGCTCGCGCGGCATCCGCTGGCCCGCGCGCTGCGGGTCGGGAAGATGACGCTCGCCGCGCTGGAGGCGACCGTCCGCGGCCCGCGCACCCCGACCGACGAGGCGCTCCACGCGGACGCGGACACCCTGCGCGAGCGCGCCGGACGCCTGGCCGCCGGCCTGCGGGACGCGGGGCTGGACGCGCGGGCGGTCGAGAGCGAGTCGGCGGTCGGCGGCGGGGGTGCGCCCGGCGTCGTCCTGCCGAGCGCGGCCGTGTCGCTGCCCGAGCCGTACGCGCCCCGGCTGCGGCGCGGGGCACCCGCCGTGATGGGACGCGTCGAGGACGGCCGCTGCCTCCTCGACCTCCGCTCCGTCCCGCCGCACCAGGACGACGACCTGGCCGAAGCCGTCCTCCGCGTTGCGCGCTAGATCTCGGTGCCGGTCCGTTCGGTGATCCCGGCCCGTTCGCGGTACTCGCGGACGAACGCCGCCGCGGCGGGCCCGCGCGGACGCCGCCCCGGCCGGATGTCGCACGACAGGGCCTTCGCCTCCTGGATGTGGGTGTTCGGGTCCAGGGAGAGGTGCAGCAGCTCGTTCGCGGCGTCACCGCGGCTGTAGCCGTTCGGGCCCCAGTGGTAGGGGAGACCGACCTGGTGCAGCGTCCGGCCGTCCACGACCAGCGGCGACATCCGCTCGGTGACCAGGACCCGCGCCTCGACGACACCGCGCGGGCTCACGATCGTCGCCCAGCCGCCGTGCTCCAGGCTCCGCTTCGCCGCCAGCTCCGGCGACACCTCGCAGAAGAACTCCGGCTGCAGCTCCGCCAGGTACGGCTGCCACCGCGACATGCCGCCCGCCGTGTGGTGCTCGGTGAGCCGGTAGGTCGTGGCGACGAACGGGTACACGTCCGCGCCCGGCTCGCCGTTGCTCGGCCCGTACCGGTTGTCGGGATGCGGCTCCAGCAAGTGCCGGATGGGATTGCGCTGCTGCCCGTACAGCGGGTTCGAGAACGGCGACTCCTGCGGCTCGTAGTGCGTGGGGAGCGGCCCGTCGGTCAGCCCGGCGGGCGCGTAGAGCCACGCCTTGCCGTCCGCCTGCATGATGAAGGGGTCGTCGCCGGCGAGCGCGTCCGGCCCGGTGGCGTCGCGCGGCGGCTTGTGGCCGGGCGGCCGGTCGGCGATGAAGTCGGGCACGTCGTGGCCCGTCCACGTGCCCTTGTCCGCGTCCCACCAGACGAGGGCCTTGCGCTCGCTCCACGGGTTGCCGTCCGGGTCGGCGGACGCGCGGTTGTAGATGATGCGGCGGTTCGCGGGCCACGCCCAGCCCCACTCGGGCGCCACCCAGTGCTGCTCCTGGCCGGGCTTACGGCGGGCGGGCTGGTTGACGCCGTCCGCGTAGCAGCCGCAGTAGATCCAGCAGCCGCACCTGGTGGAACCGTCGTCCTTGAGCTGCGTGTACGACGACAGCGGGTTCCCTTCCCCGTCGAACCCGTTGATCTCGGCCAGCACCGCCTCGGCGTCCGGCTCGTCCAGGGGCCCCTCGGTCGGGTAGTCCCACGTCAGGTCGAGCACCGGACGGTCCATCTCGTCGGACGACCCGGCCAGCTTCTCCCTGATGATCCGGCCCAGGTGGTACATGAACCACAGGTCGCTGCGCGCGTCCCCGGCGGGCTCCACCGCCTTGTGGTGCCACTGCAGCATCCGCTGCGTGTTGGTGAAGCTGCCGTCCTTCTCGGTGTGCGCGGCGGCGGGCAGGAAGAACACCTCGGTGCCGATGTCCTCGGTGCGCATCTCGCCGGTCTCGATCTCCGGGCCGTCCTGCCACCACGTCGCCGACTCGATCAGCGAGAAGTCGCGGACGACGAGCCAGTCCAGGTTCGCCATCCCCAGCCGCTGGATCTTCGCGTTCGCGGACCCGACCGCCGGGTTCTCGCCCATCAGGAAGTAGCCCTTGCACACCCCGTGGATCTGCGCCATCGCCGTCTCGTACGTGCTGTGCGAGCCGGTCAGCCGCGGCAGATAGTCGAAGCAGTAGTCGTTGTCCTCCGTCGCCGCGTCGCCCCAGTACGACTTCAGCAGGCTGACGAGGTAGGCGCGCATGTTGCCCCAGAACCCCTTGCGCGCCGACTCCGCCTGGACGAACGCGTCGAGGTCCTCGTTGGTGTGCGCGTGCGGCATCGGGATGTAGCCGGGCAACAGGTTGAACAGTGTCGGGATATCGGTCGACCCCTGGATGGACGCGTGCCCGCGCAACGCCAGGATGCCGCCGCCGGGGCGCCCGATATTGCCCAGCAGCGCCTGGAGAATCGCGGCCGTCCGGATGTACTGGACGCCGACCGTGTGCTGCGTCCACCCGACCGCGTACGCGAACGCGGTCGTCCGGTCCCGGCCCGAATTCTCCGTGACCATTTCGCAGACCTCGAGGAACCGGTCCGGCGGGACGCCGCAGATCCGCTCCACCATTTCCGGGGTGTACCGCGCGTAATGCCGCTTGAGCACCTGGAACACGCACCTCGGATGCCGCAGCTCCGGATCCCGTTCCGGGTCGCCCTCACCGATCGCCGCGCCGCCGGACCCGTGCGCCTCACCGCGTCCCGCCTCCGCCACGGACTCGACGCGCTGGTCCCACTGCATGTCCCGCTCCCCGGCGGCGGACTGGACGTTCATCCCCGCGTACTGCCACGTCGCGTGGTCATAGCCGCGGGTCTCGGTATTCAGCCCGGAAAAAACGCCGTCCAGATCCTCGGTGTCCCGGAAATCCTCCGACAGAATCACCGAAGCGTTCGTATAAGCCCGCACATACTCCCGGAAGTACTTCTCGTTCTGCAGGACGTAATTGACGATCCCGCCGAGGAACGCGATGTCACTCCCGGCCCGCAGCGGCACATGCACATCAGCAAGCGCACTGGTCCGCGTGAACCGGGGATCGACATGGATCAGCTTCGCTCCGCGCGCCTTCGCCTCCATCACCCACTGGAACCCGACCGGGTGGCATTCCGCCATGTTCGAGCCCTGGACGACGATGCAGTCCGCGTTCTGCAGATCCTGCTGGAAGGTGGTCGCGCCGCCGCGTCCGAACGAGGTTCCCAGACCGGGAACGGTGGAGGAGTGTCAAACGCGCGCCTGATTCTCGATCTGCACCGCGCCGAGCGCGGTGAACAGCTTCTTGATCAGGTAGTTCTCCTCGTTGTCGAGGGTGGCGCCGCCGAGGCTCGCGACGCCGAGCGTCCGGCGCACGGGGACGCCCTCGTCCTCCCACTGCCAGCCGTGCCGGCGCGCCTCGATCACCCGGTCCGCGATCATCTCCATCGCGGTGCCGAGGTCGAGCCGCTCCCAGCGGGTGCCGTGCGGCCGCCGGTACAGCACCCCGTACTCGCGGGCCGACCCGGTGGTCAGCTGGAGGCTGGCCGAGCCCTTCGGGCACAGCCGCCCCCGGCTGACCGGCGAGTCCGGGTCGCCCTCGATCTGGGTGACCTCGCCGTCCTGGACGTACACGTCCTGCCCGCAGCCGACCGCGCAGTACGGGCAGACGGACTTCACGACCCGGTCGGCCGCACTCACCCGCGCCTCGATCCGCCCGGTTCCCGCGCTCTTCGCCGCGGCCCCCCGCCCGAGCGGGTCGTCGCCGGTGAACTGGCGGTAGACGGGCCACGACCCGATCCAAGTGCGAACGCCCACGTCACACCACCCCTCACCAACGGCGCGCCGCTGCCCCTACCCGGCCCCCGCCCGGTAAAACACACCCGCGGCAGAGCGGCTCGCCCGGCCGGGAAACCGTGCGGCGGGACGGCCGTTTCCGGCCATTCCAGTTCGTCCAACATTCCTGATCATCGCCTTGGACAACGCACAAAAAGCTCGTTGGAACGGTGCTTGTCAACGATTCGCCATTGACGGTCGAAGATCGATGATCAAGGTAGGTAAAGTGTCCGCCACTTGTTAATGTAAGTGAATCGAAAAGTTGAAAATCATTGATTGACACCACTTAATGACGGAGGTTAGCATTTTCTTGGATTCCGGGTCTATTGCCATTGATGGCGTTCGTTCACTCCAGACATCAGGCGCCACCTCTTCGGCCGCCGAAAAAGCCGTGGCGCCTACTTCGAGCAGAGGAATCGCATGCGTAAAGGGATCGCCATTTCTGCCGCCGCCGCCGCGCTCGCCATGACCGCGGTGTCCGTCACCCCCGCGGCCGCGTCAGGGCCCTACGGGGAAATCCTCGAACGCGGCCCCGACGGTGTCACCATCGAGGTCGCGACCATCAACGGCTCCGGGTGTCCGAAGGACACCGCCGCGATCGCCCTGAACAAGACCAACGACGCGTTCACGGTGACCTACAGCCAGTACATCGCCCAGGTGGGCGGCTCGTCCAAGCCCACCGACGCCCGTAAGAACTGCCAGATCAACATGATCGTGCACGTCCCGCAGGGCTTCACCTACGCCGTCTCGTCGACGGACTATCGCGGCTACGCCGACTTGAAGCCCGGGGCGAGCGCCCAGCAGACCGCCAGCTACTACTTCCAAGGCGACCCCCGCACCCGGCGTTACACGTATCCCGTGAAGGCCCCCTTCAGCGACTACTGGCAGAACACCGACGTCGTGGACGTGTCCCAGCTCGTATGGTCTCCGTGCGGCGAGCAGCGGAACTTCAACGTCAACACCGACCTGCGAATTGAGACGACGGACGCGTCCAAGGTCAGCTTCATCGGCATCGACTCCACCGACGGCAGCATCAAGACGACCTACCACTACTCCTGGAAGCGTTGCCAGTAAGCACCCCGTCTGAACCAGGTCCCCAAACCTGATCCGCTGCGACCGGGCCTTGCCCCCTCCGGGAAGGCACGGCCCGGTCACACGCCGCCCAGCCCGGCGGCGCAGGCCATGCGCCGGACGCGGGGATGCCGGTTGCGTGCCGACATGTCGTCTCGCGGGCTACCCTGCTCCAACGAACTGGCGGCGTCCACGGCGAGCGGCGACGGCGAGGCGGGTGAGCGTGGAGGCGTTGGACCGGTCTGATCCGCGGCGGATCCACGACCGCGTCGTGACCGGCCCCTCCTACCTGCCCGGTACCTCCTCTTCGCCCGGCCCCTCCTACCCGTCCGGCCCCTCGTACCCGCCCGGCGCCCGCATCGAGGTCCGGGACGCGGAGTGGATCGTCCGCACCTGCGTGCCCGTCGCGGACGGCCACAAGATCACGGCGGTGGGCGCGTCGGAGTTCGTCCAGGACGAGGAGGCGGTGTTCTTCACCGGCCTGGAAAAGGTGAGCCTGCTCCGCCCTGAGGAGACCGTCCTGGAGCAGGACGCCACGCCACGGTTCGCCAAGAGCCGCCTGTTCATCGAAGCGGTCCTGCGCCGCACCCCGCTTCCCCAGACGGAACGCGGCCTGGCACTATCCGACAGTTTCCTGCTGGACCCGCTCGTCTACCAGCAGCGTCCCGCCGAACTGGCGCTGCGAGGCGTCCGCCCCCGGCTGCTCATCGCGGACGTCGTCGGCCTCGGCAAGACGCTGGAGATCGGGCTGATCCTGGCGGAGCTGATCCGGCGCGGGCGCGGCGAGCGGATCCTGGTCGTCACTCCGCAGCAGGTCCTGGAGCAGTTCCAGCGGGAGCTGTGGACGCGGTTCGCGATCCCGCTCATCCGGCTCGACTCGCTCGGCATCGAGCGCATCCAGCGGGAGCTTCCCGCCGGGCGCAACCCGTTCACGCACTACAAGCGGATCATCGTCTCGGTCGACACGCTGAAGAACGAGGGCAGGTACGGGCAGCACCTGGAGCACATGCAGTGGGACGCGGTCGTCATCGACGAGTCGCACAACCTGATCGGGGAGAGCACGCTCCGCAACCGGCTGGCGAAGCTGCTGGCCCGCCGCACCGACGCGCTGCTCCTGGCCAGCGCCACCCCGCACAACGGCAAGGCCAGGTCGTTCGCCGAGCTGATCCGGATGCTCGACCCGACGGCGATCGTGGACGAGGAGCGATACGAGGCGAAGCAGATCGATCACCTCTACATCCGGCGCACGAAGGTCAGCCCGGAGGTCCGGGACCAGATGGGCGCCAGGTGGCCGGACCGGGGGCCGTCCGTCCCGATCACCTGCCAGGCCACGCCTGCCGAGGAGAAGGTCTTCGAGGAGCTGACCCGGGTGTGGCTCGCGGGGGACGAGCGCCCCGGCGGCCCGGTCGTGGACTCCCGCAACCGGCTGTTCCCGTACACGCTGCTGAAGGCGTTCCTGTCGTCGCACCGCGCGCTGCGGAGCACGGTCGAGAACCGGCTGCGAAACGCCAGGGAAGACCGCGAGATCCAGGCCCTCACCACCCTGAAAGAGCTGGCCGATCAGATCACCGACAAGGACTCGTCCAAGCTGGCCGCGCTCGTCACCGAGCTGGAGAAGATCGGCGTCCGGGACGGCAACCGCGTCGTGGTGTTCTCCGAGAGCGTCGAGACGGTGAACTGGCTCGCGGACGTCCTGCCGGACCGGCTGAAACTGCCCACCGGCGCCGTCGACACGATGCTCGGCAGCGGCATGACCGACCAGCAGCAGCTGGCGATCATCGAGCGGTTCGGGCTGAGCGGCAGCGACGTCCGGCTGCTGATCACGACCGATGTCACCTCCGAGGGCGTCAACCTGCACCGGCAGTGCCACCACCTGATCCACTACGACGTGCCGTGGAGCCTGATCCGGATCGAGCAGCGCAACGGACGCATCGACCGGTACGGGCAGAACCACCAGCCCCGGTTCTCCGCACTCCTGCTCACCTCCCGCGTCGACGGCGCCAAGGACGACCGGACGGTCTCGGCGAAGCTGCTTGAGAAGGAGGAGACCGCGCACCGCGCCTTCGGCACCGCCGAGGCCATCACCGGCGAGTACCGGCCGGAGGCGGAGGAGCGGCGCCTCATCCAGGATCTGCTCGCCGGGAAGACCGTCGAGGAGTCCGTCCCGGACGTCCCCATCGGCGACCTGCTCGGCCCGGTCGAAGGCCAGGTGTCCGAGGGCGCCCCGGCCCGCGCGGACGTCCCCCGCCTGTTCGCGGGCACGCGCGAGTTCGTCGGCGAGGCCGTCGACACCCTGAACCTGCTGCCCGGCCTGGAGGACGACGGCGCGCTTCTCGCCTTCGTCCCGCCCAGGGACCTCGTGCACCGCTTGTCCGCGCTGCCCGCCGACTATCTCCGCACGCACGACGTCAAGAAGCGGATGAAGGTCACCTTCGACATGGACCTCGCCAGGCGCAAGCTCGCCGAGGCCCGCGACCAGAAGACCCTGTGGCCCGACACCGCCTACCTGTCCGACCTCCATCCCCTCGTGGACTGGGTGACGGACAAGGTGCTGGTGCAGCTCGGCCGGCAGACCGCGCCGGTCATCGTCGCGCGGGTGGACGAGCCGACGTACCTGGTCCAGGGCGCGTACTCGAACCACTTCGGCCGGCCGACCGTCGTCGAATGGATGGCGGTCGCGTCCGGCCGGGTGCTGCCCGGCAAGATGCCCGGCATCCTGACGGCCGCCGGAGTCGGCCCGGACATGACGAACACGGGCCGCCCCATCGACCTCGGCCCGCTCACCGCCCGCATCCCGGACGCCGTCGCCACCGCGCGCCGCCACCTTGAGGAACGGCGCGCCCACTTCGACGCCGAGATCGTCGCGCCGCTCGCCGAGTACCGCGACCACCTGGAGTCGTGGCGGCAGCTCGCCCTCGACGGCACGCCCGCGTCCCACCAGAAGCGGGCCGAGGCGCGGGTGGACGACACCGTCGAGCGGCAGCGGCGCCTGCTCGACTCCTTGCAGACCACGGGGGAGCCGCTGCTGCGGGTCCTCGCCGTCGTCGTCCCCGAGGCGACGCGGTGAGGCTCGACTCGCTGGTCAACCGCGGCGACTACTTCTCGGCGCACTACCTGGCCGAGGTGCTGCCGAAGGACCTCAAGCGGGGCCTTTGCGCCCGCTGGACGGACGAGGAGAAGGACGGCCGCGTCACCCCGCGCCGCGGGCTGCGCGCGCTCGGCAAGCCGTACTTCGCCGACCGCAAGGACTTCGCCGACTTCGCCGAGCGGCTCCGCGACGACGAGTTCGTCCCCGCCGACCTGCCGGAATGGCGCAAGCGGCTCGGCGAGCTGCACGGCACGATCCTGCGCGCCCTCGGGTACGAGGCGGAGCCGCGCGCGCTGACCGTCCGGCGGGCGGACGAGGAGCACACCGTCCAGGTCGCCTATGCCGGCGCGCACCTCATCGCCATCGAATGCGGCTGGGCGGCCGACGTCGACGCCGCGATGAACTCCGCCCTGCTGCACCCGCTCCAGCTCGCCCCCAACGAAGAGATCGCCGAGGCGACGAAGCTCGCGTCCTGGCTGTTCACCACCGACGAGCCGCCCCGCTACGTGCTGATCCTCGCCGGCGGCGTCGCGATCCTGGCCGACCGCGCGAGCTGGGGCGAGGGCCGGTACATCGCCGTCAGCCTCGACGTCGCACTCGGCCGCAACGACAGCGCCGAGCTGGAGGTCATCGCCGCACTCTTCGGCGCCGACTCGCTGCTGCCACCGGCCGAGGGCGGGGACGAGCCGCTCGCCGAACTCCTCGCCGGCTCCCGCGACCACGCGGTGGGCGTCTCGAAGGAGCTCAGGGACGGGCTCAAGGAGTCCGTCGAGCTGATCGCCAACGAGGTCCTCAACCGCCTCCGTGAGCAGGGCGCCGACCCCGAGGACGTCATGGAGTCGCGCGAGCTGGCCGACCGGCTCGGCCGCGAGTCGCTGCGGTACCTGTACCGGATCCTGTTCCTGCTGTACGCGGAGGCGCGGCCCGAACTCGGCATCCTCCCCACCAACGATCAGGACTACGTGCGCGGCTACGGCCTCGCCCGCCTCGGCGACCTGGTGGTCCGCGACCTCACCGGCGAGCAGGCCCGCCGCTCGTTCCACCTGTACGAGTCGCTCGACCTGCTGTTCCGGATGGTCAACCAGGGCTACCGCCCCCGCACCACCCGCACCGAGGACGCCCCGGACGGCGAGGGCCTCCGCTTCGAGCCGCTCCGCTCCGACCTGTTCGAGCCGGAGTCGGTGAAGCTGATCGGCTCCATCTCGGTGGACGACGACGAGCGCGTCATCGACACCCGCCTCCGAAACGAGACGCTGCACCGGGCGCTGCGCCGCCTCATGCTCACCAAGGGACGGCGCAAGGAGCGCGGCGGGTTCATCTCGTACGCGCAGCTCGGCATCAACCAGCTGGGCGCGGTGTATGAGGGGCTGATGTCCTACACCGGGTTCATCGCCGACGAGGACCTGTACGAGGTCGCCAAGAACGGCGACCCGAAGGACGGCTCGTGGATGATCCCCGCCTCCAAGGTGGACGACTACCCGCAGGACGTCTTCGTGCGCCGCACCGACGACGACCCGCACCGGATCGAGGACGAGTTCGCCCGGTACGAGAAGGGCTCGTTCGTCTACCGCCTCGCCGGCCGCGACCGCGAGACGTCCGCGTCGTACTACACGCCCGAGTCACTGACGCAGGTCACCGTCCAGCTGGCGCTCAAGCACCGCCTCGACCAGGACGGGACGACCACGACGGCCCGCGAGATCCTCGGCTGGAAGATCTGCGAGCCCGCCCTCGGCTCCGGCGCGTTCCTCAACGAGGCGATCAACCAGGTGGCCGCCGAATATTTGAAGCGCCGTCAAAAGGAACTCGGCCAGGACATCGACCCGGAGAAGTACGAGGAGGAATTGCAGCGGGCCAAGGCGTACATCGCGCTGCACAACTCGTACGGCGTCGACCTCAACGACACCGCGATCGAGCTGGCCGAGGTCTCCCTCTGGCTGAACGTCATGCACCCCGGCCTGCGGGCCCCGTGGTTCGGCCTCCACCTACGCCGAGGCAACTCCCTCATCGGCGCAGGCCGCAAGGTCTACGACCCGGCCCAGCTCAAGGCGGGCACCTGGCTGAAGGAAGCCCCGGAGGAGATCCCGTTCCGCGACGGCGAGATCCCATCCGGCAAGGTCCACCACTTCCTGTTGCCGGCCGAGGGCTGGGGAGCCGTCTCCGGTGCCAAGGCGGCCAAGAACCTGGCCCCCGACCAGGTCAAGCAACTCGCCGCCTGGCGCAAGAAGATGAAGGCCAAGGTCTCCGACAAGGGTCGCAGGCCGACCCGGCTTCAGCGCCTTCAGGCATTGTCGAAGCGGGTTGAGCACCTCTGGGAACTGGTGATCCAGCGCTTCACCATCTCCGAATACGAGATCAGCCGTGCCATTGACGTCTGGGGCGCGGACTGGATCGACCAGCCGGAACATGCCATCACCAAGGAGAAGGTCTCCGCGGACCTGACCGCCCCCGGCACGCCGTACTGGCGGCTGAAAACGGTCATGGACGCCTGGTGCGCGCTCTGGTTCTGGCCACTCGACAAGGCCGGCCTGCTGACCGGCGTCGGCAACGAGTACGGAACCACAACGGGCGACCTGGTACCCGTACACCTCATCCCGGACCACGGCCTTTCACAGGTCTACGTGACCGACTCGCCCTTCGGCGCGCAACCTGAGCAACTCGACCTGGCGGGTGCGGTCGCCGAAGCGAAGGCCGCAACCGGCGGCGGCGCGAAATGGAGGCAGGCCACGGGCCGCAAGCCGAACCTGGACAGGGTACGTCGCGTCATCGCGCTGGCCGACCTGGACGACTGGCTCGACTTCACCGAAGCCGTCCTTGGCCGAGCGGACGTGCCGGAAGATTCCCTGGCTCACCACTTCAGCGGCCTGGCAGAACTAGAGGAGTACGAGAACCAGCTCCCACGCTGGACGGGCATGGATGACGCCTTCCGGCTCACCGAGCGCTTCCCCTGGCTCACCACCGTCGAGAACATCGCCAAGGAACAGGGCTTCTTCCACTGGGAGCTCATGTTCGCCCAGGTCTTCAGGAACGGCGGCTTCGACCTCCAAGTAGGCAACCCGCCATGGGTTCAGCCCACCTGGCAAGAGGGAGCCGTACTGGCCGGTGTGCGGCCATGGTTCAAGCTCGCGGACAGACCGACCATCGCAGCTTGGCAAGAAGAGAAGGCCAAAGTCCTCAAGGACGCCTGGAACTACTATTTCAACGAAGTAGCAAAGAATGCCGGCGTATCCGAATTCCTCGGTTCCGCAGCGGTGTATCCGATACTCGCGGGGACGCAGCCCGACCTCTACCGAGCCTTCATGGTGCGGAGCTGGGCAAACCTGCACCCTGCGGGAATCGTCGGGCTGATTCACCCGAACGGCCACTTCGGCGGCGTCAAAGATGGGCGGCTACGCGCGGCCGCATATAAGCATCTTAAGTTGCATGCGCACTTCGTCAACGAACTCCGCTTCTTCGAAATCGGCCACGCACGCCCATTCGGGATTCACGTGTACGCACGGCCAGGGCCCATCGGATTCAACAGCATGAGCTGGCTCTTCAGCCCAACGACGCTGGCCGCCTCACTTGACCACGATGGCGAAGGCGAGATTCCAGGCATCAAACACGCCGGGAAGTGGGAGGTACGGCCACACAAGCGCCGCCTTGTATGGGTCGATGAAGCACGACTCGCAGAATGGCAGACACTCACCGGCTCCACCGGACTGCCGATCGAAGAGACCGTACTGCTCTCTCCGGTGACGACCGCCGAGGTCGGCGCCATCAGCACGCTGGCCACCTATCCACACCGCCTGGCCGCAGAAAAACCACGAATCAGCCTCGGCTACCACGAAAAAATGTCCAAGGACACTGGCCTGATTAGATGGAAAACAGGCGCGCCCAAAAACATGGATTCTGCAATCCTGCAGGGCCCTCATCTGGGACAGGCAACACTGTTCAGCAAGCGCCCGAACATCCCCTGCAAGAGTCACGTCGACTGGTCCCC
Organism: Actinomadura sp. 3N508; assembly: GCF_044326375.1. Lineage (NCBI taxonomy): Bacteria > Bacillati > Actinomycetota > Actinomycetes > Streptosporangiales > Thermomonosporaceae > Actinomadura > Actinomadura sp. 3N508. The sequence continues at coordinate 175,510 of NZ_JBIRAX010000013.1, forward strand.
GTGGGACATCGTTAGCCTGCCCGCTGACGCCGTACCAGTGAGCAACTACGTTCGAGCGTCAACAAAAGAAGAATATCTTACGGCCCAAGACATTTGGAAAGCTCCCGACGGCAGTAACCGTCGTTACACCGAGTTCTACCGTCTCGCCTGGCGTAAAATGATCCCGTTCGCCACCGAACGCTCACTGTTCGCCGCTCTGATCCCACCCGGCCCTGCACATATAGACGCAGTCTCGTCCATGGCGCTTGCCGACGATCTCGGTACCGCAATGGCCGCGGGGTTCTTCGCCGCGCTCCCGCTCGACTACCTCCTGCGAATCGCCGGCAAGGCGAATTTCGTAGCCGCAGATGCCAGAGCCATGCCGGCCGCCGATCCCAGCCATCCCCTCGCGCCCGCGCTGTTGCTCCGGACGCTGCGGCTCAACTGCCTGACCAGCGCGTACGCCGACCTCTGGCGAGACCTGTACGACCCCGTCTGGACCGACGAGGACTGGGCGGTGGACTGGCCAGGCCTGGCGCCGCTCAACACCCCGACCGCCCTAACGCCCGAGTGGCACTACGGCACACCACTCCGCACCGAACGCGAACGCCGGGCCGCGCTGGTCGAGCTGGACGCGATGGTCGCACTCTGGCTCGGGATGACGGCCGAGCAGCTCGTCGCGATCTACCGATCCCGGTACCCCGTCCTCTCCGACTACGAGGCGCAGACCTGGTTCGACGCCAACGGACGGAAACTCGCCGGCAACCACAACACCCACGGCTACGGCCAGACAAGGGAGCACTTCAAACAGCTACAAGACCACCTAGACCCCGAGATCAACGCCCCCGCCCCTAACGGCTACGAAGCACCCTTCTACAAACCAGACCGCGAAGCCGAATACCGGACCGCCCACACGGCATTCGCCAAGCGCCTCCACACGTCCAGACGGAGTGGCCCCATTCCGTCTAGCGATGCCAGAACCTGAGACGTGAAGCCAGCACAGGCTATGGCGGAGTCACATCACGTCACAACCACGAAGGATCAAAATGGCGGATGAACAGGACGACCAGTCGCGCATGGACGAGCGAATTGGAGAGAAGTAAGCGGGGCGACGCTGCGAGTGCTCGACCGAGCCGAGAGAGATCGTGAAGCTCCCACGCGCGGTGAAGGACGCGATCTACGACTTCCAGCACAAATAGGCAACGACTCGGGCAACAAGGCTTGCGGTTCAAGCAGCTGAAGAACTCGCAGCCGTACTCTGCCCGCGTCCGGCTCGCTGCACGACGAAGTACCCCGATTCCGCGACGAGGACCCGCTGCGCCACCGCCGCGACCTGCGGACCGTACGCTCCCTCCTGTTCGTCGCCGTCGCCCGAGCGCGCGACAACGCCGTCATCACCTGGCACGGCGCGAAGAGCGAGTGCCTCCCATGAAGGACCACCCGCCGCCGCTCCCACCGCGAGGGCCTGGGGAATCACGGGTCCCAGTCACAGATCCTCAACGTGAGATTGGGCAAGAAATCGCCGATAATCATCGGATGGCCCTCACAACCTGGGAGCACGACGGCGACCACTGGTGCATGCTCGTCACACTTAATGATGAGGGACGCTACTTTGAGTTGAGTGTGGCCCGTACTATGACGGCCACGACCGGACGGAACGTGCTCATGCCGGGCCCCACTGCCGTGACCGTCCTCGTCTACCACCCGGCCGAGGAGATGCATTCCGTGGCCTTCTTCAATGAGCACGAAGAGGTGCCGTTCGAGGTTCTCACACAGTTCGTGGAACGTGTGAACAAAGCACTCGCCACCGAAGCCTGACGCTGGTCCGTTCAAAGAGGCCCCATAGGAATGGGAACGGGCTCGCGGTGATTTCCCGGCCGGTGAAGACGAGGTTTTCCACATGCCCGATGGCCGGGCGCCGGCACCATGTTCAGCGGTGCCGGCGCCCCGGTCATCGCGGATCGGTGGACGGTCAGCCGTTCACGGGCGGGAAGCCGTGGCCTTGAACTTGACCTCTGGGAAGTCGGCGGACGGCGCGTCCAGCAGGGGCTGAGAACGGTTGTGCAGGTGCTGGTCCATGAAGGCCCCGACGTAGGCCCTGGTGATGACCACCGAGCGATCGCCGGGGAGGTCGCTTCCCAGGTCGACGCCGGCCTGCCGGAGCAGCGCGTCGTAGTCGTAGAAGGAGAGACTGACCGCCCCCTCGACCCCGAGCCACCGCTTCCAGCCCTTCAACTGCGGCCAGTCACGGGTCCACGTGTTGTAGTCCGTCGGTTGCCCGAGGAACATGAACGGGCGCTTCAGGCCGTCCTGTGGAATCGGGACCTCCTGGTGGCCGTCCAAGTTGACCCCGGCGCGCACCCGGCGGTCCTGGAGCATGGTCTCCGAGACGGTCGCGCCTCCGAGCTCCGTCCCCGCCATTGCGACACGTGAGGGATCGATCAGCGCAGCGCCCTTCCAGCGCGCGTGGCCGGAGAGGAGCTGATTGAGCACGAAGGAGACGTCCTTCGCCCGGCCCTTGACTGCTCGCGTGTAAACGTCTTCGCCCTGGCCTTCGCAGGCGACGCACTCGGTCACGCGGCCGTCCGGGAAGGACTGGCCGAAGTTCTCATAGGTGTGATCGATCGCCGCGACCACATGGCCACGGCTGGCCAGTTCCTCGGCCAGGGACGTGAGCGACGTGCGCTGCCACATGAAACCCGGAGACAGGACCACGAGCGGCAGGTCGCGCAGGTCTCCGGCCGGGGCGGCGTCCTTGTAGGCGTTCGTCCGCACCTTGCTCAGGGCATCGGGGGGAGCGGGAATGCCCTTCTCCCGCAGGAGAAGCTCCGACTCTTTCGGCGTCATGTACTGGGCAAGCTGCCCATCCTGGGCATTCGTCGGATACCAGATCGAGACCATGAGTTCCCGCGCCTCGACGGACGGCACCCACGGGTCGGCCCGGGAGGTGTCCTTGAGATGCAGAGAGGTGGCGCCGACCCGCGAGGGCCCGGTCGGCGAAGAAAGATAGAGCTCGGCGGAGGTGGTGGCGAACGAGGCCGTCGGTGTCAGCGCGGTCAGGAGGGTGAGGAGCCCGACAAGGGTTGCGAGGGCTCGTGTCCGTAATTCCATGGAGTGATCATGACTGGCAAGATTGACTCACGCAACTCTGCAGTGTGGTGCTCGTGATTGTGGTCCTCGATCCTCGCAATCGCGACGTCGACCGCGTTCGCTACCCACGCGAGTCATTGAAGCCAAAAAGGCAACCAACGGCGGAACTGCTCACTGCCAGCTTTGGACGGTGCAGGCCGTCGTTGCGGGCATCGACCGTCCCGCGTATGTCCCGTGTGCCGTCATGAGGGCTGTGCCGTCACGAGCCAAGGTGTACGAGACGAGTGGGCCGGGAGTCTTGAGCGAGGGTCAGAAGCCGGTCAGTATCAACGGGTAGCGCACCGATCAGTTTCCTTCGCTCGGCTGGTCTAGTCTTCCGAGACCGGCTGACGGAAGGCATGGCGGTATGCGGAAACTGATCTACGGCATGAACCTGTCCCTGGACGGCTACGTTGCCGCGCCCGGCGACGACCTCGGCTGGAGCGAGCCGAGCGATGAGCTCTTCCAGTTTTGGCTCGATCAGGAGCGGGAGATCAGCCTGTTCCTGTATGGGCGCCGACTGTGGGAGAACATGAGCGCCTACTGGCCGACCGGCGACCAGCAGCCGGGCGCCACCCCGGCGCAGATCGAGTTCGCGCGGAACTGGCGGGACACGCCGAAGGTGGTGTTCTCCTCAACGATCGACAAGGTCGACTGGAACGCTCGCCTTGTCACCGGCGACGCGATCGCCGAGATCACCCGGCTCAAGGCCGGGGACGGCGGGCCGATGAGGGTCGGGGGCGCGACGCTCGCCGGGCCGGTCATGCGGGCCGGGCTGGTCGACGAGTACGAGATCGTCACCCATCCGGTCCTCGTGGGCGGCGGCGCACCGTTCTTCACCGCGCTGGAAGGCTGGGTGAAACTGGACCTGGTCGAGACGCGGACGTTCCCCGGCGGCGTGACCTTGACCAGGTACAAGACAAGGCGCTGAGCGCGATCCCTTCGCGAGGGGCTTTCCCAGGACGACACTCGCGCCGGTGGGGGAGCCGAGCGCGGCCCGCGTCGCCGACGTCCTCCGCCGCGACGGGCAGGTCAAGGGGAATGGGGCTTGGCGGCGAGGCCGTCGAGGAGGACGTCGAGGGCGTGGGCGGCCTGGTCGGCGGCCTGGAGGCGGTCGGGGGCCGAGATGACGACCTCGCCCGCCCTGCGGACGGCGCCGTAGAGGGCGGCCGCCATCACTTCCGGCTGGAAGGCGCGGACCTCGCCGGTGGCGGTGGCCTCCTTGAGCTGGGCGTGGAGCAGCGCGTAGGAGCTGCCGCGGTCGGCCTGGCCGGGGAAGATCTCGGGGGCGTCGATCAGGATGATCCGAGCGAAGTCGTCCTCGACGCACAGGTCGAGGAACAGCCGGATGCCGGCCCGGATCCGCGCGAGGGGCGAGTCGAGTGCGAACAGGGCGTCGCGGCGGTCGTGGAACGCCTCGTCCACCATCTCGAAGACGGCGGCGAAGATCTCGCGCTTGCCGCCGGGGAAGTAGTGGTAGAGGGCGCCGCGCGCCATGCCGGCCCGGTCGAGGATCGCCGACACCGTGGTGGCCTTGTAGCCCTGCTCGGTGAAGCACCGCCGGGCCGCCTCCAGGAGACCCGCCCGCGATGCCTCCGCCTGTTCCTTGCGCCGCACAGCGCCAGGATAGCCCCATTCCGTTCGTTGACCGACTGTCGGTCAATGTTCTAGCCTGCTCTCATGCTGTCCGTCGAGGACCTCTGGTTCGGCTACCCGGGCGGGGCGCCCGTCCTGCGCGGAGCCTCACTGCGGCTGGAGCCCGGGCTGGCGGTGGGCCTGCTCGGCGCCAACGGCAGCGGCAAGTCCACGTTGCTCGGCGCCGTCACCGACTCGATCGAGGGGAAGCGGGAGGGCCTGGTCGAGGCCGACCCGGACGCGGCGGGGCCCATCGGCTACGCCACCCAGGACGTCGCCCTCTACCAGCACCTGACCGTCGCCGAGAACCTGACGCACGCGGCCCGGCTCGCGACGCGCCGATGGCGGATCGCGGAACTCGTGGAGCGGGCGATCGACGACTTCGACCTCGGCGCGCTCCGGGAGCGACCCGCCCGGTTCCTGTCGGGTGGGCAGCGGCGGCTTGTCCACCTGGCGTGCGCGTTCGTCCACCGTCCCGCGGTCCGGCTGCTGGACGAGCCCACGACCGCCCTCGACTTCGAGACCCGGCAGAAACTCATCGGCCTGGTCGGCGAATGGCGTGCGCAGGACGTCGCGATCCTGGTGACCGCGCACTACCCGGAGGACGTCGAGGAGCTGTGCTCGTCCATCACCGTCCTCAGCGACGGGCGGACGTACGACCTCGGCCCGCTCGGCGGCTACCTGGCCCGGCAGCGGCGCCTCGGCTACGTCGAGCACGTGACCGATGACGGCGCCGTCAAGCTGACCGAATTGCACAGCCCGCTCGGCTCCATCGACGACCTCCAGCGCGCCGCCGCGGAGGCCGGGATCGGCGGCGCCGACGCGCTGCACTCCGTCCAGGTCAAGGCGCCCTCGCTGCGCGACCTGCTGCGGCGCGACCCGTCGCTGCGCGCCGCCGTCGTGGAGGACCCCCGGTGATCGCCGTCATCGGCAGCTTCGCGCAGATCGAGTACCGCGCCCTCGTCCGGGCCAAGTTCCCCTTCGTGTGGTTCGTGCTGCTGCCGGCCGTGTCCAGCGCCATCCTCGGGCCGGCGGTCGCCGGGCTCAGCCAGGCCGGTGCGACCGGACGCGTCACCGTCGGGTTCGGCGTCATGTTCTCCTACATGACGGTCAACTACGTCGGACGGGCGCTCTACCGCGAGTTCGACTCCCACACGTGGCGGCGCACCGCCACGGCCGCGCCGCGGAAGGTCGCGTACCTGCTCGGGAAGTGCCTCCCGGTGCTCACCATCGGGATCGGCCAGCTCACCGTGTTCGCGGCCTTCGCCGTCACCGTGCTCGACCTGCCGCTGCGGGCGGGCACCTGGACCGGGACGGCCCAGCTCGTCCTCGTCCTGGTGCCGTTCACGATCACGGGCGTGGCGACCGGCGCGCTCCTCTACACGATGATCAGGCGGGCCGAGCTGTTCTTCTCGCTGACGTACCTGATCCTCATGGTCCTCGGGGCGCTGGGCGGCGCGATCGTCGCCTCGCCGCAACTCCCGGAATGGTCGCAGACCGCCGGGTACGCGACCCCGCACTACTGGGCGATGCGGGCCGTCGACGAGGCGACCCTCGGGGCCGGACGGTGGAGCGTCGTGCTGGAGAGCTCGGCGCTGCTCGTCCTGTTCGGGGCGGTGTTCACCGCCGTCGCCGTCGCCCGGCTCGATCCGCGCAAGGAACGCTACTCCATCTAGACGACATCTAGACGACGCTCCCGGAAGAGAGGCCAATGTTCGAGCGGCTGGGAAGGTGGGTGCACCGCCACCGGAGACTCGTGCTCGGCTGCGCCCTCGGGGCGGTGGTGTTCGCGGGCGTGTGGGGGACCCGCGTCTTCCCGGCCCTGGCCGGCGGCGGCTTCGACGCCCCGCACAGCGACAGCGTCCGCGCCGCCCAGGCGATCGAGGACCGGCTCGGCCGCGATGACGCCGACGTGCTCGTCCTGTACCGCAGCGACCGCGTCACCGTCGACGATCCCGGGTTCCGGAGCGCGGTCGTCTCCGCCGTCGGCGCGCTGCCGCCCGACGCCGTCCAGCGCGCGGTCACCTACTGGAACAGCGGCTCCGCCGACCTGGTGAGCGCCGACCGCCGCGCGACCTACGCGGCGATCACGCTGCGCGGGGACGAGGAGCGGCGCGAGGACGAGTTCGAACGCATCGAGGCCGGCCTGCGCGTGCCCGGCCTCGACACGCAGATCGGCGGGCTCGAAGCCATCGACCGCGACATCAACGACCAGGTCGCCGAGGACATCGCGCGGTCCGAGCTGCTGTCGGCGCCGGTGCTGCTGGTGCTGCTCGTCCTGATCTTCCGGGGCCTCGTCTCGGCCGCGCTGCCGCTGGTCATCGGGGCGGCCGCGATCCTCGGCGCGTTCAGCGCGCTGCACGCGCTCACCTACGTGACGTCCGTCTCGGTGTACTCCGTGCAGATCGTCACCATCCTCGGGCTCGGCCTCGCGATCGACTACGCGCTCTTCATGGTCAGCCGGTTCCGGGAGGAACTGGGCAGAGGTCTGCCGGTCGAGGAGGCCGTGGCCCGCACCTCGGCGACCGCGGGGCGGACGATCGCGGTCTCCGGGGTCACGGTGGGGATCTCGCTGTCCGGCCTGCTCATCTTCCCGGAGGGATTCCTCCGGTCGATGGGCTTCGGCGGGTTGGCGGCGGTGTTGATCGCCGTCCTCGCCGCGGTCGTCGTGCTGCCCGCGCTGCTCGGGACGCTCGGGCACCGGGTCGACGCGCTCGCCGTCCGCCTCCCGTTCGCCGCCCGCCGCGGCACCGGACGCGGGGGCGGGGCGCGGAAGGCCGGAGCCGGGGCCGGTGACGGAGGCGAAGCCGGCGGCCCGGCCGGTGACGGCGCCAGGGACGGCATCGAGGACGGCACAAGGGGCGGCATCCAGGACGGCAGGTGGTACCGGCTCGCGCGGGCCGTGATGCGGCGGCCGGTGCTGTTCGCCGTGGCCATCACCGCCGTGCTGATCGCGCTCGGGCTGCCGTTCCTGCGCGTCGAGTTCGGCGGCGTCGACTACCGGGCGCTCCCGGCGTCCACCGAGAGCAGGCAGGTCGCCGAGCGCATCGTCCGGGACTTCGGCGGCGGCGCGGACTCCCCGATCCAGGTGGTCGTCAGGCTCGCCGGAGACGCCACGGCCCCGGCCGGGAAGGCCGCGCTCGCCGCGTACACCGCCTCGATCGCCGGTCTGCCGGACGTCCGGGAGGCGGAGGTCAGCGGGGCGGCCGGCGACACGGCCCGGATCACCGTCGAGTACCGGAGCGACCAGCCGTCGGTGCACTCGCGGGATCTGGTGCGGCAGGTCCGGGCGGTGGAGCCGCCGCCGGGAGCCGAAGTGCTGGTCGGCGGCAAGCCGGCGGAGGTGGCCGACATGCTGGACGATCTCGGCGCCCGGCTGCCCTGGATGCTGCTGATCATCGCCGGGGTGACGTTCGTGCTGCTCTTCCTGGCCTTCGGGGCGCCGCTGCTGCCCCTGAAGGCGCTGGCGCTGAACGTGGTCTCGCTCGGCGCGTCCTTCGGCGCGGTCGTCTGGATCTTCCAGGACGGCCACCTGTCCGGGCTCCTGGACTTCACGGCGACGGGGACGCTCGACGCCACGCAGCCGATCCTTGTGCTGGCCATCGTCTTCGGCCTGTCCATGGACTACGAGGTGTTCCTGCTGTCGCGGATCCGCGAGCGGTACGCTGCCACCGGTGACCCGGAGGACGCCGTCGCGACCGGTCTCCAGCACACCGGGCGGATCATCACCGGCGCCGCGCTGCTGCTCATCGTCGTGATCGCGGCCTTCTCGGCGTCCGGGATCGCGTTCGTGAAGCTGATCGGCATCGCCATGATCATCGCGGTGCTGCTCGACGCGACCGTCGTCCGGGCGCTGCTGGTGCCCGCGACGATGCGGCTCCTCGGCCGGGCCGCGTGGTGGACGCCCCGCCGGCTCCGCCGGGTGCGCCTTCCGGTGGAGGACGCGTCCCCGCCCGCGGCGCTCTCGTCAGCGGCCTGCTCCGCTGACGAGACGTCCGCGGCACCGCCCACGCCTGCCGCGCCCACGCCTGCCGCGCCCACGCCTGCCGCGCCGCCGCCCGCGCCGTCGCGCAACGCCAATCCGTGACGGGCGCCTGACGATCCCGCCGCGTCACCGCGCGACCGCATTCCGCGCCGGGCGGCTCAATTCGTCGACTTTTGACAAGTATCGAATTTTCTGTTGATGTCCGAAATGCAGGCTCGGGCCAGGGAAATTTCGGGAGGAATAGTCATGCCGCCGCGATTTGTGCGGCGGCCCGTCCTGGACATGTGGTTGCTGTAGGGGACCACTTTTCGGATGGTAATTATGGCGGTAATCTGTCCGCTGCTCTCCGGAAGCCCGGCGAAACGCCTGGACAGAGCCCTGAATATGCTTCGCATTCACGTCTGTGCGGGCTCTTTTTGGTCATCGAGTCGCGTCCGAAACGATGGAAAGTCAGAATCTTGGCAGGATGTGGTCAACCCATATCTTGACGCAAAGTTTCGGAGAAGTTAGCTTGCCAGACACGAAGAGTTGAAGGCGGTCGGAGCCAGGGGGCCCGAGATGATCGAATCGACTACCGGAGCGCGTACTCCGCACGAACCGTTCGTGGCGCGGACACCAGCCGAGGAAAGGCTGTACCGAAAGCAGCGGCTCGCCGTGGCTTTTCGTGTCTTCGCGCACTACGGGTTCGACGAAGGCGCCGCCGGATACATCACGGTACGCGACCCCGAACGCACCGACTGCTTCTGGGTGAACCCATTCCCGATGAGCTTCAGGCTGGTCCGCGTCCGTGATCTTCAGCTGGTCGACTCGGACGGGAACGTGCTGGTCGGCGACTGGCCGGTGAGCCGCTCCGCCCTCATGATCCACTCACAGGTGCACGCGGCGCGCAGCGATGTCCTGTGCGTCGCCCACGCCCACTCGATGTACGGAAAGACGTTCGCCTCACTGCATCGCCCGCTCCGTCCCATCACGCAGGACGCGTGCATATTCTTCGAGGACCACGGTGTCGGCACCGACGAAGCCGGACGCGTCGCGAACAACGAAGAAGTGGGCAAGCGGATCACCGAGGCGATCGGCGGCAACAAAGCCGCGCTCGTCGGCAACCACGGAATCTTCACCGTCGGCCAATCCGTCGACGAGGCGGTCTTCTGGTTCATCAGCATGGAGCATTCGTGCCAGGCGGAACTGACCGCTTCGGTCGCGGGGAAGCCCGAGCTGATCCCGCCGGAGACCGCCCGGATCATTCGCGGTCACGTCGGATTCCCACTGGCCGGCTGGTACAGCGCACAACCCATATTCGACTACATCATCGCCACTCAGCCGGATTGCCTCGACGGGGGCTGATGGCCGCGGCGACGGCGACGGGACTGCGGGGGACGCGATCAGGGGAATTGCGTCGAGTCCTGACCGGAACACTAAGGGGGCATCGTGTCCACCAATATGGTCATGGCGGGGAACCGCCCGTTCGGTGCGGTCGACCCGTCCGAGGCCGACCGTTTTAGTTCCAAGCTCACCATGAGCCCGCGCAAATGGGACCTATACCGGGACGAACCCTGCTTCAAGGTCGCCTGCTGCAGGCTGCTCGCCGAAGTGGGCCCCGCGGTCGTGGACTCGCTGCAGCGCTACGCGATCCTGGCGGTCAAGCCGGAGGGCTGGATCGACGGGGTGTTCCCGCGCGTCGCCGCCTTCCTGCCCCGGCACGGATTCGAGATCGTCGGCATGTTCCGCAGCCGGCTCACGCCCATCATGATCCGCGAGATCTGGCGCTACCAATGGAACATCGCCCCGGTCGAGCGGATCGAGCTGAGCGAGCTGCTCCTGTCGCTCGGCCCCCTGTACGGCTTCCTGCTCCACGACACCGCCCCGGTGGCCGGCACGCCCGCGTCCGTGCGGCTGGCGAGGCTCAAGGGCCCGGCGATGCCGGCCCGGCAGCGGCCCGGCCAGCTGCGCCGCGAGCTCGGCGCGCCCTGCCGCCTCGTGACGTACGTCCACATCCCGGACGAGCCCGCCGACATCATCCGTGACCTGTCCATCATGCTCGACCGGGCCGAGATGGTCCGGCTGCTCACGCGGACCCTGGACGGGCCGCCCGCGCCGCTGCGGATCGATCCGGCCCGGCTGTCCGATGTCGCCCGGGTCGACGACTCGCTGCCCGGCGGCGGCCCGGTCGGCGCGCCCGGCGACTCGCTGTGGCGGCGCGCCCTCCTCATGAAGGCGGCCTTCGCCGACCACCTGCCCGCCGACCACGTCCCCGCCGACGAACTGCCCGCCGACCACGGGGGCGGTGGCGGCGGGGCCGTCCGGCTTCCGCCCGACCTGTGGACGGCGATGCTCGACCTGTGCGCGGACGTCTCGGAGCTGCCCACGCCCGGCGAGAAGCGCGTCGAGCCCCTCGCCGACATCCGGCCCGAGCCGTCGGCCGAACTCAGACCAGAGTCTCTGGCCGGCAGCAGGCCCGAGACCGGCGCGGCGAGCCCGCGCCAGGACGGGGAAGAGTCATGAGCGGATCCGTGCACCACGGCGACCCGAGCCGTCCGGGACGGGACGCGGGCCCCGGAGGGTGGAGCGAGGTCCTCGCCGCCGGCTGGCCCGCAGCGCCCGCGCCGCCCGAGCTGCCACCGCCGGACGCGGGGCTCACCGCCGCCGAGCGGATCCTGGCGGCGGCGGCCGGCGACCCGGCCGTCCTGCCGATCCCCGAGGAGTTCGGCGGGGGCGGCGGCGACCTCCTGCGGGCGGCGTCGGTCCAGCGGAACATGGCGCTCGCCGACCCCTCGATCGCGGTCGCGCTGAACATGCACATGCTGTCGGTGGGCCTGATGACCGACCACTGGCGGCGGGAACGGGACACGTCCTGGATGCTGCTGGAGGCCATCGCCACCGGGCACGAGCTGGTCGCGTCCGCGTTCGCCGAGCCGGGCGGCAGCCCGAACATCCTGCGCAGCACGACGCGCGCCGAGCGGACGGACGGCGGCTTCCGGCTGACGGGCGTGAAGTTCCCCTGCTCGCTGTCCACGACGGCGAAGCTCTTCTGCCTCTCCGCCCAGGTGGTCGGGGAGGACGTGACGATCGTCGCGCTCTGCCCGGCGCAGGCGCCAGGGCTGAAGGTCACCGGGGGATGGCCGTCGCTCGGCATGGGCGCGTCGGACACGGCGCGGGTGGAGTTGACGGACGTCGAGATCGACCGGCGCCTGGTCTTCCACGAGGCCCCGGCCGGAACGATCGACGACGTCGTGATCGGCGGGCTGGTCTGGTTCGCCGTGCTGATCAGCGCGACGTACCACGGGGTCATGAGCGGCCTGGTCGAGCTCGCCGCCGCCGCGCCGCCGCGCCTGCCGGAGCGGGTGCGGGAGGCGGCGCTGACAGCGGCCGCGGGCGAGCTGCGCGCGTTCGGCTCCTCCGCCCAGGGCCTGGGGCACGCCTGGGCGAGCGGCCTCGTCGCCGGTGACGCGGCGCTCGTCTCGGCGGCGGCGCTGCGGCTGCAGCTCAGCGCGGTCACCGACCGGGTCCTCGCGGAGCTGCGGCCGGTGCTCGGCGCCGCCGCGTACACCGCGGGCGCCCCCGCGTCGGCGCGGGTCCTGGACGCGCTGGCCGCGCACCACCACCCGCCGTCGCTGCCGCTGTGCGAGTCGCTGATCGCCGCCGCCGGCGCCGGTCGCCCGCTCTCGCTGGACCTGCGCTCATGAACGTGACACCGGCCGTGGCGCCGGCCGGAGGCCCGACCGCCACGCCGTTCGATCCGCTGCTCGCCGAGCGCCACCACCTGTCGCCCGGGCTCGCCCTGGCGCACCGGATGGCGGGCGGCGGCGCGTGGGAGCGGGAGGCCGACGGCGCCTGGGTGACGCTCTCGGACGGGCGGCGCCTGCTCGACCTCGGCAGCTACGGCGTCACGCTGCTCGGACACCGGCATCCGGCCGTGACGGCCGCCGTCGCCGCGCAGCTCGGCCGGCTGCCCACGAGCACCCGGTCGCTGGCGAACGAGGTGACGCCGCGGCTCGCGTCCCGCCTGGTCGAGGCGCTCGGCCAGGGGCCGCTGCGGCGCTGCTGGTTCGGCTGCAACGGCGCGGACGCCGTCGACCTCGCGCTGAAGCTCGCGCGGGCGGCGACGGGCCGGCCGCGGGTCGTCGCGGCCGTGGGCGCGTTCCACGGGAAGACGCTCGGGGCGCTGAGCGCCACCTGGTACGACCGGTACCGCCGCCCGTTCACCGATCACCTCGCGGCGACGACGCACGTCGACGCCGCCGACCTCGCCGCGCTCGACCGGGAGCTCGCCGCGGGCGATGTCGCCGCGCTGATCCTGGAGCCTGTGCAGGGGGAGGGCGGCGTCCGTCCGGTCCCGGCCGAGGTCCTCGTCGGCTGGGGCGAGCTGGCCCGGTGGCACGGCTGCCACTTCATCGCCGACGAGGTGCAGACCGGGTTCCGCAGGTGCGGCGGCATGTCCGTCGCGCTGGACGCCGGCGCGCCGGTGTCGGCCGTCCTGCTCGGGAAGGCGCTCGGCGGCGGCGTCGCGCCGATCTCCGCCGTGGTCGGCACCGACGACCTCTTCGCGCCGCTCCTGCGCGACCCGTTCCTGCACTCGACAACGTTCGGCGGCCATCCGCTCGCGGCCGCCGCCGCGCTGGCCGCGCTGGACGTCGCGGAAGGGCTGCCCGACCGGGGGCCCGCCTTCGCGGCGATGCTGGCACGGCTCCGCCGCGCCCACCCGGAGCTGATCGCGGACGTGCGCGGCCGCGGGCATCTCTGGGGCGTCGAGCTGCGCGACGCGCAGCTCGCGGGCGCGCTGCTGGTCGAGCTGGCGTCGGCCGGCGTGATCGTGTCGCCGTGCCTCGGCCGTCCCGAGGTGATCCGGCTGCTGCCTCCGGCGATCCTCTCCGACACCGACCTGGACATCGCGGAGGCGCGGCTCGGCGCGGCGCTTCAGGCCACCCACCGCACCGCGCCGAGCCCTGGAGGGCAGCACCGATGACGCAGCCGACGACCCCGCCCGCGCCGCGTCCGGCGCCCCGGCCGCACGCCGTGGCGCCGGAGATCGCGCTCAAGGCCGTGGACACCCGCGTCGAGGACGTCCTCGACGCGGTGACGCTGTACGACGGCGAGCCGTACCTGGTCGGCTCGCTGGCCGCCGGGCTCGGCGACCACCGGTCCGACATCGACGTGCACGTGGTGTCCGGCGACCGGCCGGCCGCGTTCGACGGCCCGGTGCTGGCCTTCACCCCCGCCGGCACCTGCGTCGACGTCCGGTACCTGGACCGGTGCACGATCGACCGGGTGGTCGGCGGCCGGCGTCCGGGCCAGGGCGCGCGCCCCGCGGGCCGCGGTGACGCGTGGCTGCTCAGCCGGTGGCTCAACGCGGTGCCGCTGCGCTCCGGGGCGCCGCCGCTGCTGGACGACGGGCAGCGGGCCCGGGCGGTCGGCTTGATCACCACGTCGCTGCTGGCGGACCTGACCGCGCTGGCGGCGTTCGCGGCGCTCGCGGAACGGGCGGGCGCCGACCGCGCCTGGTACCTGTGCCGCCGCGCCGGGACCGCCGCTTGGGAGCTGGCAGCAGTCCTGTCGGGCCAGTACCACCTCGGCGAACGGTGGCTGCCTGCGCGCTCGGCCGCCCCTGAGGTGGCCGCGCTCGCCCGGGCCGCCGGGGCCGCCCGCCGGGCCGCCGACCTTGACGGGGTGCTGCGGGGGCTGGGCGTCGACCCGGCCGCGGCGTCCGGCCGCGTCGGGCTCCGGGTCAGTCCGGAGGCCGAGCGGTGGACGCTGGCGGGCGAGCCGTTCCTGCTGGTCGCGGGCCGCCGCCTCGTTCCGGCGGTGTCGGCGGTGCCCGCGACGGTCGCCGCCGCCCTGGACGGGGACGCGGCGGCGGTGTTCGCCGGGCTCGTCAACGGCGCGCTGCGCTGGACGGTCGACGTCGGCGGCCTCGCGCCCCGGCTGGAGCCGGCCCCATGAGCACCGAGCGGGACGCGAGAACGAGCACCGAGCGGGACGCCCACTGGTACGCGGCGGAGGGGATCGCCGCGGCGGTCGCGCACGCGATGCTCGTCCAGCCCGGACGGGACGACGTCACGGCGGCGATCGAGCGGGACGACTGGCCGCGCGCGCTCGCCGCGGCGGGCGAGTGCCTGCGGTGGATCGCGCTGTGCCGGGAGGTCCTCGGTGGCGGGAGCGCCGCGCGGACGGGCCTGGAGGTCGACCTCCTGATCGCGGGAGGCGGCCGCCCCGGCCCACCGGCCGCACCGCCCGTGCCACGCGAAACGGGCAAGTCGGCCGCACCGGCCCCGGCGGACCCCGCAGACCAGGCCGACCCGGCAGATCCGCTGGAGGCGATCCGGTCCATGACGCCGAGCACGATCGTGACCCGGGCGGACGCGGAGCGGGCCGCCGCCGCCGTGGCCGCCGCGGACGCCGGTCTCCGCGCCGACCTGCCGCTCCGGATGCCCGTCCGGCGCACGCCGACCGGCAACCAGCCGGCGGCGGAGACCGTCTCGCAGCTCGAACGGCTCAGGCACCGGCTCGGCCTCCCGCTCTTCGACTGGGAGGCATGGATCGGATGAACGCGATGGAGCCACGGACGAACGCGAGGCAGCTCCCGACGAACGCGAAGGGGCCTCGGATGAACGCGAAGGGGCAAGGAGGGCGGCATGCCGCAGGTTCAGGTTGAGCTCAGCATCGCCGCGGACGCCGACGCGGTCTGGCAGGCCGTCCACGCGGTCGAGGCGTATCCGCGGTACATGGAAAGCGTGCGAAGCGTCGAGATCGTCGCCGACAACGGGACGTCCCGGACGACGGCGTGGTCGGTCCTGCTGAAGGGGTCGGTCCTCGAATGGACGGAGGCCGAGCGCGTCGACGAGAAGCGCCGCCGGATCGAGTTCAACCAGCTCGACGGGGACCTCGACCGGTTCGACGGCCACTGGCAGGTCACGTCCGAGCCGGCGGGCCGCACCCGGGTCGAGCTCGACATCGCATTCGAGATCGGCATCCCGCTGCTCGCGCAGATGCTCGACCCGGTGGCGGTGCGGGCGATCCGCGACAACAGCGTGCAAATGCTCCGCGGGCTGGAACGCAGGGCGGTCACCGGATGATGACGCGCGTACTGCTCACCGGGGCGACGGGGGTGCTCGGCTCGGAGTTGCTCGGGTCGCTGCGCCGCCGCGGTGCCGAGGTCGTGGCCGTCAGCCGGCGGGGGACGCCGGACGAGGGCGTGCTGCGCTGGCGGATGGGGGCCGAGCCGCCGCCGGACGAGCTGCCGCGCCGGTTCGACGCGGTCGTCCACGCGGCCGCGACGACACGCTGGAACCAGGATCCCGAGGAGGCGTGGGCGGGCAACGTCCAGAGCACCGAGGCGGTCCTGGAGCTGGTCGGTGACGACACCCATCTGGTGCACGTGTCGACGGCGTTCGCGGTCGGCCTGCGCGGCGACACGTCGTCGGCGCGGCTGTCCGACTACCGCAACTCCTACGAATGGTCGAAGGCCGCGGCGGAGCGCCTGGTCACGGAGCACTCACGGTGCACCGTCGTCCGCCCGCCGCTGATCATCGGCCGCCGGACGGACGGCCACATCGCCCGCTTCTCCGGCCTGTACACCTTCGCGCGCGCCTGCGTGACGGGCCTGGCGCCCGCGATGGTGGGCGAGCCGAAGGGGACGGTCGAGATGGTGCCCGTGGACGACGTCGCGGACGCCGTCCTCGCCGCCCTGGACGCCGGTCCCGCGGCGGACCGGGCAGGGCCGGTCGTGCTCGGCACCGGCACCGCCGCGCTGACCACCGAGGACCTGGTGCAGGCCTCCTTCACGGCGATCAACGGATGGCGGGCGCGGCACGGGGCGTCACGGCTGGCGCCGCCGCCGATCATCTCGGCGGAGCGCTGGGACCGGTTCTTCCTGCCCTTCGCCCGGACGACGCTCACCGGCCGGCAGCTGCGGGTCATCGAGCTGCTGAGCGAGTTCGTCCCGTACGTGTCGATGGCGGAGGCCCCGGAGCCGACCGTGCTCCTGCCCGCCGTCCATGACGCCCTGGCCCTCTCACTGTCCTTCTGGGCCGACGCGAATTCGCGGGTCGCGTCGGCCGAACCGCGCCCGTGGGCCGCCTGACGCATCCGGACCGGGGGCCGCGGACGATCCAGCGAGTTCCGAACGAGGAGACGACATGGGGACGAGACCTTCCACGCGGCTGCGCCGCGCCGTCATGGCCGGGGGTGAGCTCCCGGTCGCCCTGGTCGGGGTGCACAACGCGCTGGTCAGCCGGCTGGCGGAGCGGGCGGGATTCGACGGCGGGTGGGCGAGCAGCCTGGAGGTGTCCGCCGTCCACGGGCTGCCCGACCGGAACCTGCTCGGGTTCGCGGAGATGCTGGCCGCGTCCCGGTCCATCGCGGCGGCGTCGGACCTGCCGCTCGTGGTGGACGCCGACAACGGCTACGGCACGGTGGAGACGTGGATCCGGGCCGTCCGGGACTTCAGCGGCAGCGGCATCGCCGGGGTCTGCGTCGAGGACAGCGCCTTCCCGAAGCGCAACAGCTTCCTCGGCGGCGGCCCGCGGGACCTGGAGGACGTCGAGAGCTTCGCGGAGAAGATCGCCGAGGCGCGGCGCGCCACGCTCGACCCCGACTTCCTGGTGATCGCGCGGACGGAGGCGCTCATCGCGCAGGAGGGCATGGACGCGGCGCTGGCCCGCGCCGTCCGCTACGCCGACGCGGGCGCGGACCTCGTCCTGCTGCACACGCGGCAGAAGGACGGCGGTGAGGCCCTGGAGGTGGCCCGGCGGTGGACGCATCCGGCGCCGCTGGTGAGCATCCCGACGGCGTACCCGCACATCTCGCTGCGCGCGCTCGGCCGGCTCGGCTACCGCATGGCGATCTACGCGAACCAGCTGCTGCGTGCCACCGTGTGGACGCTCGACCAGACCCTGGCGGCGATCCGCAGCGGCGAGGGCCTCACCCAGCTGGAGCGCCGCATCGCCCCGATGGGCGAGCTCCTGGATCTCAGCGAGGACTTCCGCCGCACCGGTCGGCCGGGACACCCGGCCGGCCGGCCGGGGCAACCTGCGGGCCGGACAGTGCAACCTGCGGATCAGACAGTGCAGGCAGCGGGCCGGACGGGGCAGCCGGTATGAAGGCGCTGATGTGCGGGGACGCGGTCCGGGCCGCACTGCGGCCGGTGAGCCTGCGCCCCGAGGAGGTCATCGACGTGCTCGGGAGCTGCCTGGAGGGCGACGAGGTGTACCTGGTCGGATCGCTCGCGGCCGGGCTCGGGAACGCGGGCAGCGACGTCGACCTGCACGTCTTCGTCCAGGAACGGGCCGAGGGCGTGGTCCCGATGCTGTTCTTCGCCGACCGGACACGGCTGGACCTGGTGCACTACGAGTCGGGCACCCCGGCCACCGCGCTCGCGCGGACGCCCGTCCGGGACGTCGCCCTGCTCGGCGGACGATGCGCGCTCGGCCCCGTCCCACCCATGACGGACATGAAGCGCCTCAGCCGGTGGGCGACCGCCGTCCCCCTGTACGACGGAGCCCCGCCGATCTTCACCGCGGAGGAGACCGCGCGGATCGCCGCGGCGCTCGTCCGCCTGGCCGTCGACATCGCGGTGCGTGCCGCGGCCCTCGCGGTCGTCATGGCGGCCGCGAGGGCCCCGCTCGCCGGCCTGGCCTGGTCCCGAGCCGCAGAGCGCGCGGTCGAGGCGGCCGTCCGGGCACGCGGGGAGATCTTCGTCGGCGACAAGTGGCTGCCCGCCAAGGCGCGCCGCTGCGGCTTCCCACCGGCGCTCCTCGCCGACGCGCGCCGCGTCACGACGGCCGCCGACTTCGCCCGCTACGCCGACCGGCTCGGCCTGCGCATCGGCGACCCGGCCGCGCTGGTGCGGCTCACCCCCGCCGAAACGCCCGACTTCACCTTCGGCGACACCACCTTCCAGCTCGTCGGCGAGCACCTCCTGCACCCGCTGAAACTCAGCACAGACTCCCTTGACGACGCGCTGGAAGCAGTGGACGCGGCGGCCCTCGCCGAGGCGATCACCTACGGCGCCATCGCCCTCGCCGCCGACCCGGCGGCCGTCGACGGGAGGCTGGCATGACCGCCATCGACGCGCGCTGGTTCGCCGACAAGGCCACCGCCGCCTCCTGGAGCCACGCCCTGCTCGTGCAGCCGGGACTGGAGGACGCGGAGGCCGCCGCCGACGCCGAGGACTGGGCCACCTGCCTGCTCGCCTGCCTGCTGACCGCCGAACGGCTGGCGTTCTGCGAACTCGTCCTCGACGGCCGGGCGGCGTCCCCCCGCGAGGCCGAACTGCTGCTGGCGCTCGGCACGGCCCCGACGCCCGTCACCGACGGGCTCCGCGAACTCCAGCGGCTCCGCGCCGAAGCCGCCGCCGACATCGACCGCGCGACCGCCGAAGCGGCACTCGCCTGCCTGGCCACCGCGGACGAGCACGTCCGCGACCGCATCCCGATCGACGTGCTGCCGATGCGCACCCCGGAGGGCTTCTACCCGTCGCTGCGCGTGGCCGCGACATTGGAACAGCTGCGGAAGTCCGTAGGGCTCGGCCCGTTCCAGTGGGATTGGTGGACGAACCTGTCGTGAACGCCCCCACCCGTCCCGCCCCCACGGCCGCCGCCACGGTCGTCGCGGCCCTGGAGCACGCCGGGATCCGGCGCGCCGTCGGCGTCCCCGACTCCCAGCTCGCCGCCGTCCTGGACGCCATGTCCGAGCGGATGCCGGTGACGTTCACCGCCCGCGAGGACGTGGCCGTCGCCATGGCGGTCGGCGCGGACCTGGCCGGCGAACGCTACGCCGTCTTCATGAAGAACGCCGGCCTGGGCACGTCCCTCGACGCGATCGTCTCGCTCGCTTTCGGCGCCGACGTCCCCCTCACCCTCGTCATAGGCTGGGCAGGCGCCGGAGCGGACAAGCTGCCCCACCACACGGTGATGGGCGACCGAACATTGCCCCTGCTGACCGCGGTCGGCATCGAACACGACATAGTGCCCCAGGACGGCGCCGACCCGTCCCGATGCCGGACCCGGGCAGCCGCTTGCCGCACGAAGCGCCGCCCTTACGCCCTTCTGGTGGAGCCGTGACCCGCCACGTTTCCCGAGCGGCCCTCGCCTCCACCGTGCTCGCCTGGACGGCCGACACCGGCCGCCCCCTCGTCGTGGGGAACGGCTTCCTGTCCCGCGAGGTCGTGGCCGCCGGGGACGGCGACCATGTCGTCCACCTGCTGGCCGGGATGGGCTTGGCCCCGGCCGTGGCGGCGGGCATGACACTCGCCGGCCGTCCCGCCGCCGCGCTCGAAGGCGACGGCAACCACCTCATGGGCCTGTCGGGCACCGCGACGATCGGACTCGCCGGCATCCCCCTGACCCACATCGTGCACTGGAACGGCGGATGGGAGAGCACCGGGGGCCAGCGCGTCGTCGACCCCGGCCGCGCACACGACGTCGGCGCGACCTTCGGCTACGCCACCACAGAGACCGTGGACGACCCCGCCGCCCTACAGGAAGCCCTGACAAGCGCGGCGAACACGGACGGCCCGACCCTCATCCACGTCATCGGCGCCATGGGCGACCCGCCCGCCCCCCGGTCCGCGCTCACCATGACCGATTTCACCGCCCGCTTCCGCCACTGGACAAACGCACCCAACTGAGACGGCAAGACCCAGGCCAGGAAAACACGATTCCTGCCTGGGCCTTTGTCGTGGGGAGCGGGCGACGGGAATCGAACCCGCGTAGCCAGTTTGGAAGACTGGGGCTCTACCATTGAGCTACGCCCGCGAGCGGATGAGGCCCGCGGGACCTCGATCGCCATCCCGTAGCGTACAGGGTCCCGGGGACGGACGTGTCATGCCGGGGTTGCGCGGAGCGGGGCTGATCGGGACTAGACTTCTCGGGTCATCGCATGCGTCGGTGGCGTGCGGGCTGTAGCGCAGTTTGGTAGCGCACTGGCTTTGGGTGCCAGGGGTCGTGGGTTCAAATCCCGCCAGCCCGACCAGATCAGCCGGGCCGGCGGAACTCGTCAGCCGAGAAGGGCCCGGGCCTCGGTGGCCGCGGTGCGGAGCGCGGTCGGCAGGTTTTCGGGGTTGCGGCCGCCCGCGTTCGCGATGGGGCCCTTGCCGCCCGCGCCGCCGCCGACCTCGCGTGCGGCGGTGGTCAGGAGGTCGCGGGCCCGGACGCCGGAGTCGGTTGCCGCGACCAGGGCCGCCTTGCCCGAGGATTCCGTGCCCAGGACGACGATGCCACCGCGTCGGCGGGCCAGGATCGTCGTGGCGACGGTGCGGAGGTCCGCGCTGGTCAGGCCGGGGACGATCGCCGCGACCAGCCATCCGTTCGGTAGTTTCTCGGCCTGCGACGCGAGGCGTTCGGCGTGTGCGTCCAGTTCCGCGCGGTGCAGGGTTTCCAGGTGTCGTTGGGTTTCCGCGAGTGTTTCCAGGCGTTGCCGCAGGCGCGCGGGCGCCTGGTCGGGTGACACGTGGAGGAGTCCTGCGAGTTCGTGCAGGACGTCGCGCTGGTGGTCGTAGTGGCGCAGGGCGTCCGCGCCGGTGAGCGCTTCGATGCGGCGCAGGCCGGTGCCGATGGACGACTCGCCGACGATGTGCACCGGGCCCGCCTGTGAGCCGTGGCCGACGTGGGTGCCGCCGCACAGTTCGCGGGACGCGTCGCCGATGTCCACGATGCGGACGTCGTCGCCGTACTTCTCGCCGAACAGCGCGAACGCCCCCGCTGCTTCCGCCTCGGCGCGGGACGCCTCCCAGATGTGGACGTCGGGGTCGTCCAGGAGGTAGTCGTTCACGAGGGTCTGGACGGATGCGGTGTCGGTGGGGGAGAAGTGCGCGAAGTCGAAGCGCAGGCGTCCCGGCTCGACGCGGGAGCCGCGCTGGGCCGCGTGGTCGCCGAGGAGCCGGCGCAGCATCGCGTGGAGGACGTGGGTCGCGCTGTGGGACCGTGCCGTGGCCGCCCGGCGGTCCGCGTCGACGGTCGCCTCGGCCTCGTCGCCGGGACGTACCTCGCCGTCCAGAATGCGGACCGTGTGGACGTGCAGCCCGTCCAGGCCCGGCTGGGTGTCCAGGACCTGGAGTGTCGCGGTGGAGGTGTGCAGGGTGCCCGTGTCGCCTACCTGGCCGCCTGATTCCGCGTAGAACGGGGTGCGCGTCAGGATCAGGTCTATGTCGGAGCCTTGGCCCGCGTTTTGCATCGGTCCGCTGGGGCCGAGGAGGGCGAGGATTCTTGTTTCCGTTGTTGTGGTGGAGTAGCCGACGAACGTGTTGGGGCCGTGTTCCGCGGTGATCTGGCGGTAGATGTCCTGGCGTGCGACGGTGCCGCCCCTTCGGTTCCGGCCTGCTTCTTGCGCCTGGCGGCGCTGGGCTTCGAGGAGTTCCGCGAATTCGTTCTCGTCGACCGTGAGGCCCGCCGAGCGCGCGGCGTCGAGGGTCAGGTCGATCGGGAAACCGTAGGTGTCGTGCAGTTCGAACGCGGTGCGTCCGGGAATGGTGGTCCGCGCGCGGCCGATCGCCGATTCGAGGATCTGGGAACCCTGGCGGAGTGTTCGTTCGAAGCTCTCTTCCTCGGCCGTGACGACCTGGTGGATCAGGCTGGATTGGCTTCTCAGTTCCGGCCAGGTCTCGCCCAGGTTGTCGATGACGCTGGTCGTCAGGGCGGGCAGGGTCAGGTCGTCCATGCCGAGTTTGCGCGCGTGGCGGATGGCGCGGCGCATCAGGCGGCGCAGCACGTAGCCGCGGCCGTCGCGTGCGGGCAGGACGCCGTCGGCGATGAGGAACGCGATCGACCGGGAGTGTTCCGCGACGATGCGGATGGAGGTGGAATCGTCGCTTCCGTCGCGTCCCGGGTATTCGCGGCCTGCCATTTCCTGGACGAGCCGGAAAGTGGGCTCCAGGAGGTCCGTCTCGCATACCGTGTCGACGTCCTGCAGAATCGTGGCGAGACGGTCCAGGCCGAGGCCGGTGTCGATGTTCTTCGCGGGCAGTTCGCCGATGACGGGGTAGTCGCCTTTGCCGGTTCCCTCGCCGCGGAGGTTCTGCATGAAGACGAGATTCCATAGTTCCTGGTAGCGCTCGCCGTCGACGGCAGGTCCGCCTTCGCGTCCGAAGGACGGGCCCCGGTCGTAGTGGAGTTCGGAGGACGGTCCGCATGGGCCGGGCACGCCCATCGACCAGTAGTTGTCCTCCATTCCGAGCCGCTGGATCCGCGCTGGGGGAACGCCGACGCGCCGCCAGAGCCGTTCGGCCTCGTCGTCGTCCAGGTAGACGGTGACCCAGATTCGTTCCGGGTCGAGGTTGTAGTGGCGGGTGAAGAGCTCCCATGCCCAGGAGATCGCCTCGGCCTTGAAGTAGTCGCCGAAGGAGAAGTTGCCGAGCATTTCGAAGAACGTCGAGTGCCGCGTGGTGCGGCCCACGTTCTCGATGTCGGACGTCCGCGCGCACTTCTGCACGGTCATCAGACGGGAATGGTCAGGCGTCGTCTCGCCTAGGAAGTACGGCTTGAACTGGTTCATGCCCGCGTTCGTCAGCAGAAGCGTGCGGTCTGCCGGGATGAGCGGGCTGGACGGCACGACGCGATGGTCGCGCTTCTGGAAGAAGTCCAGGAATGTCGAACGAATGTCAGCAGAGCGCATGGAACGGCCTCACGAGGTCGATGGGATGACGGCGCACACCGCCGAGCCGGGCCGGGCACGACTGCTCGTTCCCCAGCTCGGCGCGGCTAGCTCGCCGTCCCACCTCGTGAAGGTCCATCGCCGACCACGCTACCTCGCGGCGGGAGGTGGGGGCACACGGATTTCCCATCGCGCGTGCGAACGCGCTCGTCTTACCGTGGATTGCATGTACGCCTATGTGGGGCCTGCGGAGTTGCTCGCGCGGGTGCGCCCAGGATTGGAGGGCGAGCCCATCGGGTCGGCCGCGGATGTGGAGCGGCTGCCGCAGGACGAGCCGTTCACCTATGTCGTCGGTCTCGACGGGATGCTCCGGGTCGCCCCGCGCCGGAGCGAACATGTCGCGTGTGCCGGTGGGCGGAACGTCCTGGCGGCGGGCGAAATCAGCTTTGAGGGTAGAAGCGTCACGGAGGTCAGCAACCAGTCCACGGGCTATTGTCCCGGTGCGGAATCCTGGCCTGCCGTGGCGGACGCGCTCGATCGCGCCGGACTGGAAAGGCCGGACGGCTTCACCGCCCTTTTCGTTTTCCGGCACTGTGCTGGTTGCAGAGAACTCAATGTTGTTAAGGACGAGCATTACGTCTGCGTCTTCTGTGACGCAGATCTCGCGCCGTAGTGGCCAGGCTCAGGACGTCTGTTTCAGCGCTTCGGTTTCGGCGAGCCGGGCGTCGTAGTCGGCGCGGGCGGCGTCGATCTGGTCCAGGTGGGATTCGGCCCACATGACGAGGGCGTTGGCCGCGTCCATCAGCGTCGCGCCCAGTGGGGTGAGCGAATAGTCGACGCGTGGCGGCATCACCGGATACACGGTCCGGCTGACGATTCCGTCGCGTTCCAGGCCGCGCAGCGTCACGGTGAGCATGCGCTGGCTGATGCCCTCGATCTCGCGCTTGAGCTCGGTGAACCGCTTGGTGCGCTCGCCGAGCAGCGCGATGACCTGCAGCGACCATTTGTCGCCGACCCGGTCGAGGATCTCGCGGGCCCGGCAGCTCGCCGCGTGCGGGTGCAATCCCATGGTTCTCTCCAGGTGACCGAGGCAGAAAAAAGTGCCTTCTTGTGCCGACTCCGAGGGTGTCCGCACCATGGAGACGGTTCCCGATCGGAACCGCCTTACCTTTCATAACCCCAGGAGACATGATGACGACCGAGCTTGTCGAGGTTCCCGGCTACATCGCGGGCACCTGGACCATCGACCCCGTCCACTCCGGCGTCGGGTTCACGATCAGGCATCTGATGGTCAGCAAGGTCCGCGGCCGTTTCGGGACGTTCGAGGGGACCGTCGTGACCGGCGACGACCCCCTCGGCTCCACGGTGACCGCGTCCATCGACCTCGCCTCGATCGACACCGGCAACGCGCAGCGTGACGAGCACGTCAGGTCGGCGGACTTCCTGGACGTCGCCGCCTACCCGACCATGACCTACCGCTCCACCGGCCTGCGCCGCGACGGTGACGGCTACGTCCTGGACGGCGAGCTGACCCTGCACGGGACGACCAGGCCGGTGCCGCTCACCCTGGAGGTCGAAGGCTTCGGCCCCGACCCGTTCCGGCAGGACGATCCGTTCAAGGGCGCCCGCGCCGGGTTCACCGCGACCGGCGAGATCAACCGGCTGGAGTTCGGCATCGGCGATCGCGCCACCGTCCCGGGCGGCGCGCTGGGGCTGGGGGAGAAGGTCCAGATAGTCCTGGAGATCGAGGCGGTGCTGCAGACCGGCTGAGTCGTCCGCACCCGCCCGGCCGCACGTTCCGTTCATCTTCCGTTCCCCGGGATGAGTGATCATTCGTAAAGGGGTGGAAACGGATCGGAACCCCCACGATCGTGGGGATCCGGGACGTGACCGAGGGCGGAGGGCGGTGGGACCGGATGCCGGACGAGACGTCCACCGGGGCGGCGAGACCCTTGCCGGACGGGCAGGATCCCAGGCGCGCGCGGCTGGCGGCGCCGTGGATCGTGGGCGGGCTCACCGCGGTGATCACGGCGGTGACGACGTCCCTGGACGCGCTGGACCTCGCCGCCCCCGTCCAGGTCGTCGTCACCGGCGGTGTCGCCCTCCTGGCGGGGATCGCGGCGTGGGGCACCACCCAGCAGGGCGGGCCCGGCGACCGTCCCGCCGGGCGGGACGAGATCGAGCAGGGCGTCACGCCCGCGCAGCTCCCGCCCGTGATCGCGCACTTCACCGGGCGGGACGGATCGCTCGCCCTGCTGCGCCGCGCCGCCGCCGACGGGACCGGCTCCCCGGCGTCGCCGCTGGTCGTGTCGCTGCACGGCCCGGCCGGGGTCGGCAAGTCGTCGCTGGCCGCCCGGTTCGCGCACGAGATCGCCGCCGGCTACCCCGACGGGGCGCTGTACTTCGACCTGCGCGGCACGGCCGACGCGCGGGTCGCGCCGGAGGAGGTGCTGATCGGGTTCCTGCAGGCGCTCGGCGTCCGGCTGTCCACCGATCCCGGCGGCCTGCCGGAGCTGCAGAAGCTCTGGTGGACGTGGACGAAGGGCCGCCGCATCCTCGTCCTGCTCGACAACGCCCGCGACGCCGACCAGGTGCGGGCGCTGCTGCCGCCGGTCGGTGGCTGCGCCGTGATCGTGACGTCGCGGCAGCCGCTGCACCTGCGCAACACGGTCGACCGGCGGCTGCGGGAGTTCACCGGCGAGAGCGCGGTGGAGCTGCTCGGCCGGCTCGCCGGGCCGGAGCGGATCGCGCTCGACCCGGTGGCGGCGGCCGAGATCGCCGAGCTGTGCGGGTACCTGCCGCTCGCGATCGGCATCTGCGGCGGCCGGCTCGCCGCCCGCGAGTCGTGGACGCCGCGCGCGATGGCCGACCGGCTCCAGGACGAGCGGCGCCGCCGCCTCGACGAGCTGGAGACCGCCCGCGACATCGACACCAGCGTCCGGGCGAGCCTGGCGCTCAGCTACGACGACTGCAGCCGGACGCAGCGCCGCCTGCTGCGCACCCTGGCCATGCTCGACGCGCCCGACGTGCAGGCGTGGGCGGCGGGCGCGCTGCTCGGCGTGTCCGACCTGGAGGGCGACGACCAGCTGGAGGCCCTGGTGGACGCGCAGCTCGTCGAGTGCTCCGGGACCGACGCGACCGGGCACATGCGGTACCGGCTGCACGACCTCGTCCGCCTGTACGCGCTGGAACGGACGGAGGTCGAGGACGCGGAGAACGAGCGCGACGCCGCCCTGGACCGCGTCCTCGACGGCTACCGCGAGCGCGCCGAACGCGTCGCCGCGAGCCGCTGGCCCCAGGACTGGCACCGCCGGGCGGGGGAGGCGCCCGTCTCCGAGTACTCGGCGCTCGACTGGCTGACCAGCGAACGCCCCGCCCTTCTCGCGTTGCTCGCGCAAGGCGCGGAGCATGAGATGTGGAGTCTGGTGTGGCGGCTTGGCCGGGCCACGTGCTCGCTGTTCCATTCGCTGCGCGTGTTCTGGCCGGAGTGGCGGGCGGCGGCGGAACTGACCTACACGGTCGCCACCCACATGGACGACGACCAGGCCGTGGGGATCGCCTTGCTCGAACGGTCGTCCGTCCAGGGAAACCAAGGGTTCATGGAGAGCGCGTACAACGACGCGTCCGAAGCCCTCCGCATCTTCACCGGCGGCAGGGAGATGTGGTGGCGCGCCCGCGCTCTGCGCGCCGCCGGCATGTGCCTGCGCGACGCCGGCAACGTCGACGAGGGACAGGACTACCTCATCGAGGCGATCGACGCGTTCGCGGATGAGGGCGACGCCTGGTGGCGGGCCAGGACGCAGCGCAACCTCGCGGAACTGCGCCTCGCCCAGCGCCGCTACGAGGAGGCCCGCGGCCTCCTCGAACAGGCTTTGGGGGTCTTCCAGCGCAACGGCAACCGGTACTCGGAGGCGCAGACGCTCCGCGCGCTCGGGGAGGTCCTGGCCGCCGAGGCGCGGGCGCTCCGCGCGTCCGGCGACATCGCCGCCGCGGACGTGAAGCACAGCCTGGCGGCGCCGACGCTGGAGCGGGCGATCGAGGCGTTCCGGCTGCGCGGCGAGCAGTGGGAGGCGGCCCGCTGCCTGCGCGCCGCGGGCGAGACCGGCGACCCGCGCAACGGGCTGCGGGAGCTGCGGTTCGTCCGCGAGTCCGCGCGGACGCTGGAGGCGCTCGGCGACACCTGGGGCCTGGCCCGGACCCGCATCTCGGAGGGCCGCGCCCTCGGCCGGCTGGGGCGGCACGACGAGGCGGCCGAGGCGCTGCGGCGGGCGGTCGAGGCGTTCGACGAGCTCGGCGACCGCTGGTGGCAGGCCCGGAGCCGCCGCGCCCTCGCCGAGGTGCTGCTGGACGCGGGCCACCGCGAACCGGCCGCCGCCCCCGCCCGCGAGGCCCTCGACCTGTACCGCAGCCTTGGCAACGCGTCCGGCGAGGCCCGTGCCCGCGCCGTTCTGGCCCGTACCGAGACCCGCGCCGAGAGCTGATCCGGAGAACTGATCCGGAGAACTGATCCGAGAACTGAGCCGGAGAACGATAAGGGCCCTTTCCCGGCGGCGGGGGGCGCCGGGAAAGGGCCAGGGCCCGTGGCCGGGGTGCGGCCAAGGGCGGGCCCCTGACCGGCGTCCGGTTGGTCAGGGGCCCGATGTCTCGGCTGTCTTCAGGGGCTGGGAGGACCCCCTCTGCGAACAGCTCAGCCGAGACGGCTATCGGATGGCGTTGATGAGCTCGCCATTTGCGGTGTCACCGCTGAGTTCCCAGAAGAACGCGCCGCCGAGGCCTTCGGATCCGGCCCAGGCCGACTTGCTGCCGATCGTGGCAGGCGTGTCGTAGCTCCACCACTGGTTACCGCAGTGGGCGTAGGCGGTCCCGGCGATGGTGCCGTTCGAGGGGCAGCGTCCCTTGAGGTCCTTGTAGTCCTCGATGCCCTGCTCGTACTTGCCGGGTGCGGGTCCGGTGGCGGTGCCGCCGGGCTCCTTCTGGGTGACGCCCGTCCAGCCGCGGCCGTAGAAGCCGAGCCCCATCAGGAGCTTGCTGCCGGGGACGCCCATGGACTTCAGCTTGGCGATGGTGTCCGCCGTGTTGAAGCCCTGCTGCGGGATGCCCGGGTAGGACGTGAGCGGCGAGTGCGGCGCCGTCGGTCCCTGCGCGTCCCATGCCCCGAAGTAGTCGTAGGTCATGGGCAGGTACCAGTCGACGTACTGCGACGCGCCCTTGTAGTCGGCCTTGTCGAGCTTGCCGCCCGAGCTGGCGTCAGCGGTGATCGCCGCGGTCACGAGGTTGTTCGAGCCGAACTTGGTCCGCAGCGCGCTCATCAGGTTCGTGAACGCGGCCGGGCCGCTCGTGTCGCAGGTCAGACCGCAGGCGTTCGGGTATTCCCAGTCGATGTCGATGCCGTCGAACACGTCCGCCCAGCGCGAGTCCTCGACCAGGTTGTAGCAGGACTCGGCGAAGGCCGCCGGGTTCTGCGCGGCCTGGCCGAAGCCGCCGGACCAGGTCCAGCCGCCGAACGACCACAGCACCTTGAGGTTCGGGTACTTCTTCTTCAGCTTGCGGAGCTGGTTGAAGTTGCCGCGCAGGGGCTGGTCCCACGTGTCGGCGACGCCGTCGACGCTCTGGTCCGCGCCGTACGCCTTCTCGTAGTCGGCATACCCGTCGCCGATGGTGCACCGGCCGCCCTGGACGTTGCCGAACGCGTAGTTGATGTGGGTCAGCTTGCGCGCGGAGCCACTCGTGTCAATGTTCTTGACGTGGTAGTTCCGCTGGTAGACGCCCCAGTTGACGAAGTAGCCGATGACCTTGCCGGCCGTGCCGTTGCCGCCTTCGTCGGTGGTGACCTGGAGGGGAGCGGAAGCAGGGGAGCTCTTTCCAGAGGCGTCGTTCGCCTTGACCGTGAAGGTGTAAGCGGTCTTCGGCGTGAGACCGGTGATGTTGGCGCCGGTCTCGCTTCCCGAGGCGACCTTGCTGGTGCCCTGGAAGACGTCGTAGCTGGTCACGCCCACGTCGTCGGTGGACGCGTCCCACGCGATCCCGACGGTGGTGGCGGACTTGTTGACGAGGCGGAGGCCCATGGGGGTGGTGGGAGCCTCGAGGTCCTCTTCGCCGTTGCCGCCCCCGTCGCAGGACGCGCCGTTGATCTTGCAACCGGTGAAGAAGCCGGAACCGGTTCCGTTGAACCCGAAACTGGTCGTGCTGTTCGCCGAGAGCGTGTTGCTCCAGGTCGGGTTGGTGAAGGTGTAGTGGTTCCCGGAAACGGCCCGGTTGGCGTTCCACACCGACGTCACGCTGGTCCCGGCCGGCAGGTCGGCTTCGAGCTTCCAGCCGCTCAGCGGGGCGTTCGTCCCGTTGGTGATCGTGCACGAGCCGCCAAAGCCGGTGCCCCAGTCCTGCGTCTTCTTACACTCGGCGGTGACCGTCCCTGCCGACGACGCCGGAGGCGCCACCAGCAGGGCGGCCGCGACCGCCAGGGTTGCTGCGCCGGCGAGCACCGTGGCCCGCCGTCCGCCCGGTCTTGACATGATTCTCCGTTCGTTCGGCCCCCGAGCAAACAGGAATCCCCGCTCAATTCTTAGGAAACTTTCCTAAGAATTGGGTGGATCGTAACCGGGTGGAACGGTGCGTTCAAGAGCTTCTGGGCAGGTTGGACGCATCGGTGCAGGTGGTCTAAGCGGCTGCCTGGGCACATACGGGCTCAAACCGTCGAAGAATTTTCAGGCGGAGCCGAACCAGCCGGGGACGTCGAGCCGCCACGGATCGTCCGGCGTGACCCTGCGGAGATCGTCCTCCAGGGCGCGGACGCGGCCGGCGCCGAGCCGCTCGACCCAGTCGTCCCGGACGCGGTCGAAGATCCGCGCGGAGCGGGCCAGCGAGTCGACCCCGTGCGCGGTCAGCCGGACGAGCTTGCGCCGCGCGTCGGCGGGATCCGCGGCGCGCTCGACGTACCCGGCGCGCTCCAGCGACTCGATCATCTTGCCCGCGGCCTGCTTGGACACCCCGAGCCGCCGGCCGAGCTCGACCGCGGTCGTGCCGTCGGGGCCGATGGCCTGGAAGACGAAGCCGTGCATCGGGCGGAGGCCGGGATGCCCCTGCTCGGCCAGCTCGGCGTGCACCTCGTCGATGATCACGCGGAACGCGAGGAACAGCCGCAGCGGCAGCTCGTACCCCGGCGCGTCGGCGGGCCCGGCGGGGGGCTCATCAGTTGACATAAAAGACAACCTCGTTGACTATATGGACAACCACATTGTCTAACTTAGGGGATCGGGGCTCATGACGCTCATCCGCGCCGCCGAAAGCCGCCGCACCGGCACACCGAACGGCACCATGACCACCTTCGCGACGCCCACCCAGGGCGGCACCGAAGGCATCGCGCTCTGGCGCGTCGACATGGCGCCCGGCAGGACCGGGCCGCTGCACGCCTTCGACACCGAGCAGATCTGGACGTTCCTGGACGGCACCGCCACCATCGACCTGGACGGGCGCAAGCTGGAGGCGGGCCCCGGCGACACCGTCGTCCTGCCCGCCGGCGTCCCGCGCCAGATGACCTCGCGCCCGGACGCCGGGTTCACCGCCGTCGTCGCGGCCCACGCCGGCTGCCTCGCCTACGACCCGGACGCCGTCGTCGACGACACGAAATGCGACATCGCCCCACAAGGTGACGAGCGGCTCGTCCCGCCCTGGGCGAAGTAGACGCCTCAAGCGCCCAGGTAGGCGAGGACGGCGAGGACGCGGCGGTTGTCGTCCTCCGACTGCGGCAGCCCGAGCTTGGCGAAGATGCTGTTGGTGTGCTTGCTGATCGCCTTCTCGGTGACGAACAGCTTCCCCGCGATCGCCGCGTTCGACCGGCCCTCGGCCATCAGCCCGAGCACCTCGCGCTCGCGGGGAGTGAGCT
Source organism: Actinomadura sp. 3N508 (assembly GCF_044326375.1). NCBI lineage: Bacteria > Bacillati > Actinomycetota > Actinomycetes > Streptosporangiales > Thermomonosporaceae > Actinomadura > Actinomadura sp. 3N508. Next base: position 206,703 of record NZ_JBIRAX010000013.1, read on the forward strand.
GCTGCAGCGGCTCCTCGCGGGCGTGCCGGGTCAGCAGCTGCGCCACCACGTCCGGGTCGAGGGCGGTGCCGCCGTCGGCGACCCGGCGGACCGCCTCCACGAACACCTTGACGTCCGACACGCGGTCCTTCAGCAGGTAGCCGATGCCGCCCGTGCTGTCGGACAGCAGCTCCCGCGCGTACAGCTGCTCGACGTGCTGCGACAGCACCAGCACCGGCAGCCCGGGGATCTCGCGGCGGGCCTCCAGCGCGGCCCGCAGCCCCTCGTCGGTGAACGTGGGCGGGAGCCGCACGTCCACGACCGCCACGTCCGGGCGGTGCGTGGTCAGCGCCCGCAGCAGCGAGGGCCCGTTGTCGACGGCCTCGACGACCTCGAAACCGAACGCGCCCAGCAGGCGGATCAGTCCGTCCCTGAGGAGGGCGAGATCTTCGGCGATGACAACGCGCACGGCAGCTCCATGGTCACGACGGTCGGCCCGCCGGGCGGGCTCGTGACGGCCATGGTCCCATCGAAGGCGGCCAGCCTGCGCTCGATCCCCCGCATGCCGGACCCGTGCGCGGGGTCGGCGCCGCCCGTCCCGTCGTCCCCGACGATCATCAGCAGCCGGGCCCCGTCGTGCTCGATCTGCACCCACGCGCGGCGGGCGGCCGAGTGCTTGACGACGTTCGCGAGCATCTCCGCGACCGCGAAGTACGCCGCCGACTCGACCGGCGCGTCGGCACGTCCCGGCAGGTCGGTCTGGACGTCGACGGGCAGCGGCAGCCCCAGCGCCAGCGCCCGGACGGCCCCGTCCAGCCCCCGCTCGGCCAGCACCGGCGGATGGATCCCCCGCACCAGGTCACGGAGCTCGGTGAGCGCCGTCCCGCTCGCGGCGCGGGCCTCGGCGAGGAGCTGCTGCGCGGTCTCCGGGTCGTGCTTCATCATCTCCTCGGCGAGCCCGATGTTCATGCTCAGCGCGACGAGCCGGGCCTGGGCGCCGTCGTGCAGGTCCCGTTCGATGCGGCGCAGCTCGGCCGCCGACGCGTCCACCGTCTCCGACCGCGTCTCCGTCAGCCGCTGGACGCGCTCGGTCAGCGCGCCCCGCGTCGGCGCGAGCAGCGACTGGCAGAACAGCGCGTGCGCCTTCAGGAAGAACGGCCCCACCGGGACGGAAACCACCAGCAGCACCGCACCGAGCACGACGGACCCGACGATTCCGAAGACGCCGTAGTCGTCCAGCGGCCAGAACGGGCCCCACCCGTATCCGGTGATCTGCCCGAGCCACGGCGCGAGGACGATGCCCTCCAGCCCGTAGACGCTCAGCAGCCCGCCGAGAATCCCGAGGACGAGCGCGAGCGGCACGTTCAGGAACGTCCAGAGCAGGTCGCGCCACGTCGCCGGGTCGGAGAACAGCCACTTCAGCCGCCCGAACGGCCCGAGCCCGCCCGGCGGCTCCGGCCGGTACGGGACGGCGATCTCCACGCCCGACCACTCCGCCGCCCACACCCGCTGCTGGTTCGCGATCCCGCGGATCGCCTGGAACACCACCGGCGTGAGCACGACCCCGACGCCCAGCGGGATGAACGCGATCGACAGCACCGCGAGGATGAACAGCGGCAGGTTCGCCACGTACGCCACGACGATCTGCACGACCGCGCGGACGAGGTTGGTGAAGGCACGCCGCCCGTACACGCCGAGACGCGGCCCTATGACCAGCTCACGGTCGCTCACCTGTACCTCCACGAATTCTCTGCCCGGTGAATCCCGGCTCCTATGTCCGGTACATCCCGGCCTCGTCCCCATTGTGGGCGACGGTCGTCCGAGGCTCGGTGGTGTTAGGCCCCCTCTCACCGGCGGTGGAGGTGGGCTTAGACCTACCCTTCCTTCGTGCGATACGTGTTCCTGGACCCGGACGGAGGGCAGCGCGACTGGCTGTACGTCGTCGTCCGCGCCGGTACGGGGATCGTCTATCAGCAGCAGTACGGCGGTACCGCGAACCTGCTCGGCGGTGTGGAGGGATACCTCGTCCCCCTCTGCGGCACGAACCGGGCGAGCGGGCGGGACGGGCTTCTCGAACTCCGTGAGATCTTTGAGAAGGCCATGCGGGGAGCGGGCCGCGCCGGTGGCGGGCTCTCCGCCGATCTGCTCGAACGCGTCCGGTCGGCGGTCGGCGTGATCCACTATTGGACGTCCGGCCGGACCGGCGAATGGGTCCCCGACCACGTTCCGCTGCGGCTCGACGAGAGCCGTGCCGGCGAGCTGGACGAGGCGTGGATCCCCGTCCACACCCCGGACGGACCCGGGGTCCTCCTGTGGGACAACTCAGACTGAAAGCGAAATACGAGCTGTGACAGCGACCAAGAGCCAGACGTCCGCCGGGCATGACGGACCGCCGCCCATCACCCAGCGCATCGCCGCGGAGATCGGCGTGGGGGAGGGGCAGGTCCGGGTCGCGGTGGAACTCCTCGACGGCGGCGCGACCGTCCCGTTCATCGCCCGCTACCGCAAGGAGGCGACCGGGACGCTCGACGACGCGCAGCTGCGCGCCCTGGAGGAGCGGCTGCGCTACCTGCGCGAGCTGGACGAGCGCCGCGCCGCGATCCTGGAGTCGATCGAGTCGCAGGGCAAGCTCACCGACGAGCTGCGGGCCCAGATCGTGGCGGCCGAGTCCAAGGCGCGGCTCGAGGACATCTACCTGCCGTACAAGCCGAAGCGGCGCACCAAAGCGCAGATCGCCCGCGAGGCCGGTCTCGAACCGCTCGCCGACCTCCTGCTGGGCGACCCGTCGAACGACCCGCAGACCGCCGCCGCCGAGTACGTCGACGCGGAGAAGGGCGTCGCCGACGCGGCCGCGGCCCTGGAGGGCGCCCGCTCGATCCTCGTCGAGCGCTTCGCCGAGGACGCCGACCTCATCGGCGCGCTGCGCGAGCGCATGTGGAACCGGGGCCGGATGGTCTCGCGCGTCCGGGAGGGCAAGGAGGAGTCGGGCGCGAAGTTCTCCGACTACTTCGAGTTCGCCGAGCCGTTCGCGAAGCTGCCCTCGCACCGCGTCCTCGCCCTGTTCCGCGGCGAGAAGGAAGAGGTGCTGGACCTCGACCTGGAACCCGAAGACGAACCGGAACCCGGGCAGCGCAGCTCCTACGAGGTCGAGATCGCGCGCCGGTTCCAGATCACCGACCAGAGCCGTCCGGCGGACAAATGGCTCGCCGACACGGTCCGCTGGGCGTGGCGCACCCGGATCCTGGTGCACCTCGGCATCGACCAGCGCACCCGGCTCCGCCAGGAGGCCGAGGACGAGGCCGTCCGCGTGTTCGCCGCGAACCTGCGCGACCTCCTGCTCGCCGCCCCCGCCGGGACCCGCACGACCATGGGCCTCGACCCGGGCCTGCGTACCGGCGTCAAGGTCGCCGTCGTGGACGCCACCGGCAAGGTCGTCGCCACCGACACGATCTACCCTCACGAACCCCGCCGGAAGTGGGACGAGTCGATCGAGACCCTCGCCCGCCTGGCCCGCGAGCACAACGTCGACCTCGTCTCCATCGGCAACGGCACGGCGTCCCGCGAGACCGACAAGCTCGCCGCCGACCTGATCGCCCGGCACCCCGACCTCAAGCTCACCAAGATCATGGTGTCGGAGGCGGGCGCGTCGGTGTACTCGGCGTCGGAGTACGCCGGACGCGAGCTGCCCGGCCTGGACGTGTCGCTGCGCGGCGCCGTCTCCATCGCCCGCCGCCTCCAGGACCCGCTCGCCGAGCTCGTCAAGATCGACCCGAAGTCGATCGGGGTCGGCCAGTACCAGCACGACGTGTCCGAGGTGAAGCTGTCCCGCTCGCTCGACGCCGTCGTCGAGGACTGCGTGAACGCCGTCGGCGTCGATGTGAACACCGCGTCCGCGCCGCTGCTCACCCGCGTGTCCGGCATCGGCGAGGGGCTCGCGGAGAACATCGTCGCGCACCGCGACGCCAACGGCCCGTTCCGCAGCCGCGGCGGGCTGAAGGACGTCCCGCGCCTCGGCCCGAAGGCGTTCGAGCAGTGCGCCGGGTTCCTGCGCATCCCCGGCGGCGACGACCCGCTCGACGCGTCCAGCGTGCACCCGGAGGCGTACCCGGTCGTCCGGCGGATCCTGGACGCGGCCGGCAACGACATCAAGGCCCTCATCGGCAACACGGCCGCGCTGCGCTCGCTGAAGCCCGCCGAGTTCGTCGACGACACCTTCGGGCTGCCGACCGTCACCGACATCCTCGCCGAGCTGGAGAAGCCCGGCCGCGACCCGCGCCCCGCGTTCAAGACCGCGACGTTCAAGGAGGGCGTCGACAAGCTCGCCGATCTCCAGCCCGGCATGATCCTGGAGGGCGTCGTCACCAACGCGGCCGCGTTCGGCGCGTTCGTGGACGTCGGCGTCCACCAGGACGGGCTCGTCCACATCTCCGCGATGTCCGACAAGTTCGTCTCCGACCCGCGCGAGGTCGTCAAGCCCGGCGACATCGTCCGCGTGAAGGTCATGGACGTCGACCTGCAGCGCAAGCGCATCTCGCTGACGCTCCGCCTGGACGACGAGCCCGGCCGCGACCAGCAGGGTGGCGCCGGGCGGCAGCGGGGCCGCCAGGGCGGCGACCGGCGCGAGGGCGGCGGCCGCCCGAACCGCGGCGGGGGCCAGAAACCGCGCGGCGAAGGCCGTGGCCAGGGCGGCGGCCAGGGCGGCGGCCAGGGCGGCGGCGCCAGAGGTGGCCAATCCGGCCAGCCCGCGCAGAGCGGGCAGGGCGGCGGAGGCGCCATGGCCGACGCCCTCCGCCGCGCCGGCCTGGACAAGGGCCTGCCCAGCAACGAGCGGAAGGACCGTAAGAAGCGCTAGTCGGTGAAGCCGCGCCAGCGCCCGTCCGCCCCGGTCTCCGTGGGAGCGGGATTCTGCGGACGGACGGGCCGCCGCGGCGGCGTCGGCTCCGGACGGTTGTAAGGCCCCTGCCCGAGCAGATCCTGCGCGTGCGGTGAACGCTGCGGCGGCACCGACGCGGATTCCGGTACCGACGCGGATTCCGGTACCGGCGCGGCAAGCGGCACCCCGTGCTCGCTGAGCGCCGGTTCCCGCAGCAGCGGGTTCCTCACCGGTTCCTGCGCCGACGACACTGCCTCATGGGACGCTTCCCGCGGCTCGTCCTCGATGGGCCGGTGGCGCGGGAACTGCAGGACGGCGATCACGCCGAGCGCCAGCGCGCCCAGCCGCATCCCCGAATGCGCCATGTCCTGCGGCCACTGCTCCGCATACAGGAACGTCCCCATCGTGAGCAGGTACGTCTTCGCCGTCACCGTCATCACGGTCGAGACGATCGAGACCCGGCAGCGCTGGAACGCCATGACCATGATCCCGAACCCGATCGCCGCCGAGAACACCGTCAGGTACGGCCACGGGGTCAGGGCGATCTCCGGCCGGGCGGCGTCCGCGTGGTCGCTCCACCCCTTGATCGCCAGCTCCGCGGTGCCGACCGGGAAACCCGAGCTCAGCCCGTAGGCGATGCCGGTGACCGGCCGCGCGTGCCGACCGTCCGGCCGGTAGTCGCCGAGGACCAGGATCAGCACCGGCACCGCGACCGCCGGGCCCACCACGACCGCGATCTTCCACAGCGGCGCGTCCGCCGAGCCGATCGGCTCGTCCCCGCTGAGCGAGGCGGTGAGCAGCAGGATCGCGCCGCCGATCAGCAGCAGGCTCAGCCACTCGCGCGGGGTGAGCCGCTCGCCGAAGAACACCAGCGCGATCAGCAGCAGCGGCACGATCCCCGACATGAAGATCGGCACCGCCGTGGACAGCGGCAGCCTGCTGAGCGCGAGGATCTGCAGGCTGAGCCCGCCGAGCACGAACCCGAGCGCGATCAGGAAGATCCAGTTGGTGACGATCGTCCAGGTCATGTGCAGGATCCGGTTGCCCCGGAGCGGGGCCATCCGGTCCGCCGCCACTTTGAAGAAGGCGAACCCGAGGTAGTAGAGACCGGTCGCACTGAAGGCCGCAGCTATCCCGTTCATCCCGGACGAGTATGGGGGTTCTGGTGCTGGATGTCACTGCCTGTACCGAATTGCTGACGCTGATTCGGCGGTCCGGGGAGCCTCCGATGTCCGCAGCCGGCGCCGCTACCCCATAGACTTGGCCGCGCGAAGGCGCGGAGCCGTGTCCGGCGTGCCCGCGCCGCCGAGAGACCGACCGGCCGATGGACGACACGGGCGGGCCGACGCGATGGCGGCCGTCCGCGCGGGCCGAGGGCCTCGCAGGCAGCACCCAGACGCACGCGTCGAACGCCGCGGCGAGAAAGCGCCCGATCAAGGAGACCGACCCCAGTGAAGACCGATGTCGAGGAGCTGACCCCCACGCGGGTCAAGCTCACCGTCGAGGTTCCGTTCGACGAGCTCAAGCCGAACCTCGACAAGGCGTACAAGGAGATCTCGCAGCAGGTGCGGATCAAGGGCTTCCGGCCCGGCAAGGTCCCCGCCCCGCTGATCGACAAGTACGTCGGCCGGGGCGCGGTGCTGCAGGAGGCGGTCAACGACGCGCTTCCCGGGCTGTACGGCCGCGCCGTCGAGGAGTCCGAGCTCTTCGTGCTCGGGCAGCCCGACGTCGAGGTGACCGAGCTGGAGGACGGCACCCAGTTCGCGTTCACCGCCGAGGTCGACATCCGGCCGAAGTTCGAGGTGCCCGACTACGACGGCCTCGAGGTCGTCGTCGACGACGCCGAGGTGACCGACGAGCAGGTCGAGGAGACCCTCGGCAACCTGCGCGAGCGGTTCGCCTCGCTGACCACCGCCGAGCGGGCCGTCGAGGAGGGCGACTTCGCCACCGTCGACCTGGTCGCGCGGATCGACGGCGAGGAGGTCGCCGACGCCTCCACCACCGGCTACTCCTACGAGGTCGGCAGCAAGACCTCCGTCGAGGGCCTGGACGACGCGCTCATCGGCCTCGCCGCGGGCGAGGAGGCCACCTTCACCGGCGCGCTGACCGGCGGCGAGCACGCCGGCGAGGAGGCCGAGATCACGGCCACCGTGCAGAGCGTCAAGATCAAGAACCTGCCCGACCTGGACGACGAGTTCGCCCAGCTCGCCAGCGAGTTCGACACGATCGACGAGCTCCGCGACGACGTCCGGACGCGGCTCGGCCGGCAGGTGAAGGCGCAGCAGCTGTCCGACGCGCGCGACAAGGCCCTCGAGGCGCTGCTGGAGAAGATCGACATCCCGCTCCCCGACGCGGTCGTGGACGAGGAGATCGGCCGCCGCAACCAGCAGCTGGAGCAGCAGCTCCAGATGGCCGGCATGACCAAGGACGACTACCTCAAGGACGAGGAGAAGTCCGCGGAGGAGTTCGACACCGAGGTCGCCGACGCCGCCCGGCTCGCGGTGAAGGGCGGCTTCGTCCTCGACCAGCTCGCCGTCCAGGAGGAGCTGAACGTCGAGAACGAGGAGCTCAGCGAGTACGTCGTCACGCAGGCGATGCAGATGGGCGTCCAGCCGCAGCAGCTCGCCCAGTACCTCACCGAGAACAACCAGCTCCCGGCGATCGTCTCGGAGGTGCTGCGCAGCAAGGCGCTGAACCTCGTCGTCGAGCACGTCACGGTCAAGGACGAGTCGGGCAACGTCATCGACGTCGAGGCCGTCCAGCGCGAGCTGAGCGGCGAGACCGGCGAGACCGTCGAAGCCGAGGCCACCGAGGCCACCGAGGCCACCGGCACCGAGGCCACGGACGAAACGGACGCGGAGGCCGCGGCCGAGACCGATGAGACGCCCGAAGAGGCGGCTGAGGCCGCCGCTGAGGAGTCCCCGGCCGAGGAGCCGGAGGCGCCCCAGGGCAAGTCCTCCTAAGGCGCTCTGGACGTTCTGCACAGCACCGAGCACGCCCCGCATCCGGACACCGGGTGCGGGGCGTGTCGCGTATTCCCACGACACACCCGGTCGCCAGCGGGTACGCCCCTGGCGAAAAGCCGCCCCCACGGGCTTAAGCGGGCCCGTGAGCGCGTTAATGTCCAATCATCCGAACCGATAAAAGGACCGGAGGAACACCGGTGAGCATGCCTCCGACTTTCGACGAGTCGTCACGGATCCAGGCGCGGGTCGCCGAGGCGCCCATGTTGCCTCTGGGTGACCAGCTGTTCCAGCGGCTGCTGCGCGAGCGGATCGTCTTCCTCGGCCAGCAGGTCGACGACGACATCGCGAACCGCATCTGCGCGGAGCTGCTGCTCCTCTCGGCCGAGGACGGCCGCCGCGACATCACGCTCTACATCAACTCGCCAGGCGGCTCCGTCACCGCCGGTATGGCGATCTACGACGTCATGCAGTACGTCCCGAACGACGTCGTCACGGTCGGCATGGGCCTCGCCGCGTCGATGGGGCAGTTCCTGCTGTGCGCGGGGACGCGCGGCAAGCGCTACGCCCTGCCGCACGCGCGGATCATGATGCACCAGCCGTCCGGCGGCATCGGTGGCACCGCCTCCGACATCAAGATCCAGGCGGAGCAGATGCTGTACGTCAAGCGGACGCTCGCCGAGAAGATCGCCGAGCACACGAGCCAGCCGCTCGAGCAGATCGAGCGCGACTCCGACCGCGACCGCTGGTTCACCGCCGACGAGGCCAAGGACTACGGATTCGTCGACCACGTGGTGCTCAGCGCCACCCAGGTGCCCTCCGAGGGCACGGTCTCCTGACGACCTGACCAGAATTTCGGAGGCAGACAAGTGAGCGACCTCATCCGACCGGGTTTCACCGATCTGACTCGGCCCCTTCCGGGGGGCGTGGGGGGTCGTCCCCCCACAGGGAGCAGGCCCGGCGTCCAGGCGGGCGGCGGCCCGGCCCCGGCCGAGAGCCGGTACATCATCCCGTCGTTCGTCGAGCGCACCACGTACGGGGTCAAGGAGATGAACCCGTACAACAAGCTGTTCGAGGAGCGGATCATCTTCCTCGGGATCCAGATCGACGACGCGTCCGCCAACGACGTGATGGCCCAGCTGATCACGCTGGAGTCGATCGACCCGGACCGCGACATCAGCATCTACATCAACTCGCCCGGCGGATCCTTCACCGCCATGACGGCGATCTACGACACGATGCAGTTCGTGAAGCCGGACATCCAGACGGTCTGCATCGGCCAGGCGGCCTCCGCCGCGGCGGTGCTGCTCGCCGCCGGGACGCCGGGCAAGCGCGCCGCGCTGCCCAACGCGCGGATGCTGATCCACCAGCCCGCGACCGAGGGCACCTACGGCCAGTCCAGCGACATCGAGATCCAGGCGCGCGAGATCATGCGGATCCGGGAGCTGCTGGAGACGATCCTGGCCGAGCACAGCGGCAAGAGCATCGAGCAGGTCCGCCGCGACATCGAGCGCGACAAGATCCTCACGGCGGACGAGGCGAAGGAATACGGTCTTATCGACGACGTCTTCGCCAGCAGGAAGCGCAAGGCCGAGGTAGTGTCGTCCTGAGACGGCACCAGGACGAGGGAGACCCCCGAGCCCGGGCGTCACACTTCCGGGCGAGGGGCTTCCCAAGTCCGTTGGAGGCGGTAACGTCGAAACCAACGTCGAGAGCCTTCGGGACGCAACCGAGCTGCGCCGCAATCTCCATGGCGGGCGGCCCCACGAAAAGGAGACAGTTGGGTGGCACGCATCGGCGACGGCGGTGACCTGCTGAAGTGCTCGTTCTGCGGAAAGAGCCAGAAGCAGGTCAAGAAGCTCATCGCGGGTCCGGGCGTGTACATCTGCGACGAGTGCATCGATCTCTGTAACGAGATCATCGAGGAGGAGCTCTCCGAGACCTCCGACCTCAAGTGGGACAACCTGCCCAAGCCGCGGGAGATCTACGAGTTCCTCGACTCCTACGTGATCGGGCAGGAGACGGCGAAGAAGGCGCTGTCCGTCGCCGTCTACAACCACTACAAGCGGATCCAGTCGGGCGAGACCGGCCGGGAAGACCCGGTCGAGATCGGCAAGTCGAACATCCTGCTGCTCGGCCCCACCGGATCCGGTAAGACGCTTCTCGCGCAGACGCTCGCCAAACTCCTCAACGTGCCGTTCGCGATCGCGGACGCGACGGCGCTGACGGAGGCCGGGTACGTGGGGGAGGACGTCGAGAACATCCTCCTCAAGCTCATCCAGGCGGCCGACTACGACGTCAAGAAGGCCGAGACCGGGATCATCTACATCGACGAGGTCGACAAGGTCGCCCGCAAGAGCGAGAACCCGTCGATCACCCGGGACGTGTCGGGCGAAGGCGTCCAGCAGGCGCTGCTGAAGATCCTGGAGGGCACCACCGCGAGCGTCCCGCCGCAGGGCGGCCGCAAGCACCCGCACCAGGAGTTCATCCAGATCGACACCACCAACGTGCTGTTCATCTGCGGTGGCGCGTTCGCCGGCCTGGAGAAGATCGTCGAGTCGCGGGTCGGGAAGCAGGGCATGGGCTTCGGCGCCCAGATCCGCTCCAAGTCCGACTTCGAGGAGTCCTCCGCCGTCCTCGGCGACGTCATGCCGGAAGACCTGCTGAAGTTCGGCATGATCCCCGAGTTCATCGGCCGGCTGCCGATCATGACGTCGGTGCACAACCTCGACCGTGAGGCCCTGATCAACATCCTCACCGAGCCGAAGAACGCGCTGGTCCGCCAGTACCACCGGCTCTTCGAGCTCGACGGCGTCGACCTGGAGTTCACCGACGACGCGCTGGAGGCCATCGCCGACCAGGCCATCCTGCGCGGCACCGGAGCCCGCGGCCTGCGCGCCATCATGGAGGAGGTCCTCCTGTCGGTGATGTACGAGGTGCCGAGCCGCCAGGACGTCGCCCGCGTGGTCATCACCCGCGAGGCGGTGCTGGAGCACGTCAACCCGACCCTCGTCCCGCGCGACCGCCCGAAGCGCGAACCGCGCGAAAAGTCGGCTTAGGCGAACGACGAAACGCCCTCGACCTCACGGTCGGGGGCGTTCGGCGTTCCGGGGGCAGCCTCGTCAGTGGCGGGTCTTCGACGACTCGCCGAGACCGGCCTCGCGGGCCACGACGATGGCCTGGGCGCGGTCGGCGACGTGCAGCTTCATGAAGATGTTCGAGACGTGGTTGCGGACGGTCTTCTGGCTGAGGAACAGCGTCCCGGCGATGTCGGCGTTGCTGCGGCCCTGCGCGATCAGCCCCAGCACCTCCCGCTCCCGGTCGGTGAGCTCGGGGAACGCGGCGCGGCGCGGGTCGGGCATGTCCGTGAAGTAGGTGAGGACGCGGCGGGCGATCTCAGGGCCGTAGATGGCCTCGCCGGCCGCGACGGCCCGGACCGCACGGGCGATCTCCTCGGCGCCGGACTCCTTCAGCAGGTAGCCGCGGGCGCCGGCGCGCATCGCCGCGAAGACGGAGTCGTCGTCGCGGAACATCGTCAGCACCAGCACGCCGATGCGCGGGTTCGTCCGGGTGATGGTGCGGGTGGCCTCGATGCCGTTGCCGCCCGGCATGTGCAGGTCCATCACGACGACGTCCGGCTGGAGCTCGGCGGCCAGCCGGACCGCGTCCGGGCCGTTCTCCGCCTCGCCGACGACGTCCACGCCCAGCGCCTGCAGCAGGCCCTTCAGGCCCTGCCTGAACACCGGATGGTCGTCGGTGATGAGGACCCGGATCGTCTCCGCCATCTACGCCCCGCCTCTTCCCATGGAAGGACGATGGTACCCGGCGGCCGCCGCCGCGGCGGCGAGCGGCAGGTGGGCGGTGACGACGGTTCCGCCGCCGTTGCGGGACGTGATCGCGCAGCTGCCGCCGACCTCCGCGGCCCACTCCTTCATCGCCGCCATCCCGCGCCGCATCGGCTGCCCGCCGTTGCGGGACGCGTCGGGCAGCCCGGGGCCGGTGTCGGCCACCATCAGGTGCAGCTCGGCGTCGCGCGTCAGCCGGACCATCGCGGTGCTCGCGGGCGCGTGCAGCCGGACGTTCGTCAGCGCCTCCTGCGCGATGCGGTACGCCGCGACCTCGACGGCGGCGGGCAGCTCCAGGTGCGCGCCGTCGAACCGCACGTCGACGCGCTCGCAGCAGCCCTCGGCGAACGACTCGATGGCCGCGACGAGCCCGAGGTCGTCGAGGGCGGGCGGGCGCAGGCCGTGCGCCAGGTCGCGGATCTCGCCGACGGCGGAGGCCAGCCGGTCCCGGACGTCGGCGAGCAGCGGATCGGCACGTTCCGGTTCGCAGGCGAGCGTGATGCGCGCCGCGTCCAGCGACATGGCGAGGCTGGCGAGCGTCGGCCCGAGCCCGTCGTGCAGGTCGTGCCGCAGCCGGCGGCGCTCCTCCTCGCTGCTGGCGAGGATCCGTTCCCGCGATCGCTGCAGGTCGGCGGTGAGGCGGCGGAGGTGAGGGATGGTCGCGGCACGCGCCGCCACGGCCCCCGCGGTGAACGCGCCGGCCAGCACCGCTGCACGTGCCAGTACCGCTCGCATCCCGTCCCTCCCCTCCGCCTCGCCGTTTCGGGTTTTCCCCGCAACCCTTTCCGGCGGGGCGACCCGGTGTCAGGTGACCTGTGTCCCGACCGCGGCGGGAAACGCCCGGCCACCGGGGCCGGGAGGCTCTCCGGTCCCCGTAGAATCGCCGCCGTGACACAGCCCAGCACTCAGCGCGGCCAGGGGGCCGCCGCAGACGTCGACCTGCCCACCCAGTACCGCCCGGCGGACGTAGAAGGCCGCCTCTACGAGCGGTGGGTATCGGCGGGGCTGTTCACCGCGGGCCAGGACGGCCCCCCGTTCTCGATCGTGATCCCGCCGCCGAACGTCACCGGCTCGCTCCACATGGGCCACGCGCTCGACCACTCCATCCAGGACACCCTCGTCCGGCGGCGCCGTATGCAGGGCCACGCGACGGTGTGGGTGCCGGGCATGGACCACGCGGGCATCGCCACCCAGAACGTGGTGGAGCGCGAGCTGGCCAAGGAGGGCGTGTCGCGGCACGACCTCGGCCGCGAGGCGTTCGTGGAGCGGGTGTGGCAGTGGAAGGCGGAGTCCGGCGGCCGGATCCTCGGCCAGATGCGGCGCCTCGGCGACAGCGTCGACTGGTCCCGCGAGGCGTTCACCATGGACGACGACCGTGCCCGTGCCGTCCGGACGATCTTCAAGCGGCTGTTCGACGACGGGCTCATCTACCGCGCCGAGCGCATCATCAACTGGTGCCCGCGCTGCCTGACCGCCCTGTCCGACATCGAGGTCGAGCACGAGGACGTCGACGGCGAGCTGGTCTCCCTCCGGTACGGATCGGGCGATGACGAGATCGTCGTCGCGACCACGCGGGCGGAGACTATGCTCGGCGACACCGCCGTTGCCGTTCATCCAGAGGACGCCCGGTACGCGCACCTGGTCGGGCGGGAGATCGAGCTTCCGCTGACCGGCCGCCGCATCCCCGTCGTCGCCGACGAGCACGTCGACCCCGAGTTCGGCACGGGCGCGGTCAAGGTGACCCCGGCGCACGACCCGAACGACTTCGAGATCGGGCGGCGGCACTCGCTGCCGTCCCTGTCGGTCATGGACGAGCGCGGCGTCGTCACCGCGTCCGGGCCGTTCGAGGGCCTCGACCGGTTCGAGGCGCGCCCGGCGGTCGTGGCCGCGCTGCGCGAGCAGGGCCGGATCGTCAAGGAGGTCCGCCCCTACAAGCATTCGGTCGGGCACTGCCAGCGGTGCGCGACGGTCGTCGAGCCGCGCGTGTCGCTGCAGTGGTTCGTGAAGGTCGAGTCGCTGGCGCGGGAGGCGGGCGACGCCGTCCGCGACGGCCGCGTCAAGATCCACCCGCCGGAGATGGCGGCCCGCTACTTCGAGTGGGTCGACAACATGCACGACTGGTGCATCAGCCGCCAGCTGTGGTGGGGGCACCGCATCCCGGTCTGGTACGGGCCGGACGGCGAGGTCGTCTGCCCGGGCCCGGACGAGGAGCCGCCCGCCGGCTGGACGCAGGACACCGACGTCCTCGACACCTGGTTCTCCTCCGCGCTGTGGCCGTTCTCGACGCTCGGCTGGCCCGACGAGACCGACGACCTGAAGCGCTTCTACCCGACGTCCGTGCTGGTCACCGGGTACGACATCCTGTTCTTCTGGGTCGCCCGGATGATGATGTTCGGCCTGTACGCGATGGACGGCGTCCAGCCGTTCGACACGATCGCCCTGCACGGAATGGTCCGCGACCAGTTCGGCAAGAAGATGTCGAAGTCGTTCGGGAACGTGATCGACCCGCTCGAGTGGATCGACGAGTACGGCGCTGACGCGACCCGGTTCACGCTGCTGCGCGGCGCGAACCCCGGCGGCGACGTCCCGGTGGCGGAGCAGTGGGCGCAGGGGTCGCGCAACTTCTGCAACAAGCTGTGGAACGCGACGCGGTTCGCGCTGATCAACGGCGCGCACGTCCGCGGCGAGATGCCCGAGAAGGTGACGACCGTCGACGCGTGGGTCCTGTCGCGCCTCCAGACGGTCATCGCCGAGGTGGACGCGCACCTGGAGTCCTACGACTTCGCGAAGGCGTGCGAGACGCTCTACCACTTCGCGTGGGACGAGGTCTGCGACTGGTACGTCGAGCTGGCGAAGGTCCAGCTGGCCGACGACCGGGCCGAGGCGACGCGCCGCGTGCTGGGCGAGGTCCTCGACAAGCTGCTGCGGCTGCTGCACCCGGTGATCCCGTTCGTGACCGAGGAGCTGTGGACGGCTCTATGCATTACGCCGCCCGAACCCACCTCGGGCGGCGAGACGATCGTCACCGCGCCGTGGCCGTCCGCCGAGCCCGCACGGGCCGACCGCGACGCCGAGGCCCTCATCGAGTCGCTGCAGCGGCTCGTGACGGAGGTCCGCCGGTTCCGCGCCGACCAGGGCCTCAAGCCGGGCCAGAAGGTCGCGGCCGTGCTGGAGTGGGGCGGCTCGCCGCTCGCGGCGCACGAGGAGGGCGTCCGCGCGCTGCTGCGCCTCACCGCGCCGGGGGACGGCTTCGCGGCGACCGCGTCCCTGCCGGTCGAGGACGTCACCGTCCGGCTCGACACGGCGGGCGCCATCGACGTCGCCGCCGAACGCAAGCGGCTGGAGAAGGACCTCGCCGCCGCGCGCAAGGAGGTCGATCAGGTCGGCCGCAAGCTCGGCAACGAGGCGTTCATGGCGAAGGCGCCCGAGGCCGTCGTCGCCAAGAACCGGGACCGGCTCGCGCAGGCCGAGGCGGACATCAGGCGGCTGGAGTCACAGCTGACCGCGTTGCCTGCGGGCTGACACGGCAGCAGAACCATCGGGAGTGCCATGGCCGAATCACCCCCTCGGTCCGACAGGCCGGACTCCTCGTCCGGCGATGACCCGAACGCGCCCCGGCCCGCCGGGCAGGGTGACCTCCCGGAGGGCGCCGCGGCCGGCCCCTGGGGCGACGCGCGCCCGTGGTGGGCCGATTCCGGCGACGGGACGGGCCCACGCATGATCATCCCGGACGGGACGGGCCCGCAGATCGTGATCCGGGACGCGTCGGGCGGGCATCCGATCGTCCCGGACGGCACGGGCCCGCTGCCCATGGTCCCCGGCCCGCCGGGCCCGCCGCTGCCCGGTCCGCCGCTGCCCAGGCCGCCGTTGCCCGGTGCGCGGCCGTCCGCGGGCGGGGCGAAGCGGTTCCCGAAGGTCCTGCTCGTCTGGGGTGTCGCCGCGGTCGGGGCCGTCGTGGTCATGGCGGGCATGCTCGCGTTCCGGACGGACACCGGCGTCATCGACGGCGGCGAGAAGAAGCCCCCCGGCGGGCGGGACGCCCGCGCCGCCGGTGCCCCCGCGCCCACGACGGTGATCAGCGCCGGCGCGACCGCCGGCGGCCTGCGCATGGACGGCCTGACCGCCCCCGAGGCCAGCGCGGCGTACGCGTTCGTCGCCACCGCGGTCGAGGCGGCCGGGGTCCCGATCGCCGAGCGCGGCAAGGCCGTGTACAGCGAGGAACCCGCCCGGCCGATCAACGTGCTGTTCGTCGGCGGGACGGGCAACGTCGGCGACCCTGAGGGCTTCCTGCAGAAGGCGCGGCCGACGACGTTCATCATCGGGCAGGGCGCCGACCCAGGCGCGAACGGTGGGAAGGCCGTCTGCGGGACGTTCGCCGTCCTCGCCGACACCCACACGTACTGCGCATGGGCGACGGCCGACTCCTACGGCGTCGTCGCCTCCAACCGTCCCTCGTTCAACCCGCGGTTCGCGCTGATGGCCGACATCATGCGGCGGATCAGGAAGGACGTCGAGAAGCCGCGGTGACGAAGAGCCGCTCGGTGCCGGCGCCGACCGCGTCCAGGACGAGCCCCGTGAAGTAGACGGTGCCGAGGGCGACCACGCGGCGCCCGAGCGCGGCGAGGAACGCGGGCGTGACGGCGTCGGCGCCGACGACGTCCCAGCCGGGCGGCAGCGGGCGGGTGAAGCGCAGATGAGGCAGCGGCAGCCGGACGAACGTCACCGGCAGCCCGTCCAGCGCGGCGACGGCGCCGTCCAGGTCCTTGTGGTCGGGGAGGCAGACGGCGACGTGGTCGATCGCGCCCCAGGCGTGCCGCGCGGCGGTGAGGGCGGCGGCGATTCCCGTCCCGTCGACGGCGGAGTCGACGAGCAGCCGCGTCGCCGATCCCGGCACCTCGTGCCAGGAAAGCCGCCCCGGCAGCACGACCGACGCGAGCACCTCGCGCAGCCGCCCGCTCGGCGGCTCGGTGACGCCCGGAACGCGGCGGGCGGCGGCGACGCCGAGCTCGGCGCTGCCGCGCACCAGCCCGCCGGGCAGCAACTCCGCCACGAGCCCGCTACCACCGTTTTCCACCTGTTCCACGTCACCGAGCACCCTGCTGACCTCGGCCGGCTGAGGAGCGGACAGCACGATCGTCGCTGCCCCCGCCACGCCCAGCTTCTCCTCCGCGATCTCCGCCGGGGTGTCCCCGAGCACCCCGGCGTGCTCACGGAAGATCGGCGTGATCGCCACGACGGCGGGCGGGAAGAGGGAGACCTCGTCGGACCGCCCGCCCATGCCCGCCTCCAGGACGATCACATCCGCCCCGACACGTCGCGCATGCACGACACCCGCGATCGTGAACAACCCAGAAGGCGACAGATATCCACCCGCAGGCGCCGGTAGCGCGGCGATGGCCTCGTCCAGCACGCTCCCCAGGAAAGCCAGTTCCTCTTCAGAGACCGCACGCCCATCGACCCTGATCCGTTCGCGGTCGCTGCGCAGAGCAGGGCTCGTGACCGTGCACACCCGAAGACCAGCAGCGGCCAGATAGGCGGACGCGTACGTCGCCGCCGTCCCCTTCCCCTTTGACCCCACGACGGTCAGGACCGGCACCTCCGGGCCCAGGACGCCCAGGACGGACGCCAGCGCCCGCGCCCGCCCGAGATCGCGGGACGCGCCTGGAGCCCGCCGGTCCCATTCCCGGTAGAACACGTCCATGACTCAAGTGTGGGGCTGTCCGGAACCCCCCGGACCGCCGAGTAGGCTCTGAGATCGTGAACCAGGTAACCGAGGCGTCCGACTACCGGCGCGCGGTCGGCGCGATCATGGCCCGCGGGGTGGAGTGGGAGATCGACCCCACCCTCGACCGCGTCCGCGACCTCGTCGACGTCCTGGGCGAGCCGCACCGCGCCTACCCGGTGATCCACATCGCCGGGACCAACGGCAAGACCAGCACCGCCCGGCTCATCGAGGCGCTGCTGCGCGAGCGCGGCCTGCGCACGGGCCTGTTCACCAGCCCGGAGCTGACCACGCTGCGGGAGCGGATCGCGATCGACGGCGAGCCGATCAGCGAGGAGGGGTTCGTCGCCGCGTACGAGGACGTCCTCCCGTTCGCGCAGCTGGTCGACGGCAAGCACGAGGCGCGGCTGTCGTTCTTCGAGGTCCTCACCGCGATGGCGTACGCCGCGTTCGCGGACGCGCCCGTCGACGTCGCCGTGATCGAGACGGGCATGGGCGGCGCGTGGGACGCGACGAACGTGGCCGACGGCGCCGTCGCCGTCATCACCCCGATCGGGCTCGACCACACCCGCTACCTCGGTGACACCCTGGAGGAGATCGCCGCCGAGAAGGCGGGGATCATCAAGCCGGAGTCGGTCGTGGTGCTGGCGCAGCAGCCGGTCGAGGCGGCCGAGGTGCTGCTGCGGCGGGTCGCGGAGACCGGCGCCGCGGCGGCGCGCGAGGGCATCGAGTACGGCGTGCTCAGCCGCGACGTCGCCTTCGGCGGCCAGCAGCTGCGCCTCCAGGGCCTGCACGGCGTGTACGACGAGGTCTTCCTGCCGCTGTTCGGCGACCATCAGGCGAGCAACGCCGCGACGGCCCTCGCCGCCGTGGAGGCGTTCGCCAGCGGCACGCCGACCAGGGGAGAGCCCAACCTGGAGGCCGCGACCCGCATCGCGCCCGGCGAGTCCTACCTCGGCGGGAACGAGGGCCAGCTCGACCCGGCGCTGGTGCGCAGCGGCCTCGCCAAGTCCGCCTCGCCCGGCCGCCTTGAGGTCGTGCGGACGGGCCCGACCGTCCTGCTGGACGCCGCGCACAACCCGGCCGGGATGGCCGCGACCGTCAACACGGTCACCGAGTCGTTCGGGTTCACCCGGCTCGCCGGGGTTCTCGCGATCGCCGCGGACAAGGACGTCGCCGGCGTCCTCGACCAGCTCGAACCCGTCCTCGCCGAGCTGGTCGTGACGCGCAACTCCTCGCCGCGCTCGATGCCGCCCGAGGAGCTCGCCGAGCTCGCCGAGAGCGTGTTCGGCCCGGAGCGCGTCCATGTCGAGGAGCGCCTGGACGACGCGATCGACCGGGCGATCGGCCTCGCCGAGGAGACCGGCGAGTACCGCGGCGCCGGGGTCCTGATCACCGGCTCGGTCGTCACCGCGGGCGACGCCCGGATCCTGCTGCGCGTCGGGGAAGGCCGGTGACCGGTATGAGCGCGGGCGCCGCCGCGAATCCGGCCCGGAGGCTGTTCGCGACCGTCCTCGGCTGCGAGGCGATCGTGATCGCGCTCGCGATCCCGGTGGCGGTGACCACGTTGGACGTCGACGGCGCGACCGCGGGCGCCGTGTGCGGCGGCCTGGCCGTCGCGTGCCTGCTGATGGCGGGCCTGCTGCGGTTCCCGTGGGCGTTCGCGGCGGGCAGCGTCCTGCAGCTGGCGATCGTCGCGACCGGGTTCATGGTGCCGGCCATGTTCTTCCTCGGCGTCGTGTTCGGGGCGCTTTGGGCGACGGCATTTTGGCTGGGACGCAAGGCGGAACGCGCCCGGCCGCGCTAAGTTCGCGAGGGAACGCATTCATTCATCTGCCGATCCTGTGCAATTCCAGCCTTTTCCCTGAATCCGACATTATTCTCATTTGGGAAATGCTCGTGCGGTGGATGACGACCCTGCGAAGGAGCAGGCCGTGTCCCTGCACGCACGCGGACATGCACCCGGCGTCCCCGTCCAGGCACCTCCGGCAGCGCGCCCGGAGAGCCGCGCACGGCGCCGGCTCGCGGCGGCCGGCGCGCTGCTGCTGACGCTCACCGCCGTGCCCGCCGCCGTCCTCACGGTGCCGGACGCCGTCGTCAACGTCGTTCCCGCCGTCGCGAGCGCCCTTGACCTCGGCGACTCCGGGATCGGCGGGCTGCTGCGCGCCACCGGGCTGTCGCTGCCCGCGCTCGTCGTCGCGGTGCCGCTCGCCGCCGTGGCCGCGCGCCGGTTCTCCGCGTGGCCCGTCCTCGCCGCGGGCCTCGCCGTCCTGCTGTCCGGGCTCGGCGCGGTCACCTTCGCCGACACCGTGCCCTTGGTCGGGACGGTCCGCGCCGTCCAGGGCGTGGGCGCGGGGATGATGCTCCCCGCCTGCCTCATCCTGGTCTGGGAACGCCGGAACCACACCTTGGCCGCCGCCTTCGCGGGCACGCTCGTCGGCGCGCTTCTCCTGGCGATGCCCCTGGCGCTGACGGCCGTCCCGATGCCCGCCGACGAGCTGGCCGTCCCTGACTGGCGTGTCGCGCTCGTCCCGTTCCCGTGGGCCGCCGTGGCCGCCGCCGTGGCCGCGCTCGCCCACGTGCTCCTGCGCGGACGCGGCCCGTCGTCGCTGCCCGTGTCCCGGCACACCGAACGCGGCCAGCTGCTCCTCCCGTTCGTCCCGGCGGCGGGCTTCGCGTTCCTCGCGGTCGTCGCGGCGGCCGGCTGGTCGCCCGGCGCCCGGCTCATCGTCGCGGCCTTCGCGCTGCCCGCCCTGCTCGGCCTGGCCCTCGCCGCCGGCCGGGACTCGATCGCGGGCAGCCCGCTCGGCTGCGCCGCCGTGATGATCGCCACCGGCCTGCTCTGCTACCCGGTCGCGGGCCCGCTCGCGGGGCTCGCCGCCGCCGACGCCCACGACCGGGGCGGCGCCGCCGTCGTGCCGCTGCTCCCGTTCGCCGCCGCCGCCCTCGCCGCGATGGCCGGGGCGCTCGCCTCCGTCCTCGCCCCAGCGCGCCACGCCGTCCACACCGGCCAGGCCCTGGTGATCGCGGCGCTGCCGCTCGGCCTGCTCACCCACCTCGACGGCCGCTGGACGATGCTCGTCCCGCTCACCCTCCTCGGCACCGGCGCCGGACTGGCCCTCGCCGCCTCACTCCGCGACGCGGGCGTCGGCGCCGCGCTGTTCGGCCTGTCCCTCTGCTTCCCCGCCGTGCTGGCCGGGCAGCTCCTCGTCCTGTCCCTGCAGGCGTCGCGGCTGGAACGGCTGCGCCCGGTCACCGAGGCCGACCGGATCGACGCGCTGCGGGACGGCTACGACGTCTGGCTCATCGCCGCCGGAGCCGCCGCCGTGCTCCTCGCCGCCGCCACGGCGCGACCGTCCCGCAAGAGCGCCGCAGGCCCGGGAGCCCGGTAAGATTCGCGGGCCGCATATTCCGAAGTTTCCCAAGGAGAACCACCCGTGTCCGAGCGCACTCTCGTCCTCGTCAAGCCCGACGGCGTCCGCCGCGGTGTCATCGGTGAGGTCATCTCCCGGATCGAGCGCAAGGGCCTGAAGCTCGTCGCGCTGGAACTCCGCACCCTCGCCCGCGAGACCGCCGAGGCCCACTACGAGGAGCACGCGAGCAAGCCGTTCTTCGGCGAGCTCGTCGAGTTCATCACCGGCGGCCCGCTCGTCGCCATGGTCGTCGAGGGCCCGCGCGCCATCGAGGCCTTCCGCGCCCTCGCCGGCGCCACCGACCCGGTCAGCGCCACCCCCGGCACCATCCGCGGCGACTTCGCCCTGGAGATCGGCGAGAACATCGTCCACGGCTCCGACTCGACCTACTCCGCCGACCGCGAGATCAAGCTCTTCTTCCCCGAACTCGGTTAGCCCTGTTTACCCAGGGGGGCGACCCCCTGGAACCCCCGTTGCGGTCGGTGGGCCGTTTCCCGAGCCGCTGGCGCGTCTCGTGAAACGGCCCGCCGACCGTCGGGTCGTGCGACCTCCGGGCGCTGGGCGCCCTCCGGCCGCACGACCCGTGGCCCCGGCTGAGGTTCGTCCCGCCGGGGCCGAGGCGGTTGATCCGCCGCCCGCTCGGCTTTTGGTGAATGCAGGCCGCTCACAGGGTCGTTTTTGATCGACTTGCGGGGCCCGGGTGACTGCCCGGGGGCGTCCGTGCACGTTACGATGGACGCGCCGCTATACACGCCCGTCAATCTTGAAGGGCTCCCTTTCTTCATGGGTAACAAGCTGTCGTTTCTCGGCCGTGACATGGCGGTCGATCTTGGTACCGCCAACACCCTGGTGTACGTGCGCGGGCGTGGCATCGTCCTGAACGAACCGTCCGTGGTTGCGATCAACACCAACACCGGGAAGATCGTCGCGGTGGGCATCGAGGCGAAGCGGATGATCGGCCGCACGCCGGGCAACATCGTCGCGGTCCGCCCGCTGAAGGACGGCGTCATCGCCGACTTCGACGTCACCGAACGGATGCTCCGCTATTTCATCCAGAAGGTGCACAAACGTCGGCATTTCGCCAAGCCGCGAATCGTGGTCGCGGTGCCGAGCGGCATCACCGGTGTTGAGCAGCGCGCGGTGAAGGAGGCCGGCTACCAGGCCGGCGCCCGCCGGGTGTACATCATCGAGGAGCCGATGGCCGCCGCGATCGGCGCCGGGCTGCCCGTCTACGAGCCGACCGGGAACATGGTGGTCGACATCGGCGGCGGTACCACCGAGGTCGCGATCATCTCGCTCGGCGGGATCGTCACCAGCCAGTCCGTCCGCGTCGGCGGCGACGAGCTCGACCAGGCCGTCATCTCGTTCTCCAAGAAGGAGTACTCCCTGATGCTCGGGGAACGTACGGCCGAGGAGATCAAGATGGCGATCGGGTCCGCCTACCCCGGCGGCGACGAGGAGCCGCATGCCGAGATCCGCGGCCGCGACCTCGTCAGCGGGCTGCCGAAGACCGTCGTGATCTCCGCCGAGGAGGTCAGGCGGGCCATCGAGGAGCCGGTCAACGCCGTGGTGGACGCGGTGAAGACCACGCTCGACAAGTGCCCGCCCGAGCTGTCCGGCGACATCATGGACCGCGGGATCGCGCTCACCGGTGGTGGCGCGCTGCTGAAGAACCTCGACGAGCGGCTCCGCGAGGAGACCGGGATGCCCATCCACCTGGTGGACAACCCGCTCGACTCGGTGGTGCTCGGCACCGGCAAGTGCGTCGAAGACTTCGAGGAACTCCGGCAGGTGCTGGTGCCGGAGCCGCGACACTGAATAGTTTTCATCCGGCCTGTTCGCTGTGGCATGACTTGTGGTGGGACCGAGGATGAAAGTTATTCACTTGAGATACCCCCCGGCGGACTAGGGAACGGGAGGTCGGCGGGGTGAAGGACACCCGGCGTACCCGCGTCATGCTCGGCGTGCTGCTCGTCGTGGCGCTCGCGATGATCACCATCGACTACCGCGGCGGATCGCAGTCGCCGCTGCGCGGGCTGCGCAGCCTCGGCGCGTCGGTGTTCGGGCCGGTGGAGCGGGTGTCGGCGTCCGTCGTCCGGCCGGTGAGCAACACCCTCGACGCGATCACCGACGCGCCGGGCGAGCGGCGCCGCGCCGACCGGCTCGAACGGCAGAACCAGCAGCTCCGCGAGCGGCTCCGCTCCATGCGTCTCGACCAGGACAAGTCCGCCCAGCTGCAGCGGCTGCTCGGCACCGCCGGGATGGGCGGCTACGAGATCCTCGCCGCGCAGGTGATCTCCGCCGGGCAGGGCTTCGAGGACACCGTCACCATCGACGCCGGCAGCCGCAGCGGCATCAAGCGGGACATGACCGTGATGAGCGCGGACGGGCTCGTCGGCCGCGTCACCCGCGTCGGGCCCGCGACGGCGACCGTGCTGCTCGCCACCGACCAGACCTCGTCGATCGGGTCCCGGCTCGAAGGCTCCAAGGAGATCGGGATCGTGCAGGGCCGCGGGCGCCGCGGCCTTGGCGGGCACGGCACCACGCCGCTGCGCCTCCAGCTGCTGGACGCCGCCGCCCCCGTCCAGGTCGGGCAGCGGCTCGTCACGCTCGGCTCGCAGGGCCAGCGGCCCTACGTCCCGGGCGTCCCCATCGGCGTCGTCGAGCGGATCGACCGCTCCTCCGGCGGCCTGACCCGCACCGCCTACGTCCGGCCGTTCGTGAAGTTCACCAGCCTGGACGTCGTCGCCGTCGTCGTCGCCCCGCCTAAGACCGACCCGCGCGACGCGGTGCTGCCGCCGAAGCCGAAACCGCCGCCCACGCCGACGCCGACGCCGAGCACCAGCCCGAACCCGTCCGCGAGCCCGTCCGGCAGCGGGCGCCCGGACGCGCGGCCGAGCGGCTCGGGAAGCCCGTCCACGAATCCGAGCCGGGGGGACTGACGTGCTGAACCCGCCCGAGGCGTCGCCGGCAGGCCGCAGCGTGGTGGCCGCCGTCGTGATCGCCGTGACGCTGATCCTCCAGGTGTCGGTCGCGAACCGGCTGCCGCTGCCCGGCGGCGTCCAACCCGACCTGGTGCTGCTGGTCGTGGTCGCGCTGGCGCTCGTCGCCGGGTCGATGACGGGCATGGTCACCGGGTTCCTCGCGGGCCTCGCCGCCGACATCATCCCGCCCGCCGACCACACCATCGGCCGGTACGCGCTGGTCTACTGCCTCATCGGCTACCTGTGCGGCGTCGCGTCCGACGAGATGGACCGGCAGTCGGTCGTGCCGTTCTTCGCCGTCGCCGCCGGGGCGCTCGCCGGGACCGTCCTGTACGCGGGCACCGGCATGATCCTCGGCGACCCGCGCGCCGAGTGGGCGACGGTGTCGAGCATGGTGCCGCTGCAGGTGCTGTACGACGTCATCGCGAGCCCGTTCGTCGTCTGGGCGGTGCTGCGCGCCACCCGCCGCTACGAACGCGGGGAACGTCCCCGAAGCGACACCCTTTCCGTGCCCGCCGCCCGCTACCGGGCCATGTCGGGACGGGGCGGGAGCCTGTGAACCCGCGCACCCACTTCCGCCTCGTCGTTCTGTACGTGCTGGTCGGCGCGCTGCTGCTCGTCCTCGTCGGACGCCTGTGGACGCTCCAGGTCCTGGAGGGCGAGCACTACCGGGGGATCGCCGCGCAGAACCGCACCCGCGACATCGTCGTCCCGGCCGTCCGCGGCATGATCCTCGACGATCGCGGGAAGCCCCTCGTCCGCAACACCAGCGCGCTGGTCGTGTCCGTCGACCGGACGACGCTGTCGCGGCAGAAGGACGGCGGCGAGAACATCCTGAAGAAGCTGTCCGCCGTCCTCGGCATCAGCCAAGACGAGATCACCAAACGGATCCGGCTGTGCGGGCCCGGCATCAAGCGGCCCTGCTGGCCCGGCTCCCCGTACCAGCCGATCCCCGTCGAAGACCACGTCGACCCGAAGCGCGCGCTCCAGATCATGGAGCGGCAGGAGGAGTTCCCCGGCGTCACGGCGCAGGTCCAGGCCATCCGGCACTACCCGGAGCCGGAGGGCGCCAAGCCCGCGCAGGTCCTCGGCTACCTCCAGCCGATCACGCAGGAGGAGATGGACAAGCGCACCGGCCTCAAGGTCACCGGCTACAGCGGCGTCGACCTCGTCGGACGCGCCGGGCTGGAGGCGCAGTACGACGCGGTGCTGCGCGGCGAGACCGGGTTCCGCAAGGTCCTCGTCGACAGCCAGGGACGTGTCACCGGCACCGCCGAGGAGCAGGCGCCCATCCCCGGCAACCACCTCGTCACCAGCATCGACGCGGGCGTGCAGGGCGCCGCGGAGAACGCGCTCAAGCACGCGATCGACGGCGCGCGCAAGGCGGGCCGTCCCGCGGACGCGGGCGCCGCGGTCGTGATGGACGTCCAGACCGGCCGGATGGTCGCGATGGCCAGCTACCCGACCTACGACCCGGCCATCTGGACGGGCGGCATCTCCCAGGAGCAGTACGAGGCCCTGCTCGGCAAGAAGAAGGGCGAGCCGCTGATCTCCCGCGTCACGCAGGGGCAGTTCGCGCCCGGCTCCACGTTCAAGGTCTCCTCGGTCGCCGCCGCGGTGAAGGACGGCAACGACCTCAACGGCATCTACCCGTGCCCCGGCTCGTACAACGTCGGGAACCGCGCGTTCCGGAACTTCGAGGGCCAGGGCCACGGCCCGATGAACCTGCACCGGGCCCTCGTGGTGTCCTGCGACACGATCTTCTACCGGTTCGCGTACCAGGAGTGGCAGCGCGACGGCGGGATGAAGCCGAAGAAGAACCCGTCCGACCCGATGGTGAAGATGGCGCGCGAGTGGGGGTTCGGCTCGCGCTCCGGCATCGACCTGCCCAGCGAGAGCGAGGGCCGCATCCCGGACCGGGCGTGGAAGAAGGACTACTGGGAGGCCACCAAGGCCGCCAACTGCAAGGGCGCCAAGGAGGGCTACCCGCAGGTCGCGAAGACCGACCCCGGGCGCGCCGCGTACCTGAAGGCCGTCGCGACGGAGAACTGCACCGAGGGGTTCGTGTGGCGTCCCGGTGACGCCGCGAACTTCTCCGTCGGGCAGGGCGACGTGCTGGTGACGCCGCTGCAGCTCGTCCGCGCGTACGCGGCCATCGCCAACGGCGGCAGGCTGGTCGTGCCGCGGCTCGGGGTCGCGGTGATGCGGCCGGACGGCACCGTCGTGCAGCGGATCGAGGCGCCGCCCGCCCCGCGGCTGCCCGTCGACCAGAAGGTGATCAAGTACATCCGCAAGGCGCTCGGCGACGTCACCAAGCAGGGCACGGCCGCGGGCGCGTTCGGCGGGTTCGACACCAAGACCGTCGAGGTGGGCGGCAAGACCGGCACCGCCGAGGTGTACGGCAAGGAGGACACCTCCTGGTTCGCCTCGATCGGCCCGATGAAGAAGCCGCGGTTCGCGGTGGTGGCGATGGTCTCCCAGGGCGGGACGGGCGCGTCCACGGCGGCGCCGGCCGTCCGGGAGATCTGGGAGGCCATGTACGGGACGAAGGACCGCCCGCCCCTCCTCAAGGACGGCAGGCTCCCGTCCGAGCTGCCCGCGCTGCCCGGCGTCGAGGGAACCGCGCCGTGATCACCGGGACGGGCGCCGGGAGCGTCGAGGCGTACGCGTCCCGGCGCGGGGTGCGCAGCCGGCTCGGCGGGCTGCGGCGGCTCGACTGGCCGCTGTTCCTGGCCGTGCTGGCGCTGTCGGTCATCGGCGCGCTGCTCGTCCGCTCCGCCACGTTCCAGCTGCTGACCGAGCAGGGCAAGGACCCGGAGGGCTTCGTCAAGCGGCACGTCCTGAACCTGTTCATCGGGTTCGCGCTCGGCGGCCTGGTCACCGTCCTCGACTACCGGCTGCTGCGCGCGTACGTCCCGATCCTGTACGGGGTCGCGTGCGTGGGGCTCGTCGCCGTGCTGACCCCGCTCGGCGAGACGATCAACGGCTCGCACTCGTGGATCGTGCTCGGCGGCGGCTTCCAGGTGCAGCCGTCGGAGTTCGCGAAGGTCGGCCTGGTGGTGCTGCTCGCGATGATCCTCGGCGAGCCGCGCGACGGGGAGATCGGCCCCGGCCGCCGCGACGTGCTGCTCGCGCTCGTCCTCGCCGGGGTGCCCGCGGTGCTGATCATGATGCAGCCCGACCTCGGCACCACGCTGGTGTTCATCGCCGTGGTCCTCGGCATGCTGGCGATCTCCGGCGCGCAGAAGCGGTGGCTGTTCGGCCTGGTCGGCGGCGGCGCGGCCGCGGCCGCAGCGGTGTGGTTCTTCGGCCTGCTGGAGGACTACCAGATCGACCGGTTCACCGCGTTCCTCGACCCGGAGGCCGACCCGCGCGGCGCCGGCTACAACGCTCAGCAGGCGCGGATCGCGGTCGGGTCGGGCAGCGTGTTCGGCAAGGGCCTGTTCCAGGGCGAGCAGACAGGCGGGCACTTCGTCCCCGAGCAGCAGACCGACTTCATCTTCACGGTCGTGGGGGAGGAGCTCGGCTTCGTCGGCGGCGCCGTGATCATCGCGCTGCTCGGCGTCGTGCTGTGGCGGGGCCTGCGCATCGCCACCCAGGCCGCCGACCTGTTCGGGACGCTCGTCGCGACCGGCGTCGTGTGCTGGATGGGTTTCCAGACGTTCCAGAACGTCGGCATGTCGATCGGCATCATGCCGATCACGGGCCTCCCGCTCCCGTTCGTGTCCTACGGCGGTTCCGCGACGTTCGCCAACATGATCGCGTTCGGCCTTCTGCAGGCCGTGCACGTCCGCCGCCGACCATTCGATTAGTCCCGCGCCGGTAGAGTGGATGTTCATTCCACGTCCCCTGCCCGGAGGATTCCGTCATGCCGGTCGAGTCGCTCTTCCCGCGCCTGGAACCGCTGCTCCCGGGCGTACAGAAGCCGATCCAGTACGTAGGCGGCGAGCTGAACTCCCAGATCAAGGACTGGGACGAGGCCGACGTCCGCTGGGCGCTGATGTACCCGGACGCCTACGAGGTCGGGCTGCCGAACCAGGGCGTCCAGATCCTCTACGAGATCCTGAACGAGCGCGACGGCGTCCTCGCCGAGCGGACGTACTCGGTGTGGCCCGACATGGAGGCCGTCATGCGGGAGCACGGCATCCCGCAGTTCACCGTCGACGCGCACCGCCCCGTCGCCGCGTTCGACGTCCTCGGCGTGTCGTTCTCCACCGAACTCGGCTACACGAACCTGCTGACCGCGCTCGACCTCGCCGGGATCCCCCTCGACGCCGCCGACCGCACGGACGACCACCCGATCGTGATCGCGGGCGGGCACGCCGCGTTCAACCCGGAGCCGATCGCCGACTTCGTCGACGCGGCCGTCCTGGGCGACGGCGAGGAGATCGCCCTCGCGATCACGGAAGTGATCCGCGAATGGAAGGCCGAGTCGGAACCCGGCGGCCGCGACGAACTCCTCCACCGCCTGGCCGCGTCCGGCGGCGTCTACGTCCCGCGCTTCTACGACGTCACCTACCTGCCCGACGGCCGCATCCAGCGCGTCGCGCCGAACCGCCCCGGCGTCCCGTGGCGGGTGGAGAAGCACACGGTCATGGACCTCGACCAGTGGCCGTACCCGAAGAAGCCCCTGGTCCCGCTCGCGGAGACCGTCCACGAACGGTTCAGCGTGGAGATCTTCCGCGGCTGCACCCGCGGCTGCCGGTTCTGCCAGGCCGGGATGATCACCCGTCCGGTCCGGGAGCGGTCGATCACCACCATCGGCAACATGGTCGAGCAGGGCCTCAAGGAATCGGGCTTCCAGGAGGTCGGCCTGCTCAGCCTGTCGAGCGCCGACCACAGCGAGATCGGCGACGTCGCGAAGGGCCTCGCCGACCGCTACGAGGGCACGAACACCTCCCTCTCGCTCCCGTCCACCCGCGTGGACGCGTTCAACATCACCCTCGCCAACGAGTTCTCCCGCGGCGGCCGCCGCTCCGGCCTGACGTTCGCGCCCGAGGGCGGCTCCGAACGCATGCGCAAGGTGATCAACAAGATGGTCACCGAGGACGACCTGATCCGCACCGTCACCACCGCCTACGAGAACGGCTGGCGCCAGGTCAAGCTCTACTTCATGTGCGGCCTGCCCACCGAAGAGGACGAGGACGTCCTCGCCATCGCCGACATGGCGAAACGCGTCATCCAGGCGGGCCGCGACGCCACCGGCCGCAAGGACATCCGCTGCACGGTCTCCATCGGCGGTTTCGTCCCCAAGCCGCACACCCCGTTCCAGTGGGCCGCCCAGTGCGACCACGAGACCGTCGACCGCCGCCTGCACGCCCTCAAGGACGCCCTGCGCGGCGACAAGGAGTACGGCCGCGCCATCGGCCTGCGCTACCACGACGGCCAGCCGTCCATCGTCGAGGGCCTCCTCTCCCGCGGCGACCGCCGCGTCGGCAAGATCATCCGCGCGGTCTGGGAGGACGGCGGCCGCTTCGACGGCTGGAGCGAGCACTTCTCCTACGACCGCTGGACGTCCGCCGCCGAGAAGGCACTGGCCGAGGAACCCGTAGACCTGGCCTGGTATACCATCCGCGAACGCGACGAGGTAGAAGTCCTCCCGTGGGACCACCTCGACGCGGGCCTAGACCGCGAGTGGCTCTGGCAGGACTGGCAGGACGCCGTGGACGAGACCGAGGTCGAAGACTGCCGCTGGACCCCCTGCTACGACTGCGGCGTCTGCCCCACCATGGGCACCGAAATCCAGATAGGCCCCACCGGCAAGAAACTCCTCCCCCTATCAGTCGTATAACCCCGACGACGCCCTCCGGCCCCTGCCTCACGCGGTAACGCTGCGCGCCATACCGAAATGGCGGGGCAGCCTATGACACACTCTGCGCCCTCATCCGCTCCCATACCCGGTGAGTTGGTTTCAGATGATCGAGGAATCCGTAGAAACCGCCTACGGCAACTGATCCGGACCCAAGGCAACCGGCGCTGTACGCCCTGGTCCTCTCGCTCTGGGAGGAAACAGCTACAAAGAGGTGCTGGGCGACGGCCTCAGCCCGCAGGCGGCCGTTGCCATGGCGGCAGCCCACCTTCCCGAGAACTGCGGCAGGGATGACGGGAAATGCTACGACAATGCCGGTGGGACGATTTTCCCGGTCCTGAATTTTATGACCCGGGGGCGGTTGAGGACGCTCTGCTGAGCGTGCGTAATACCAGTGGCTCCGGTCGTGGTCGAGGCGCCGATCTGATGACGGTGGTGGGGAATGATCACGGTGGGACGCTCTATCCGGCCGCCGTCATGGCGGTAGAGCGGCTGTTGGAGATCGTCCGGGACGTCCCCGGGCCGCCTCGTGAGCTGGCGCTGAACATCATCCTGGACTGGTGGGGCACGTTTCAGGCAGAGCCCGGCTTTGAAGAGTTCGAACTTCCGGACGGCACCGTCATGCAGACCGTGCCGGCGATCATGGAGCGAGTGAGCGCGGCCAGGCCGATGCTCCAGGCGATCGTGGACGAGCTCGGCACGCGGAAGAAGGAGGCGAAACTCCTCCTCGCCTGCATCGACGCAGGCTGGATCGCGCTCGACTGCTAGCCGGGGCCCGAGCTTCTCCGGGGCGGCCGCTCGACCATCGCGTGGCCAGGGGCGGCGGGGCGGGAAGGCCTCTGGTGTAGGGGATGCGGGGCTGCTGGGGCATGGGGTGGGCGCGGGGGTGGGCGGGGGGACGTACTCTATAGGGAGACCTTTGATTTCGACTCGACGCGAGTAGGAAGGACCAGAACCCTGGCACCCATGCCGGAGGGTCCGCCGCCGGCCCCCGTGACCCAGCGACTGCGCGTCCGCTATGCCAAGCGGGGCAGGCTGCGGTTCACGAGCCACCGCGACATTTCCCGGGCCGTGGAACGCGCCGTCAGGCGCGCCGGGATCCCTGTCGCGTTCAGCGGCGGGTTCACGCCTCACCCGAAGATCTCGTATTCGGGTGCGGCGGCGACAGGGGTGGCCAGTGAGGCGGAATACCTGGAGATCGGGCTCACCGCGCCGCGCGACCCTGCGCGGGTGCGGGCCGATCTCGACGCGGCCCTGCCTCCCGGGCTCGACATCGTCGATGTCGTGCCGGTACGAGCGGGACGCGACGGCGACGCGCAGCCGAAGGCGGGCGCGTTCGCCGATCGGCTCGAGGCGTCCGAGTGGCGGATCCGGCTGGACGGCGTGTCATCCGACGATGCAGCCGCCGCCGTGGCCGCCTTCATGGGCGCCGACGAGGTCGAGGTGGAACGCCTCACGAAGAAGGGGCTGCGCCGTTTCGACGTGCGCGCCGCCGTGTCCTCCTGTGAGCTGGACCGGCGCGCCGCGGACGCGGTGGATGCCCCTTGTGCGATACTTCGAATGGTTGTTCGGCATACCACACCTGCCGTACGACCCGACGACATCCTCACCGGACTGCGCCAGGTCGCCGACCTCGCGCCGCCGTCACCTCCACTGGTGACCAGGCTGGCGCAGGGGCCCCTCGACGCGGACTCCGGTGGCCTCGCGGATCCTCTGGGACCCGACCGGGAGATCGGACCGCCGTCCGGCGAAGACGCCGATACGGCCCGCGGCCAGGAGCGGCCGCTGCCCGGGGACGCCGCGAGCGTGGATGCCGTCAGCGCCTGACCGTGAGACCGAAGCCGTGGCGACACGGAACCGGTCCCGCAGGGTACGGCGGGCGCACCCCCGACGACTTCGTCGTCATGGCCGGACCACCGTCCGGCGGTGACGGCACCGACGACTGATGGAGTGCTCCCGTGCGGCGCACCGCATCGATTCGCCCCTCGGCGGAGCGTGCGGACGCGCCCGGGAGCCTGACGGGAGATTGCCCGGATGCTTGAGAACGAAGCCGATTCGGCCAACGCCGATGGCACAGAGAACGAGAACGCCGAGAACACCGGCACGGAGAGCGCGGACGCGAAGGGCGGGAACGGCGCGGCGGTGACGTCGCGCGCGCGGCGCGCCAGCCGTCCGGCGGGACCGCCGCCGGAGGCCGCTTCCGCTGCGGCGGAGCCCGCCGAGCAGGCGGGGGAGGCCGCGTCGGCCGAGGAGGCCCCCGAGCCGCCGAAGCGCACCACCAGGACGCGCACGCGCACCAGGAGCGGGAAGGCCGCCGAGACGCCCGAGCCCGTCCCGATGACCGGCGCCGAGATCTCCCCGGACACCGAGACCGAGCCCCCGGCCGCGCCGGAGACCGAGCAGCCCGCCGAGGAGGCGCCCGCGCCGCGTACCCGGACCCGGACGCGCACCCGCCGTCCGGCCGCGTCCGCGGAGGCGGCCGTGCCCGCCGTCCCGCAGGTGCCGGACGTGCCCTCCGCCGAGCAGGCGCAGGTGTCGGAGACCGAGCCCGCCAGCGGTGTCGGCGTCCCGGGCGTGACGTTCCAGCCGCCGATGGTCGTGTTCCAGCCGCCGCAGCCGAAGCCGGCCGAGACCTCCACCCGGCCCAAGGACGAGCCGAAGCACGAGCCCGCCGAAGACTCCGACGAGGAGAGCGACGAGCGGGGCTCCGACGAGGACGAGTCCGACGACCGCCCGTCCCGCCGCCGCCGTCGCCGTGGCGGCCGCGGCCGCGGGCGGAGCGGCAAGGAAGGCGCCGACGACGAGGCACAGGGCGACGAGGCGGAGCCCGAGGAGAAGGACGAGGAGCCCGCCAAGGCCGTCAAGAAGGACAAAGCGCCCAAGAAGGACACCAAGTCCGCCAAGAAGGGCAAGGAGAAGGAGCCCAAGGCGGAGGAGGGCGAGCGCGAGGCCGCCGACGACGAGGACGACGACGATGCCGGGCAGGGCGGGTCGAGCCGCCGCCGGCGCCGTCGCAGGCGCCGCTCCGGGACCGACGGCGAGGGCGGGACCACCGACGACCCGCCGAACACCGTCGTCCACGTCCGCACCGCCCGCGAGGCCCGTGCCGCCGCCGAGGACGAGGTCCAGTCCGTCCGGGGCTCGACCCGGCTGGAGGCCAAGAAGCAGCGCCGCCGGGAGGGCCGCGAGCAGGGCCGCCGCCGCCCGCCGGTGATCACCGAGGCCGAGTTCCTGGCCCGCCGCGAGGCCGTCGAGCGCGTCATGGTCGTGCGGCAGGAGGGCGAGCGCACGCAGATCGCCGTCCTGGAGGACGACGTCCTCGTCGAGCACTACGTCAACCGCGCCACCCACCAGAGCTACGTCGGCAACGTCTACCTGGGCAAGGTGCAGAACGTCCTGCCGTCCATGGAGGCGGCGTTCGTCGACATCGGCAAGGGCCGCAACGCCGTCCTGTACGCGGGCGAGGTCAACTGGGACGCCTCCGGCCTGGAGGGCCAGCCGCGCCGCATCGAGTCGGCGCTGAAGTCGGGCCAGTCGGTGCTCGTCCAGGTCACCAAGGACCCGCTCGGCCACAAGGGCGCCCGTCTCACCAGCCAGGTCTCGCTGCCCGGCCGCTACCTCGTGTACGTGCCGGACGGCTCGATGACCGGCATCAGCCGCAAGCTCCCCGACAAGGAGCGCAGCCGCCTCAAGGCGATCCTGAAGAAGGTCATGCCGGAGAACGCCGGCGTGATCGTCCGGACCGCCGCCGAGGGCGCCACCGAGGAGGAGCTGTCCCGGGACGTCTCGCGCCTGGCCGCCCAGTGGGACAACATTCAGAAGAAGGTGAAGACGGCCTCCGCGCCGTCCCTGCTGTACGGCGAGCCCGACCTGACGATCCGCGTCGTCCGCGACATCTTCAACGAAGACTTCTCCAAGCTCGTCGTGTCCGGCGAGGGCGCCTGGGACACCGTCTCCGAGTACGTCGAGTACGTCGCGCCGCACCTCGCCGAGCGCGTCGAGCGCTGGACGGGGAAGCAGGACGCCCTGACCGCGTACCGCATCGACGAGCAGATCGCCAAGGCCCTCGACCGCAAGGTGTGGCTGCCCTCCGGCGGCTCCCTGGTGATCGACCGCACCGAGGCGATGACGGTCATCGACGTCAACACCGGCAAGTTCACCGGGCAGGGCGGCAACCTGGAGGAGACCGTCACCCGCAACAACCTGGAGGCGGCCGAGGAGATCGTCCGCCAGCTCCGGCTCCGCGACATCGGCGGCATCGTCGTGATCGACTTCATCGACATGGTGCTGGAGAGCAACCGCGATCTGGTCCTGCGCCGCCTCGTGGAATGCCTGTCGCGGGACCGTACCAAGCATCAGGTCGCCGAGGTCACCTCGCTCGGCCTGGTGCAGATGACCCGCAAGCGCGTCGGCCAGGGCCTGCTGGAGGCGTTCTCAGAGACCTGCGAGTCGTGCGGCGGACGCGGCATCCACGTCCACCTGTCGCCGGTCGAGCCGAAGGCGGACAAGGCGGCGGGCAAGGAGAGCGGCCGCCGCCGCAGGCGCAAGGGCGAGGTCGAGAGGGCCGTCGAGGAGAAGCTGGCCGAGCACGAGACGCGCTCGGCGGAGCCCGCCGAACCGCCCGCGCCGGAGCCGACGGAGCCGGAGCCGACCGTGGCGTCCGAGCCCGTCGAGGCCCCCGAGCCCGCCGAGCCGGTGGTGCGTGCGCGCCGTCGCAGGTCGGGCCCGGCCAAGCGGCCCGCCGGTCCGCCGCCGGAGTTCGACGCCGAAGAGTCCCCGGCGCAGGCGGCCGTCGAGGCGGCCGAAGCCGAGGCCGAGACCGCCGGGACGTCCCCGGCCGCGCTCGACTCCGCCGAGCCGGT
The DNA here is from genome assembly GCF_044326375.1 of Actinomadura sp. 3N508. Classification (NCBI taxonomy): domain Bacteria; kingdom Bacillati; phylum Actinomycetota; class Actinomycetes; order Streptosporangiales; family Thermomonosporaceae; genus Actinomadura; species Actinomadura sp. 3N508. Next base: position 241,153 of record NZ_JBIRAX010000013.1, read on the forward strand.
CCCGGTCACGTCCAACGGCACCGAGCCGGCCGGCAAGGACCTCAACGGCTCCGCGCCCGCCGCCCCCGAGCCGAACGGCGCCCCCGCGGACGCCGCCCAGCCCGAGGCGAAGGACGAGGAAGCGCCGGTCACCCGGCGCCGCGCCCGCCGCACCACCGCGGCGTCAGCGGCCCAGACCGCCGAAGCGGAAGCCGAGTAGCGACCCGTCCGGCGGGCAGGCGCGTCCCGCGCCCGCCCGCCGGGGGCGCCCCTTCTGAGTCAGGGTGCGTTCCAGCTGAGGCATCCGGTAGGCTTGTACATCGGCGCGTCTTGTACAGGCCGTCTCGATCTGCACCGCGAATCCCTCCGGGGGCGTTCGGTGCGCACCTCGCCGATCCGGTGGGGTCCAGCAGAGAGCACCAGGGTTTCTCTGGTGTGCCGCCTTCGGCCCGGAGCCGGAGGTAGGCCCCCATCCGGGGGCTGGTGTAGCCACGCGCGGGACCGGTTCAGTCCGGAAGCGCGCGAAGACGAAGGGTTTCCGCGGTGTACGCGATTGTCCGCGCAGGCGGCAGGCAGGAGAAGGTCGCCGTCGATGACGTGCTGACCGTCGACAAGCTGGCCGGCGATGTCGGCTCGACCGTGACGTTCCCGGCCGTGCTGGTCGTCGACGGTGACACGGTCGTCAGCGGCTCGGCCGACCTCGCGCGCTATGAGGTGACCGCCGAGATCCTCGGCGCGGTCAAGGGCCCGAAGATCAACATCATGCACTACCGGAACAAGACCGGGTACAAGCGGCGGATGGGGCACCGTCAGCCGTACACCGAGGTCAAGATCACCGGTATCAAGGCCGGGAAGTAAGGGAGCGGTCACATGGCACACAAGAAGGGCGCGTCGTCCAGCCGCAACGGCCGTGACTCCAACGCCAAGCGCCTCGGTGTGAAGCGGTTCGGCGGCCAGGTCGTCAACGCCGGCGAGATCATCGTCCGGCAGCGCGGCACCCACTTCCACCCCGGTCCCGGTGTCGGGCGCGGCGGCGATGACACGCTGTTCGCGCTGGTCGCGGGCTCGGTGAAGTTCCGCCGCTACCGCGGCCGCAACGCCGTGAGCGTCGTCCCCCCGGTGGAGTAGTCCGCCGGGTACAGAGACTTTTTGTCGAAAGGGCGGACCGTCGTCGGTCCGCCCTTTCGCCGTTTCCATCGAGGAGATCACCGTGGCCGCTGGAGCGGGATCGGGTGCGCAGTTCGTCGACCGGGTGGTGCTGCACGTCGCCGCCGGCAACGGCGGCAACGGCTGCGCGTCGATCCACCGGGAGAAGTTCAAACCGCTCGGCGGCCCGGACGGCGCGAACGGCGGGCGGGGCGGCGACGTCGTCCTGGTCGTCGACGCGAACGCCGCGAGCCTCCTGGAGTACCACCGGCGCCCGCACCGCAAGGCGGGCAACGGCCGTCCCGGGCAGGGCGGCCACCGGACGGGCGCGGACGGCGGCGACGTGGTCCTGCCCGTCCCGGACGGCACCGTCGTCAAGGAGGGCGACGAGGTCGTCGCCGACCTGGTCGGCGAGGGCACCCGGTTCGTGATCGCGCGCGGCGGCAACGGCGGGCTGGGGAACGCGGCCCTCGCGACGGCCAAGCGCAAGGCCCCCGGGTTCGCGCTGCTCGGCGAGCCGGGGGAGGCGCGCGACGTCGTCCTGGAGCTGAAGAGCGTCGCGGACGTCGCGCTCGTCGGCTTCCCCAGCGCGGGCAAGTCGTCGCTGATCGCCGCGCTGTCCGCCGCCAAGCCGAAGATCGCCGACTATCCGTTCACGACGCTGATCCCGAACCTCGGCGTGGTCGAGGCGGCCGACACGACGTTCACCGTCGCGGACGTCCCGGGCCTGATCGAGGGCGCCAGCGAGGGCCGCGGCCTCGGCCTGGACTTCCTGCGCCACATCGAGCGCTCGTCCACGCTCGCGCACGTCCTCGACTGCGCGACGATGGAGCCGGGACGCGACCCCGTCAGCGACTTCGAGGTCATCGAGCGCGAGCTGCAGGCCTACGACCGGGTGCTCGGCGACCGGCCGCTGTCGGACCGGCCCCGCATCGTCGTGCTGAACAAGATCGACGTCCCGGACGGGCGCGACCTCGCCGAGATGGTCCGCCCCGAGTTCGAGGCGCGCGGCCTGAAGGTGTTCGAGGTGTCGGCCGCGACGCGCGAGGGCCTGCGGGAGCTGTCGTTCGCGATGGCGGCGATGGTGGGCGAGTACCGCGCGTCGCTGCCGCAGGCGGAGCCGACCCGCATCGTCATCCGGCCCGAGCCGGTCGGCGGCGACACCGACTTCGAGGTCAGGGACCTCGGCGACAACACCTACCTGATCACCGGCACGAAGCCCGTCCGGTGGCTGCGGCAGACCGACTTCGCCAACGAGGAGGCCGTCGGCTACCTCGCCGACCGGCTCGCGCGGCTCGGCGTCGAGGAGGCGCTCGCCAAGGCGGGCGCGGCCGCGGGCGCCACGGTCCTGATCGGCACGCCGGACGAGTCGGTCGTCTTCGACTGGGAGCCCGAGGTCGCGGCGGGCGACGGCGCCCCCGGACCGCGCGGCACCGACCGACGCCTGGGCGGACGCCCATGAGCGACCACGGCGTCGGCATCGAGCGCGAGGCGATCGCGAAGGCCCGCCGGATCGTGGTGAAGGCGGGCTCGTCGTCGCTGACCACCCCGGACGGGACGATCGACGCCGGCCGCATCGACGCGCTGGTGGACGTCCTCGCGGCCCGCCGCGCCGACGGCACCGAGATCGTGTTCGTGTCGTCCGGCGCGATCGCCGCGGGTCTCGGGCCGCTGGGCCTGACCCGGCGGCCGCGCGATCTCGCCACCCAGCAGGCGGCGGCGAGCGTCGGCCAGGGCCTGCTGTTCGCCCGCTACACGGCGGCGTTCGCGCGGCACGGGCTGACGGCCGGGCAGGTGCTGCTCACCGCCGACGACATGATGCGCCGCTCCCACCACCGCAACGCGCAGCGCACGCTCGCGCAGCTCCTCGCCCTCGGCATCATGCCGATCGTGAACGAGAACGACACCGTCGCCACCGACGAGATCCGGTTCGGCGACAACGACCGGCTCGCCGCGCTGGTCGCCCATCTGATCCGCGCGGACGCGCTGATCCTGCTGTCGGACGTCGACGCCCTCTACACCGGCGACCCGCGCCGTCCCGGCGCCCGCCGCATCACCGACGTGCACGGTCCGGACGACCTGAAGGACGTCAAGCTCGGCCGGTCCGGACGCGTCGGCACCGGCGGCATGGTCACCAAGGTCGAGGCGGCCCGGATCGCGGGCATCCCGGTCGTGCTGACGAACGCCGCGTCCGCCGCGCAGGCGCTCGCGGGCGACGGCGTCGGGACGCTGTTCCACCCGGCCGGCGGCCGCCGCATGTCCACCCGGAACCTGTGGCTCGCCCACGCCACCACCGGGCAGGGCCGCGTCACGCTCGACCCCGGCGCGGTCGACGCGGTCGTGGGGCGCCGCAAGTCGCTGCTCCCGGCAGGGGTGACCGGCGTGTCCGGCGACTTCGCCGCGGGCGACCCCGTCGACCTGTGCGACACCGCGGGCCGGGTCGTGGCGCGCGGGCTGGTGAACTACGACGCCGCTGAGATCCCCGACCTGATGGGCCGCTCGACCCGATGGCTGGCCCGGGAGCTCGGCGCCGAATACGAACGCGAGATAATCCACCGCGATCACCTGGTGGTTCTATCCGAAGGGGACGTGTGATGAGCGAGGCCGAGGAGTTCGTGCGGGTGGCGCGGCGCGCCCGGGAGGCCGCGGCGGGGCTGGCCCCGCTGCCGCGGACGGCGAAGGACGCGGCGCTGCACCGCATCGCCGACGCCCTGCTCGCCGCCGTCCCGGAGCTCGTCGAGGCGAACGCGGCCGATGTGGCGCGGGCCCGGGAGAACGGCACGTCCGAGTACATGATCGACCGGCTGAGCCTGTCGGAGGGCCGGATCGCCGCGATCGCCGACGCCGTCCGGAAGGTCGCCGCGCTGCCGGACCCGGTGGGGGAGAGCGTGCGCGGGAACGTGCTGCCGAACGGGCTGGAGCTGCGGCAGGTGCGGGTGCCGCTCGGCGTCGTCGGGATGATCTACGAGGGCCGCCCGAACGTGACCGTGGACGCCGCCGCGCTGTGCCTGAAGAGCGGGAACGCGGCGCTGCTGCGCGGCTCGTCGTCGGCGCACGACTCGAACACGGCGCTGGTCAGGGTGATGCAGCGGGCTCTGGCGGACACGCGGGTCCCGGCGGAGGCGGTGCAGCTCGTCCCGGGCACGTCCCGCGAGTCGGTGAAGCACCTGATGCGGGCGCGCGGCCTGGTGGACGTGCTGATCCCGCGCGGCGGCGCCTCGCTGATCAACTCGGTGGTGCAGGAGTCGACGGTCCCGGTGATCGAGACGGGCGTCGGGAACTGCGCGGTGTACGTGGACGCCGCCGCCGATGTCGACATGGCCGTCGAGATCCTGCTGAACGCGAAGACGCAGCGCCCGTCGGTGTGCAACGCGGCGGAGACGTTCCTGGTGCACGCCGACGTGGCCGACGTGTTCGTCCCGCGCGCGCTTGAGGCGCTCCGTAACGCGGGTGTCACGGTCCACGGCGATGACCGCATCCGGTCGTACGGGGACGACGTCGTCGCGGCGACGGAGGACGACTGGCGCGCGGAGTACCTGTCCCTCGACATCGCCGCCCGCGTCGTCGACTCGCTGGACGACGCCGTCGCGCACATCCGCGAGTACGGCTCGGGCCACACCGAGGCGATCGTCACGACGTCGCAGCCCGCCGCGAAGCGCTTCGTCGCCCTGGTGGACTCGGCCGCGGTGATGGTGAACGCGTCCACGCGCTTCACCGACGGCGAGGAGTTCGGCTTCGGCGCGGAGATCGGCATCTCGACGCAGAAGCTGCACGCCCGCGGCCCGATGGGGCTGCCGGAGCTGACGTCCACCAAGTACGTGGTGACGGGCGAGGGCCACCTGCGCGGCTAGCGCAAGGGGCGATCTGTGACAATTTGACCATTGATGTCACGTCGTGGGGCGTGGTGTGATTCGCGATTGTGACTCGTGAGTACACTCGCCGCCGCGTATTGAAGGGGGCCGCCCTCGGCGCAGGGCTCGCCTCCACCGGACTCGTGGCGTTCCCCTCGCGCCCTGCCTCCGCCGCACCAGCGGCAGCCCCCGCACTCCGCGGACCCGTCGACGGCACCACCCTCGCCCGGACGTACCTGCTCGGTGCCGCCGGAGCCGGCGGCTACCGTCCGGTGATCACCGGGCCGGGCGAGCCGCACATCCTCCGCCGCGACCTCGGCGGCGCCGCGTCCGCGCGGCGCGCCGTGCGGCGCCGTCCCCTCCTGGCGTTCGGCCAGCTCACCGACGTGCACGTCGTCGACGCGCAGTCCCCGGCCCGCGTCGAGTTCCTCGACCGCTTCAAGCAGGTCATGAACGTGCCCGTGCAGAGCGCGTACCGGCCGCAGGAGATCCTGTCCATGCAGGTCGCCGAGGCGATGGTCCGGGCGATGAACCGTGTCGGGCGGGGCCCGGCGACCGGGCTGCCGCTCGCGTTCGCCATCAACACCGGCGACGCGGCCGACAACGTCCAGTTCAACGAGACCCGCTGGATCATCGACCTGCTGGACGGCCGCCGCATCAGCCCCGACTCCGGCGACCCGGGCCGGTACGAGGGCGTCATGGACTGGGCGTCCTACGACCGCGCGTTCTGGCATCCCGAAGGCCCGCCGCCCGGCGCCGACGCCGACATCCCGATCACCGCGTTCGGCTTCCCGCGCGTGCAGGGCCTGATCGACGCCGCGCGCAGGCCCTTCGAGGCGACCGGGCTGGACGCCCCATGGCTCGCCGTGTTCGGCAACCACGACGGCCTCGCCCAGGGGAACATGCCCGTCAACCCGCTCATCTCGGGCCTCGCCACCGGCGACATCAAAGTCGGCGTCCCGGCGAACGAGGCCCAGGCCCAGGCCCTCGCCCGGATCCTGGCCACGGGCGACGCCGCGGGACTCCTGCAGCTCATCCGCGAGCATGGCACCGCGGACGGCCTGTTCCGCCGCGTGACGCCCGACCCGGACCGCCGCATGCTGTCGCGCAAGGAGGTCGTCGCCGAGCACTTCAACACGGCGGCGCGGCTGCGCGGCCACGGCTTCACCCGGGGCAACCTCCGCGAAGGGACGGCCTACTACGCGTTCGGCAGGCGCCTCGTCCGCGGGCTCGTCCTGGACACCGTCAACCCGAACGGGCAGCCCGAGGGCTCGCTCGACAGGCAGCAGCTCGCTTGGCTGGAATCCGAGCTGAAGGCGGGCAGCAGCCGCTACTTCGCCCCGGACGGCTCCGTCGTCGGGCAGCGGGTGCGGGACCGGCTCTTCGTCCTGTTCAGCCACCACCCGATCGGCTCCCTGGACAACGGCCTCGGCGGCGACCGCGTCCTGGGCGACGAGGTCAAGGCGCTGCTGCTGCGCTACCCGAACGTGATCCTGTGGGTGAACGGCCACACGCACCGCAACCATGTGATCCCGCACACCCGCACGAGTGGCGGGGGGTTCTGGGAGGTGAACACGGCCGCGCACATCGACTTCCCGCAGCAGAGCCGCATCATCGAACTCGCCGACAACGGCGACGGCACCCTGTCGATCTTCGGGACGATCCTCGACTCGGCCGGTCCCGCGTCCTACGGTGGCCGCCTCGACGACCCCGTCCGGCTGGCGTCGCTGTCCCGCGAGCTGGCGGGCAACGACTGGCAGTCCCGCGAGGAGGACCGCCGCGGCGACGCCGAGGACCGCAACGTCGAACTCCTCCTGCCCGCCCCCTTCTAGCACCGCGCAGAGAACGAGAAAGGCCGCCGCGCCCATGTCGCGGCGGCCTGGCGGTCGCTCCCCGTTGTCGTTGCTCCAGCTGGTCGTCGTTGCTTCGGCTGGTCGCCGTCTGCCGGGCTAGTTGCCGTCGGTCGGGCCGTTGTCGCGGCGGGCGAACCGGTCGAAGATCCCGCCGGCCGCACCGGCCGCCGCGTCCGCCATGTCGCGCACCTTGCCCACGAACGGGTCGGCCGTCCGCTCCCACGACTCCCGGTACGACCTGGCCGCCTCCCTGACCTCGTCGGTGACCGAGGCGCGGCCGTCGTCGTCGCGGCGCGGGTACTCGCCGGCGAGGATCCGCTCGTACTCGCCGCTGCGCGCCCACCGGTCGATCTCCGCGAACCGGATCACCGCGAACGGGTGCGACTGCCCGAGCAGGTTCAGGAACTTCAGCAGCCCGTCCCGGACGTCGCCGGCCGCGTCGTACTCGCGGGCCTGCGCCAGGAACGCCTCGCTGCTCATCTCGCCGAGCCGCGTCCCGCCGGCCAGCTTCATCATCACGCGCTTCGCGGCGTCGAGGTCCTGCCCGGCGAGCAGCCCCGCCCGGTCGGACGACAGCTCCGCCTTCCGGAACCACTCCCGCAGCCCGATGATGATCGCCGCGATGCCCATGTTGCCGAGCGGCAGCCACGCCAGCCGCGACCCGAGCTGCAGCAGGATCTGCATCATCGTCTGGTACACCGCGTGCCCGGACAGGATGTGCCCGACCTCGTGGCCGACGACGAACCGCAGCTCCTCGTCGTCCAGCAGGTCGATCAGGCCGGTGTTCAGCACGATGAACGGGTGGTCGGAACCGAGCGCCATCGCGTTGGGCGTCGGGTCCTGCCGGACGTACAGCTCCGGCACCTCAGGCATGTCCAGGACGTACGCCGCGTCGCGGACCATGTCATAGATGTTGCGGAACTGGTCTTCGCCGACGCGTACCGTCCCGCCGAGGAACATCAGCCGCAGCGACCGCTCGTTGATCAGCCCCGACAGCTTGCGCAGGACGACATCGAACCCGGACAGCGAGCGCAGCGCCACGAGCGCCGATCGGTCCGCCGGGTGTTCGTAGGCCCGGGAACTGATCCCCGGGAACCGCGTCCGTGCTCGATCCGGTGTGTTCTCCGTCATGTCTGGCATGGTAGTTCCGACGAACCACCGTGTCGCTGGGTTCCCCGCCGTGGATCCCTCGACCGGCTCCGGCCGCGCCCGGGAGGCGATCCATGTTCGACCCGAAAGCCGAGGCGATGTCCCTCGACGAGCGCGCCGCGCTGCAGCGGCACCGTCTCTGGGGGCTGGTCGACCGGCTTCTCGCGGCGGACGGCGTCCAGGGCCGCCGGCTGAAGGACGCCGGCGTCGGCGGCGGCGCCGACGTCACCCTCGCCGGGCTCCCGAACCTCCCGTTCACCACCAAGCAGGACCTCTGGGACAACTACCCGTTCGGGATGCTCGCCGTCCCGCGCGACCAGGTCGCCGCCGTGCACGGCTCCAGCGGGACGCGCGGCCGCCCCACCCTCGTCTCCTACACCAAGGCCGACCTCGACCTGTGGGCGGCCATGTGCGCGCGCTCGCTGTCGTGCGCGGGGGCCTCGCCGGGGAGCATCGTCCACAACGCCTACGGCTACGGCCTGTTCACCGGCGGGATCGGCATCCACCAGGGCGCCGTCGCGCTCGGCGCGACCGTCGTGCCGATGTCGGGCGGCATGACCGACCGGCAGGTCCGGATGCTCGCCGACCTCCGCGCCGACGTCCTGACCTGCACCCCCGCCTACGCCCTCCGGCTCGGCGAGGCGCTCGCGGACGCCGGGGTCGAACCGACCGCGCTGAAGGCGGGCCTCTTCGGCGCCGAACCCTGGTCGGAGGAGCTGCGCACCGCCATCGAGAACGTCCTGCCGATCAAGGCGATGGACATCTACGGCCTGTCCGAGGTCATCGGCCCCGGCGTCGCCACCGAATGCCTCGAACAGGACGGCCTGCACGTCAACGAGGACCACTTCATCGTCGAGACCGTCGACCCGTCCACCGGCGAGCCCGTCAAGGACGGCACGCCCGGCGAGCTGGTGTTCACCACCCCGACCAAGCAGGCGCTGCCGCTGCTGCGCTACCGCACCGGCGACATCGCGTCCCTGACCCGCGGCGAATGCAACTGCGGGCGGACGCTCGTCCGGATGAGCAAGGTACTCGGGCGCGCCGACGACATGCTCGTCGTCCGGGGCGTCAACGTGTACCCGAGCGAGGTCGAGCGCGTCCTGCTCGGGTCCGGGCTCGTCCGGCCGCACTACCAGCTCATCGTCGACCGCCGCAGCCCCGCCGTCCGCCTCCTGGTCGCCTGCGAGGCCCTCGCCGGCAACCCCCGGACCGAGCTCGTCCACGCCCTGCACGAGACGCTCGGGCTCACCGCGGAGGTGTTCGTGCTGCCCGGCGGCACCGTGCCGCGCGTCGAGGTCGGCAAGGCCGTCCGCGTCGTGACCTGGGAGGACGGCGCCGCGCCCCTCCCCGGCCTCGGCTGAGCTTCGGGGCCCGGCCGTTCCGCGCCCCGGCCCCGCTGACTATTCTCGTCGCCATGACGCAAAAGCGCCGGCTGGGGATCATGGGCGGCACGTTCGACCCGATCCACCACGGGCACCTCGTGGCCGCGAGCGAGGTCGCGCACTTCTACTCGCTGGACGAGGTCGTGTTCGTGCCCACCGGCCTGTCGTCCCACAAGGAGGGACGCAAGGTCGCCGCCGCCGAGGACCGCTACCTCATGGCCGTGATCGCCACCGCGTCCAACCCGCGCTTCTCCGTCAGCCGCGTCGACATCGACCGTCCCGGCCCCACCTACACCGTCGACACGCTCCGCGACATGCGGCGGATCCAGGGCCCCGACGCCGACCTGTTCTTCATCACCGGCGCCGACGCCCTGGAGAAGATGCTGACCTGGCACGACACCGACGAGCTGTTCGAGCTCGCGCACTTCATCGGCGTCACCCGCCCCGGCCACCGGCTCGCCGACCCCGGCCTGCCCAACGGGCGGGTCTCCCTCATGGAGGTCCCCGCCCTGTCGATCTCCTCGACCGAATGCCGCGACCGCGTCCACTCCGGCGAGCCCATCTGGTATCTCGTCCCGGACGGGATCGTCCAGTACATCAACAAACGCGACCTTTACCGGAGCTGACCCCGGTCGCGGCGCGGGACGAAACGGACGCCCGGTCCTGGGACATACCCTGGTAGGGGAAGGGCCGCGGGACCGATGCGGCCGAACGAAAACATGGGGGGCCGTTGTCCGCCGCGCGTGAGAAGGTGGTAGCGGAGACGACCCCTACAGGGAGGATCGCGAGCGCATCGTGACCGCATCCGAGAGGGCGGCACAGCTCGTCCGGATCGCCGCAGAGGCGGCGGGCGACAAGCTGGCCGACGACATTCTTGCCTACGACGTGAGCGAGCAGCTCGTCATCACCGACGCTTTCGTGCTCTGCTCCGCCCCCAGCGACCGCCAGGTCCGCGCCATCGTCGACGAAGTCGAGAAACGCCTCCGCGAGGACGCCGGCGCCAAGCCCGTCCGCCGCGAAGGCGAGCGCGAAGGCCGCTGGGTGCTGCTGGACTACGCGGACATCATCGTGCACATCCAGCACGAAGAAGACCGCATGTTCTACGCGCTCGAACGGCTCTGGAAAGACTGCCCCCTCATCGACCTGCCGGACCATGTCACCGCCCACCAGGACCACCGCGCCCGGGCCGTCGGGAGCGCGAGTGAGTGACGCCGGCCCCACCCGCCAGCCGGGGAAACGGCGGCTCGTGCTCTGGCGACACGGTCAGACCACCTGGAACCTCGAACACCGCTTCCAGGGCCAGACCGACGTCCCCCTCGACGACACCGGGCTGGAGCAGGCCCGGCGAGCGGCACGCCTCCTCGCCGGGCTCCGCCCCACCGCCCTCCTGGCCTCCCCGCTCCGCCGGGCCGCCGACACCGCCCAGGCCCTGGCCGACATCACCGGACTCCCCGTCCGCTACGACCGGGACCTCATCGAACGCGGCGGCGGCGTCTGGGAGGGCCTGACCAACCGCGAGATCCGCGAACGGTACCCGGCCGAACACGCCGCCTGGCAGCCACCCGGCGGCGAGACCAGCGCCCAGGTCGCCAAACGCGTCGGCGCCGCCCTCGAACGCGCCCTCGACGACCTCCCGCCCACCGGGCAGCTCGTCGTCGCCTCCCACGGCGCTGCGCTCCGCCTCGGCATGTCCCACCTCCTCGGCCTCCCCGAAGAGACCTGGGAACGCCTCGGCGGCCTCGCCAACTGCTGCTGGTCCGTCGTCACCGAGATGCGCGACGGCGGCTGGCGCCTCGCCGAACACAACGCCGGCACCCTGCCCGAACCCGTCCTCAGCGACGACCGCCCCGAAGCCGGAACCTGACCCGCAAACGATTCGAGCCGCGCCCGCCCCGTCCGATACACTGGCGGGGCGCTGCGGGATGAACGTCCACGCAGCGGCGGGGCTATGGCGCAGTTGGTAGCGCGCCTCCATGGCATGGAGGAGGTCTGGGGTTCGAATCCCCATAGCTCCACTCGGAGTTGGGAGTGGTGTGGTCGGAGCCGGGGCTCCTTCCCGCCACTCCTTCGTCATGTTGACCCGGGGGCGACCCCCGGACCCCCGATGTGGGGGGCTCCGCCCCCCACAT
>NZ_JBIRAX010000014.1:0-232856 GCF_044326375.1 Actinomadura sp. 3N508
GGCTCCCTCCTGCACTGGACCCGCAAAATGATCGAAATCCGCCAACGCCACCCCGTCTTCGGCGTCGGCACCTACGTCGAACTCTCCGCCTCCAACCCCTCCGTCCTCGCCTTCACCCGCGAAATCAACGGCGGGGACGGCAACCAGTGGGGCGGCATGGACACGGTCCTTTGCGTGAACAACCTGTCGCGTTTCCCGCAGCCCGTCGAGCTCGACCTTCGCCGTTTCCGGGATTCGACGCCGATCGAATGCATGGGCGGCGTCCAATTCCCCGCCATCGGTGATCTGCCGTACCTGCTGACGCTTCCGGGTCACGGTTTCTACTGGTTCCTGCTGCCGCCGCCCGCGGAGCACGTCCAGGAAAAGGAGTGAGGTAGCCGTGCCGCCGTCCGCCCCTTCCCTCGTCCGGCTGCTGGCCGGCTGGCTGCCCGCGCAGCGGTGGTTCGGCGGCAAGGACGGCCCCATCGACGACCTCACCATCGGCACCGCCACCGAACTCCGCACCGGCGAGCCCGGCCTCCACCACCTCATCCTCGACGTCCACCAGGACGGCACCGTCGACCGCTACCAGGTGCTGCTCGGCGTCCGCCGCGATCTCCCCGACCACCTACGGCATGTCGGGATCGGGCGGCTGACCGGCGAGCAGGGGATCGACGGGCACGTGTACGACGCCGTCCACGACCCCGAGCTGACCCGCCCGCTGCTCGCGCACATGGCGAACGCGAGCACCATCGGCCCCCTCCAGTTCCGCCGCGCGCCCGGCGCGGGCATCCGCACGGAGCTGGACGGCGTGCCCGGCACGGCAGAGCAGAGCAACACCTCCCTGATCTACGGCGACACCCACATCCTCAAGCTCTTCCGCCGCCTCTCCCCCGGCGTCAACCCGGACCTGGAGGTCAACCTCGCGCTCAGCCGCAAGGGCTCCGCGCACGTCCCGGCCGTGCACGGCTGGATCGAGCTGGAATCCGGGACGGACGGCGCCGCGGACGAACCGACCACCCTCGCCCTCCTCTCGGAGTACCTGCCCAGCGGGACGGACGGCTGGCAGCTCGCCCTCACCAGCGTCCGCGACTGGCTGGCGCAGCCCCCGCCGCCCCCGCCGGCCGGGCCCGGAGGCGAGACCGTCACGGCGAGCGACGCGGGCACCGCCGGCGGCGACTTCGCGGCCGAAGCCGAGCGGCTCGGCGCGGCGACCGCCGCCGTGCACCGCGACCTCGCCGCCGCGTTCGGTGTGACGCAGGCGCCGCCCACCATGGTGCGGCACACCGTCTTCGCGATGAACGAGCAGCTCGACCAGGTCAGCGCCGCCGTCCCGCAGATCCGCCCGCACGCCCACGCGCTCCGCGAGGCGTTCGACGAGGTCGCGGCCGAGGCGCGGACGCTGCCCGTCCAGCGCGTCCACGGGGACTTCCACCTGGGCCAGGTGCTGCGCACCGGCACCGGCTGGGTCCTGCTCGACTTCGAGGGCGAGCCCGCCCGCACCCCCGCCGAGCGCCGCGCCCCCGCGCACCCGCTGCGGGACGTCGCCGGGATGCTGCGGTCCTTCGAGTACGCGGCGCGGTTCCTGATCGCGCGGGACGGCGACCTGCCGCCGGGCACCGTCGACGCGCTGGAGCTGCGCGCCCGGGCCTGGGCGGAACGCAACCGGCAGGCGTTCTGCGCCGGTTACGCCGCGGCGGGCGGGCCCGACCCGGCCGCGCACGCGGCGCTGGTGCGGGCGTTCGAGTTCGACAAGGCGGTCTACGAGATCCGCTACGAGGCGCGGAACCGGCCGGCCTGGCTGCCCGTCCCGCTCAGATCCCTCGCCCACCTCACCGCGTAGGACGGATCGCCCGGGGTCGATGGCGTAGTCGATCGTCAGAGGTCGATGGAGTAGTCGAGGACGACGCGGTCGGCGGGGAGCACGATGTCGCGGCAGACCTCCATCACCTCGTCACGCGACAGCAGCCGCCGGGTGATCGCGAGGACGGGCACGCCGCGGGTCATGCGGAGCGTCTCGGCCTCCTCCGGGGTCGGCATGCGGGAGCGGACGGCCTCCTCGACGCGGGTCGGCGGGCGCCCGAGGTAGGCGAGCTGCGCGAGCGTCCCGCCGGGCCACGGCTCGCGGTCCGGGTCGGAGACGGGCGTGTCGCCGACGAGGTCCCACGGCAGGTAGTTGACGGAGATCTGCTGCGGCTCGCCGCGCGAGTAGAAGACGAACCGGCGGCGGAGCAGCTCGGTCCCGGCCGGGAGCTCGAACAGCGCGGCGAGCTCGCCGTCCGCCCGGACCCGGGTGAACATCCGGTCGAGCCGGTACTCCGCCCAGGTGATCTTCTGGTCGCGGGTGAAGGTGGTCTCGGGGACCGCCATGGGCCTGGTCACGGCGCGGTAGCGATCCATCGCCACCCGGCGCGCGGGCGGGACGACCTTGACGAGCGTGCCGCCGCCGCGGCGCGTCTCGACCAGCCCTTCGCCGCGCAGCAGCGCGACGGCCTGCCGCACGACGATCTCCGACACGCCGTGCGTCTCGCACAGCTCGGCGATGGTCGGCAGCCGGGTCCCCGGTGGAAGGCTGCCGTCCCGGATCCCCTCTCGCAGCGTGTCGGCGATGCGCAGGTAGGCGGGACGGTCCGGCACCGGCGTCACCTCCCCTTCTTCCGGGCGCGCCTACCGGCCGTTCGAGTTGGCGTTCGACGCGGCGTTCGATCCTGCTCCGCCCTCCCCTTGATCCATACCTTCTCCGCGCTATCCGCGGGGGCACGGTCCGCTTACGGACAGCTTGACACCTCTCGGCACGAGTAAGACTTTTGTATACAGAAGAGCGGCCTCGGGGAAAGGACGACCTTGATGGGCGACTTCGATGATCTGAAGGCGGCCATCGAGGGAGAGTTCCCGGGCTGGCAGGTGTGGCGCAGCGACGCGGGCCGCTGGTACGCGACGCGCAGCGGCGACCTCAGCGACGCCCAGCTCCAGGCCGGATATGCGATGACCGTGGCCGCCGACGAGCCGATCGGGCTGCGCCGGCTGCTGGTCGACCAGACGCGCGAGGAGCGCGAAGAGAAGTGACGGGACGTCATGGGGAACGGCGCGGCCCGGTCCGCGAGCGGGGGCGGACCGGGCCGGGGCGTTCCGGTACGGCAGGTACCTATGTCGCTGAGGTGACACAGGAATGGAGCCCGCGGCGGTGTGGTCGATGTCACCGCTGGGGCCAGGTAGACGTGGCCGCACGGGCGGCGCTAATCGGCGCGACCCCCTCGACAAAGAGTCGTGCCGTCCGTGCGGTCGCAACACCCGCCTTCCGAGCACACGTCTCCGCGCCCACCGGGCCGAGAACCTCCCGCCGCGGGCGTCCCGTCCCGGAAAGTTTCAAGCTCCCGGAAACAGCGTCCCCGCGGACGTGAGATCGGCGATTCTCGGGGCACCAGTCATTGCATGGCACGGGTCACGCGCGCGGAGATCGACCGGCTCGTCGGCGGCGACCACCACGATCCGCACGGCGTGCTCGGCGCGCATCCGGGCCGGGACGGTGTGACGGTCCGGGCGCTGCGGCCGCTCGCCGAGCGCGTCGAGGTGGTCCTCCCGAACGGCGACCGGCTTCCGCTCCGCCACTTTCACGAAGGTCTGTTCATCGGGACGCTGCCGGCCGGCGCGTCGCTGGCGGGCGAGGACGACGACGCGGCGCCGCTCGCCGTCCCCGACTACCGGCTCGCCGTCACCTACGGGGACGGCTCCGAGTCGATCCAGGACGATCCCTACCGGCACCTGCCCACCCTCGGCGAGCTCGATCTGCACCTGATCGGCGAGGGACGGCACGAGGAGCTGTGGCGGGCGCTCGGCGCGCAGGTCCGCAGCTACGCCTCCGCGTTCGGCACGGTCACCGGGACGGCGTTCGCGGTGTGGGCGCCGACGGCACGCGGCGTGCGCGTGGTCGGCGACTTCAACCACTGGGACGGGCGCGGGCACCCGATGCGGTCGCTCGGCTCCAGCGGGATCTGGGAGCTGTTCGTCCCCGGCGTCGGCGACGGCACCCGCTACAAGTTCGAGATCCTCGGCGCGGACGGCGTGCTGCGCGCCAAGGCCGACCCGATGGCGCGGTACACGGAACCTCCTCCGGCGACGGCGTCGCGCGTCTTCACCTCGTCCTATGAATGGGGCGACGGCGCGTGGATGGACGGCCGCAAAGAACGCGACTGGCTCCACGAGCCGATGAGCGCGTACGAGGTGCATCTCGGCTCGTGGCGTCCGGGGCTCGGCTATGCGGAACTCGCCGACGAACTGACGACGTACGTCCGCGAGATGGGCTTCACGCATGTGGAGCTCCTGCCGGTCGCCGAGCATCCGTACGGGCCGTCCTGGGGCTACCAGGTGACGTCCTATTACGCGCCGACCTCGCGGTTCGGCTCCCCCGACGACTTCCGCCTGCTGGTCGACCGCCTGCACCAGGCCGGTATCGGCGTCATCATGGACTGGGTCCCCGCCCATTTCCCCAAGGACGAATGGGCGCTGGCCCGGTTCGACGGCACCGCCCTGTACGAGCACGACGATCCGACGCGCGGCGAGCACCCCGACTGGGGGACGCTCGTGTTCAACTACGGGCGCGCTGAGGTCCGCAACTTCCTGGTGGCGAACGCGTCGTACTGGCTGGAGGAGTTCCACATCGACGGGCTCCGCGTGGACGCCGTCGCCTCCATGCTGTACCTCGACTACTCGCGCAACGAAGGCGAATGGACGCCCAACATCTACGGGGGCCGCGAGAACCTGGAGGCCATCGCGTTCCTTCAGGAGATGAACGCGACGGTCTACAAGCGCAACCCCGGCGTCATGACGATCGCGGAGGAATCGACGGCATGGCCTGGGGTGTCGCGCCCGACTCATCTCGGCGGTCTCGGGTTCGGGTTCAAGTGGAACATGGGCTGGATGCACGACACGCTCGAATACCTGCGCCACGAGCCGGTGTTCCGGCACTACCACCACAACGAGATCACGTTCTCGCTGGTGTACGCATTCTCGGAGAACTACGTCCTGCCGCTGTCGCATGACGAGGTCGTCCACGGCAAGGGTTCGCTGCTGAGCAAGATGCCGGGCGACGCGTGGCAGCAGTTCGCCGGGCTGCGCGCGCTCCTCGCCTACATGTGGTCGCATCCCGGCAAGCAACTGCTGTTCATGGGGCAGGAGTTCGGGCAGGGCGCCGAATGGGCGGAGGAGCGCCCGCTCGACTGGTGGCTGATGGACAACGCCGCCGAAGGCGCCCACCACCTGGGCATGCAGAGACTCGTCCGCGACCTGAACAGCACCTACAAGGAAGAGCCCGCCCTGTGGACGCGCGACAGCGACCACGAGGGCTTCCGCTGGATCGACGGCAACGACGCCGGCGGGAACACCCTCTCCTACCTGCGCTACGGGACGCCGGTGCCCCAGGACGGCGACCCGCCCGTCCTGGCGTGCGTCGTCAACTTCGCGGGCAATCCGCACGAGAGCTACCGGCTCGGGTTGCCGGGCGAGGGCGGCTGGCGCGAGATCCTCAACACCGACTCGTTCGAGTACGGCGGCAGCGGCGTCGGCAACCTCGGGCGCATCGAGGCGACCGCCGAACCCTGGCACGGCCTGCCCGCGTCGGCGGTGCTGCGCGTTCCGCCCTTGGGCGCGGTGTGGCTCGTCCCTGAATAATGGCGGAATGACCACCGCGCAGCGCCTGCACGTCGTCCCGTCCCAGTTCCTGGTGGAGCACCTTCCGAACGCGACATTTCCCGAGGACGACGAGTGGATCGCCCTGGTGCGCGCCCCCGAAGGGCTCACCGTGGTCAGGGACGCGTCACCGTTCGCTGAGGCGGAGCGCTGGGTCGGCTTCTACGGCGACACGAGCCATGGGCTGGACACGCCGGGAATGCTCGCCGCGATCGTCGGACCGCTCGCCGCCGCCGGGATCTCCGTTTTCGTCGCGTCCACCTTTCACGCGGACCTCGTCCTCGTCCCCGAGCACCGTTTGAAGGACGCGACCACGGCGCTCCGCGACGCAGGCCATCGGGTGGAGACGGGAGCCTGACGCTAGAGGCGTTCGAGGAGCCAGCGGGGGCCGGTGACGGCGGCTCCCGCGGCCCGGCAGCGGGCCTTCAGCTCCCGGTCGGCGGTCACCACCAGCTGGACGGTGTCGGGCCGCGCCTCCCGCACGAGTTCCACGATCCGGTCGTCGCCGCTGCCCGGAGCCGCCACGACCCGCACCCCGCCGCCGTTCCCCGGCTCGTCTGCGACGCCCCGTGCCGCGCCCTCCACCACCAGGACGATCTCCGGGAAGCAGCGGTCGAACGGGACGAGCCCGTCCGGGACGCCCTGCACGCCCGCGTTGAGGGACTTCAGGTCGTCGCGAAGCCGGGCGTTCGCGCCCGCCCGGTCCTTCCACCAGCCGTCGGCGCGGGCGCCCACGACGTTCGCCGCGTCCACGATGAGGATGAGCCCCTTCATCGCGTCCTGGAGCCGCGGCCATGACCGCGCGAACGGCGCGAAGAGCTTCCGGTCGGTGACCTCCTCCGCGCGGACCCATTCCGCGCGGCGCGTCTCCCTCGACGCGGGCTCGACGGGGACCTGCTCGGTCAGCGACCCCAGCACGGACGTGAACGACCATCCGCCGTGGTCCTCGACGCTCGTGCCGTGGACGGTCACGGCCCCGACGTCGAGCGTGCACTCCTCGGACGTCTCCCGCAGGGCCCCGGTCACGGCGTCCTCATGGCTGTGCAGGGCGCCGCCGAACATGCCCCACGTCCCGCCGCCGATCCCCCACCACGCGCGCTGCTGCAACAGGATCCACAGGTCGCCGCCCGCGTCGCGGTGGTAGGCGAGCAGCCCGGACGCGCCGAAGCGTCCCCAGTGCGTGTGCCCGAGGTCGCAGTCCGCCCACCCGTCGCCGTCGCCCATGCGACGACGATATCCGCTGGGCGAGCGGCCCCCCGCGGGTCTCCGTCGGGTGTCCGTCCGGTGGCCGTGACGAAGGGCACAGCGCCGTGCCGGTGATCACCGAATAGCATTCCAATCGTCGAGCCGAGCCGAGGGAGCGAAGTTGAGCGTCGAGGCGGGCCCTGAGGCCCACCGGCGGGCCGCCGAGCTGTGGAACACGCTGTCGGGCGCGGAGCTGATCCAGGCCATGGCGGACGGCGAGTTCCCGGAGATCTCCGACGTCAACCGGTACATCGGGCAGGTCCTGGTCTCCGCCGAGCCGGGCCGGGTCGTCATCTCCTGGACGCCGTCCGAGAAGCTCTGCAACCCCGGCGGTACCGTGCACGGCGGCTACATCGCGATGATCCTCGACAACGCGGTCTGCCTCGCCGCCGCCAGCACCTGCGAGCACTTCATGCCGATGCTGACGCTGAACCTCAACGTCGACTACCTGCGCGCCGTCCGGGCGGGCGAGACCTACACGGTCACCGGGACGTGCGTGCATTCCGGCAGTACCCGCATGGTGTCCAACGGCATGGTCGCCGACGCGCGCGGGCGCACGCTGGCGCAGGCGTCCGCGAGCGTGATCCCGAACAAGGCCTTCGCGCGCTGACGGCCCGCCTCTGCGCGACGGCCCGCCCGGCGGGGCGGCGGGCCCGGGGAGAACCGCAACCGAACGCATAGGCTGGGCCTCATGGTGGATCCCGGCAACGTCGTCAACGTCATCAAACAGGCCCGCGACCGGCGGACGGCCCCGCTGATCCTCGAGCTCGACCTCACCGAGGGCATCGTGGAGGTCGCGCCGTCCGACCCGATCTCGGCGATCATGTCCATGCGCCGGACGAGCCTGCGCGACGTCCTGGACGGGCTGCGCCGCGCCCGCTCCGACGCCCGCGTGCGCGCCCTCGTCGTGAAGGTCTCCGGCGGGATCGGGCTGGCGCTCGTCCAGGAGGTGCGCGAGGCCGTCCAGGCGCTGCGGGACGCGGGCAAGCTCACCGTCGCGTGGGCGGAAACGTTCGGCGAGAGCGGGCGCGGCACCGTCCCGTTCTACCTCGCCACCGGGTTCGACAAGGTGTACCTGCAGCCGACCGGCGAGGTCGGGCTGACCGGCATCGCGATCGAGGAGCCGTTCTTCGCGGGCGCGCTGGAGAAGGCGGGCGTGCAGCCGCGGTTCGCCAAGCGGCACGAGTACAAGACCATGGCGAACACGTTCATGGAGAAGGAGTACACGCCGGAGCACGAGGAGTCGTCGCGCCGCCTGGTCGACTCGCTCGGGGAGCAGATCACCGCCGGGATCGCCGCCGGGCGCGGCCTCACGGAGGAGAGGGTCCGCGAGCTCACCGACCGCGGCCCGCTGCTCGCCGGCGAGGCGCTGGAGGAGAACCTCGTCGACCGGCTCGGCTACCGCGACGAGGTGTACGCCGACCTGCGCGCCGAGTTCGGCGAGGAGGCGCAGCTGCGCTACGTGTCCCGCTACAACCGCGCGCACGGCCTCGCGGGGCGGCTCCCGCAGCCCGGCCGGCAGGACACCGTCGCGCTGATCAACGGGCACGGCCCGATCCGGCTCGGCCGCAGCGGCCGCGGTGGCCCGCTCCCGAACTCCGGTCCCGCGATGGGCTCGGACACGATCGGCGCCGCGTTCCGCGCCGCCGTGAAGGACGACCGGGTCAAGGCGATCGTGTTCCGCGTCAACAGCCCGGGCGGCTCCGCCGTCGCGTCCGACGCGATCTGGCGGGAGGTGGTGCTGGCCGGCCGCGCCGGCAAGCCCGTGATCGTGTCGATGGGCAACGTCGCGGCGTCCGGCGGCTACTACGTGTCGGCGGCGGCCGACACGATCGTCGCGCAGCCCGGCACGCTCACCGGCTCGATCGGCGTCGTCACCGGGAAGGCGCTGGTGAACGGGCTCCTCGACCGGGTCGGGATCGGCCTCGGCAGCGTCACGGTCGGCGACCACGCGCGCATGTCCAGCGCCACCAAGGACTTCAGCGACTCCGAGTGGGAGCGCGTCAACGCATCGCTCGACAAGATCTACGACGACTTCACCGCGCGGGTCGCGGAGGGGCGCGGGCTGTCCCGCGAGCGCGTCCACGAGCTGGCCAGGGGCCGGGTCTGGACGGGCGCCGACGCCAAGGAGCGCGGCCTCGTCGACGAGCTCGGCGGCATCGACCTCGCCCTCGACCTCGCCCGCAAGAAGTCCGGCCTCGCCGCCGACGCCCCGGTCCGCGTGTACCCGCACACCTCGCCGCTGGAGCGGCTCCGCCCGCCGGAGTCCAGCGAGGACCGCACGGCCGCGTCCGCCCGCTTCGACGCCTGGGGCTCGCTCGGCGGCCTCGCCGCCCGGCTCGGCCTGCCCGCCGCCGGGCCGCTGACGCTCCCGGGCACCTGGGAGATCCGCTGACGCCCGGCACCGACTTCGTCGAGGCGGTCGCGGGGTTCGCCACGGGCGTGGTCGTGCTGACCGTCCGCGACGGCCGCGACGACCTCGGCACTACGGTGACGTCGTTCATGTCGGTGTCGCTCGAACCGCCGCTGGTGGCCGCGAGCGTGGCGACGTCGTCGTACCTGACGGAGGTCCTGGGGCGGCGGGAGCGCTGGGCCGCGACCGTGCTGTCGTCCGGGCAGCGCGCGTTGGCCGGTCGCTTCGCCGCCGAAGGCCGCCCGAGCGCCCGCATCCTCCTGGCGAGCGCGCCGCACCACCGCGGCGCGCACTCGGACGCCCTCATCCCGGAGTCGGGCCTGGCCGCCGTCGAATGCGAGACCCGCCAGACCGTCCCGGCGGGCGATCACACCCTGTTCATCGCCGAGGTCCTCGCCGCCGACTACATCGCCCGCGACGAGACACCCCTGATCAGGGTCAACCGCCGCTACCTCACCTCCGGCTGACCGCGCTCGCGGCGGTCAGCCGATCAGCAGCGGGCTCTGCGTCACCTTGACCATGCCGCCGGGCGGGACCGTCCGCACCGTCCCGTCGAGTTGCTCGACGGTCACCGGACGCGGCCCGGCGGACGTCCAGGCCTCGCCCTCGTGCGCCCACCGGATGAAGACGGTGTCCCGGCGCCCTTCGCGCCGGACGCGGAACTCGCACTGCCAGACGTTGTGCGGCAGGCCGCTCTGGACGCCATGGCCGCAGGCGCGGATCTCGGCGTCCGCCAGCCACCGCTGGAGGCGCTCCACGTTCAGCGCCGCCCGCGTCGGCGGGCCGCCCTCCGGCTGGAGCACGATCGGCACGCGGTCGCTGCCCCAGGCGTACAGGTACATGCGCCGCAGGTTGTAGCGGTGGGCGTAGAGGCCGGTCAGGTAGAAGCGTGCGGCGTAGTCCGCGGCCGTGGCCGTGGCCGGCTTCGTCTGGAGGGGGAGGTTGTAGGTGGTGCCGGTGTTCCAGATCTCCGGGTGGACGCCCGCCCGGTGGAATTCGCGGTCCGCCAGCTCCAGCGCCTGGAGCATCAGCTCGGGCGGGTCCACCGCGCGCGGCTGGTACAGCTTGACGCCCGCCGCCGTGCAGTGCCGGTAGCCGCCGAGTTCGGCGAACCGGGCGAGGACCCGGCGGCCTTCCGCCTCCCACAACCGGCTCATGGACGGGCACACGAGCTCCGCCTCCGCGTCGTAGCGGCGGACGATGCGGGCCGCGCGGCGGGTCATCTCGACGAGGGTCTCGACGGAACCGTTGTAGAAGTGCGGGTCGTTCGCCATGACCCAGAGCTCGTAGGCGTCGATACGGCCGCGGGCATGCCGGGCCAGCGCGTCGATGAACCGGTCCCAGTCGCGCAGGTCGTCGGGCGGCGCCGCGCGGGACCCGTCGGAGTAGGCCGCCCTGGGCGCGGCCGGTGCCGCCCAGGCCGGGGTCCCGCCGAGGACGAACAGCGTCGGCAGCCCCGCCT
Source organism: Actinomadura sp. 3N508 (assembly GCF_044326375.1). Classification (NCBI taxonomy): domain Bacteria; kingdom Bacillati; phylum Actinomycetota; class Actinomycetes; order Streptosporangiales; family Thermomonosporaceae; genus Actinomadura; species Actinomadura sp. 3N508. The sequence continues at coordinate 10,785 of NZ_JBIRAX010000014.1, forward strand.
TCCGGGCGCCGTCCAGGAGCCGGTCCAGCGTCGTCCAGTCGTAGTCGCCGCGGGACGTCTCCAGGCTCGCCCAGCGCGTCCCGCCGTCCCAGAGGCGGACGCCGCCGGTGAGGAAGGACGGCATGGCCCCGCTGCCGCTGTTCACGGTGACGCCGAACATGGTGCGGGGGACGGGGTACGGTTCCGTCGCCCAGCTGGGAGCGGGGATCGTCCGCGGTGGAGCGGCCCTGGCCTTCTCCCCCGCACCGCTGAGGTCCCGGACGGGGCCGCCGATGAGCCCGAGGAGGAGGGCGCTCGCCAGGAGCAACCACATCGGAGTGCCCCTGGCCCATCTCAGGACACCCGACCGTCCGGCGGGAGGCGACACGGCCGCCGGCTCCACGGCGGGCGATTCCATGACGGCCGATTCCGCGGCGGGCTCGGCGGAAGGCGATTCCGCGGCCGCGGCATTCCAGTACCGGAGAAGTTCGTTGAGTTCTTCCGGACCGGCACCGCATTCCTTCGCGATGGCCACGACCACCGCGTAGTCGGCCGGAATGCGCTCACCACCGCAATAGCGGTGCAACGCCGCCCGGCTGGTGAAGGTGCGGCGCGCCAGCTCCTGATAACTCAGGCCGCTCCGCTGTTTGAGATCCGCCAATAACGCGGACATGCCCCTGATGGCCGCAGCTCGATCCACGGTGCCCCCTTGATCGCGCGCCAGGGAGGAGTTTCCCACGCCGGGCCGGGCTTTGCCATGGACGTCCCCGTCGCTCCGGAAACGTCCAGTTCAGCGGTACGGCGGGCGTCCCCGCCCAGGCCGGGGACGCCGGTGCCTTGTTCCGCCACCCGGCGCCCACGACTCTGGACCGGTGTCCCGGCGGCCATCGTCCGGCCGGGCGTCAACGGGGTCCGGCCACCGCCGTTCGGACGGTGCCGGCAGGAACCACGCGGGGAGAATCCATGCGGTCGAGAACCATCAGCGCAACCGTCGCCGCCGCCGGCGCGCTCGCCTTTCTGGTGAGCACGCCGTCGCCGGCCGGCGCCGCCGTCGAGAACTGCACGAAGAACACTCTCAAGCTTTGCGGCGAAGTGCGGAACGATTCCAGTTTCACGATGCACACCACCGTCAACCTCGGCAGCGGCACCAACCGTTGTGACGTGTGGAACTACGACGGGGGCACCAAGAACAAGTGGGTGTACGCCAAGTGCACCCAGGTGAAGCTGTCGGCCGGAGACTGGCGGGGCGGCGGCACGGTCGACGTCGACGCGCTGACGTTCAACTACGACGACTACATGCTCGACTTCCACGGCACGCTGCTGTGGAAGACGAAGGGGGTCTGGACGAAGATCCACAACAACGAGACGGCGTCGTGCGGGACCGACATGGGCTTCGGCGTCCCGTTCTGCCGCATCAGCTGGGACAACGGCTAACGGCTCGCTGGGACGGGGCGCCGGCCGTACGGGGGCGGCGGCGCCTCGTCCACCCTCATGAGCGCGGTTCGACCCGGCGGCCGGCCTTCCAGACGGCGGCCGTCTGCGGGACGCCGGGGCGGTAGGCGAGGTGGATGTGGGACGGGGCGTCCAGCACGTGCACGTCCGCGCGGGCGCCGACTCCCAGGTGGCCGACGTCGGTGCGGCGGAGCGCGCGGGCGCCGCCCGCCGTCGCGGACCAGACTGCCTCGGCGGGCGTCATGTGCATGTCGCGGACGGCGACGGCGACGCAGAACGCCATGCTGGAGCTATAGCACGAGCCCGGGTTGCAGTCACAGGCGAGCGCGACGGTGGCGCCCGCGTCGAGGAGGCGGCGGGCGTCGGGGTAGGGCTGGCGGGTGGAGAACTCGACGCCCGGCAGGAGGGTCGCGACCGTGCGGGACGACGCCAGCGCGTCCACGTCGGCGTCGCTGAGGAACGTGCAGTGGTCGGCGGACGCGGCGTCCACCTCGACGGCGACCTGCACGCCGGGGCCCTCGGTGAGCTGGTTCGCGTGGACGCGGGGGCGCAGCCCGGCCGCGATGCCCGCCCGCAGGATCTCGCGGGCCTGGTCGGCGTCGAAGGCGCCGCGCTCGCAGAACACGTCCACCCAGCGGGCGTGCGGGGCGCAGACCGCGAGCATGTCGGTGGCGGCGAGGCGCGCGTAGCCCGCGGTGTCGCCCTTGTACTCGGCGGGGACGACATGCGCCCCGAGATAGGTGACCTCGTCGGCGAACTCCGCCGCGATGCGGACGGCGCGTTCCTCCTGCTCGACCGTCAGCCCGTACCCGGACTTGCATTCGACGGTCGTCGTGCCCTGCCGGGCCATCTCGCCGATGAGACGGCGGACGTTGGCGCGAAGGTCGTCGTCGGAGGCGACGCGGGTGCGTTCCACGGTCGTGCGGATGCCGCCGCCGTCGTACTTCTGGCCGCTCATCCGGGCGGCGAACTCCTCGGCGCGCTCACCGGCGAAGACGAGGTGCGCGTGGGAGTCGACGAACCCGGGGAGAACGGCGCGTCCGGCGGCGTCGAAGGACGCGTCAGCGGCGGGCGCGTCGGCGGCCGGGCCCGTCCAGGCGACCTTGCCGTCCTCGATCACCAGCGCGGCGTCGCGGAGAATGCCGAGGCCGGTGCCGGTGGCCGGGTCGTTGGTGACCAGCTCTCCGATGTTCGTGATGACGGTGCTCACCCTGGCCAGGGTCTCACGTGGCATTCGCGTCACTCCGGGTCGGGTGCGGTGACGGCGGCGATGGCCTCGGCCAGCGCGCCCGGGACGTCGTCGATCAGCAGGTGCCGCCCGTCGTGCACGATCTGCCGCCCGGACACCACCACGTGCCGGACGTCGGCCGCGGTCGCCGCGAACACGGCGGCCTCGGCGGCGTAGCCGTCGCTTCCGGCGGTGCGGGCGGAGTCGAGCGCGACGGTGACGAGGTCCGCGTACGCGCCCGGTTCCAGCCGTCCGGCCTCCGGCCAGCCGAGCCCGTAGTGGCCGTTGGACGTGGCCGCGGCGAGCAGCTCCCCGGCCGTCCAGTGCCCGCGGACTCGGGTGCGGAGCCGCTCGTCCAGCTCGACCGCGCGGGCCTCCTCGAACAGGTCGATGACGGCGTGCTGGTCGGAGCCGAGGCAGACCGGCGAGCCCGCGTTCGCGAGGTCGCGGGCCGGGCCGATGCCGTCGGCGAGGTCGCGCTCGGTGGTCGGGCACATGCACACGCCGGTCATCGTCGTCCCGAGGAGGCCGATGTCCTCGCCGGTGAGGTGCGTCGCGTGGACGGCCGTGGTCAGCGCGCCCAGCGCCCCCGACTCGGCGAGCAGGCGCGTCGGGGTCAGGCCGTAGGCGTCCAGGCACGCCTCGTTCTCGGCGGGCTGCTCGGACAGGTGGACGTGCAGCGGCGCGCGATGCTCCTTCGCCCAGGACGCGACCGCGCTGAGCTGCTCGCGCGGCACCGCCCGGACGGAGTGGATCGCGGCGCCGACGCGGGCGTGCAGCCGTCCCGCCTTGCCGGTCTCCTCGTGGAGGCTGCCGACGCGGCGCACCCAGTTCCCGGCGGTGCCGTCACCGAAGCGGAGCTGCGGGCCCTTGAGCGGCTCGCCGATGCCGCCCGCGAGGTAGCAGGTGTCGAGGAGCGTGATCCGGATGCCCGCGTCGGCGGCGGCGGCGATCAGCGCCTCGCCCATCGCGTTCGGCTCGTCGTAGGGGTCGCCGCCCGGCCGGTGGTGCAGGTAGTGGAACTCGCCGACGCAGCTGATCCCGGCGAGGGCCATCTCCGCGTACACGGCGGCGGCGAGCGCGCGGTAGGTGTCGGGGTCGAGGCGGTCGGCGACCTTGTACATGGTCTCGCGCCACGTCCAGAACGTTCCGGAGTGGGCCTGGACGCGGGAGCGGAGCGCGCGGTGGAAGGCGTGCGAGTGCGCGTTGGCGAGGCCCGGCAGCGTCAGGCCGGGCAGCCGCTGCGCGTTGCCGGGGGCGGGGACGCCGGGCGCGACGCGGGTGATCCGCTCGCCGTCGGCCTCGATGAGCACATCGGCCGCCACGCCGTCTCCGAGCCAGGCGAGCTGTGCATGCCATTGCATACCGGTTCCTTACCCGCAGGCCAGATCGTCCAGTACCGCCGTGAGCGCTTCGACTCCGGCCAGGCAGTCCGCCATTTCGGCGGACTCGGCGGGCGCGTGCGAGATCCCGGTCGGGTTGCGGACGAACAGCATCGCCGCCGGCATCCGCGCCGACAGGACGCCCGCGTCGTGCCCCGCGCCGGTCGGCAGGATGGGGACGCCGCCCAGCGTCGCGCCGATCCGGTCGCGGAGGGCGTGGTCGAAGTCCACGATCTCCGAATAGGACTCCTCTGCGAGATCGACGCTCACCCGGTGCGGGCGGGCGGCGACGCGGGCGGCCTCGTCCACCTCCGCGACCGTCCGCCGGACGGCGTCGTCCGCCGGGCCCCGGGCGTCCAGCCAGCCGGTCACGGACGAGGCGATCGCGTTCACCCCGCCCGGCACGACCCGCACCTTCCCGACCGTCGCGACGGTGCCGTTGCGCTCGGCCGCCTCCCGCGCCGCGATGACCATGGCGGCGAACGGGAGCATGGGGTCGCGCCGGTCGGGCAGCCCGGTCGTCCCGGCGTGGTTTCCTTCGCCGGTGAAGTCGAACCGCCACCGCCCATGCGGGACGATCGCGCTCGCGACCCCGACCGGCTCCCGCAGCGCCCGCCCCTGCTCGACGTGCAGCTCGACCAGGCATCCGATGCGCCCCAGCAGATCGTCGTCGGGGCCGATCGCCTCGGGGTCGAAACCGGCGTTGTGCAGGACCTCGGCGAACGTGCGGCCGTCCGCGTCCGCGAGGCCGCGGGCCCTCGCCGGGTCGATCGCCCCGGACATCAGCCGCGACCCCAGGCACGCCACCCCGAACCGCGCGCCCTCCTCCTCTGCGAACGCCGCGATCCCGATCGGCCGCGCCGGCCTTGCCCCCCGCTCGCGGAGGAGGTCGACGGCGGCGAACGCGGACACGATGCCGAGCGGCCCGTCGAACGCGCCGCCGCCGGGCACCGAGTCCAGATGGCTCCCGGTCAGGACGGCGTCGCCGCGCGTCCCGTCGTCCGGGAGCCACCAGGCGATCATGTTGCCGTTGGCGTCGTGCTCGACGTCCAGGTCGCGGCGGCGCGCCTCGTCCAGGAACCAGGCGCGGCATTCGAGTTCGGGCGGCGTCCACGCGAAGCGGTGGTAGCCGCCGGTCGGCTCGTCCCGCCCGACCGGCAGCAGCGCCGCCCACATCTCCTCGAAGCTCGTGCTCATGCCTGCATCGGGATGCGCACGCCCCGCTCTTGGGCCACCTCCTCGGCGCGCTCGTAGCCCGCGTCGACGTGCCGCATGACGCCCGTGCCCGGGTCGTTGGTCAGGACGCGCCGCAGCTTCTCGCCGGCGAGGGCCGTCCCGTCCGCGACGCAGACCTGGCCCGCGTGGATGGAGCGGCCGATCCCGACGCCGCCGCCGTGGTGGATGGACACCCACGTCGCGCCGGACGACGCGTTCAGCATCGCGTTCAGCAGCGGCCAGTCGGCGATCGCGTCCGACCCGTCCTTCATGCCCTCCGTCTCCCGGTACGGGCTCGCGACCGACCCGCAGTCGAGATGGTCGCGGCCGAGCACGATCGGCGCGCTGATCTCGCCGCGCGCGACGAGGTCGTTGAACATCTCGCCGGCCCTGTCGCGCTCGCCGTAGCCGAGCCAGCAGATCCGCGACGGCAGGCCCTGGAAGTGGACCTTCTCCTGCGCCATCCTGATCCACCTGGTCAGCGGCTCGTTGTCGGGGAACAGGTCGAGGATGGCCTGGTCGGTGCGGGCGATGTCCGCCGGGTCGCCGGACAGCGCCGCCCACCGGAACGGCCCCTTGCCCTCGCAGAACAGCGGGCGGATGTAGGCGGGCACGAAGCCGGGGAACTCGAACGCGCGCGTGTAGCCCGCGAGCTGCGCCTCACCGCGGATGGAGTTGCCGTAGTCGAAGACCTCGGCGCCCGCGTCCTGGAACCCGACCATCGCCTCGACGTGCGCGGCCATCGACGTCCGGGCCCTGTCGATGAACGCGGCCGGGTCCTTGTCGCGCTCGGCGGCCATGTCGCCGAACTCGACGCCGCGCGGCAGGTAGGCCAGCGGGTCGTGCGCGCTGGTCTGGTCGGTGACGATGTCGATCGGCGCGCCCCGGCGCAGCAGCTCCGGGACGACGTCGGCGGCGTTCCCGAGCACCGCGATCGACAGCGCGCGCCGCTCCGCCTTCGCCTCCTCCGCGAGCCGCAGCGCCTCGTCCAGGCTCGCGGCCTCGACGTCGCAGTACCGGTGCTCGACGCGCCGCTCGATCCGGGACGGGTCGCACTCGACGCAGATCGCGACGCCGCCGTTCATCGTCACGGCGAGCGGCTGCGCGCCGCCCATCCCGCCGAGCCCGGCGGTCAGCGTGATCGTTCCGGCGAGCGAGCCGCCGAACCGCTTCTCCGCGACGGCCGCGAACGTCTCGTAGGTGCCCTGGAGGATGCCCTGCGTCCCGATGTAGATCCACGACCCGGCGGTCATCTGCCCGAACATGGTCAGGCCGAGCGACTCCAGGCGGCGGAACTCCTCCCACGTCCCCCACTGCGGCACCAGGTTCGAGTTCGCGATCAGCACGCGCGGGGCCCACTCGTGCGTCCGGAAGATACCGACCGGCTTGCCGGACTGGACGAGCAGCGTCTCGTCCCCCTCCAGATCGGCCAGCGACCTGATGATGCCGTCGAACGCGTCCCAGCTCCGGGCCGCCTTCCCGGACCCGCCGTAGACGACCAGCTCGTCGGGATGCTCGGCGACCTCGGGGTCGAGGTTGTTCTGGATCATGCGGAGGGCGGCCTCCTGCGGCCAGCCCTTGGCGGCGGTCAGCGACGTGCCGCGCGGCGCGCGGACGGGACGTGGACCTGACATCGTCGGCTCCTTCGAGAGCGGGTTCAGGCGAGCGGGTTGGGCGGGCGGGTTCAGGCGGGCGGATTCAGGCGGGCGGGGCCCGCGCTCAGGTGAGCGGGCCGGTGACGGTCTCGGCGGCGGCGATCAGGGAGCCGTCGCGGACCATCTCGGTCGCGGCGGCGATCTCGGGCGCGAGGTAGCGGTCCGGACCCGGCGGCGGGACGGCCTCCCGCAGCTTCGCGACGACCGCGGCGGTCGCCGGACCGGGACGCAGCGGTGTGCGCAGGTCGAGGGCCCGCGCGGCGGTGAGGATCTCGATGGCGACGACCTGCGCGAGCCCCTCCACGGAGCGGCGCAGCTTGCGGGCCGCGTTCCAGCCCATCGACACGTGGTCTTCCTGCATGGCCGAACTCGGGATGGAGTCGGCGCTGGCGGGCGCGGCGCGCCGCTTCAGATCCGACACGATCGCCGCCTGCGTGTACTGCGCGATCATGTGCCCGGAGTCGACGCCGGGGTCGTCGGCGAGGAAGGCGGGCAGGCCGTAGGACCGTCCCTTGTCGAGCATCCGGTCGGTGCGGCGCTCCGACATCGACGCGACGTCGGCCGCGGGAACGGCGAGAAAATCGAGCACGTAGGCAATGGGTGCTCCATGGAAATTGCCGTTGGACTCGACCCGTCCGTCCGGCAGCACCACGGGATTGTCGATCGCGGACGCGAGTTCCCTCCCGGCCACCAATTCGGCATGCGCGAGCGTGTCGCGGGCGGCGCCGTTGACCTGCGGGGCGCAGCGCAGCGAATAGGCGTCCTGGACCCGCGTGCAGTCGGGCCCGCGATGCGACTCCATGATCTCCGACTCGGCGAGCAGCGCCCGCAGGTTCGCCGCCGACGCCGCCTGCCCCGGATGCGGCCGCAGCTCCTGGAGGTCGGCGGCGAAGACGCGGTCGGTGCCCAGCAGGGCCTCGACGGTCATCGCGGCGGCCAGGTCGGCGGCCGTGAGGAGGTTGCGCAGGTCCTCGATGGCGAGGACGAGCATGCCGAGCATGCCGTCCGTCCCGTTCAGGAGGGCGAGACCCTCCTTGGCACCCAGCGTGACCGGCGCGATCCCGGCCTCCTCCAGCGCCTGGGCGGCCGGCTTGAGCACCCCGCCGGCGTCCCTGACCGACCCTTCACCGATCAACGCCAGCGCCACGTGCGCGAGCGGCGCGAGGTCCCCCGAACACCCCAGGCTTCCGTGCTCGAAGACCTGAGGCGAGATGCCGGCGTTGAGGAGCGCGGCCAGCGTCCGCGCGGTGACGGGCTGGACCCCGGTGCGTCCGGTGGCGAGCGTCCGCAGCCTGAGCAGCATCAGCGCCCGGACGACCTCCCGCTCGATCTCCGGCCCCGACCCCGCCGCGTGCGACCGGACGATGTTCAGCTGCAACTGCGCCCGCATCTCCGGCGCGATGTGCCGGGTGGCCAGCGCCCCGAACCCGGTGGAGACACCGTAGACGGGCGTCGGGCGCGCGGACAGCTCCTCGATGTGCGCCCGCGACTCCCCGATCAGCTTCAGCGCCTCGTCGGTCAGCGCGACCTTGGCCCCGCCCCGCGCCACGGCCACGACCTGCGCGAACCCGAGCGCCTCGGGCCCGAGCCGAACACCGTTGTCCCCCATGTCAAACCTCATACCCACCATTCCAGCGCCTCCGCCCGGCGCGGGACGAGGGCCCGCCCGGCGAAGGTGTCTCAGATACGAGACAATGGGCGCATGTCCCAGGTACCGGCCGCCCGCCGCGCCCTGGCGGTCCTGCGCCTGCTGGCCGCCGCGCCCGGTCCCCTGCCCGCGTCCTCGATCGGCCGCTCCCTCGACCTGCCCCGGTCGAGCACCTACCACCTCCTGACCGCGATGGCCGAGGACGGCTTCGTCACCTACGTCCCCGAGGAGCGCCGCTGGGGGCTGGGCGTCGCGGCGTTCGAGATCGGCTCCGCCTACCTCCGGCACGAGCCCCTCGAACGCCTGGCCCGTCCCCTGCTCCGCCGCCTGGTCGACCGTGTCGGCGAGATCGTCCAGCTCGGCATCCTGCACGGCCCGGAGACGCTCTACCTGCTCAAGGAGCAACCGGCCCGGCACGCCGTCCTCGTCACCGACGTGGGCGTGCGGATGCCCGCCCACCTCACCGCGAGCGGCCGCGCCATGCTCGCCCACCTGCCGCCGGCCCAGATCCGCGCCCTGTTCACCGCCCCTGCCCGTGCGGCACCGTTCATCAGCCGCACCGGCCGCGGCCCGGCGACCCTCACCGACCTCCGCCGCGCCCTCTCCGAGGACGCCCGCCGGGGCTGGTCGGTCGAGGACGGCCACATCACCGAGGGCTTCGCCAGCATCGCCGCCTGCGCCTTCGACCACACGGCCCACCCCACGGCCGCCATCACCATCACCTTCCGCCGGGAGGACCACCCCGAGGAAACCTGGCCGGGCCTGGCCGGCCAGGCCCGCGCCACCGCCGCGACCCTCACCACCCGTCTGAACGGACGTCTCCCCCTCCCCTGACCCTGGATAGAGCGGGCTGGTCGATGACCCGGGGGTGCGTAGTGCATTCCTGACGAAAGTCAGGGGTGTGGGGCGGCTTCCGGGCAGTGTGGCGGGGTTTCCCGGCCGCCTAGGTTCGGGCTCGTCATGCCGGACGGCCCCGACAGGAGAACCCTTTGATCACTTTGCGCGGACTGACGAAACGGTACGGGGACAAGACCGCGGTGGACCGGCTGTCACTGGAGGTGGCGGCGGGAAAGGTGACCGGGTTCCTCGGCCCGAACGGCGCAGGGAAATCCACCACGATGCGCATGATCGTGGGCCTGGATCACCCGAGTGAGGGCGAGGCGCTGGTCGGCGGCCGTGGGTATGCGGGGATGCCGCGTCCGATACGGGAGGTCGGAGCGCTGCTGGACGCGGGCTCGGTGCACCCCGGCCGTTCGGCGAGGGCGCATCTGGTGGCCATGGCTCGCAGCAACGGAATCCCGCGGGCCCGAGTGGACGAGGTGCTGGGCCTCGTCGGGCTGGAATCCGTGGCCGGCCGACGGGTCGGCGCGTATTCGCTGGGAATGCGCCAGCGGCTGGGGATAGCGGGCGCTCTGCTCGGTGACCCGGCCGTCCTGATGTTCGACGAGCCGGTGAACGGCCTCGACCCCGACGGAGTGCTGTGGGTCCGGCGGCTCATGCGCGGCCTGGCCGCGGAGGGCCGCACGGTGTTCGTGTCGTCGCATCTGATGAGCGAGATGCAGCGCACGGCGGACCGGCTGGTGGTCCTCGGCCGCGGACGCCTTCTCACCGACGCGCCGATGGCGGAGGTCATCGCACGCGGCCCCGGCAACGCGGTCCGGGTACGCAGCCCCCGAGCGTCCGAACTCGCGGAACGGCTCGCCGCCGTCGGCGCCGAAGTCCACCGGCCGGACGAGACCGAACTGCGAGTCACCGGGCTGCCGATGGACCGGGTCGGCCTCATGGCGCACGAAGCGGGCGTCCCCGTCCTGGAGCTGAGCGCCGTCGAAGCATCGCTGGAGGAGGCGTACATGGACCTGACCGGGACGAGCGTGGAATACGGAACCGGAATGCCCGGGGCGGAGGCACTGCGATGACCACGGCAACGGAACCGGTGAGCGTCGACATCGGAAGAGCGACCGGTACCGCGTCCGGCGGCGGGATGCCGGGCGCACTCGCAGCCGAATGGACGAAGCTGTGGACGGTACGTTCCACCTGGTGGGGCCTGGCCGGCGCGGCCCTGCTCATGGCGCTGCTGTGCGCGGTCATGGCGCAGGTGACGGTGGCCAACAACACCGACGAGCGCGTGGCGGAGCACCCCGGGGTGGTCTCGGTCAGCGACATCGCCACCGGGTCGATGGACATGGTGCAATTCGTGGTCCTGGCCTTGGCGATCCTGATGATCACGGGCGAGTACGCGACGGGAAGCATCCACGCGACGCTCCAGTGGGTGCCTTCGCGGGGCCGGATGCTGTCGGCGAAGGCGGCCGTCGCGGCGGGGGTCGTCTTCCCGTCCGGCGTGCTCCTGGGCCTCGTGGGAACGGCCGTCGCGTACCCCATCCTCGGGAAATGGGGCCGCCTGGACGCCGGGGACGTGATCCACGACGCACTGATGACAGGCATCTACCTCGCGGTGCTGAGCGTCCTGATCCTGGGCGTCGGGGCAATGCTCCGCAGCACCGCCGCAACGCTCACCGTCGCTTTCCTCTTCTTCATGGTGCTGCCGATAATGCTGGCCAACAGCCGTTCGGAACTGCTCATGGACATCGCGGACGGCCTGCCGAGCAGTGCGGGCCGATACCTGCTGAACGGCGACGCCCCCTACCCTGCGGCAGTCGCGGTGGCGATCCTCGCGGCGTGGACGGCGGCGGCGCTGTGGGGCGGGGTGAGCGTCCTGCGCCACCGCGACGCCTGATCGGTCAGGCCGGGCACGAACTGCGGTCGCCACTGTGGTGAAGGCGCTGGCTCAGGATCGCCCCCTCCCATCCGTCCTGGAAGTTGGACTTTCTCCGTCCGGTCTGGACGAAACCGGCCCGCTCGTAGTAGCGGACGAGCCCTTGGTCTCCGCCCGCCCAGCACTGAAGCCTGAGCAGGCCGATTCCCCGCTCGACGGCTTCGGCCCGGGCGTGGTCCAGCAGCGCCTGTCCCACGCCGAGCCCGGCGCACCGGCGGTCGATGACGAGGGCCGACAGGAAAAGCTCCGGCTCCTCCACGGAAGGGATGAATGGAGGAGCGGGCCCCAGCCACATGGCCCCGACCACAGCGCCCTCGTTCTCGGCGACACGCATCCCGCCCGACTCGGCGAAGCGCCGGACCCGCGCCCTGAGCTCCGGCTTCTCCGACCAGGCGTCCGTCCCCCACTGTCCCGACCGGCCGGAGGCGACGAGCCATTCGACCGCCTGATCGTAGAGCGCCAGAACGGCCGGAACATCCTCCATGGTTCCCACCCGGATACGCACCGCTGCCTCCGCCGTTGCCGTGATCGCGTCCTCGCGCGACGTTAGCCGGACATCGGCCGATCTGCTGTGAAGGCGGTCACAGACCTGCGCGGGAAAGGCGGCGCGGGCAATGCGTCCCTTCGACGCCCCGGACCGCGACCGGGTGGCGGTCAGGGGGTCCCCAGCCACTGGGCGGCCAGGCCCACCAGTAGTGCCTGGCAATACGCCGTCGCAACCTGGCCGGGGCCGAAACGGCTCGGGCCCCGCTCCTCGATCGTGAAGCGGGGCCCGAACAGAGTCGAGCTGGTCAGGCCAGGCCGGACTTCTTCAGCCACTCCTCGGCGACCTTCTCCTGGTCGTCCTTGTCGATGGCGATGCGCTTCATCATGTCCAGGAGGTCCTGGGTGGTGAGCTTGGCGGAGACGGCGTTCAGGGCCGCCCGCGCCGTGTCGTTCACGGACTGCTTGTGCACCAGCGGCGTCACGTTCTGGGCGCTGAAGACGTTCTTCGGGTCTTCGAGGACGACCAGCTTGTTCTGCTCGATGGTCGGGTCGGTGGTGAACAGGTCGGCGGCCTGGATCTTGTTCTCGGTGAGGAGCTTCACCAGGGTGGCCTGGGCGCCGGCGTCGAACGGCTGGAACTTCTTGAACTCGAGGCCGTAGGCGCTCTTCAGGCCGACGAGCCCCTGCTGCCGCGTCTTGAACTCCGACGGCCCGGCGATGGTGAGTTCCTTCGCGACCGGCTGCAGGTCGGCGATCGACTTCAGGTTGTACTTCGCCGCGGTCTGCGGGTTGACGGTGACGGAGTCCTTGTCCTCGGCCTGGGCGGAGTTCAGGATCTCGACCTCGGCGGGCAGCTTGGCCCTGAGCGCCGCGTTGATCTCCTCGGTCGTCGCGGCGGTGCTGGCCTTGTCGACCGACGTCGTCAGCAGCGCGCCGTTGTACTCGGGCATGACGCTGATGCCGCCCTTGACGACCTGGTCGTAGTAGACCTCGCGGGCGCCGATGTTGAACTTGCGGGTGATCTTGAGGCCCTTGGCTTCGAGGGCCTGCGCGTACAGCTCGCCGAGGAGGTTGCTCTCGGGGAAGTTGGCGCCGCCGACGGTGATCGTGCCGCCGTCGCCGCCGCCGGCGAGCGGGTTGTCGTCGCCGGAGTCTCCGCCGCCGCAGGCGGACAGGGTCAGGGCGGCCACCAGGCCGACGACCGCGCCACGGATGAGTTTCTTCATTGTTTCTTTCCTCCGGTCAGGACGAACGGGCCGAGCCGAGCAGCCCCGGCGAGACGATGAGGCGGCGCAGGCCCGCGAAGATCAGCTGGACGATCAGCGCGAGCAGCACCACCAGGACGGTGCCGCCGATGACGAGCTGGTAGTCGTTGCGGGCCAGGCCGTCGATGATGTAGCGGCCGAGACCGCCGAAGCCCGGGTAGGCGGCGATGGTGGCGGTGGCGACGACCTGGATCGCCGACGTCCGCAGCCCGAGCAGGATCAGCGGCAGCGCCATCGGCAGCTCGGCCCGCCACAGCACGCCCCATCCGGTCATGCCCATGCCGCGGGCGGCGTCCTTGGCGTCGGCGTCGACGGCCCGGACGCCCTCGAAGGTGTTGACCAGGATCGGCGGGACGGCGAGCGCGACCAGCGCGACCAGCACCGGGGTGATGCTGTACTCGATCACGACGACGAACAGCACCAGGCCGAACGTGGGGATCGCGCGGGCGATGTTGGCGAGGCTGATCGCGAGGAACCCGCCGCGCCCGGTGTGGCCGACGATCAGGCCGAGCGCCAGCCCGATCACGGCGGCGCAGAGCAGCGACACCCCGCTGTAGTAGAGGTGCTCCAGCAGGCGGTGCGGGATCCCCTCGGCGCCCCGCCATTGGGAGGACGCGGTCAGCCACGTCCAGAACAGGTCGATCTGGTTCCAGAGGTCGTTCATGAGGCCGCCCCCCGCGCCCGCGCCCACGGTGTGAGCAGCCGCTGGACGGTGACCAGGATCGCGTCGGTGACGAGCGCCAGCAGCACGATCAGGACGGTCGCGGCGACGATCTGCGTCTGGAACTGGAGCTGGTAGCCGCGGATGATGTCGTAGCCGAGCCCGCCCTGGCCGATCAGCTGCCCGACGGCGACGAGGCTGATGGACGACACCGCGGCGACCCGCGTCCCGGCGATGACGATCGGCACGGCGATCGGCAGCTCGACCTGCATGAGGCGGCGCAGCGTGCCGAATCCCATGGCGGTGGCGGCCTGCCGGACCGGTTCGGACACTGACGCCAGGCCGTCCACCACGTTCGGGATGAGCACCGACAGGCTGTACAGGGTCAGCGGGATCATGACGGTGGCCGCGGTGAGCCCGGTGTACTGGATGAAGATCATGAACAGCGCCAGCGACGGGACCGCGTACAGCACGTTCGCGATGGTCAGCGCCGGCGGGTAGAGCCAGCCCCAGCGGCGGCACAGCACGCCGAGCGGCAGCGAGATGAGCAGCCCGAACAGCACCGGCAGCAGCGCCAGCCTGAGGTGGATGAGCGCGTGCTCGGTGAGGGTGTCCCGGTGCTCGGCGATCCAGGACCAGTCGATGTCCATCAGCCCGCGCCTCCGCCGTCGGCGCCGGTCGCGGTGTCGGCGGCGGTGTCGTGGGGGCCGTCGCCGTGGGTCGGGACGGCCAGCAGGTCGGTTCCGGCGGCGGTGCCGATGACCGCGCCCGCCTCGTCGACGCCGACCGCCAGGCCCGCCGGGGACAGGACGGCGGCGTCCAGCGCGACGCGCACGGAGTCGGCGCCGACGCGGAACGTCGCGCCGACCGGCGCGAGCCGCGCCTCCGACAGCGCGCCCTTCACCAGGGCCGGACGAGCCCAGCCCAGGGGACGGCGGCCCTCGTCGACGACGAGCACCCAGTCGAGACCGGCGGCGTCGGCGGCGGTCGCGGTCGCGGGACGGACCGCGTCGTCGCTCAGCCGCAGGTCGCCCGTCCCGGCGAAGGACAGGCTCCGGATGCCGCGGTTCTGGCCGATGAATCCGGCCACGAAATCGTCGGCCGGGTGGGCGAGCACGTTCTCGGGGCTGTCGACCTGGACGAGCTTCCCGCCGGTCCGGAAGACCGCGATCGTGTCGCCGAGCTTGATGGCCTCGTCGATGTCGTGGGTGACGAACACGATCGTCTTGTGCAGCTCGTCCTGGAGGCGGAGGAACTCGTCCTGCAGCTCGGCGCGGACGACGGGGTCGACGGCGCTGAACGGCTCGTCCATCAGCATGATCGGCGGGTCGGCGGCGAGGGCGCGGGCGACGCCGACGCGCTGCTGCTGGCCGCCGGACAGCTGGAACGGGTAGCGCTTGGCCATCGAGTGCTCGAGCCCGACCCGCTCCATCAGCTCCAGGGCCCGCTCCCGCGCCTTCTTCTTGCTCCAGCGCAGCAGGTACGGGACGGTGGCGATGTTGTCCTCGATGGTGCGGTGCGGGAACAGCCCGGCGTGCTGGATCACGTAGCCGATGCCGCGCCGCAGCTCGGCGGGCCGCTGCTCGCGGACGTCCCGCCCGTCGATGAGGACCCGTCCGGACGTGGGCTCCACCATCCGGTTGATGGTGCGCAGCGCGGTGGTCTTGCCGCCGCCGGACGTGCCGACGAACACGGTGATGCGGCCCGCCTGGCAGTCGAGGCTGACATCGTCGAGCGCGACGGTGCCGCCCGGGTAGCGCTTGGTGACGCCCTCAAAGGTGATCAACGATTCACTCCTCGCGGGGCGCCCTCGACGCCGATCTCCGACTCCGGCTTCTGCCTGCCGTAACTCACTTCTACCCAACCGTAACCAATGGGTACGGTCACCTTGGTGTTCCGGTGTGTCCGGAACCTCCGATGTTGAGCATAACGACCTGGAATGCAGGGAAAGTAGCGGTGCGCCGTGGAGGACAGCCGAATCGTTATCGACGGGGCGGCGCTGACGTGCGCGCAGGTGGTACGCGCGGCCCGCGAAGATGTGACGGTCGCCATAGCGCCGGACGGCGTCGACCGGGCCCGCGCGGCCTGGCGGACGGCCGCCGAGGTATCCGCCGCCCGGCCGGTGTACGGGCGGACGACCGGGGTCGGCGCGAACCGCGCCGTCGACGTGGAGTGGGAGGACGCCGACGCCCACGGCCTGCGGCTGCTGCGCAGCCACGCGGCGGGCGCGGGGCCGCTGGTCGCGCCGGAGATCGTCCGGGCGATGCTGACGGTCCGGCTGAACCAGCTCGCGGCGGGCGGCTCGGGCGTCGAGCCGGGGGTGCTGCACGCGCTGGCGGACGTCCTCAACCTGGGCCTGCTTCCTCCGGTGCCGGTGTACGGCGCGATCGGGACGGGTGACCTGACCGCGCTGGCCTCGACGGCGCTGTGCCTGCTCGGCGAGCGGCCCTGGCGGCCGGGGCCGGACGGCGCGGCCGAGCGCGGCCCCGGCTACCGGCTGCGGTCGGCCGACGCGCTGGCGTTCATCAGCTCGAACGCGGCGACGCTCGGCGAGGCGGCGCTCGCGGTGGCGGACCTGCGGGAGATGCTCGCCGCGTCGACGGTCGTGGCGGCGCTGTCGCACTTCGCCGTCAGAGGGTCGGAGGAGCCGTACGCGCAGGCCGTGCAGGACGCGTGCCCGCATCCAGGCCAGCAGGACGTCGCGGCGGCGATGCGGACGCTGCTCGCCTTCGACCAGCCGGCCCCGATGCGCATCCAGGACCCGTACGGGTACCGGGCGTTCCCGCAGGTGCACGGTCCGGCGCTGGAGGCGGCCGGCTACGCCGAGCAGGTCGTCACGCGGGAGATCAACGCCGCCGCGGAGAACCCGCTCGTGGACGTTCCCGGCCGGACGGTCTGGCACAACGGCAACTTCCACACCGCCTACGTCGGGCTCGCGCTCGACGCCGCCCGCGCCGCGCTGTTCCAGACGATGGCGCTGGCCGCCGCCCGGCTCGGGACGCTCGCGGAGCCGTCCTTCACCGGCCTGTATCCCTTCCAGGCCGCGACGGAGGCGTCGTCCGGGATCATGATCTTGGAGTATGTGACGCACTCGTGCCTGGCGGACGTCCGCCGCCTCGCGACCCCGGCGGCGCTCGGCAGCGCGGTGCTGTCGCGCGGCGTCGAGGAGCACGCGGGCTTCTCGACCCAGTCGGCCCGCGCGACCACCGACGCCGTCGCCGCCTACCGGCTCGGGCTCGGCTGCGAGCTGGTCGCCGCGGTGCGGGCGCTGCGGATGCAGGGCCGCGCGCCGTCCGGCGGGCCGCTCAGGTCGGCGCTCGACCTGGCGACCGGTGTGCTGGACGAGCGCGTGGAGGACCGGCCGCTGGACGCCGACATCGCCGCCGCCGCGGACCTGCTCCCCCGCCTCGCCCGCCTGCACCCGTGACCCCTACCCGGGCTCGACCCCGGGCTCGGCCCCGGGCCCCGCGCCAGGCCGATCGCCGGGCCGGTCACCGGGCTCCGCGCCAGGCCGGTCACCGGGTTCCGTGCCGGGGCGGTCGCCGGTCGAGGCGCGGATGCGCAGGGACGGCTCGCGGACGACGCGGCGCTTGCGCGGCTTGCCGTCGATGACGTCCACGATGAGGCGGACGGCGGAGTGCACGATGCCGTCGATGTCCCAGTCGACGGTGGTGAGCGGCGGCGTGAGCAGCGCGGACATCGGATGGTTGTCGTACCCGCAGACCGCGACGTCGCCGGGGACGGCGAGGCCCAGCTCGCGGGTGGCGGCGTAGACGCCGTAGGCGATCGAGTCGGCGAAGCAGAACACGGCGGACGGCCGGTCGGCGCCGCCGAGCACCCGCATGGCGACGTCGGTGGAGGCGGCGAGCGACTGCGGCACGACGACCACGTCGACCCGCAGGCCCAGCCGCTCGGCCTCGGCGTTCACGTGCACGTCGGCGGGACGGTCGGGGGTGCTGGCGCGGGTCGAGGTGAAGACGGTGACCCGCTGGTGCCCGAGGTCGCGCAGGTGCTCCAGCGCGAGCGTGACGCCGCGCCGGTTGTCGAACACGACCTCGCCCTGCGCCTGGCCGCCGTGCAGCGCGTCGCCGATGGACACCACCGGGACGGTGCCCGCCAGCTCCGTCCACAGCGCGGCGGACGGGTCGAGCGGCTGGACGATGAGGCCGTCGACCCGCTGGTCGCGCAGGCGCCGGGCGAGCGCCTTCTCCCGTTCGGGGTCGCCGCCCGCGTCGACGATGAGGGCGTAGCGGTCGCGGGCCAGCAGCGCGCGGCCGATGCCGACCGCGAGCGACTGCTGCCAATAGTCTTCAAGCGAACCGCACAGGAGCCCGACCTGGTCGGTGCGGCCGCTGGCGAGCGCCCGCGCGATCGGGTGGGCCTCGTAGCCGAGCTCGTCCGCCGCCGCGCGGACCCGCTCCTGCGTCTCCTCCGAGGTCTGGATCCCGCGCAGCGCGTATGACACGGCCGCGGGCGACAGCCCCGTCGCCTGCGCCACTTCCCGGATGGTCGCGCGCTTGCGCTTCTCCGACATCCCCCCAACCCTAGATGGCGCCGACGACAGAACAACGGACGTTACTTGACGGGACGATGTCTGAACCGATTCACTGAAACGCTTAACTGATGCGGTTCAGTAGCGGTGTCCAGCCCGTTCGCCATGCGCCCATCGACTTCAAGAAGGGATGGGCCACGACCGGGATACCGGAGAGGAGCGAGCCCGTGTCGTCAGAGGTCCTGTCCCGCCCCACCGGCTTCGAGCACCTGCCCGGCCGTCCGCTCGACAGGCGCGAGCTGCGCGCGCTCGTCGACGGCCTCGCCGGGCGGCCCGGACTGTGGCGGCAGCACGTCGCGTTCCCCGGCGGGCGGCGCCACTACGCCTCGCTCTACCGGGACGAGCACGTCGACGTCTGGCTCCTGTGCTGGACGCCCGAGAACGACACCGGCTGGCATGACCACGACGTGTCGTCGGGCGCCGTCCGCGTCGTCGCCGGGGCGATCGAGGAGAACAACCCGCGGATCGGCGGCGAGCCGCTGCGCACCGTGGTCGCCGAGGGGCGGTCGTTCTGCTTCGGCCCCGACCACATCCACCGGCTGACGGGCGTGGAGGACGCCAGCGTCTCGATCCACGCCTACTCGCCGCCGCTGAGCCGGCTCGGCCAGTACTCCATCGACGAGTCGGGCGTCATGCGCCGCCTGGCCGTCGACTACACGGAGGAACTGCGGCCGCCGGAAGAACCGCGGCCCCTGGAGGATCCGTCCTGACGAGCCCCGGAGAGTGGAGCCTCCGGTGGGCCCGACCGGGGGAGACGAGCCCACCGGAGGCGGTGCGTCCGGCCGAAGCCCGCTCACATCGGCCGGACGCCCACAACTCCTTAAGCGCACGTCGCCGCAGACGTGTCACACCCCCGGCCTCGGGCGGATCCAACGGTCGCTCCAGGCGCACACCGCGATGACCACCGCGAAGGACACGCCCGCCCCTCGCAGAAGCCCGGCTTCGTAGTAGGTGTCGGTCACCAGGTTCACGGCGAGGTATCCGGTTACTCCTGCGGCGAAGAGTGCCGCGCATGCTTGTACGGCCCAGAGCGCGATGCGTTTCGCCTGCGCCCCGGCCAGTTCTTCCCGTAGCGCGCAGACGGTGGCGGTCAGGCAGACGAGGAGTCCTGCCAGGACGGCGACGAGCGGCGTTCCGAAGTTCACGCCGTAGCGGATCGCCAAGGCGGGCACGAAGAAGAGCACCAGCGTCCAGCGCAATCCGCCCGCTATGGACGACAGTCCTATGTCGGCGTCCCGACCCGGGCTCAGGCGTGACGACGTCCAGCGCGACACCACGAGGATGCACAACGCGACCGCCGCGCCTGGGAGGCGTCCGTTCAGATGGCCGAGGTTGTAGAGGAGGGCGGTGTCGTACACGGTGAGGACGAGATGCCCCAGGGCCCACACGGAGACGGCGAAGAGGAGCATCTGCACGAATGACACCGTCGTCTTAGGCGTGTCCTCCTCCGGCTCTTGCGCGGCCAGCCAGCGGAGAAGGAGAGGCGTCGCCAGGGCCGAGCAGATCCGGATGACGATGTCGTCCGTCGTGTAGGGGTTGCGCAGATCCCATTCGACCGTGCAGAAGACGAAGGTGTAGGACGCCGACGCCGCCCACACGAGCCAGGAACGGCCCACACGCCGGTACAGGCCGCGGTCCAGCCAGCGCAGCACGGTGACGTACGCCAGGAGCACGAGTGGCAGTTCCAGGAACGCCTGCACCCGCAGGACGGAGGGCGCGAGCACCTCGGGCCAGGGAAAGTGTTCCGTGAGGCTGCGCATGGCCGGGCCGTCGGCGATAGCGAACCAGCCCTCCGGCAGGTATTTCGCGATGAACGACGGGTCGCCGCCATGCACGCGCGTCACGTAGACCGTGAACAGCACCTGGTTGACGTAGACGAGCGCGACCGTCAGCAGGAGGAAGGCTTCCGGACGCGCCCACCAGCGCCTCCCGCGCCTCTCGGCTCGCGCGTCTTCAGCTCTGCATCGCATCAGCCGGGGTGCGATCGCGAGGCTCACCGCCGTTGAGGCCATCGCCGCCGCGTCCACCCCGATCGCCATGATCGACCAACCTAGTCACGGGCGGGGCCGCCGACGACCGGATCGGTTCCAGCGCCGCGCGCAGGCGGGCCCGCATCCAGGCGGCGCCCGGACGTTCGACGAGCCGGTGCACTGCATACGCGGCCAGCAACGACGCGGCGATGACGAGCGCGAGCGCCGCCCACCTGTTGAGCCCCGGATAGATCGCGTCCAGCAAGGGCAGCGCCAGCTGCGAATGGACGAGATACAGCGGATACGTGAGCGCCCCGAGCACGGTCAGGCCCTTCCACCGCAGCCGGCGCAGCCGGCCCGTCGCGACGAGCGCCATCACGACGAAGATGCCGGTGATGACGGCGCTGACCACGACCTCGTCCGCGTTCCGGAACGCGTTCTCCGCGCGCCAGGCGCCCCAGCGCAGCGCCAGCAGGTACGAGGCGGCCACGTATCCCCAGAGCAGGAGCGTCGACCCGAACCTGTGGATCAGGAAGAACGCCATTCCGGCGATGAAGTACGGGCTCCACGTCGGGACCAGCATCACCTGGAGGAGTTCGTGTCCGGCCTCGTCCGCGAACAGGCCGCCGAACATCCAGACCGCCATGAAGACGAGGCAGGAGCGGTAGGTGATGCCGATCGCCGCCAGGATCGCGGCGAGGACGTAGAAGTGGAGTTCGACCCAGAGCGTCCAGTAGACGGCGTCCACGTTCCGCAGGCCGAGCCCGCCCTGCAGCATCGTGAGGTTCGGCAGGACCAGCCCGGGGACGCCGTTCCCCTGCCGGAAGATCCCGTAGATGGCGGCGCCGAGCAGCACGCTCACCCAGTACGCGGGCATCAGCCGGACGAGCCGCGAGATCCCGAACTCCCCCGGCCCGCGCCCCCACGCGCTCATCAGGATCACGAACCCGCTGATGACGAAGAACAGGTCGACGCCGAGGTAGCCGAACCGGGCGAGCGGCGCGAGCTCCGGGAACACCTCGCGCGCCGGGTCCGGCCACGCGCCCTTGCCCCAGAAGCCGGCGAAGTGGAACAGCACCACGGCCATCGCGGCCAGGAAGCGCAGGAGGTCGAGTTCGCGGAGCCGTTCCGGTCGGGTCACCGCGGAACCCTTTCGGCGCCAGGTTTCCCGCCCCGAGCCGGAAAGTGAACGGCGGATGTAGGCGAGGCCGCGATTCCCTGACGCGAGCCCGACGCGAGGCTCGGCACCGGACTCGCCGCGCCGTGCCCAGACCGGCCCCCCGGCGCGTGCCGGATCAGTAGGATGCGGTGCAACCTCCGAGACTCTGAATGCTCCCCGGGCGACTGATGTTCTTTGACAATCTGATGGGCTGGAAAGAATCGTCCTGGACGATGGGTGGTTCTCGATGACATCTCGCCGCGCCCGACGCGGCGCGGCGACTCTCGTGCTGTGCCTGAGCCTGGCCGCGGCCCTGTCCGCGTCCGGCTGCTCGGTGTTCCGGGGTTCGGTGCACCGGCAGGCGGTGGCGGACGGCCCCGGGCAGGGTGAGAAGGGGGAGCCCGCCACCCCGAAGAACCCGTCCGTGGTGATGTTCCTCGGCGACAGCTACACGGTCGGCGACCGGGGCGTCGAGCCGGAGGAGACGTTCGCGTCCGCGACGGCCCGGCTGCTGGGCTGGCAGGTCTTCGTCGGCGGGCGCGCGGGCGCCGGGTTCGTCAAGACGAGCGGCGGCGCCGCCTACCTCGGGCTGTTCGAGAGCCAGCTCGGCTGGCGTCCCGCGCCGGACATGCTGATCGTGTCCGGCGGGCACAACGACTGGCGCGTCCCGGCGCCGCAGGTCGCGGCGGCGGCGCATCTGCTGATCGAGCGGGCGCGGCAGCGCTGGCCGGGCACGCACATCGTGCTGATGGGCCCGCTGTGGGGCTCGGACACGCCCTATCCGGGCGCGGTCGCCATCCGCGACGCGCTGCGCAACCTCGCCGCGCAGCTCGGCGTCCCGTTCGTCGACCCGATCGGCGAGCGGTGGATCACCGGGGACCGGACGGCGGGCACGGGCAACGCGGTGCAGTACATCAAGCGTGACCGCACCCATCCGAGCCCGGCGGGCCACCGCTACGTGGCGACCCGCCTGGTCTCGGACCTGACGCGGTTCGGCCTCGACCGCCCCGCCCGGAAGTCCTGACCGCCCGGAAGTCCTGGCCGCCCGGAAGTCCTGGCCGCTCGTCCGTAACTCCTAACCGTCCGCGGGGCGGGCCAGGGTCAGGGAGAAGTCGGCGGCCTCGTCCGTCCAGAACTCGGCGAGCTCCAATCCGGCCGCGGCGAGCTCGGCTTCGAGGCGTTCGCGCCGGAACTTGGCGGAGATCTCGGTGCGCATCTCCTCCCCGGCCGCGAACGACACCGCCAGGTCGAGGCCGCGAACGCGGACGTCCTGGTCGCGGACGGACCGCAGCCGCATCTCGATCCACTCCTCCGCCTCGTCCCAGCGGGCGACGTGCTCGAACGCGTCCGGGTCGAAGTCGGCGTCCAGCTCCCGGTTGATGACGCGCAGGACGTTCCGGTTGAACTCGGCGGTGACCCCGGCGTCGTCGTCGTAGGCGCGGACGAGCCGCCCGGCGTCCTTGACGAGGTCGGCGCCGAGCAGCAGGAAGTCGCCGCCGGACATGGTGGCGCGGACGCCGCCGAGGAACCCGATCCGGTCGGCGGGCGGCATGTTCCCGATCGTCCCGCCGAGGAAGGCGACGAGGCGGCGCTCGCCGGCGGGCAGCAGGTGCAGGTGCTGCTCGTAGTCGGCGACGACGGCCCGGACGGTCAGCCCCGGATGGTCGGCCGCGATGCCCGCCGCGGCCTCCGCCAGGAAGTCGCCGCTGACGTCGACCGGAACGTAGGAGCGGAGCGTGCCGGAGAGGGCGCCGAGCAGCAGCCGGGTCTTCTCGCCCGACCCCGCGCCGAGTTCCAGGAGCGTCCGCGCGCCGGTGGCGGCGGCGATGTCGGGCGCCCGCGCGAGCAGGATCTCCCGCTCGCGCCGGGTCGGGTAGTACTCCTCCAGCTTGGTGATCTCCTCGAAGAGCGCGCTGCCGCGCTCGTCGTAGAACCACTTGGGCGGCAGGGTCTTGGGCGTGCCGGCGAGCCCGTCCCGGACGTCCTGGCGGAGCGTCTTGGCGAGGTCGTCGGCGGTCAGGAACCGGTCCACGTGGTTCTCCTTCAGAGCGGGTCGATGCGGACGCCGGAGGCGAGGCCGGCGGTGACGAGCGAGCGGTCGGGGACGGGCGTCCAGCCGGGGCCGCCGTCGAGCGGTTCGGACGCGATCCATATCTCGCCGCCGCCCTCCCGGACGAACAGCGAGTCGCCCCATGTCGTGGCGGCGAGGGACGTCCTGTCGGAGGCGAGCAGGTTGTAGCGGCCGGGCGAGAGCGCGGTGACGGCGGCGACGACGGCGGCCAGCCCGTCGCCGAGCGGGCGGCCCTCCCGCCAGTGCCGGACGGCGAGCGCGAACAGCGGCGCGGAGTCGACCGGGGCGCGGGCGTCCGGGACATCGGAGACGTCCCCGGTGAGGTCGCGGAGCTTGGACTCGACCGCGCCGTAGTCCTCGACCTTGCCGTTGTGGCTGAACAGCCACGTCCCGGCGCGGAACGGCTGCGCGCACGACTCGTCCACGGGAAACCCGACCGTCGCCGACCTGAGGGCGGCGACCGCGCAGGAAGCCCGGACGGCACCGGCGACCTCGCGGAACGACGCGTCGGTCCAGAGCGGCTGGGCGCGGCGGAACCGGACGGCCTCCGCCTCCCCGTCCTGGTACCAGCCGACGCCGAACCCGTCCGCGTTGAGCAGGTTCCCCTGGGTCATGCGCGGCGCGTACGCCTGCGTCTCCAGGGAGTACTCGCCGTCGTAGATGAGGGAGTGCAGCGTACGGTCAGGGCCCAGGTAGCCGAGGTGGCGGCACATGTCAGGCTCCTTCCCGTGGGGTCCGGGCACAGCGGAAGCCGGAGAAGATCTGCCTGCGGATGGGGTAGTCCCAGTTGCGGAACGACCCGCGTATCGCGAGCGGGTGCGTCGCCCACGAACCGCCGCGCAGCACCTTGTACTCGGGACCGAAGAAGACCTCCGAGTACTCCTTGTAGGGGAACGACCGGAAGCCGGGATAGCCGTGGAAGTCGGACGACGTCCACTCCCACACGTCGCCCAGCATCCGCCTCACCCCGTACGCCGACGCACCCGACGCGTAGGCCCCGGTCTCCGACGGGCGGAGCATCTGCTGCCCGAGGTTGGCGTGGCCCTCCCCGTAGTGCTCGCCCCACGGGAACGTGCGGGAACGCTCTGCGACGGGGTCCCAGCGCGCGGCCTTCTCCCACTCGGCCTCGGTCGGGAGCCGCTTTCCGGCCCAGCGCGCGTAGGCGTCGGCCTCGTACCAGCACACGTGCTGGACGGGTTCGCCAGGCGGGACGGGTTCCGTCCGCCCGAACCGGCGCCGCAGCCACTGCCCGCCCTGCCCGCCCTCGCGGGACCAGAACGCGGGGGCGCGTTTGCCGCTGCCGTTGCGCCATTCCCATCCGGCGGGATCCCACCAGCGCGGGTCGTCGTATCCGCCGGCTTCGATGAACGCGATATAGGCTGCGTTGGTCACGGGCTCTACGTCGATGTAGTACGCGGGAACGTCCACCATGTGCGCCGGACGCTCATTGTCGTAGGCCCACGGGTGATCGGACGTCCCCATCTGGAATGGACCGGCCTCGATCAGCACCTCGTCCGCTCCAGAACCCGGACCGGTACCCGGACCGCCGTTCCGCAATGGCTCGGCCAAGGGATCCAGGAGCGCGGGGGCGCCTTTGCGCAACTGGTGGGTGGCCAGCATGGTCTCGTCGTGCATGTGCTCGTGCTGGACGACCATCCCGTACACGAACCCGCCCGAGGTCAGCGGATTCGCCGTGTCGAACCGCACCGACGCCAGCGAGTCGAGCACCTTGGCGCGGACCGTCCCGATGTAGGAACGCGCCTCCTCCGGCGGCAGCAGCGGCAGCGACGGCCGTTCGGCGCGCGGATGCTCGAACGCGTCGTACAGGTCGTCGATCTCGGGACGCATGGCCTCGATGCCCGCCGCCGCGCGCAGCAGCCACAGCTCCTCGTAGTTGCCGACGTGCGCCAGGTCCCACACCAGGGGCGACATCAGCGGCGACACCTGGCCGGTGAGGTCGTCCCCGGCGAGGACGTCGGTGGTGAGGCCGAAGCTGCGGTCCCGCACCGCGCCGAGCTCGGCGGCGATCAGCTCTTTCAGATCGTCTTCCGCGATCGAGCCGGGGGCGCTCATCGGAGCCATGAAGAGTCCTCCTCCTGAAGAGACGGTGACGGGGACGGGGACGGCGGGTCGTCGGCGGGGGTGCGGCCGCGCTCGACGTACCGGCGGGCGTACTCCTCGACCGGCGGGGCGAGCCCGGACGCGCCGAGCCGGGGCAGCGCGTCCAGCGCCGCGGTGAAGCAGGCCCGCGCGGCCGCGGCCAGGGGGGCGTCGGAGAGGCCGCGGCGGGCGGCCTGCGCCCAGCGGTCCGCCACCGGTTCGGCGGCGGCCTCCGCGGCGCGCGATGCGGCGGGGTCGTCCAGCAGCGCGGTCGCGACCGCGACGGGGACGGGCCAGTACGGCGGGGGCAGCGCGTCGATCATGCGCAGCTCCAGCCAGCCGCGCGGCCGGACGGGCGGGAACAGCGTGGACAGGTGGTAGGCGAGGTCCTCCTCGCCGGGCTCGCCCTTGGCCAGCCACTCCAGGAACGACATTCCGGGGTCGGTGACCCATTCGCCCTCCGCGGTGTGGAGGAGCATGACGCGGGCGTCGAGCGCGTACCGCGTCCACGCCTCGGCGGGGTCGCCGTCCTCGCCGTCGCGCAGGACGGGCAGGGTGCGGCAGGGGTCGAGCTCGGTCCAGATGCCCTGCCGCGTCGAGCGCATCCCGGTGCGGCGCCCGGCGCGCAGCGGCGAGTTCGCGAACGCGGCGACCAGCACCGGGCCGAGCGCGTGCACGAGCCGCCAGCGCCGGGCCGCGTCCGGGTCGTCGGCGCCGATGTCCAGGTTGACCTGGACGGACGCGGTCGAGCACATCATCGCCATGCCCGCGTCGGTGAAGCCGCCGGAGTGGAAGTAGTCGCGCATGCAGGCGTAGCGCGGATGGTCGGCCTGGAACACGGGCCGCCGGACGGGGTCGACGCCGTGCCCGGCGAGGACGAGGCCGTCCGGCGCGAGCGCGTCCCGGACGTGCGCGATGTCGCCGTCGAGGGCGGTGTGCAGCTCGGCGAGCTTGCCGAACGGCGCGGAGCTGAGCTCGACCTGCCCGCCCGGCTCGTAGGTCACCCGGCTCCCGCCGGAGGGCGGCCCGGCGCCGTCGACGAGCGCGCGCACCCGGTCGCCCGCCACATGGGCGGCGGGATCGGCGTGGTCGACGACGAGCCACTCGGTCTCGGCACCGACGGTCCCGGGCGGGCCTGTCTTGAAGCAGACGCCGCGAATGTGCTGGTAGACATCGTCGACGGTCATCCGGGTCACGATCACTCCCCGCGTAATTCGATAACGAGTTCGACTCTTCCCTGCTTAACCGGATCAGGAATCCGGTGATTTTCGTGAACTTCCTTAAATCTCCGTGAACGTCACCGTCCGCATGCGGCTCCGTTACCTTCCGTACTTAATCGACGTTTCGTTCAAACCCTGACTTCTCAGGCATTGACCGGAGGCGCTAGAGTCCCGTCAGCCGGGCTGTGTGATCAGGGTGTGAACAGGGAGAGGAGGCCGAGATGCGCGGGGACATGGGCTCGCTCTACGACGCGCACGCCGACCGCCTGTACGCGTACTGCTGGTCGCTCGTCGGCGACAGGCTGGCGGCCTCGGGCGTCGGCGACACCTTCACCGCGGCGGTGCACCATCCGCCGCGCGGTGACAAGGTGCTCTGGCTGTACTCGCTGGCGCGGACGGCCTGCGCCGAGCGCGGCGCCTTCACCGGGACCGGTCCGCCGGGCGGCCCGAGCGGCGCGCCGCTGTTCTCCGGCTCCGACCCGCTGCTGCGCGCCGCCGCGAACCTGCGCTCCGACCACCGCGAGGTGCTGCTGCTGTGGGCGGGCGAATGGCTCGAACCGCACGACATCGCCCTCGTCCTCGGCATCGCGCCGGACACGGTCGCACAGCTGCTCAACGCCGCGCGGACGCGGCTGGAGCGCTCCGTCCTCGACATCCTCATGCGCGGGACGAGCGAGCCGCGGCTCGACCTCATCTCCGCGTTCGAGAAGGGCCGGCTGCCGCAGCTCCTCGCCCGGCGCGCACCGTCCGGGGCGCCCGGCTGGCTGCGCGAGCGGGTCCTCGCCGCGTGCGAGGAGGAGGCCGCCCGGCCGCTGCCGAGCATCGTCACCCCGAGCCCGCTCGTGGTGATCAGCGCGGAGAAGGCCCGTTCCGCGAACGGCCGCTCGCGCGGCGGCGCGGACGCCGCCAGGCGCGGGCTGACCGGCGGCATGTCAAAGGGCTCCGGCCTGTCCAAGGGCCTGGGCGCGGCGGCGGGCGTCGCCGCCTCCGCCGCCGCGGTCGTCGGCCTGCTCACCACCTGGTCCTCGGGCAAGGAGGGCGGGTCGGCCACCTCGCTCGTCCCCACGGCGAGCAACGCCCTCACGGACACGACGTCGGTGAGCACCGGTCCCGCCCCGCAGCACCCGGTGCCCGGCCTCACCGGGACCGAGCGCGTGGTGAGCTCCCCGGACACGGCGGCCATGCACGCGAACGCCGATCCGCGCCGGGACCGCGGCGTCCCGGGCGCGACGACTTCGCCCACGGCCTCGCCCTCGACGTCCCCGTCCGAGACGCCGTCCGAGCCCGGGGACAGGGAGCCGACCGACCCGACCACTCCCCCGACCGACCCGACGACCCCGCCGACCGACCCGCCGACCGATCCCCCCACGGACCCGCCGACGGATCCTCCGACGGAGGAGCCGCCGACGGACCCGCCCACGTCCACGGATCCGCCGGCGGGGGACCCGGGCACCCCGACCCCGAACCCCACGGCCAACCCGGCCCCGTCCCCGAACACCGGCCAGGGCTGACGCGCCTCCGCCAGAGCGGTCCTCCGTCACACCGCGGCGGCGCCGTCGACCGGGGTGTTGCCGCGCCGGACGAGCAGCGCCGCGAGCACGGCGGCGACCGCGACCGCGCCGGCGACGGTCAGCGCGTTCTGGAAGCCGTCCATGAACGCGAGGTGGCTGCCCGTGGTGATGGCCTCGGCGGCCGGGCCGGAGGTTCCGGGCGGGACGGGCGCGACGCCCTGCGAGACGATCCCGCCCTGGCCCGCGAGCTGCTCCGCGGCGGGACCGGGGACGCCCGCGGCGGTCAGGCGGCCGAACAGCACGTCGCCCACCTTGGTGGACAGCAGCACGCCCAGCACGGACGTGCCGAGGACGCCGCCGAGCTGCGCGGCCGTCTGCTGGAGCCCGCCCGCGACCCCGGCGAGGTGCGCGGGCGCGTTGCCGACGATGGCCTCCGTCCCGGCGACGATGACCATCCCGAACGCGAGCCCGACGAGCACGAACCACGGCCACAGCTCGACGTAGGGCGCGTCCACCCCGATGCGCGACAGCCCGAACATCGCGGCGGCGGTGAACACCATGCCGAGCACGAGTGGCACCCGCGGCCCGAACCGGCTGGTCAGCGCGCCCGCCAGCGGTGAGGCGACGATGAACACGCCGGTCATCGGCAGCATCCGGACGCCCGCGTCCACCGGGCTCATGCCGTGCACCTGCTGCAGGTAGAGGGTGATGAAGAAGACCGTCCCGAACATCCCGAAGAAGCCGAGCACGATGAGCCCGGTCGCCGCCGACAGCGACACCGAGCGGAACAGCCCGAGCGGCAGCAGCGGGCGCTCGACCCGCAGCTCGTTCCAGACGAACGCGGCGAACAGCACGACCGACACGGCGAACGACACCAGCGGGACCGCGTCGCCGAAGCCGTCCTCACCGGCCTTGATCAGGCCCCAGACCAGCGCGAACAGCGCGCCGGTGAGCAGCGCGACGCCGGGCAGGTCGAACGAGCCGGCGGCCTCCTCGTCCTTGGACTCGCGGATCACCCACAGGCCGACGAGCAGCGCGACGAGACCGAGCGGGGCGTTCAGGAAGAACACCGACTCCCAGCTGACGTTCTCGACCAGCACGCCGGCGACGATCGGGCCGCCCGCGATGGAGATGCCGACCGTGGAGCCCCAGACGCCGATGGCGGTGTTGAGCTTGTCGGCGGGGAACGTGTTGCGCAGGATGGCGAGGCTGGCCGGTTGCAGGAGCGCCCCCGCGAAGCCCTGCACGACGCGCCAGAAGATGACCATCCCGAGGCCGCCGGACAACCCGATCAGCACCGAGGAGATGGCGAAGCCGATCACGCCGGCGAGGAACGTCCGCTTGCGGCCGAACCGGTCGGCGATCTTCCCGGCCGGGATCAGCGAGACGGCGAGCGCCAGCAGGTAGGCGTTGGTGACCCACTGCAGCCCGGACAGGCTGGCGCCGAGGTCCTTGGCGATGGCGGGGTTGGCGATGGCCACGACGGTGGCGTCCAGGCCGACCATCATGACGCCGAGCGCGACGGCGACGAGCGTGAGCCAGGGATGGCCGTGGCCGGATCTCGCGGAACGGCCGCGCGCCCCATCGCGCGGCGGTGCGTGGACGGCGCCCGGTTCGAGGGTCTCGGCGCCCTTGGACTGACTCATCAGCGACCTTCCTGATGGCTTGGAGGCGAGCTTGGTTGCGATGAGCGTCAAACTGTCACGAGATGACACTTGTCGTCAAATGGCGCACGTCACAGCAAGACATGATTCATCTCACGACATCGGTCACCTGGTGACACTTGGCTGGGGTGCACCGGCTGGCTACACTTCGCACATGACCGCGACCGCCCCCGAGACCGGTTCCGCCGGTCCCGGACCCCAGCCCCCGGGCCGGCGCGAACGCAAGAAGCAGCGCACCCGCGAGGCGCTCGTCGACGCCGCGTTCGCCCTCTTCGCCGAGAAGGGCTTCGACGCGACGACCGTCGAGGAGATCGCGGACGCCGTGGACGTCTCGTCCCGCACGTTCTTCCGCTACTTCGCCTCGAAGGAGGACGTCGCGCTCACCTTCCAGGAGGAGCAGCTCCGCGCCGTCCTGGCGGCGCTGGCCGCGCGCCCCGCCGACGAACCGATCATGACGGCGCTGCGCCGCACCGTGGTGGAGATCGCCAGCGCCAGCGAGCGCGGCGAACTCGGCTTCGACCCCGAGCGGTTCACCTGCATGTTCGACATGGTGAACGAGAGCCCGGCCCTCATGGCGGGCAGCCTGGAGCGCGCGCAGAAGAAGCAGGCGCTGATGACCGAGGTCATCGCCGAGCGGCTCGGCATCGACCCCGCCACCGACCTGCGCCCCCATGTCATCGCCGCCGCCGCGACCTGCGGCTTCCAGGCCGCCACCGACGCGTTGCGCCGCTACCCCCGCGCGTACGGCTCGATCTCCGAGACCGTCGACCGGTGCTTCGCCATCCTGGAGAACGGCTTCGAGGAACCGCCGCGGTCCTGACGGGCGCGGCGGGGGTCAGCGGGGTGCGCGGGGCAGGCCGAGGCCGATCATCGCGATCAGCTCGCGCTGGATCTCGTTGACGCCGCCGCCGAACGTCAGCACCAGCGCGCCCTTCGCGAGCCGGTCGGCCGCCTCGATGAACTCCGCGGTCTCCGGGTCGCCGGGGTCACCGTGCCGGGCGAGGACGTCGCCGACGATCCGGCCCACCTCCTGCACCCGCTCCGAGGCGTAGATCTTGGTGGCGGACGCGTCCGGGGCGCCGAGCCAGCCGAGATCCTGGTTCGCGGCGACCTGCCAGTTCAGCAGCTCGTTCACGCGCAGGTAGGCGTGCACCCGCGCGACCGCGCGGCGGACGCCGGGCGTCTCGATCAGCGGCGCCCCGTCCGGCCCGGCGGTGCCGCGGGCCCAGCGCTCCAGCCGGACGTGCACGTGCCCGATGTTCCCGGCCGGGCCGAGCGTGACCCGCTCGTGGTTGAGCTGGCTGACGATGAGGTCCCAGCCCTTGTTCAGCTCGCCGATCAGCATGTCCGCCGGGACGCGGACGTCCTGGAAGTAGGTCGAGTTGGTGTGGTGGCGGCCGTCCATCGTGATGATCGGCGTCCAGGAGAAGCCGGGGTCGGCGCAGTCGACGATGAACATCGAGATGCCCTTGTGCTTCTTCGCGTCCGGGTCGGTGCGGGCGGCGAGCCACACGTGGTCGGCGGTGTGCGCGGCGGAGGTGAAGATCTTCTGGCCGTTGACGAGGTAGTGGTCGCCGTCCCGGACGGCGGTGGTGCGCAGCGCGGCGAGGTCGGTGCCCGCGCCCGGCTCGCTGTAGCCGACCGCGAAATGGCACTCCCCCGCGAGGATGCGCGGGATGAATCGCTCCTTCTGCGCGTCCGTCCCGTACTGCAGGATCGTCGGCGCGACGGAGTTCAGCGTGATGAGCGGGTAGGTGACCTCGGCGCGGGCGATCTCGGTCGCGAAGATCGTCTGCTCGACCGGGCCGTAGCCGCGGCCGCCGTACTCCTTCGGCAGCGCGACGCCGAGCATCCCGTCGCGGCCGAGGCGGCGGCAGTGCTCCAGGTAGGCGGGGCCGAACGGGTCGTCCATGATGGCGGCGCGCTGCTCCGCGTCCAGGCAGTTCTCGAAGTACTCGCGCAGCTCTGCGCGCAGCTTCTTCTGCTCGTCGGTCAGGTCGATGAACATCACGCCTCCTGCAAATAGAGCTCGCCGAGAGCGTCGAGGGTGTCGTCGGCGCCGCCGAGCAGGTGCGCGCACTGCTTGCCCCAGGCGAAGTAGCGGTGCAGCGGATACGTGACGTCCAGGCCGATGCCGCCGTGAAGGTGCTGGCACGTGTAGAGCGCCTCCACGACGGGGCCGCAGGCGTTGAACGAGGCGACGGCGAGGACCTCGTCGGTGTCGGCGGCGCCCTCTGCGAGCCGCCACACGCCCGCCCAGACGGCCACGTCCAGCGCGCGCTTGGCGATGTAGACGTCGCCGATCTGCATGGTGACCGCCTGGAACTGCGCGAGGACGCGGTCGAACTGCTCGCGCGTCTTGACGTACTCCTTCGTCAGCTCCAGCGCGCCTTCGATGACGCCGGACGCGAGCGACACCGCCCCGGCGACGGCGGTGCGGCGCAGGGTGTCCCAGGCGGCGCCGTCGGCGGTCCCGCCGAGCAGGGCGTCCGGCCCGACGCGGACGCCGTCGAGCGCGACGCGCGACAGCGGCTCGGTCGTCGCGGACGGCTGCCGCGTGATCGTGACCGCCGCGGGCTCCACGAGGAACACGCCGATCCCGTCGCCCTCGACACGGGCGGGGATAAGGATGCGTGATGCCTCCCGCGCGTACGGCACGAACGTTTTCACACCGTCGAGGACGAACCCGTCGCCGTCCGGTCGCGGCCGTGCCGCCGCCGTGACCCGGCCGGGCGGGCCGAGCTCGCGGTAGGCGCCCGTCAGGACCGTCTCCCCTTCGATGAGCGGGCCGAGCAGTTCGCGCTGCCCGGCGGTGCCGTGCCGCGCGATCGGGACGGCCGCGAGCGCGAGCGACGCGTACACCGGAACGGGAGCGACCGTCGCGCCCACCTCCCGCAGGAGGACGGCGAGCCCGACCGGCCCGAGTCCCGCGCCGCCGGCTTCCTCCGGCAGGACGGCGCCGAGCAGCCCGGCGCGGGCGAGGGCCGTCCAGGTCGCGGCGTCGTACGGCGCGCCGCCCCGCTCGAACGCCTCCAGCCGCTCCCGCGCCGCCTCGCGGGCCAGCAGGCCGGCCGCGAGGCCCTGGAGCTCCCGCCTGGGCTCGTCGAGGTTGAAGTCCACGCAACCGCCCCCTTCCGGACAACGCGAAAGTAGAACAGATTCTAGTCTGTGTCCAGGGGGCGGGCATTAGGTGACGCGGGCACGCCAGGTCGGTTTGATAACACGTTCTTGTGCGGGTTGTATCCTTGGGGGGACGCGCCGGATGATCGACCGACCGCTGAGAAGGGAACGCCCGTGACCGCAGAGCCGACAATGCCCGGGGACGAGGCCCGGGGGCAGGCGGCCGGCCCCGCGCGGCAGGCGGGGGTGCGCTCCCGCAGCCAGCACCAGCGGCGCAAGCGTATCGTCCAGGCCGCCGCGGCGCTCGCGTCGCGCGGCGGCATCGAGGCCATGCAGATGCGCACCGTGTCCGAGCGGGCCGGCGTCGCGCTCGGCACCCTCTACCGCTACTTCCCGTCCAAGATGGACCTGGTCGTCGCCGTCGTCGGCGAGGAGCTCGACCTCCTCGAAGGCAGCATCGAGCGCCGCCCGCCGCGCGCCGGGGACCCGCCGCAGCGCGCGGTCGAGGTGCTGATGCGCGCCACCCGCGGGCTGATGCGCGAGCCCGAGCTGGCGGAGGCGCTGATCCGCTCGCTGCTGCTGTCGGACGTCAAGACCGACTTCGGCGAGCGGATGACCGGCCTGCTGCTGCGCGCCGCGTCCGCCTCCCCGGACGGCGGTGTCGATATCCCCGCCGACGACCCGCGCCGCCTCGTCGCCCGCGCGCTCGCCGGGATCTGGACGATGGAGATGATCGAGATGCTGCGCGGCAACGCCACCGCCGAGGAGATCCAGGCCCGGCTGGAGATCTCCGCCGCCCGCCTGCTCATCGACGCCTGAGCGCGTTCGAGTCCAACAGAATCAACATTGAAATACCACTTGTAAGCGATTTATTGCTGCGGTTTATACGCCGCTCTACAGTCCCGGCATTGGGCGCCCAAACCTCTCCCAACCCCCACCCCCAAACAGGAGAGCCACATGGCCCGCAAACACCTGCTGCTGGGCATCACGGCCGGGACCTGCCTGGCCGCGGCGCTGGCGACCCCAGCGCTCGCGGACACGGCGTCCCCGGCGGCTCGGCAGCAGCCCGCGGCAACGACGCCGCGGCCCGCCGGACCGATCGGAAAGACAGCCGCCATCCAGAAGAACCTCCGTGTGTCGCTCGGAGCCGAGTTCGGCGGCGCCTGGGTGAAGAACGGTTCCCAGGTCGTCGTCGCCACCACCGACGCCTCCACCGCCACCGCGATCAAGGCGGCGGGTGCCCAGCCCAAGGTGGTGAAGTACAGCGAACGCCAGCTCGGCGGCGAGCTGGCGAAGCTGAACAGGCACTCCCGCTCCGCCGCGAAGTCCGTGACCTCGTGGTACGTCGACGCCGAGAGCAACACCGTCGTCGTCAACACCTCCAGCCCGGCCGCGGCGAAGCGCTTCCTGAAGACCAGCGGCGTCAACGCGTCCGCGGTCCGGATCGTCCGGTCGGCGGAGAAGCCCCGCCTCGTCCACGACATCATCGGCGGCGAGCGGTACTGGACGACCCAGTACGGCTGCTCCGTCGCGTTCGCCGTCACCGGCGGATTCATGACGGCCGGGCACTGCGGCGGCACCGGCGAGACGACGGAGGGCGCCAACCGGGTCGCGCAGGGCACGTTCGGCGGCTCCTCGTTCCCCGGCAACGACTACGCATGGGTCGACACCAACAGCCAGTGGACGCCGACCCCCAAGGTCAACAGGTACGACGGGACCTACGAGACGATCCTCGGCGCGACCGAGGCGCCCGTCGGCACGCAGGTGTGCCGGTCGGGCGGCACGACCAGCACGCGGATCTGGTGCGGCCCCATCCAGCAGCGGAACGCGACCGTCAACTACCCCGAGGGCACCGTCACCGGCCTGATCCGCGCCAACGTCTGCGCCGACCCCGGCGACTCCGGCGGCGCGCTGTTCACCCAGACGGGCGGGCAGGCGCAGGGCATCACGTCCGGCACGTCCGGCAGCTGCAACAACGGCCAGGACAGCGGTGACCAGACCTGGTTCAACCCCGTCGGCGAGGTCCTGCAGATCCTCGCGCAGAACGGCCGCGAGCTCATCACCGAGGACGACGGCGGTCCGGGCCCCGGCACCTGCGACGGCTACCAGACCCGGGTGACCGACTCGCTGACGTCCGGCGCCAGCGACTACCAGCCCTCCGGCGACTACACCACGACGGCGACCGGCGCGCACACCGCGTGCCTCGACGGCCCCGACGGCGTCGACTTCGACGTCTACCTCCAGAAGCTGAACGGGACCACCTGGCAGACCGTCGCCTTCTCGATCAGCCCGACCCCCGACGAGACCATCAACTACACCGGCACCGCCGGCACCTACCGGTACCGCGTGCACGCCTACAGCGGAGCCGGCGACTACACCTTCGGATTCAGCAAGCCATAACCACACTGTCGCCAGCCTGATCTTCCCCGGCCGTCCCTCCCCAATCTGGACGGCCGGGGATGCCTTCGTTAGTACCCTGATGCATCGTCAGCGCCAGGACGATCCCCGGCCGGCGCCGGGTGCGAATCGGCCGGATCCAGGACGAGCCGGCCGGATCCAGGATGAGAAGGTGTGCCAGTGACCGAGCAGGAACCGATCCTCAGCGACGGGGTCATCATCGAGTTCGTCGATGGCAAGGACGTCCCCGTCCAGCACAAGGACTTCGGTGAGCGGGCCGTCGTCATGCGCGACGCGAAGAACCCCGAGGGCCCGATCCTCTACTTCACCGAGGCCGAGTGGGACGCCTTCATCGCGGGCGTCAAGGACGGCGAGTTCGACGACCTTCTGGAAGACCCCACCGAGGCTTCCTGAACCAGGATGTGCATGCCCCCGGCGCTGTTCTCGCCCGGGGGCATGCTCATGCGCGGGGTCGCGGGCCGCTGGTGAGCGCGTCCCAGCGGGCGGTGAGGTCGCGTTCGGCGTCCGGGGCGAGGTCGCCGAGGAGGCGGAGCCGGGCGATGCCGCCGTCCGGGTGGATGTCGAGCCGGACGCTGGTGACCTCGGGCGACGGCGACGCGAGCCGGAAGCGGTGCCGGGTGTCGGGCTGCAGGCGGGTGCGCGGGATGAGCGTCAGCGGCGGCGCGGACGGGCTACGGTCGTCGAAGCCGGACAGCGCGAACTCGGCCGGGGCGTTGAACTTGAGGTTCGTGGTGTCGATCTCGGCCAGCCTGATGACGCCGGGAGCGGCGAGGCGGATCAGGGCCCAGTCGTGGCCGCCGTCGCGCCGCCGCGCGGTCTCCCAGCCCTCGGCCTGATTGCGCGCCTTCCCGGGATGCAGCATGTTGTCCGGCGACGAGTAGAACATGTCGGAGCATTCGACGACGCGGGCGCCGTTCTCCAGCGCGGCCAGGTCGACCGTCAGCCCGGTCAGGAACTCGGGGTTCGGGACGACGTCGCCATGGACGCGGAGCCGCGCGATGCCGCCGTCCGGGAACATCGCGAGCCGGACGTGGGTGAACACGCGACCGGTCTCGGCTGCGGGGAACGCGTGGGCGGTGTCGCCTTCCAAAGGGCTCCTGGGGACGATCTCGACCCAGTCGGCGTCCAGCAGCTCGGCGGGTGACGGGTGGCCGTCCGCGAAGCACGCCTCGACGGAGGCGTGCGGCGGGAAGTTGCCCTTGAACCAGGCGGTGTCGATGACGACCCCGGCGATCCTGCCCGGGAGGCCGAGGCGGATCAGCGCCCAGTCGTGACCGCCGCCGCGCCGCCGGGCGGTCTCCCAGCCGTCGTACTCCTGCCCCTTCGGCCCGAACGTCTCCGGCCTGAACGCGGGCGCCCACGGGTTGAGAAGGTTCTCCTTGGCCGCGAACGACTCGTCGCTCGCGGCGATCACCGAGCCGCCGAGGGTGCGGACGGCCAGGTCGGGCAGTGCGGTGAAGCCGGTCATGACGCGTCCGGCCGGCTGAGGAGGCGCCCGGCGGGCGCGTCCGTGACGGGCGCGCCCCGCAGCCAGGTGGCCTGGACGACCCCGGCCAGCGTCCGGCCCTCGTAGGGGGTGATGGGATGGCGGTGGTGGAGGGCGGCGGGGTCGACGGTGAAGGTCTCGTCGGCGGCGAACGCGACGAGGTCGGCGTCGTTCCCTGCGACGATCCCGCCCTTGCCGGGGACGCCCGCGAGCGCCGCCGGGCCTTCGGACATCCAGCGGACGACGTCGTGCAGGCCGTGGCCGCGTGCGCGCGCCGCCGTCCAGACGGCGGGCAGGCCCAGCTGGAGCGACGAGATCCCGCCCCACGCGGTGGCGAAGTCGCCGCGCTTCAGCTCGGGTGTGCAGGGCGAGTGGTCGGTGACGACGCAGGAGATGACGCCCGAGGCGAGGCCCTGCCAGAGCAGTTCGCGGTTGGCGGCGTCGCGGATGGGCGGGCAGCATTTGTGCGCCGGATTCCGGGCGTCGTCCGCGGAGAGGGTTAGGTAGTGCGGGCAGGTCTCGGCGGTGACGGGGAGCCCGTCCGCCCGGGCCTTCGCCAGGACGTCCAGGCAGTCGGCGGCGGACAGGTGCAGGATGTGGGCGCGCACGCCCGTCTCCTCCGCCAGCCGGACGACCTGCTCCACGGCGAGGCGTTCGGAGGACGCCGGACGGGAGGCCAGGAATTCCGCGTACCCGCCGCCGGACGGCGCCGTCAGCGACGCCGGGTCTTCTGCATGAACGATGACCAGACCACCAAAAGCGGCGATCTCGCGGAACGCCGCCCGCATCTCCTCGTGTCCGAGCGGCGGGAACTCCGGGACACCGGAGTCGGAGGTGAAGCACTTGAACCCGAACACGCCCCGGTCGTGAAGCTCGCGCAGCGAGGCGAGGTTGCCGGGGACGGCACCGCCCCAGAACCCGACGTCCACCCTGCACGCGCCCTCCGCCGCCTCGCGTTTCGCCGCGAGCGCGGCCGGGTCGACGGTCGGCGGAAGCGAGTTGAGCGGCATGTCGATCAGCGCGGTGACACCGCCCGCCGCGGCGGCGCGGGTCGCGGTGGCGAAGCCCTCCCATTCGGTGCGGCCCGGCTCGTTGACGTGCACATGGGTGTCGACCAGGCCGGGCAGCAGCGCGACATCGCCCAGGTCGATCCCGGTGCCCGCGTAGGGGGTGATCGCGGTGATGCGGCCGTCGCGGGCGGAGACCGT
Source organism: Actinomadura sp. 3N508 (assembly GCF_044326375.1). Classification (NCBI taxonomy): domain Bacteria; kingdom Bacillati; phylum Actinomycetota; class Actinomycetes; order Streptosporangiales; family Thermomonosporaceae; genus Actinomadura; species Actinomadura sp. 3N508. The sequence continues at coordinate 49,008 of NZ_JBIRAX010000014.1, forward strand.
GGCGGGACGCTCGCCGTCCGGCAGCACCGCCCGGCGCGAGCTGATCACGAGATCGTCCACGTCAGGCCCCCTGGACGATGTGCTCCGGCCGGACGGGCACGCGCCCGAGCGCCCGGCCCGTCGCGGCGCGGAGCGCGGCGACGATCGCGGGCGTGGACGACAGCGTCGGCGGCTCGCCCGCCCCGCGCAGCCCGTACGGCGCCTCCGGATCGGGGTTCTCCAGGATGTCGAGCCGCATCGGCGGCATGTCGAGGATCGTGGGGATCAGGTAGTCGGTGAAGGACGGGTTCCGGACGACGCCGTCCGACACGACGATCTCCTCCATCACCGCGAGCCCGAGGCCCTGCGCGGAGCCGCCGTGGATCTGCCCCTCCACGCCCGTCCGGTTGATGATCTTGCCGACGTCCTGGACGGCGGCCAGCTCGACGACCTTGACGAGCCCGAGGTCGACGTCCACGTCCACGACGGCGCGGTGGACGCACAGCGCGAGCTGGGTGTGGCTGCGTCCCTGCCCGGTGACCGGGTCCATCGCGGTGGTGGGCCGGTGGTGGTACTCGCGGGTCTCCTCGATGACGGCGTCGCCGAGGACGTCCTCGATCGTGCCGAGCACGCCGCCCGCCCGCGAGACGATCTTCCCGCCGGCGACGGCGAGGTCGGTGCGGCCGCCGAAGCGCCGGGCCGCGAGGGCGAGCAGCTCCGCGCGCACCGCCTCGCAGGCCGTCTTGACCGCGCCGCCCGACATGTACGACTGGCGGGACGCGCTGGACGACCCCGCGTCGCCGACCCGGTTGTCGGCGGGCGCGATCGTGACCTTCTGGACGCCCAGCTCCGTCCGCGCGATCTGCGCCTGGATCGTGACGAGCCCCTGCCCGACCTCCGCCGCCGCGGTGTGCACCAGCGCGGTCGCCTCGCCGCCGATGACCTCCAATCGGACGCGGGCCGTGGAGTAGTCGTCGAACCCCTCCGAGAAGCAGATGTTCTTGATCCCGACGCCGTATCCGATGCCCCGCACGACGCCCTCGCCGTGCGTCGTCTGCGACACCCCGCCCGGCAGGTTCCGCAGGTCGGACGGGTCGAGCGGCGGCGGCAGCGGCATCGCCTCCAGCCGGGTCAGCATGTCGGCGAGCGGCGCCGGGGACTCGATGACCTGCCCGGTCGCGAGCCTCGAACCGCGCGAGACGGCGTTGCGGCGGCGGATCTCGACCGGGCCGAGCCCGCAGGCCGCGCCGAGCCGGTCCATCATCGACTCGTAGGCGAAGCACGCCTGGACGGCCCCGAACCCGCGCATCGCGCCGCACGGCGGGTTGTTGGTGTAGACGCCGTACGCGTCGATCCTGATGTTGGGGATCTCGTACGGGCCGACGCCGAGGGAGGCCGCGTTCCCGACGACGTTCTTCGTGGACGAGGTGTACGCGCCGCCGTCCAGGACGATCTCGACGTCGGCGTAGAGCAGGCGTCCGTCGGCCGTGGCGCCGTACTCGTACCGCATCAGCGCGGGATGCCGGTGGACGTGCCCGAAGAACGACTCGTACCGGTTGTACGACATCTTCACCGGTTTGCCGGTGTGCAGCGCCAGCATCGCCGCGTGGATCTGCATCGACAGGTCCTCGCGCCCGCCGAACGCGCCGCCCACGCCCGCGAGCGTCATGTGGACCTGCTCTTCGGCGAGGCCGAGGCACGGCGCGATCTGCTTGAGGTCGTTGTGGATCCACTGCGTCGACACGTACAGGTCGATGCCGCCGTCGTCGGACGGGATCGCGAGCCCGGCCTCCGGCCCGAGGAACGCCTGGTCCTGGATGCCGACCTCGTACTCGGCCGTGACGACGACCTCGGCGCCGGCCTTCGCCGCGTCGACGTCCCCGACACGGACGGGCTGGTGGCGGGTGATGCCGCCGAGATCCTGGACCTTCAGCCGCTCCGGGTCGGCGATCACGGCGCGCGGGTCGGTGATCGGCTCCAGGACCTCGTAGTCGACGCCTATCTTCGCCATCGCCCGGCGGGCCGTCTCGGGATGGTCGGCGGCGACCAGCGCGACCGGCTCGCCCTGGTGCCTCACCTGGTCGATCGCCAGGACGGGCTGGTCCTCGGTGTGGTCGATGCCGAACATCTTCCGGCCCGGGACGTCCTCGTGGGTGAGGACGGCGCGGACGCCGGGCAGCGCGAGCGCCGGGCCGATGTCGATCGAGCGGATCAGGGCCCGGGGATGCGGGCTGCGGAGCGTCGCGCCCCACAGCATCCCGTCCATCCACAGGTCGGACGCGTAGGCGAACTCGCCGGCGACCTTGAGGGTCCCGTCCGGGCGCAGCGGGCTCTCGCCCACCCCGCCCAGCCCCGGCGCGGCCACGTGACCTGGGGTTTTCACCGGTGCGGCCATCAGAGCACCTCCTCGGCGAGCTGCATCAGGCGGCGGTGGGCGGCGGCGCCGCGGCGGGCGGCCTCGTCCTGCGGGACGGTGACGAGCGTGTCGCCGTCGACGATCGTCCGGCCGCCGATGAGGAGGCGCCGCAGCGGCGGCGCCGGCCCGAACGCGAACGCGACGACCGGGTCGTCGACGGCGGCGCGGAAGCCGTCCATCCGCCACAGCGCGATGTCGGCGAGCTTGCCCGGTTCGAGGGAGCCGAGCTCGCCGTCGCGGCCGAGGCAGCGGGCCCCGCCGAGCGTCGCCATCTCCAGCGCCTGCCGCGCGGACAGCGCGGTCGGCCCGTAGCGGGCGCGCTGCATGTAGATCGCCTGGCGCAGCTCCCCCGCCAGCGGGACGAGTTCCGCCGACGCCGACCCGTCCACGCCGAGGCCGACCGCCGCGCCCTCCGCGAGGAGGTGCGACACGCGGGCGATCCCGGCACCGAGGCGGGCGTTGGAGCTGGGGCAGTGCGCCGTGCCGGTGCGGGTCTCGGCGAGCCGCTTGACGTCGGCGTCGTGCAGGTGGACGCAGTGCGCGAGCCACACGTCCGGGCCGAGCCAGCCGATCGACTCCATGTACTCGGCCGGGGTCATGCCGAACTGCTCCGCCGTGTGCTCCTCCTCGTCCAGCGTCTCGGCGAGGTGGGTGTGGAGCCTGACCCCCTTGGCACGCGCCAGTTCCGCCGATTCCAGCATCAGCTCTCGGGTGACGCTGAACGGCGAGCAGGGCGCGACGGCCACGCGCAGCATGGAGCCGGGCGACGGGTCGTGGTACCGGTCGATCGCGGCCTCGGTCTCGGCGAGGATCGTGTCGAGGTCCTCGACCACCTCGTCCGGCGGGAGGCCGCCCTGCGAGGCGCCCCGGTCCATCGAGCCCCGGCACGGGTGGAACCGGACGCCGATCTCCCGCGCCGCCTCGACCTCCGCCGCGAACAGGTCGCCGCGTCCCTTCGGGAACAGGTAGTGGTGGTCGCTGGAGGTGGTGCAGCCCGACTTGGCGAGCCAGCCGAGGCCCGCGCTCGCCGCACCGGACACGACCTCGGCGTCCATCCTCGACCACGGCTTGTAGAGCGTCGTCAGCCACTCGAACAGCGTGCTGTCGACGGCGAGGCCCTGGCTCGCCCACTGGTAGAGGTGGTGGTGCGTGTTGATCAGGCCGGGGGTGGCGAGGCAGCCGGTCCCGTCGATCCGCTCGCCGTCGCGGGCGGGGGCCTTGCCGGGGCCGACGGCCGTGATGCGGTCGCCGTCGATGACGATGTGGCCGTCCGGGTACTCGTCGCCGGAGACGGTGACGACATGCGCGTTCTCGATGATCGTCATCGCGCGGCCGCCTTCCGCTCCGCCGCCAGGCGCACCGCGTCCAGGATCTTCTCGTAGCCGGTGCAGCGGCACAGGTTGCCCGCGAGCGCCTCGCGAATCTCGGCGTCGGTCGGTGCGGGGTTCCGCTCGATCAGGTCGTGCGTCTGGACGATCAGCCCCGGCGTGCAGAACCCGCACTGCACGGCCCCGGTCTCCAGGAACGCCTCCTGGACGGGGTCGAGCCGCTCATCGCCCGGCGTACCTTCGGCCAGGCCCTCGACCGTCCGGACGTCCCGTCCCTCCGCCTGACCGGCCGCGACCAGGCACGCGCAGGCCGGAACGCCGTCCAGGTAGACGGTGCAGGAGCCGCATTCGCCCTGCTCACAGGCGTTCTTGGAGCCGGGCAGGCCCATCCGCTCGCGCAGCATGTAGAGCAGGCTCTCGCCCTCCCACACGTCGTCCACGACCTCGTGCGAGCCGTTGACCGTGACGTTCACGCGCATCACGAGGCCTCCTTCCCTGTCATCCCGCCGGTGTGGTCGCGCCAGGCCCAGGTCAGGGTGCGGCGGGCCATCACCGACAGGGCGTGCCTTCGGTAGTCGCCCGTCCCGCGGACGTCGTCGATCGGCGAGGCCGCTTCGGCGACCAGCTCCCCGAACCGCCGCGCCGCCGATTCGCGGAGCGGGCCGAGGCCGTCCCAGTCCAGTTCCCGTGCGATGAACTCTTCGGCGGCCGGGGCGCGGCGCGGTGTCGGCGCGGCGGAGCCGAGGCCCGTCCCGACGCGGCGCTCGGCCGGATGCAGCGCGATCGCGAACGAGCACACGGCGATCACCATCGCGTTCCGGGTGCCGATCTTGGCGAAGTACTGCGGGCCGGACGCGGGCGCCGTCCAGAACGCGCGGATCAGCTCGTCCGGTTCGAGGGCGTTGCGCTTCACGCCGGTGAAGAACTCCGCGACCGGGATCATCCGGACGCCGCGCGCCGCCGACTCCGCCTCGATCACCGCGCCGGCGGCCAGGAGCGGCGGATGGCCGTCCCCGGCGGGCGAGGCCGCGCCGAGGTTGCCGCCGATCGTGCCGCGGTTGCGGATCTGCGGCGAGCCCACCGTCCGGGACGCCTGCGCAAGGCCGGGCAGGGTCCCGCCCAGTTCCGTGATCAGGCGGGCGTACGGGACGGCGGCGCCTACGCGGAGCCGTCCGTCCGCCATGTCCCAGGCCGTGAGCTCGCGGATGCTCGTCAGGTCGAGCAGCGCCTCCGGCCGCCGCTCGTCGAAGTTGATCTCGACCATGACGTCGGTGCCGCCCTGGAGCGGCAGCGCGCCCGGCAGTTCCGCCTTCGCGTCGAGCGCTTCGCGCCAGGTCGCCGGTCGCAGGAATTCCATCGCTCTCGATCCCTATTCCCAGGCGGACGCCGCGTGCGGCGCGTCGTCGGTGAGGACGGTGCCCTCGATCAGCCCGTACGGGCGGTCCGCCACGAAGTACACCTCGTTGTCGTTGTCCATTCCGAAGGGCTCCAGATCGACGAGGAAATGATGCTTGTTGGGCATCGACAGGCGTATCTCGCACAGCTCGGGCCGTTCGTCCAGGACCCGGCGGCCCATCTGGAAGAGCGTCTGCTGAAGGGACAGGCTGTGCATTTCGGCGAACGTGTGCAGCAGGTGGTGGCGAGCGGCGCGATAGGAGTCGTCCCAGTTGCCGGTTCCGGTGCTGCGGTGGCGCCATCGGGCGGTGACGGCCGTCGCGAGGATGCGGTCGCCGGTCGGTTCGAGCGTCGTGTACTCGTCCCGTACGAACCCGTGGAATTCGCTGCCCGTCGATTTGAGGACCACCAGGTCTTCCAGGCCGGAGACGACCGATTCGGCGCCGCCGTCGCCGTCGCTGTGGACCAGCGCCGTCCGGACCTCGCCGCCGTTCCGGACGAACGAATGCCCGCCCGTGATGCGATCCCACGAATACTCGTGGATCTCCACGCGGGCGTGAGTGATCGTCGGCTGGGAGTCCACGAAATGGCGGGCCAGCAGGAGCCCGAAGTCCTCGATCGTTTCGATGCCGTGCTTCCTGGCGAACGCGAACACGGTGTTCTTCTGGCTGTCGGTCGGCAGGACGGCCGCGTTGTCGCCGGTCAGGTGCGTGTCCTCCATCGCGCCGGAGAGGGCGATGCTGACGTTCACGTCCTTGATCCGGTGCAGCGCGTCCGGCGTTCCGGAACGGGTGACGCGGACGACGCGCGTCTCCGCCTTCCCGTAGCGGTTGGGTCCCAGCACGATGCCCATGGCGCTAGCTCCCTCGGTAGGTCGAGTAGGCGAACGGGCTGATCAGCAGCGGGACGTGCAGGTGCCGCCCGGGGTCGGTGATCGTGAACGCCACGGTGACCTCGGGATAGAAGTCCGACAGTCCGGACGTGTCGAACACCAGGCGGTAGATCCCGGCGCTCGGCTCGGTGCCCCATTCCCTGATGCGGCCGTCGTCATCGGTGCGGGCGGCGGCGAGCGTCGTCCACCCGGTGCCGTCCGCGTCGCGGCGCTCCAGCCGGACGGTCGTCCCCGCCGCGGGCAGCCCCTTCGCCGCGTCCAGCACGTGCGTCGAAAGACTCACGGTCTCCACTCCCCCGCCAGCTTGGCCAACCGAAGATCCACGATCTTCGCCAGTTCCCTCCGGACGACGGCCCGCTCGGCCTCGACGTCGTTGCCCAGGCGCTCCCGGAGGTCGCCGAGCATGGCGCCGGCGGTGCGGCCCGTCGCGCAGATCAGGAACACGTGGCCGAAACGGTCCTCATAGGCTCGGTTCCCCTCGATGAGGGCGGCACGCACGTCCAGCGCCGCGTCGTCCATGCCTGATTGTTCGGCCCGTGACCAGCCGCCGACGCGGTCGCCGATGCGGGGATGGGCGGCGAGTGCCTCCTCCACGTCGGGCCATTCGAGGTCGTCCAGCGCCGCGGCCCCGGCGTCGCGCAGTTCGGTCAGGTCGCGATAGCGCCGTCCGGCGACCGCCTTCACCCAGCGGTGGGACGCGCAGCACGCGAACAGGTCCGCCTCCGTGAATCGCACCGCGCCTCCCTCGTTGCATGCAGTACACACAGTCGCCCGTGCGCTGGTCGAGAGACAGGACGTCCGAACTGTGCTGCCCTCCGGCCCCGACCCTTTGTAGGTTGCTACATGTGAAGCTGCGCGCCCTGCTCGCCATGCCCGAACTGCGGCTCGAAGTCGTCGTCGGGGATGACGCGGGGCTGGACCGGCCGATCCGCTGGGTCGTCACCACCGACCTCCTCTACCCCGGCCGCTACCTGCGCGGACGGGAACTGGTCCTCACCGGGCTGGTCTGGCGGTCGGGCCCCGCGGACTCCGAGACCTTCGTCCGCGCCCTCGCCGACGCCGGCGTGTCGGGCCTCGCGGCCGGGGAGTTCGCCCTCGGCACCATTCCGGACGATCTCGTCGACGCCTGCCGCCGGCACCGGCTCCCGCTGTTCACGGTCCCCGAGGACGTGGCGTTCGCGACGGTCACTGAGGAGGTCGTCCGGCACCTGTCCGGTGCCCGTGCCGCCGATCTGACCGCCGTCCTGGACCGGCACCGGCGGCTCGTGGAGGGCACCGGGCTCGGCGCCGTCCTCGACCTGGTCGGCCGCGATCTCGGCATGCGCTGCCACGTCCTGACCGCCACCGGGCGGCTCGTCGCCGGTCCGCCGCTTCCCGGCGCCGACGACGCGGCCGCGCTGGCCGGGGCCTTTCTCCGCGCGCCGCGCCTGCCGCGGTACGCGGCCGGTCCGGACGCGTCGGTCTTCCCGGTCGGCGAGGGCGCCGTGTGCCGGGCGGCCGACTGGTTCGTCGCGTGCGAGGGCGACTTCGCGGACTGGCCCGCCGAGCGCCGCGCCCTCACCGGCGAGCTCGCCGCCATCGTCGCTCTCGAACGGGCCCGGCTGGACGACCGGCTGAGCGCCGAGGGCCACCGCGCCCAGGAGATCGTGACCGCCGTCGCCGCCGGGGGCGCCGGAGAGCTGGAGAAGCACGGGGTGCCCGCCGGTGAACCGGTGGTCGCGGTCGCCGCCGCCGGCCGCGACGGGATGGGCCTGGGCGAGGTGCGCACGATCCTCGCCGAGATCCTGCCGGGGGCGCGGCCGGTGCTGGGCCTCGTGGACGACGAGGTCATCGGCCTCATCCCCGCTGCGGCCGGCGCCGACGTCGCCGGCGCGATCGAGGGCGCGCTGAACGCGTTGGAGCCCGGCCTGCCCCGCTCCGGTATCGCGGTCGGTGTCAGCGCCACGGCCGAGGCGCCCGACCTGCGCGGCATCGTCGAGGAGGCCCGCCAGGCGCGGCGGCTCGCGGCCACCCGTTCTCCGGCCGCCGTGTGCGTCGTCCGGCATGACGAACTCGCGACCCATGTTCTGCTGCTGGCGAGCGTTCCCGATGACGTCCGGGAGATGTTCAGGGTGCGGCTCCTGGATCCGCTGCATGCCTATGACGAGGTCCACGGCGCCGACCTCGTCCGGACCTTGGAGACGTTCCTGCGGCATTCCGGGTCCTGGGCGCGCACCGCCGAAGAGCTCCATTTGCACGTCAATTCGGTGCGCTACCGGATTCAGCGCGTCCAGGACCTGACCGGCCGTGACCTGTCGCGCCTTGAGGATCAGGTCGACTTCTTTCTGGCCCTCCGGCTCCGGTAGGAAGGCGGCAATGAATCACCAGAGCGATGATCCGCCGTCCGGACGGTGGAGAACGACGATCGACGCCCTCGCCGCAAGCCTCGCCGCCCACCTCGGCCAGCCGGTGACCGTGGTGGGCGCGTCCGAGATCGACGACGGGTTCTCCTGCCTCGTCCGGGGCCCGGAGCCGTCCGGGCCGTCCTTCCAGGTGGCGTGGGAGGGGGTCCTCGGTATGCAGGTCATCGACGGGAAGCCGGACGTCGGCGTCTCGCTGTTCCTCTACAGCCGAGGTCGCCGCCTGCGGCTCGACGACCAGCCCGGCAGCTATCTGGAGATCGTCTACGAAGGCCCCTTCGACGGCTCGGGAACCTGGCGCGACCTCGGCTGGCTCCAGGACGACTTCGGCGAGTTCGACGCCCACGACCATTACGGCGGCGGCTGATCGCCGGCGAGGTTCAGGAGGTGTGGCGGAGGAGGGCCGGGACGATCGTGTCCCACGCCCGCCGTGGCAGCTCGTTGCCCATTCCCGGGATGGTCAGCAGTTCGGCGCCCGGGATCTCGGCGGCGAGCGCCTCGCCGTTTCCGAGGGGGAAGAACGCGTCGTCCTCGCCGTGGATCACGAGGGCCGGCGCGGTGATGTCGCCGAGCCGCTCCCGCCAGCGGGGCCCGCTGTCGAGGGCGGCGAAGGCGGTCGCCATCTGGTCGGCGCGGTGCGCCTTGCCCGGGTCGGGGGCGGCGGGCGTCCGGTCGTAGATCCGTTCGATGTGCGCGCGGGCTTCGGCCTCGTCGAAGGACGGCCCGGAAAGGTGCCGGGCGCTCTCGACCATGAAGCCGACCACGGAGGCACGGTCCGTCCAGTCGACCTCGGGCGGGTTCATGATGTGGGCCATCAGCTCGGGCGCGTGCTCGGGCAGGTCGGCGTCGTTCGGGCCGGGCGCGGTGGGCCGGGTGGCGATCAGCGTGAGCGTGGTGACGCGGGCTGGGTGGTCCAGGGCGAGGAGCTGCGCGATCCAGCCGCCGACGCCGAAGCCCACGACGTGCGCGGACGGCAGGTCGTGGGCTTCGAGGACGCCGGCGGCGTCCGCCACCAGGTCGCGGAGCGTGTAGTCCGGGGCCTCCGGGTCGGCGGGCGCGGACCGGGCGGTGCCGCGCAGGTCATAGCGGACGGCGAACCTGCGCAGCGCGGCGATGCGCCCGCAGAGGTCGTCGGGCCAGGTGAGCATCGTGTTGCCGATCAGAAGGACCGGCGCGTCACCCGGTTCGCCGAACGTCTCCGCGCACAGTTCCACCCCGTTGGCCTTGATGAGTTTCTCCATGAAGGGTTGGACTGCCCCGGCGCCCGAAACTCATCCCTCCTGCTGGGCGACGATGGCGGCCAGGGCCTCGGTGATGTGCGCTTCGGCGGCCGCCTTGTCGATGCCGAGGCCGGACAGGACGCCGTCGCCGTCCTCGAACTCCAGGAGCGCGAGGAGCATGTGCTCGGTCCCGACGTAGTTGTGGCCGAGGCGGAGGGCCTCGCGGAAGGTCAGCTCCATGGCCTTCTTGGCGTCCGCGTCGTAGGGGATGAGGTCGGGGACGTCGTCCGCCTCGGGCGGGAGCGCCGCGGTGGCGGCCTGCCGGACGTCGTCGAGCAGGACGCCCTGCGCGAGGATCGCCTTGGCGGCGAGCGCGTTCGGCTCGGACAGCAGGCCGAGCACGATGTGCACGGGCCGGATCTGGTCGTTGCCCGCCGCCTTGGCCTCGGTCATCGACGCCATGACGACGTCGCGGGCCCGCGCGGTGAACCGGGAGAAGCCCTGGGACGGGTCGAGGTCGGGGGCCTCGCCCTTCGAGACGAAGCGCTTCTGCGCCGCCTGCTTGCTGACGCCCATGCTCTTGCCGATGTCCGTCCAGGACGCGCCGGAGCGTCTGGCCTGGTCGACGAAGTGGCCGATGAGATGGTCGGCGACCTCGCCGAGGTGCTCGGCGGCGACGACGGCGCTGGTGAGCTGTTCGAGGGCGTCGGTGTGGACCTTCTTGATGGCGTTGATCAGGTCGTCGAGGCGGACCTGACCGGAGGGCTGCACGGGTTCGGTCATGCGTCAACCATAGGTTGACGATCGGGCCCCGTCAACCTGAGGTTGACGATCACCAGGAGGCGGCGCCGGTGAAGGCCGTCCCGTGCGGGTCGTAGCCGAGGACGGTACGGGCGGCGGTGATGTCGAGCGTCCGCTCGACCGCCAGATGGCCGACCGCGTAGCGGGTGAGGCGCGGCGGGCGCGGGCGCCGGGCCAGCAGGAACGCGCCTTCGGCGACGGCGGCGAGCGGCCGGGCGACGGAGGCGGGAACGTACACGGGCCTCGCCTGGACGCCGCGCTCCCGGAGGATCCCGCGCAGCGCGTCGTCGATCGTGACCGGGGCCGCGTCCGCGATGTTGAACACGCCCGCGGCGACCGGGCCGGTCGCGGCCAGCACGCAGGCCCGGACGAGGTTGGCGATCGAGGTCAGGCTGACGCGCTGCCGTCCCGTCCCGGCGGCCGGGAGGACCGGGCCGCGCACGGCGGACAGCACGCGCGGCAGCAGCGTCGTGTCCCCCGGCCCGTAGACGGCGTGCGGACGCAGGATGATCGCGTCGCGCGGCGCGGCCCGCACGGCGCGTTCGGCGGCGGCCTTGGACGCGCCGTACGCGTTCAGGTAGCGGCGCACGGGCGCCTCGTCCTCGGTGACCAGCACGCTCGGCCGGAACGGGTCGTACACGCTCGCCGTGCTGACGTGCACGAACCTGGCTCCGGGAAAGGTCGCGAGGGCATTGCGGGTGCCGGTGAGGTTGGCGGCGAACAGGCCGGCGGCCGGTCCCCAGTCGGTGGCGCTCCCGGCGCAGTGGATCACCGCGTCGACGGCGGGCGCGTCCGGGAGCGGGCCCTGGGCGAGGTCCCATGATCGGTAGGCCGCCCCGCCCAGGTCGCCGGGATCGGGACGGCGGCCGTACGCGAACACCGTCGCGCCCTCCGCCGCGAGCGCCCGGCAGACCGCGCCGCCGACGAAGCCGGACGCGCCCGTCACCGCGATCCTCACCGGGTCACCAGCTCGCGGAGGCGGTCGCGGTCGAGCTTGCGCGTCCGGCCGGAGCGCGGCAGCTCGTCCAGGACGACGATGCGGTCCGGGAGCGCGGCGTGGTCGATGACGCCGGGCAGGGCGCGCCGGAGCCGTCCCGGCAGATCGCCCGCGCCGACGACCGCCAGGACCACCTCCTCATCCCCGGTGCCGGGGTCGGGCACGCCCACGATCGCGGCCTCCGCCACGCCGGGCAGCGCGGCGATCGACGGCTCGTACAGGCCCGGATAGAGATTGAACTTGCCCCGGATCAGCATGTCCTTCTTGCGTCCCATGAGGACGAGGCGGCCGCCGTCGAAGCGCGCGAGGTCACCGGTCGGCAGTTCGGTGACAGGGTCGGCGCCGAGGTACCCGCGGCACAGGTTCGGCCCGGACAGCAGCAGCTCACCGTCATCCGCCAAGCGGGCGCCGACGCCGGGCAGCGGTGCTCCGAGAAGGTCACCGGACGCGGTGTGGGCGAGTTTCTCCTCCGCCGACGCGATCGCCACCGGCAGGATCTCCGTCATCGCGTAGACGGACAGGACCTCGGCGGACGGCGCCGCCGCGACGGCCCGCCGGAGGATCGCGGCCGGTGCGGGCGCCGCGCCGAGCAGCACGTAGCGCAGCGTCGGGGACAAGACCGGCGACGCGTCCAGGATCTCGGCCAGCTGAACCGGCACGCTGAACGTGTGCGTGGCCGCCCGCTCCCGCATCAGCAGGGCGGCGTCGGCGGGGGCGCAGGACAGCGGCGGCATCGACCAGCGCGCCCCGGCGACCAGCGCCGGGAGCCCGAGCATGAGCTGATCGGTGTGGACGACGTCGCCCGGCCCGATCGGCATCCGCGTCCGGAACAGGTCGAGCGCCGCCGCCAGCGACGCCTGCGTGTGGACGACCGCGCGCGGGTGCGCCGTCGTCCCGGACGTGAAGATCACCGCGGCCGGTGCGTCCGGATCGGCGTCGGGGACGGGGCTGGGCGCGTCCCCGCCCGCGAGGCGCGCGAACGACAGCGCACCACGCGGCACACCCGGCAGCCGGCGGCCGACGTGCACATGCCGCATCGGGCCCTCGCCCGGAACCTCCAGGTCCGCGAGGTTCGGCAGCAGCAGCCCGCGCCGCCGCGCATACGCCCGGACGGGCCCCAGCCGGCTCCCCGCGTACAGCATCGACTCCGCCGCCGACCAGCGCGGACGGGCCAGCCGCAGCCGCGCCGTGAACATCTCGGGACCGGCTCCCGGATCGGCGAACACCACCACTCCCCCGGCGGCGACGACGCCCAGCGCCAGCACCAGCGACTCCGGCGACGGCCGGACCGAGAACAGCACCCCGTCACCGGGTACCAGCCCAGCGGAGTGAAGCCCATGGCGGACGGCGAGCACCTGCCGCCGCAGCTCGCCATAGGTGAGTTCCGCGCCGGACCCCGAGACCAGCGCGACACCGCCGGGCGTCAGCGCCGCCTGCTCCAGCAGCCGCCGGACGAGCGTCACGCCGTCCCCCTTCCCGCGCGCACGGCGAGCTGCCGGTACGTCGGGATCAGGACGCCCCGGGCGGCGGCACGGCGGGTGATCGTGAGCGGCCCGGCGGCGAGGAGCGTCCGGGCGACCAGCCGGATCTGCGCCATGGCCAGCGGATACCCGAGGCAGAAATGCGGCCCCGCGCCGAACCACAGCCGCCGCAGCTCGGGCGGGTGCGGGCGGTCGAGGTCGAACGGCCCGAGAGCGCGGCAGCAGTTGTGCGTCGCGATCAGCACCCGGTCCCCCGGGCGCACCGCGACGCCCCCGACCACCAGGCGCCGGTGCACGCTGCGCAGCATCAGCGGCGTCGGCGTCGTCACCCGCATGGCCTCGTCGATGGCCCGGTCGAGCAGCGCCGGACCGCCGGCGGCGACGCGCGCGAGCTGCCCGTGGTCGGCGAGGAGGGCGATCAGGCGCGGCAGGAGCGTGGCGACCGTCTCGGTGCCGGTGAGGAAGAAGGCTCCGGCGGCTCCCCGCGCCTCGTCCTCGGAAAGGCCGAGCGTCCGCATCCGTCCCATGACCGTGGATTCGTCCCCCGCCACGTACGACTTCGCGGCGATGTCGCCGAGCGGGTCCAGCACGGCCCGCGCGCGCCGCACCTGGGACGGCGACAGCCGCCGCGTCCGCAGCGACACCATCGAGACGATCCGCTCGCCCTGCTCGAACAGGTCGCGGTAGGCCGCCTCCGTCCGGGTGTCCAGGCCGATGACCTCACCGATCACGGCCCCGGCCAGCACGCGGGCCGCGTCGACCAGGTCGACGTCCGCGCCGTCGCGGAGGCGGCCGGTGAGCCGCGCCAGGGGCTCCGCCAGCACCCGCCCGCACAACGCCTCGGTGTACGACGGCACGAACAGGTCGGCGAGCCGCCGCCGCAGCACCCGGTGCGCCTCGCCCTCCATGTTGAGCAGCACGGATGGCCCGAGGACCGGCGTCCACAGCTCGCCCGGCGAGCCGGGACCGTCCTTCCGGAACGTCTCGCCGTCCATCAGGATCCCGCGCGCGAGGGACGCGTCGTTCACGACCACGCCCACACCCGGCACGCGCACGATCGGGCCACGCCGCGCCGCGGCCCGCAGCAGCGGATACGCGAACGGATGCGCGCTCAGGTAGAGGCGCCGTTCCCAGTCGAGGGTCGTCATCGGACGTCCACGACGGGCGGCCGGTAGCGGTGGTCGGCGTACCAGCCGAGCGTCCTGACCAGCCCGTACGCCCGCAGGCGGCGCACCGACCCGTACACGACGACGTCCTTGCGCAGCCCGTAGGCGGTGGTGAGGCGGCGGACGCGGTTGACGAGCGCGCGGTCCTCGTGGACGTCCTCGATGCGGGTGCGCGGGAACCCGCCCGCCCGCTCGTACAGGCCGGCGGTGATGGCGACGTTGCAGCCCGGCATCATCACGTAGGGGCCGAGGTAGAGCGGATCCTGGTTGCCCGGCCTGAAGCGTCCGAAGAGCGCGGCGATGTCGATGACGGCGGGCAGCAGGCGGCGCTCCCAGAACTTCAGCGGGAACTCGTCGGTGCGGGGCAGCAGCGGCCCGGACACCATCTCCAGCCCGTCCTCGCCGAACGCGCGCTTCACCGCCGCGACCCAGCCGTGGTGCGGGAGGCAGTCGGCGTCGGTGCGGGCCACGTGCGTGGCCCCGGCGGCGATGGCGTGCCGGACGCCGGTGTCGGCGGCGGCGCCCGTCCCCTTCTCCGGTTCGTGGACGATCCGGACGTCGAACGCCCCGTGCCCGGCCGCGAACTCCTTGACGACCCGCACGGTCGCGTCCGTGCTGCCGTTGTCGACGACGGCGAGCGTGAACCCGGTGTCGGTCTGCTCGGCGAGGCGCCGCAGCGTCGCGCCGATGGAGCGTTCCTCGTCGTAGGCGGGGACGACGACCCAGAGCCTCATGGTCACAGCTCCGCGAACACGACGCCGAGGCTGATGCCGCCCGCCAGCCCGACGAGCGCGACCCGGTCGCCGGGCCCGCACCGTCCCTCGCCGATCGCGGTGGCGAGCTGGAGCGGCAGGCTCGCCGACGCGACGTTCCCGTGCTCGGGCAGCGTCACGACGAGACGGTCGGCCGGGATGCCGAGCGTCGCGCGCAGCACCTCCAGATACGGGACGCTCACCTGGTGGACGGCGACGACCGCGAAGTCGTCCCACGTCAGGCCGGTCTTCTCCAGCGCGGTCGTGAAGATCTCCGCGCCGCCGTCGAGGAACGCGTCCTTGAGCCGCCGCCCGTCCCCGCTGAAGTAGGTGAAGTCGGGGTCGCGGGGATGCATCGAGCCGCCCGCCGGGAGCGTCCCGGCCCGCCACGCGGCGGAGACGGCGGCGAAGTCGCGGTAGAAGATCCCGCCGTCGGGGGCCGCCTCGACGAGCATCGCGGCGCCGCCGTCGGACAGGGTGTAGCCGGCGAACGCGTCCGCGAACTGGGCGCGGTCGCGCACCTTCCAGCGGATCGCGCGGGACGGGCTCTCGCCCGTGCAGACCAGCACCCGCTCGTGCTGCCCGGTACGGATCAGCGCGTCCGCGATCTGCAGGCCGTTCAGGAAGCCGTTGCAGGCGTTCTTGACGTCGAAGACCGGGCAGGACGCGCCGAGCTTCGCGGCGACGATGTGCGCGGTCGCGGGCTCGATCAGGTCCTGCGACGCCGAGCCGAAGATCAGCAGGTCGAGACCGGCCGGGTGCGTCGCGCGCTCGGCGAGGACGCGGCGCGCGGCGGCGACGGCCAGGTCGGACGCCTGCTCGGCGTCGTCCATGACATGCCTGGTCCGGATGCCGGTGAGCCGCCGGACGATCGTCGGAGGCGGCCGGTACCCGCCGCTCTCGGCCGCGACGCGCGCCTCCACCTCGGCGCTGGTGACCGTCCGGCCGGGCAGGTGTGCCGCGACGGCGGTGATGCGGGCTCTCATGGCCTGGGGTCCCCCGGTTCCTCATGGTGCGTGGAACCGTCAGCGTCGCCGGTCCCGGGCGCTCCCGGACAGAGCGACCCTACGGAACCGGGGATGGGCGTTCTACCCCAGGTCAGAGTGAGTACTGCCACTCACCTCGACTGAGCGATACCGCCCGCTAGGCCTCGGGGATCACGGTCGGGACGGCGGTCGTCGGCACGGGCGCCGGGGAGTTCGTCACGGTCGGGACGACCGGCTGCACCGGCTCCTCGGAGTCTCTGGCCCCGGAGTTCCACCACCACAGCGCGAACGAGATCGCGAACAGCACGAGGATGCCCGCGAGGACCTGGAACACCGCCGTCCGATGGCTCGGCTCCCGCTGCCCTCGCCGCCGGAACCGGGGGCCGCCGGAGTGCGCGGCGCGGCGCGCGTTCCGCCGTTCGCGCCGCCGCTCGCGCTTGCCGGGTGCGCGGGCCCGCTCGCTCGCGGACGGCTCGGTGAACGTTGCGCTCCGGACGAAATCGTCGTCGAACACGGGCTCGTCGAAGTCTGCGGCCATGAGGGTCTCCGGCGCGGGGGCGGCGATCAGCACCCAGGCTAGTCGACGGCCGCGGGGACCCGTCCCGCCGCCCGCGACCGTCCTGCTAACCGGGACCGGTCACCCGGCCGAAATCTAGAACCCGTTACAGTCATAACTGAATCGCGTTCGATAAGGAGACCGCATGGGTACCCCGGTGATCGTCGAGGCGGTGCGCACGCCGCTCGGGAAGCGCAACGGACGGCTGGCGGGCCTCAAGCCGATGGCCGTCCTCGCGCACGCGCTGACCGCCGCGATCGACCGCGCGGGCCTCGACGCCGCCGAAGTGGAACAGGTCTTCGCGGGCTGCGTGACGCAGGCTGGCGAGCAGGGCGGGCACGTCGGCCGCTACTCCTGGCTGTACGCGGGCCTGCCGTGGCAGACCGGGGTCACCACGATCGACGCGCAGTGCGGGTCGGCGCAGCAGGCCGTCCATCTCGCCGCGTCGCAGATCGCCGCCGGTGTCGTCGACGTCGCGATGGGCTGCGGCGTCGAGGTGATGAGCCGCGCGCCGCTCGGCTCCAACGTGCTCCCGGCCGACCCGCGGCCGGACGACTGGTCGATCGACATGCCGAACCAGTTCGAGGCGGCCGAGCGCATCGCCGCCCGGCGCGGCATCACCCGCGCCGACCTGGACGCGTTCGGCGCCCGCTCGCAGCAGCTCGCCGCGAAGGCGTGGGCGGACGGCCGCTTCGACCGCGAGGTCGCGCCGATCACCGCGCCGGTCCTGGACGCGGACGGCGACCCCACCGGCGAGACCGTTGAGGTGACCCGCGACGAGGGCCTCCGCGAAACCACCGCCGGCGTGCTGGCGAGGCTCAAGCCGGTCCTCAGCCCGGACGGGCTGCACACGGCGGGCACGTCGTCGCAGATCTCGGACGGCGCCGCCGCCGTCCTGCTCATGTCGGAGGAGAAGGCGGCGGCGCTCGGCCTGCGCCCCCGCGCCCGGATCAGGACGCAGGCCCTGGTCGGCGCGGAGCCGTACTACCACCTGGACGGGCCCGTGCAGGCGACCGAGCGCGTCCTGCGGCGGTCCGGCATGACGATGGGCGACATCGACATCACCGAGATCAACGAGGCGTTCGCGTCGATCGTGCTGTCGTGGGCGTCCGTCCACGGGCCGGACATGGACACCGTCAACGTCAACGGCGGCGCAATCGCGCTCGGCCACCCGGTCGGCGCGACCGGCTCGCGCCTGATCACCACGGCGCTGCACGAGCTGGAGCGCCGCGACGCCGGGACGGCCCTGATCACGATGTGCGCGGGCGGCGCGCTGTCGACCGCCACCATCCTCGAACGGATCTGACGATCCCCCAGGCGCGAAAGGCGGCACCTTTGCAGCCGGAACCCGAAGACCTCGGCGGCGGACTGTGGAGCGTCCCGGTCCCCATCCCGGACAATCCCCTCGCCTACACGCTCGTGTACGCGGTGGAGAGCCCCCGGGGCCCCGTCCTGATCGACGCCGGCTGGCAGCACGAGGACGCCTGGGCGGCCCTCCGCGACGGCCTCGGCACGTTCGGGATCGACGTCGCCGACGTCCACGGCGTGGTCGTGACGCACTTCCACCCCGACCACTCCGGCCTGGCCGGACGCGTCCGCGACGAGTCGGACGCGTGGATCGCCATGCACCACGCGGACGCCGAGATCGTCCGGCTGTTCCACAACGTGGGCCAGAGCGGCCGCCGCGCCTTCGAGCTGACCGCGCTGCGCCGCGCCGGGGCGGCCGAGTCGGACCTGACCGGGTCGAGCCGGCAGACCCCGGTCGCGCCGCCCGCGATCCCCGACCGCGAGCTGTCCGACGGCGACCTCGTCGACCTGCCCGGCCGCAGGCTGCGGACCATCTGGACGCCGGGCCACTCCCCCGGCCACATCTGCCTGCACCTTGAGGACGGCGACCGCATCTTCACCGGCGACCACGTCCTGCCGCGCATCACCCCGCACATCGGCCTCTACCCCTACGACACCCCGGACGTGGACCCGCTGAGCGACTTCCTCGGTTCCCTCGACAAGGTGTCCGCCATGACGGTGGACGAGGTCCTGCCCGCGCACCAGTTCCGCTTCAACGGGCTGTCGGGCCGCGCGCAGGAGATCGTCCGGCATCACGAGGAGCGCCTCGGCGAGGTGACGGCGCTGCTGTCGTCCACCCCCATCACGCTCTGGGACCTCACCGCGGGCCTCACCTGGCGCCACCCATGGGCCGAGATGCACCAGGGCGCCCGCCGGATGGCGGCCGCCGAGGCCGCCGCGCACATCCGCACGCTGGAGACCAGGGGCGTCGCCCGCCGCGAGGGGACCGACGACCCCATCCGCTACGTGCTGCGCTGATACGTGCTGCGCTGAGCCCGCTCGCGTCTCCGGGACCGGCGTGCGGCGTGGGTCACTCCGTCCGCCGGACCCTTGATGAGACTGGAGTCTCATGTTAGAACGTGTTCTAGGTCCACGGGACCAAGCAAGCGCTCAGTTCATGATCGCGCGGGCTCGGCCCCACCCCCGGCACGAAGGATCCCCATGGCACTCGCGACCTCGACCGCCTCCGCCGCGCGCACGTTCCGGGCTCCCGAAATCGACATCATCGACCCCGGCGTGTACGAGCGCGGGGGCATCCCGCACCGGCAGTTCGCGTGGCTGCGCGACAACGACCCCGTCCACTGGCACCAGGACCCGAACGAGGGCGTGCCCGGCTTCTGGGCCATCACCCGGCACGAGGACGTCGTGCAGGTGTCCCGCCGGGCCGACCCGTACTCCTCCCACGAGCGCACGGCGATGTTCGAGGAGTTCACCGACGAGGACATCGCCCTCTACGGGCAGATGATGCTGTTCCAGGACCCGCCGGACCACACCCGCCTGCGCGCCATGGTGAACAAGGGCTTCACCCCGCGCATGATCGGCAAGCTCCAGGACCACGTCCGGGAGATCTGCCACCGGCTGATCGACGAGGCCGCGCCGCTCGGCGAGTGCGACTTCGTCGAGTACTTCGCCGCGCCCCTCCCCCTCTACACGATCTGCGAGCTGCTCGGCGCGCCGCTGGAGGACCGGCAGAAGATCTTCCACTGGTCGAACAAGCTGGTCGCGTTCAACGACCCCGACTTCATCGGCGACCGGGAGGACTCGGCGCTGTGCGCCGCCGAGTTCGCGGGCTGGGGCGTGGAGCTGGCGCGCAGCCGCGAGTCGACGCCGCGCGACGACATCGTCACCAAGCTGCTCACGCCGGACGCGGACGGCTCCCGGATCACCGAGGAGGAGTTCGCGCTCTTCCTGATCATGCTGTCGATCGCGGGGAACGAGACGACGCGGACCGCGACGGCGGGCGGCATGCAGGCGTTCTTCGAGCGTCCCGAGCAGTGGGAGCGGCTGAAGGCGGACCGCAGCCTGCTGCCCTCGGCGGTGGAGGAGATCGTCCGCTGGGTGAGCCCGATCAACCAGTTCCGCCGGACGGCGCTGCGCGACGTCGAGCTGGGCGGCAAGGAGATCAGGGCGGGCGACAAGGTCGTGCTGTTCTACGGGTCCGCGAACCGGGACGAGCGGGTGTTCGACGACCCGTTCACCTTCGACGTGGGCCGCGACCCGAACCCGCACCTCGGGTTCGGCGGCGGCGGCCCGCACTTCTGCCTGGGCACCCACCTCGCCCGGATGAACCTCAAGATCATCTTCGAGACTATCCTGGAGCGCACGCCCGACATCCGCCCGGCGGGCCCGGCGCGCCGGCTGCGGTCGAACTTCGTCAACGGGCTCAAGGAGCTTCCGGTGCGTTTCACCCCGTCCTGACCCCGACTGGGCATGAAGGCGCCTATCTCGCCCGACTCGGGGTCAGTGTGCTTTTCGAAACACTTTTGGACGCCATGCCCAATATTGAACTCGGCGGTAACGTACGGAGGCTAGGGTCTAGGTCATCAACGGCATCAAGGGAGCGGCCGGTGCGCATGCGCCCGGTGCCCTTCGGCTGACGGGAGAGGTGCGTGGGCAGGTGCTGGCGTGGGTGAGGCAGGCGAGCCGGGGGCGCTGCGCGTTGGACCACTGCGGGTCGGCCTGCTCTCGTACCGGAGCAAGCCGCACTGCGGCGGTCAGGGCGTCTACCTCCGCCATCTGAGCCGGGAGCTCATCGACCTCGGGCACTCGGTGGAGGTCCTGTCCGGGCAGCCCTATCCGGAGCTGGACCGCGAGGAGATCGTCCTCACCAAGCTGCCGAGCCTGGACCTCTACAACGACGACGACCCGTTCCGCACCCCGGCGCTCCGCGAGTTCCGCGACTGGGTCGACGTCCTGGAGTTCGCGCACATGCGGACGGGCGGCTTCCCCGAACCGCTGACGTTCAGCCTGCGGGCGCTGCGGCTGCTGAAGCGGCGGCGGCGCGACTTCGACGTCGTCCACGACAACCAGGTCCTCGGCCTCGGCAACCTCGGCATCGGCCGGCTCGGGCTGCCGCTGGTGACGAGCATCCACCATCCGATCAGCGTCGACCGCCGCATCGAGCTGGAGGCGGCGCGCGGGCTCAAGCAGAAGCTCGGCAAGCGCCGCTGGTACGGGTTCGTCGCGATGCAGTCGCAGGTGTCGCGGCGGATCGGGCCGGTGCTGACGGTGTCGGAGTCCTCCAAGGTCGACATCGTCAAGGACTTCAAGGTCGACCCGCGCGACATCGAGATCCTGCCGCTCGGCGTCGACACCCGGATCTTCCACCCGCGCGGCGCGCGCGTGCCCGGCCGGATCGTCGCGATGGCCAGCGCCGACGCGCCCATCAAGGGCGTGGACGTCCTGCTGCGCGCGGTCGCCAAGCTCGCCACCGAGCGCGACGTGCACGTGATCGTCGTGAGCCGCCCGCAGAAGGACGGCCCGACCGAGAAGCTCGTGCGCGAGCTGGCGCTCGGCGAGCGGGTCCGGTTCGTCAACGGGATCGGCGACGAGGAGCTGGGCGAGCTGATGGCGTCGGCGGAGATCGCGGTCGTGCCGTCCCGGTACGAGGGGTTCTCGCTGCCGGCGGTGGAGCACATGGCGTCCGGGACGCCGCTCGTCGCGAGCCGCGCCGGGGCGCTGCCCGAGGTCGTCGGCGACGGGGGCGTGCTCGTCGCGCCCGGTGACGTGGAGGAGCTCGCCGCGACGCTGCGGCGGCTGCACGACTCCGCCGCCGAGCGCGAGCGCGTCGGCGCCGCCGGGTTCGGCCGCGTCCAGGAGCGCTTCGCCTGGCCGGCGGTGGCGAAGGCGACCGTCGAGCACTACCGGGCCGCCATCGCCCAGCAGAACTACCGGCGGCTCGCGCGCACGACCGACTGAGACACGGGCAAGTGAGCCACGGGCGAGTGAGGCACCGGGCCACCTGAGGGACCGCTTCCCCGCGTCCCCCGCACGGAAGGAGCACGACCCTGCTGACCGTGGATTTCCACCGGTTCCGCGTCACCCCCGGAGACCGCGTCCTCGACATGGGCTGCGGTGCCGGACGGCACGCCTTCGAGCTGTACCGCAGGGGCGCGCACGTCGTGGCCTTCGACCAGGACGCCGGCGAGCTGGCCGGCGTCGAGAAGATGTTCGGGGCGATGCGCATCGAGGGCGAGGTCCCCGAGGACGCGACCGCCGAGACCGTGCAGGGCGACGCGCTCGACCTGCCCTTCCCCGGCGACCACTTCGACGCGATCGTCGCCTCGGAGGTGCTGGAGCACATCCCGGACGACATGCGCGCCATGCGCGAGCTGCTGCGCGTCCTCAAGCCGGGCGGGAAGCTCGCCGTGACGGTGCCGAGCTGGCTGCCGGAGCGGGTGTGCTGGGCGCTGTCGGAGGACTACCACACCGCGCCCGGCGGCCACGTGCGGATCTACACGCGCGCCGAGCTTGAGGCGAAGCTCAAGTCGATCGGGTTCAAGGTCGGCGGCCACCACCACGCGCACGGCCTGCACGCCCCGTACTGGTGGATCAAATGCGCGGTCGGCGTGAACAACGACGGCCACCCGCTGGCGAAGGCGTACCACCAGGTCCTGGTCTGGGACATCATGAAGCGGCCGCTCGCCACCCGCCTCGCCGAGCGGGCGCTGAACCCGCTGATCGGCAAGAGCGTCGTCGTCTACTTCGCCAAGCCCAGGGCGGCGGGCACGGCCGCGGGCGCGGCGGGCGCGGCGCCGGTCGAGGAGACGGCGGATGCGGGCTGAGATCGTCCCGCCCGCGCTGCCGGGGGTCCTGTCGCCGGACGACGTCGTCGCCACGGCGCGGAGCATCACGGCGCAGCAGGAGGAGTCCGGCGCGATCCCGTGGTTCGCCCCGACTGCGGGCGTCCCCGGGCACGTGGACGCCTGGAACCACGTCGAGGCGGCGATGGCGCTGACCGTCGCCGGGTTCGGCGACGAGGCCCGCCGCGCGTACGAGTGGCTGCGCGGCGTCCAGCGCCCGGACGGGTCGTGGCCCGCCAAGTGGGTGCTGGGCGAGGTCACCGAGCCGGGCGGCGAGTCCAACCACGCCGCCTACGTCGCGGTCGGCGTCTGGCACGAGCTGGCGATGACCGGCGACGAGGAGTTCGCGCTGCGGATGTGGCCCGCGGTGCGGCGCGCGATCGACTTCACGCTCGGGCTGCAGACCCGGCGCGGCGAGATCATCTGGATGCGGGACGAGCACGGCCGCCCGTCCGACCACGCGCTGCTGACCGGCTGCTCGTCGATCTACCAGTCGCTGCGCTGCGCGGTCGCGCTCGCCGAGCATCTCGGCGAGCCGCAGCCGGAGTGGGAGCTGGCCGCCGACCAGCTCGGCCATGTGGTCGCCGCGCATCCGGAGGCGTTCGCCGACAAGAGCCGCTGGTCGATGGACTGGTACTACCCGGTGCTCGGCGGCCCCGTCCGCGGCGCGGCGGCCGCGCGGCGGTTCGCCGGCCGCTGGGACGCGTTCGTCGTGCCGGGCCTCGGCTGCCGCTGCGTCGACGACCAGCCGTGGGTGACGGCGGCGGAGAGCTGCGAGCTGGTGCTGGCGCTGGACGCGGCCGGCGACCGCGACCGGGCGCTGGAGCTGTTCACCACCATCCAGCACCTGCGGCACGAGGACGGCTCGTACTGGACGGGCTGGCAGTTCGAGAACCGGCGGCACTTCCCCGGCGACCGCTCGACCTACACGGCCGCGGCGGTGATCCTCGCGGCGGACGCGCTCGCGGACGCCTCGCCCGGCGCCCGCCTCTTCAAGGAGATCGCGGGCCGCCCGCTCGGGCCGTGCACGGCGTCCGACCCGATCGCGTGCGGCTGCGCGCTCGTCACGGTCGGCCGGGCGTGAGGGGATCGGCGTCGCCGACCCGCTCCAGGACGCGGAGCGAACCGGCCGTGCGGCGCTCCTCGAACGCGCCGCTCTCCAGCGCCCGGAGATAGATGTGGTACGGCGGCTGACCACCGTCCCGGGGGTCGGGGAAGACGTCGTGGATCGCGAGCGCCCCGCCGGCGGCGACGTGCGGCGCCCAGCCCTCGTAGTCGGCCTGCGCGTGCTCTTCCGCATGGCCGCCGTCGATGAACAGCAGGGCGAGCGGCGTCCGCCAGAAGGCCGAGACCGTGCGGGACTGGCCGACGACGGCGACGACCTCGTCCTCCAGCCCGGCGGCGGCGATCGTCTTGCGGAATGTCGGCAGCGTGTCGAGCCGCCCGGTGCGCGGGTCGACGAGCGACGGGTCGTGGTGCTCCCAGCCCGCCTGGTTCTCCTCCGACCCGTGGTGATGGTCGACCGTGACGACGATCGTCCCGGCCGTCCTGGCGGCGGCCCCCAGGTAGACGGCGGACTTGCCGCAGTAGGTGCCGACCTCCAGGAGCGGCCCGGCGCCGGCGAGGCGCGTTCCGTACTCCAGAGCGGTCTCGTACAGGGCGAGCCCCTCGTCGTCCGGCATGAAACCCTTGGCATGGCGCGCCGCGCGCAACAGGTCCACGGGCATCGCGGCGCCGGCGGACGCCTTGGTGTCGGTCATCGGTCTCCCTCCGTCCGGGCACCATATACGAGGCATATGTCCGCCAGGCGACGACCTTGCCCATCGAGACTAGAACATGTTCTACTTTCGTCCTGACGGGCGAGGATCGCGACAGGGAGGAAGCGATGAGAGTACGAGTCGACCCGCTGGTGTGCGAGGCGAACGGCGTGTGCGTCGGCCTCGCACCCGAGGTCTTCGACCTCGATGACGAGGACGAACTGCAGATCCTCGCGCCGGACGTCCCGGCGGCGGAGCAGGACCGCGTCCGGCACGCGGTGCGGTCGTGCCCGAAGGCCGCACTGTCGCTGGACGAGTAGAACCGGTACCGTCCCGCTCTCCCGGTCTCCATTTTGGGACAGCCCGGAGCGATCGTCCTGGCCCGTCCATAACAAGTATGGGCGTTTTCTCCCCGTTCCGCGGGGCACCGACCGGTCGCCACACCCCCACGGGAGGAGACCGACCCAATGGCGACCCGGTACCGACCGCACATCAGCCTGGCCGGCCTCATCTACCTCCTCATCGGCCTGGTCATCGCCTGGGACCGCGGCTACATCAACGGCGACCTGATCCGCAGGGTCGGCAGCGCGCTGCTGGCCGTGTTCCTCTGGTTCCTGATCCTGCTGGGCGTGGACCTGCACATCCGCGCCTAGCCGCCGACCCGGACACGGGCCGTCCGTTCCCCGCCACAGGACGGCCCGTGTCCGCGACGACAGCCCCTCATCGCGTCCCGGCCATAGACCGCTAAGTAGGGCAGAGGCTACTTTCCGCCCATGACGAAAAAAGACTGTAGTTGCGGACATGGCGGCGGCTGCTCGTGCCCGAAGGGATGCTCCTGCGGCTGCAACGGCTGAGGACGCCCGCCCTACTTCGGGACGGGCGCGTGCCACAGCAGCGGGCTCTCCGTGAGCGCACCGGACGTGGTGCCCACGGCCAGGACGGCCGAGCCCATGGTCGCCAGCGCGGTGAGCCGCTGCTCGCCGGGCCCCGACAGGCCCGGGACCTGGAGACGGCTCCATGACACGCCGTCCGCCGAGATGAGGACGGCGCCGTCCCCCTTCGCGGTGCGCGCCGCCACGACGAATCCGTTCGGCGTCGCGGTGACGGCGGTCGCGGTGACGTCCGTGCCGAGGCCGTGCGGGGCCCAGGTCGTCCCGCCGTCGGCGGAGACCAGCGGCACGCCACCGGCGGCGAGCGCCACCAGAGTGCGGCCGTGCGCGGCCACCTCGGTGAGCGGGCCTTTCGCGAGGCCGGACGGGAGCTTGACGGCGGTCCACCGCAGGCCGTCCGGGGACTTCCACACGGCGGGCCCCCTGTCCCGGCCGCCGACCGCCACGTACGTGCCCGCCGCCACGGTGACGTCGGCGGCGGGGCCGTTCAGGGCGGTGCGCCGCCAGACCCGGAGATCGGACGAGCGCCATGCCGCGCCCGCCCCGACCGCGACGTAACCGGCCGGGCCGGACGTGACCGCCACGGGCGGCGGGCCGCCGGGGAACGGCGATGTCCGCCAGGCCAGCCCGTCCTGCGAGGTCAGGGCGAGAGGGCCGGGCCGCGCGCCCGATGTGCGGCCCACGGCGAGCCAGCCCCTGGCTCCGTGCACGACGTCCGAGAGCCATCCGCCGGTGCCCGGGAACCGGGCCCGCGTCCATGCGCGCCCGTCGGGGGCGCTCCAGATCGCCGCGCTGCCGTTGGTGCTGCCCGCGGCGACGGAACGCCCCGGCGCGGCGGCGAGCGATCTGATCGTCCGTTCCGGGTGGACGGCGCCCGGCACGCTTCGCAGATCGACGCCGGACAGGTAAGCGTCGTTGCCCTGACGTCCAGCGACCACGAGCCTGGGACCTGCGACCGTCACGGCACTGCTCTGCACGGGCGCCGGGACGGTGCCGCCCGGCCGCCAGGTGCGGCCGTCATCGCTCCGCAAGACGTTGCGCGCGCCCTTGGCGCCTCGCACCAGGACGGCCAAGCCACCGTTCCCGCCGTTCCCGCCGTTCCCGCCGAACCGCTCGATGCCGTAACCGCCGAACCGGCTCGCGGCCTGCCATCTCAGGCCGTCGACCGAGGTGAACAGGACACCGAAACGCTGGATCCGGCGGCTCTTCCTCTTACCTATCGGCTGGCGTCCCTCGCGAACGGTCGCGAACCAGCCCGGCCCGGCCGCCAAGCCCTTCGTCGGACCGTAGGAGCCCTGGGCCTGCGGGACCGCCGCGGCCGTCCAGGTGCGCCCGCCGTCCGCGGACCGCCAGAGGCCATCGGCCCGCACCTTGCGAGTGACCTTCTTCCCGGCCTTCCGCGCGGTGACCTTCTTGACGTACGTCCCGTGCGCGACCAGGACGTTCCCGCGCGCGGCGACGCGGTCGAGGCTCGCGACCCCGGCGGGACCGGCGGTGCGGCGCCAGGTCCGGCGGTCGGCCGACGTCCAGACGGCGGCGCGGCCCGCGGCCGTCCCGGCGGCGACGAACCCGGTGCCGGTGCCGGCCAACGCGTTCACCGTGTCGGACGGCGTGAACGGCGCGCCGAGCGGGACCCTCGTCCAGGTCGTCGCGGTGGCGCTCGTCCACGCCACCGGGGCGCCGCCGGACGATGCGCCGAGCGCCAGCCAGTTGCCCGCCGATCCGGCGAGGTGGCGCGGGCCGTCACCGCGCGGGGGCGCCGAGCCGTCCGCCGCGGCCACGCCGGCGACCGACCAGGTGCGCCCGCCGTCGGCGGAAACGATGAACCGGGCCCGTTCCTGGCCGGGGACTCCGTCGCCCTCGGTGCCCGCGGCGACGATCGTCCCGCCTGCGGCGGAGACGGCGGTGAGCTCCTGGACGAGCCCGTCGGTCGCGGCGGCGGGGTCGGGGGCGAACAGCGCGTCCGCCGCCACCGGCCCCGGGACGCCCGCCCCCACCCGCGCGGGCTCCTCGCTCCGGGCCGCGCCGACGATCACGCCGCCCGCGACCGCGACGAGCCCCACCGCGACCGCCACCCGCGACCGCAGCCCGGCCCCGGCCCCGGCGCCGGACGCCGCCGGCTTCGGCGGGCCCGCCACGAGCACGTCATGAGGATCGGGCAACGTCCGGCCGCCCGCGGGCTTGCGGGACGCGGGCTTCGGAACGGCAGGCTTCGGGGGCGCGGGCTCCGGGACGTCCGGGACGTCGGCGGGCGATTCCCCGGGGGGCTCGGCGACCGGCTCGGTGCGGTTCCGGGGCGGGGCGCCGTGGCCCCAGCGCAGGCCGGTGGCGCGCCAGGCCTCGTACGCGCGCTGCCAGGGCGACAGCGTCGCGGGCAGGTCCGCGAGATCGCCGGCGACGCCGAACGTCAGCCGCCGCCGGACCTCGCGGGAGCCGGCGGGCTCCTCCTCGGCCGTCCGCCGGGCCTCGTGCTGCTCCGGGGTCCTCGCCGTCACACGCGCTCCTTCACGGTCCTGTCGGACCACCATCAAATCGCGCCACGCAGGCCCATGCATGGACATCCGCGTGAACGGCGGCCGATGAGGCCGCGGGAGCGTTCTATCACTTCAGGCCGGGCGTATACGATCTTTCGCCTCGATCGACCCCTTGTAGGCATAACCCCGTATATGGACGACCGGCGCGCCGGCGGGCGGGACGCCGTGGATCTCGGCGGAAACGCCCATGCCGCCCGCCTCAACGCGCACGCCCGGCGGGACGACGATCTCGACCGCCGACTTGTAGACGATCAACCGCAGCTCGGTGACCTGGGCGTCCAGCTCGGCGCCGCGCAGGTCGAGCAGCCCGGTGCCCTTGTAGACCACGACCGTGCACCGCTCGGGCAGCCGCCAGCGTCCGGCCCGCTTGAGCGAGCCCTTGTAGGCGAGCTGGAAGCGTCCGGCCGGTGCCTGCGTGGACCCCGCCGGCGCGACCCGGGCGTCGTCGGACGGCAGGTCGGCGGCCACGGCCCAGAGCTGGCCGTGCGTGCGCGCCGCGAGCACGCGGTCGATGCGCTCGTCGAGCTCCGCCTCGGTCAGCCGTCCCACCGCGAAGGCCGTGTGCAGCCGGACGAGCATGTCGTCGCGGTCGCCGTCCGAGGCGCGAACGGCCTGGGCCTGCTGCTGCTCGGCGCTCATCGCATCTCTCCCCTCAAGACGAGATGTATCGTAACTCGCCGCCCCTCGGTTTTCGAGACATTGACCGCATCCCGACGCGCGCGATCTTGCCTGCGGCCCCGCCGGACCTCCGTCCGCTAGATTCGGAAGGGGCCGGCACCAAGGGGGGACGATCGATGGGCGGGACGCTCGGCCGCACGCATGGTCCGTACACGCTGTACGACCTCGACGCGCTCCCCGAGGACGGCCGCCGCTACGAGCTCGCCGACGGCTGGCTGAACGAGCTGCCCGGCGACCTGTGGCACGACCACGCCGCCGACCAGCTGAAGGCGATCCTGAAGGAGGCGGCCCGGCACGCGGACGCCGACGTCCACATCGCCGGCGCCCCGCAGGACGTGACGACCCCGGCCGGGGTCCGCAAGCCGGACGTGTTCGCCGTGACCCGCGACACCGCCCGCGCCGCCCTGGAGCGCCAGACCCGCACCTACTACGGGCCCGACCTCCTGCTGGTCGCCGAGGTCGTGACGCCGCGCACGGTGAACGAGCAGATCGACCGCGTCCGCAAGGTGGACGAGTACGCCGCGACCGGCATCCCGCACTACTGGCTCGTCGACCTGGAGCCGCGTCCCGCCATCACCTTCCTGGAGCTCGTGGACGGCCGCTACGAGCTGACCGGCAAGGCCCGCTCCGGCGAGGCGATCGCCCTGGACCGCCCCTACCCCATGGCCTTCGACCCGGCCCGCCTCTCCCAGATGGACTGACCGGAACGACCTGACCGTCCTCCAGCTCCCACCCGCCACCGTTCAGCGGACGAGCTCCGTTCGGCCGCCGGTATTAGGCTTGATCATGTGCTGCTGCTGACGACGCTCGACGGCTGGCGCGCCCAGCCCGGCCCGCGGTTCGTGCTGTCCGACGCGGGGGCGGTGTGGGCGCCCGAAGACGAACCCGGAGCACTGGCCGTCGCCGACGACGTGTTCGCGGACGGGCAGGTCGTGGCCGTCACGCTCGACCCGGAGCCCGGCGCGTCGCCGCCCCGCGGGGTGATCGACCGGACGGCGGCGTCCCGCGTCCGGTACGCCCGGCGCGGCCCCGACGGGCGGCACACGGCGCTCCTCGACCGGCCCGCGACCGCCGAGGCGCTGGACCTGCTGCCGCATCCCGAGGGCGGCTGGTACCGGGAGACCTGGCGGTCGGACGCGTCCTTCACGCCGGACGGCTACCCGGGCGAGCGGTCCTCCGCCACCGGCATCTACTTCCTGCTGCAGCCGGGCGAGGAGTCGGTCTGGCATGCGGTCCGGTCCGCCGAGGTGTGGTTGTGGCATCGGGGCGGCCCGCTGTCGCTGCTGCTCGGCGGCGACGGGGAACGCCCGTCCGGGACAGCGGAAACGATCACGCTGGGCGTGGCCCTGGCGGACGGGCACGTGCCGCAGGTCGTCGTGCCGCCCGGCGTCTGGCAGGCCGCGCGCCCGGCCGGGCGGGAAGAGGTCCTGGTCAGCTGCATCGTGTCGCCGGGCTTCGACTTCGCCGACCTGAGGTTCGAGCACCCGCCCGGCTGAACGAGGCGACGTGCCGCTCCCGTGCGTGGCCTCACGGGAGCGGCACGCCGCAGGTCAATCGGAGGCGTCCGACGCGTCGGGCGAGTCGGTCTCGTCGGCCGAGAACGCGGCGTCGAACGCGGCCGCCGGCGGCTCGATCGCGTTGAGTGCGCGGACGAACTCCAGGGCCTCCGGAGCCCCCTGGAGGCGGTCCATTCCGGCGTCCTCCCACTCGATCGAGATCGGCCCGTCGTAGCCGATGGCGTTGAGGGCGCGGAACACGTCCTCCCAGGGGACGTCGCCGCGGCCGGTGGAGATGAAGTCCCAGCCGCGCCTCAGGTCCGCCCAGGGCAGGTGGGACGAGAGCCGCCCGCGGCGCCCGTCGCCCGTGCGGACCTTCGTGTCCTTGCAGTCGACGTGGTAGATCCGGTCGCGGAAGTCGAACAGGAAGCCGACCGGGTCGAGGTCCTGCCAGACGAAGTGGGACGGGTCGAAGTTCAGCCCGAACGCGGGACGGTGCCCGATCGCCTCCAGGGTCCGGACGGTCGTCCAGTAGTCGTAGGCGATCTCGCTCGGGTGCACCTCGTGCGCGAACCGGACGCCGACCTCGTCGAACACGTCCAGGATCGGGTTCCAGCGGTCGGCGAAGTCGGCGTAGCCGCACTCGACCATCGCGTCGGGGACGGGCGGGAACATCGCGACCGTGTGCCAGATCGAGGACCCGGTGAACCCGGCGACGGTGTCCACGCCCAGCGCGGCGGCGGCACGGGCCGTGTCCTGCATCTCCGCCGCCGCGCGCCGCCGGACGCCCTCGGGCTCGCCGTCGCCCCAGATGCGCGGCGGCAGGATCGCCTGGTGCCGCTCGTCCGGGATGTCGCAGACGGCCTGCCCGACGAGATGGTTGGAGATCGCCCACACCTTCAGGTCGTGCTTGGCGAGGATCTCCAGCCTGCGCGGGATGTAGGCGTCGTCGGCGAGGGCCCTGTCGACCTCGAAGTGGTCGCCCCAGCAGGCGATCTCCAGGCCCGCGTAGCCCCAGCCGGACGCGAGCCGGCAGACCTCCTCGAACGGCAGGTCCGCCCACTGGCCGGTGAACAGCGTGATCGGTCGTGCCACTGTCATTCGCTCCCTTCGACGTCCACCCAGCACTTCGCGGCGGCGCTGGCGGCGACCGCGGCGAGGACGCGCTGTACCTGGAGCCCGTCGGCGAACGAGGGGCTCGGGTCGGTGCCGTCCGCGATGGCGGCGAGCAGGTCGGCGATCTGGTGGGTGAACGTGTGCTCGTACCCCAGGAGGTGTCCGGGCGGCCACCACCGCCCGGCGTACGGGTGGACGGGCTCGGTCACGACGATCCGCCGGAATCCGGCCGCCGCCGCGTCGTCGCCCGCGTCGTGGAACCAGAGCTCGTTCAGCGACTCCAGGTCGAACGCCAGCGCGCCGGACGAGCCGCTGACCTCGATGCGCAGCGCGTTCTTGCGCCCGGTGGCGAACCGGGTCGCCTCGAACGTCGCGAGCGCGCCGCCGTCGGTGCGGGCGATGAACAGGGCGGCGTCGTCCACGGTGACCTG
This sequence comes from Actinomadura sp. 3N508, assembly GCF_044326375.1. Taxonomy (NCBI): domain Bacteria; kingdom Bacillati; phylum Actinomycetota; class Actinomycetes; order Streptosporangiales; family Thermomonosporaceae; genus Actinomadura; species Actinomadura sp. 3N508. Next base: position 80,427 of record NZ_JBIRAX010000014.1, read on the forward strand.
GGCCGTGCCGCCGCCAGGCAGCGGACGTTCCGGGACGAACGTGTCCAGCAGCGCCGACACCCCGGTCAGCGCGTGCCCGGTGATGAACTGCGCGGTGTCGACGATGTGCGAGGCGATGTCGCCGAGCGCGCCCGACCCGGCCTTGTCACGGTCCAGCCGCCAGCTGAACGGGGCCTGCGGGTCGGCGAGCCAGTCCTGGAGGTACTGGGCGCGGATGTGCCGGACGGTCCCGACGCGGCCCTCCGCCACCAGCCTGCGGGCGAGCGTGACCGCCGGGACGCGCCGGTAGTTGAACCCGATCATCGACCGGACGCCGCGCGCCCGCGCCCGCCCGGCCGCCGCGGCCATCGCCGCCGCCTCCGCGACCGTGTTGCCGAGCGGCTTCTCGCACAGCACGTGCTTGCCCGCGTCGAGCGCGGCGACGGCGATCTCGGCGTGGGTGTCGCCGGGCGTGCAGATGTCGACGATCTGAACGTCGTCGCGGCGGAGCAGTTCCTTCCAGTCGGTCTCCACCGACGCCCAGCCGAGCGACGCGGCGGCGGCCCCGGCGCGCTCTGCGGAGCGTCCGGCCAGGGCGGTCATGACGGGTGTCAGCGGCGGCCCGAAGAACGGCCCGACGCTGCGCCACGCCTGCGAGTGGGCGCGCCCCATGAACGCGTGCCCGACCATCCCGACACCGACCGTCGTCGTCATATGTCTGCTCCCCTAGTGCTCGTCCGGCGCGGTGCTTCCGGCCGGCGCGCCCGCCCCCCCCCGTGCGGGCGCGCCGGCGCCCCCGCGGCTCAGGACTCGAAACCGAGCGGCATGTAGCGGTCGACGTTGTCCTTGGTGACCGTCTCGGACGCGAGCGTGATCGACTGCGGCGCCTGCTGCTCGACCAGGTCCGCCATGCCCTTGCCCTGCGCGATCAGCCGGCCCAGCTTGATCGCGGACGCGGCCATCGTCGGCGAGTAGGTGACGGTCGCCTCCAGCACCCCGCCGGCCTTGATCTCCCGCATCGCGTTGGCCGAGCCGGCGCTGCCGACCATGAAGAACTCCGTGCGGCCCGACTGCTTGATCGCGGCGAGCACGCCGACGCCCTGGTCGTCGTCGTGGTTCCACAGCGCGTCGATCTTCTTGTGGGCGCGCAGCAGGTTGGAGGCGACCTGGTTGCCGGACTCGACGGTGAACTTCGCGTCCTGCTTGGCGGTGACGGAGAAGCCGTAGGACTTCAGCGCGTCCGCGAAGCCCTTGCTGCGGTCCTGCGTCAGCGGCAGCGTCGCGATGCCCTGGATCTCCACGATCACCGGGTCCGCGACGCCCTTGGCCTTCAGCTTCTTGCCGACGTAGTGCCCGGCGGCGACGCCCATGCCGTAGTTGTCGCCGCCGATCCACGTCCGGTACGACAGCTTGTCGGGGAAGACACGGTCGAGGTTGACGACCGGGATGCCCGCGTCCATCGCCTTGCGCGCGACCTGGTTCAGCTGCTCGCCGTCGTTCGGCAGGATCACCAGCGCGCCGACCTTCGCGCGGATCAGCGACTCGACGGCCGAGATCTGCTGGTTGATGTCGTTGGTCGGCTCGACCGGCTTGAACGTGACGTCCGGGTACTTCTTGGCCTGCGCCTCGGCGTTCTTGGCGATCGCGGCGATCCAGCCGTGGTCGGCGGCGGGCGCGGAGAACCCGAGCGTCACCGGCGTGCCGGGCTTGTCGTTGTCGCCGCCGAGCGTGCCCGCCTGCGCGGCGGGCGCCGGGTCCTTCTCGCTGTTGCCGGTGCAGGCCGCGGCCAGGGTTCCGGCCGCGACGACGGCGCCGCCGAACAGGACCCCTCTGCGGGACGGGCGAGGTGTGTGGTCGCTCATGACTGCTCCTGGTCATGGGGGGTGGGACGGGGGGTGTTCAGGTGGGCGAGCGGAGCCCGCGGCGCTGCAGCAGCACGGCGATCCCGATGATCACGCCCTTGGCGATGAGCTGGTCGCTGGTCTGCAGGCCGTTCAGGATGAACAGGTTGGTGATGAGGGTGAAGATCAGCACGCCGAGGATGGACCCGGTGATCGTGCCGCGGCCGCCGGTCAGCAGCGTCCCGCCGATGATGACGGCGGCGATCGCGTCCAGCTCGTAGAGGTCGCCGTGGGTGCTGGAGCCGGTGGTGGTCAGCGCCATGATGATGATCGCGGCGATGCCGCAGCAGAACCCGGACAGCGCGTACAGCAGCAGCGTGTGCCGCCGGACGTCGATGCCCGCGAGCCGCGCCGCCTCCCGGTTCCCGCCGACCGCGAACGTCCGGCGGCCGAACGTGGTGCGGTTGAGCAGCAGCCATCCCGCGACGGCGACGGCCGCGAAGATGTACACCAGCAGCGGCAGCCCGATCAGCTTCGTCGTGGACAGCGCCTCGATGGCGTTGTTCTCCGGGCGGACCAGCTGGGTCTTGCGGTCCGACATCCGCTGCGCGAGGCCGCGCGCGGCGACGAGCATCGCGAGGGTGGCGATGAACGGCACCATCCGCCCGTAGGAGATCAGCAGCCCGGTGACGACGCCCGACCCGGTGCCGACGAGGATCGCGCACATCGCCATGACCGCCGGGCCGTAGGACTGCGTCGCGACCGTCGTCGCCCACACCGACGCCAGCGCCATCACCGACCCGACCGACAGGTCGATCCCGCCGCCGATGATCACGAAGGTCTGGCCGACGGTGATCACGCCGATGGTGGCGGCGAGCACGAGCACGCCGACCGCGTTCCCGGACGTCGCGAAGTTCTCCGGCTCGGTGATCAGCCCGGCCGCGCACAGCAGCACCAGCGCCGCGACCAGGCCGAGGTGCCGGATCTCGCCGACACCGCCGCCGGCCGGCGCGCCGTTCCCGACCTTCTTCGTCAGGGAGACGAGGGTGCCGTCGCGCCGCTCGTTGAGGCCCGCCTTAGTCACAGCGCGCTCCCTTCCATGATCATGTTGAGCACGGCGGCCTCGTCGAGGTCGCGGGCGGCGCCGGTGTGCACGACGCGCCCCTCCCGGACGACGAGGACCCGGTCGGCGAGCCCGAGCACCTCGGGGACCTCGCTGGACACCAGCAGCACCCCGATGCCGCGCCCCGCCAGCCCGCGGATCAGCGCGTACAGCTCGGCGCGGGCGCCGACGTCCACGCCGCGGGTCGGCTCGTCCAGGATCAGCAGCCGCAGCCCGGTCGCGTCCTTTCCGGAGGCCCCGGTCAGCCAGCGGGCGAGGACGACCTTCTGCTGGTTGCCGCCCGACAGCGTCACGACGGGACGTCCCGGGTCGGGCGGGCGGATGTCGAGCGCCTCGATCTGGCGGCGGACGTCGGCGAGCTCGCGACGGCGGCTGAGCCAGCCGAACGAGGCGTACCGGGACAGCCCGGCGACGCTGACGTTCCCGGCGACCGTGTCGTTCGGCAGCAGCGCCTGGCTCTTGCGCTCCTCGGGCGCCATGCCCATGCCGCGCCGCACCGCCGCGCCCGTGTCGCCGGGACGCACCGGACGCCCGTCGACGAGCACCCGTCCCCGCGCGGGCCGCCGCGCCCCGTAGACGGTCTCCAGGATCTCCGAGCGCCCCGACCCGACGAGCCCGGCCAGCCCGACGATCTCGCCCGCGCGGACGCTGAACGACACGTCCTCGAACGACCCGGGCAGCGCCAGGTTCTCCACGCGGAGGATCTCCGGCCGGTCCCCGGACGGCTCTTCGGAACGTTCCGGGAAGACGTACTCGACGTCGCGTCCCGTCATCAGCGACACGATCTCGCCGGTGGACGTCGTGCGCGCCGGGAGCCCGACCGCGACGGCCCGGCCGTCCTTGAGGACGGTCACCCGGTCGCCGATCTCGCGGATCTCCTCAAGCCGGTGCGAGATGTAGACGACCGCGACGCCCGCGCCGGTCAGCTCCCGGATGATGCGGAACAGGTTGCCGACCTCGTCGTGCGCGAGCGCGGCGGACGGCTCGTCCATCACGATGAGACGCGCGTCGTGCGAGAGCGCGCGGGCCATGCTGACGACCTGCTTGCCCGCCGCGGGCAGCCGCCCGACCTCGCGGCGCGGCGGGATCTCGGCGTGCCCGAGCCGGCCGAGCAGCTCCCGCGCCGCCCGCTCGGTGTCGCCGCGCCGGGTGAACCCGAACGTCGCCTTCTCGTGGCCGAGGAAGATGTTCTCCGCGACGGACAGGCCGTCCACCAGGTCGAGCTCCTGGTAGATGGTCGCGATGCCCGCCCGCATCGCGGCGGTCGGACCGGCGAGCCGCACCGGCGCGCCCGCGAAGACGATCTCGCCCGCGTCCGGCTGGTGCGCGCCCGCGAGGACCTTGATGAGCGTCGACTTCCCGGCGCCGTTCTGCCCGAGCAGGCAGTGCACCTCGCCGGGGCGCACGTCGAGGTCGACGCCGTCCAGCGCGCGGACGCCGGGGAACTGCTTGACGATGCCGCGCATCACCAGCAGCGGTTCGGGTGCGGACGAGCCCATCGGGCCTCCTCGGGGGGCGGGAGGAACGAAGTCGAAGGGACGGGCGGAGTCGGGACGTCAGGCGGCGGTGTAGGAGAAGACGTGGTCGCTGATGAGCCGGGCGCCGCCGACGACGCCGGCGGTCCCGGCGAGCTCGGACAGCACGATCGGGAGGTTGCCGGTCGCGAGCGGCGCGGACCGGCGGTAGACGACGCTACGGATCTCGGCGAGCAGCGCGTGGCCGAGCCCGGCGACTCCGCCCGCGATGATGACCAGGCCCGGGTTGAAGAAGCTGACGAGCCCGGCGAGGACCTGCCCGACGTGCCGGCCGCCCTCCCGGATGAGCCGCACGGCGACCGGGTCGCCCGCCGCCGCGGCCTCGCCGACGTGCTCGGCCGTCAGCGCACCGTGCGTCTCCAGCAGCGCTGCGAGCTGCGGCGACTCCCCCGAGCCCGCCGCCGCCGACGCGTCCCGCGCGAGCGCGGCGCCGCCGAAGAACGCCTCCAGGCAGCCGGCGTTGCCGCAGGCGCAGATCGGGCTCTTGCCGGATTGGGCGCCGTCCACGCGGATGTGGCCGATGTCGCCGGCGCTGCCGGACACGCCGCGGTAGATGGCGCCGTCCACGACGATGCCGCAGCCGATCCCGGTGCCGATCTTGACGAGCAGGAAGTCGTCCACCGAGCGGGCGAGCCCGGCGTGCAGCTCGCCGAGCGCCATCAGGTTCACGTCGTTGTCGACCAGCACCGGGCAGCCGAGCTCCTGGCCGATCGCGTCGCGCACCGGGAAGCGGTCCCAGCCGGGCATGATCGGCGGGACGACCGGCATCCCGTCCCGGAAGCTGACCGGCCCGGGGACGCCGATGCCGGTGCCGTGCACCTGCGGGATGAGGCCCTCGTCGCGCAGCTTGCCGAGCAGGTCCAGCGCCCGGTCGAGGACGACGGTCGCGCCCTGCCGCACGTCGCACTGCTCGCCGACGTGGCCGAGCACCTCCAGCTCGCCGTCGGTGACGGCGACGTCGATCGAGGTGGCGCCGATGTCGAAGGCGACGAACCGCAGCCGCGGCGACAGCCGGACGATCCCGGACGGCCGCCCGCCCCGGGACGCGGCGAGCCCGGCGCCCTCCACGAGCCCGAGCTCGACCAGCCGGTCCAGCTCCACGGCCAGCTTCGACCGCGACAGCCTGACGACGTCGCCCAGCTCGGCGCGCGAGCGCGGGCCCTCGTCGCGCAGCAGCCGCAGCAGCCGTGCCTGATGCACGTTCTGCGGGCGAGCCGACATGCGCATCACGCCGTCCTCTCCTGGTGAGGGCCCGGTCGGGGGGCTTGGCGAGACGGTAACCGGCTTTCGCCGCGCTGAGAAGACCTTTCTTCTAGATCATCTCAACTTTTTCCACCCAGAGGACAAAGGTCCACATGGAGAGGCCCCCCCGGCCCCGCCGCGGGGGCCTCTCCCGGACTCGCTAGTAGCTGATCGTCGCCTGGCGGCTGCTCATCGTCCGCATGATGTGCTCGACCAGCGTGATGAGCACCTGCTTGGCGTCCTCCCGGTCGCGCGCGTCGCAGGAGATCACCGGGATGTCGGGCGACAGGTCGAGTGCGTCGCGGACCTGGTCGGCGGTGTGCCGGCCCGGCCCGTCGAACCGGTTCACGCCGATGATGAACGGCAGCCCGCGCCGCTCGAAGTAGTCCACGGAGGCGAAGCAGTCGGCCAGGCGCCGGGTGTCCACGAGGACGACCGCGCCGAGCGCGCCCTTGGCCAGCTCGTCCCACATGAACCAGAACCGGTCCTGGCCGGGCGTCCCGAAGACGAACAGCACGAGGCCGTTGGGCAGGGTGATCCGCCCGAAGTCCATCGCCACGGTCGTCGTCGTCTTGCCCATGACGGCGCTGGTGTCGTCGACCCCGATGCTCTTCTCGGTCAGGGCCTCCTCGGTGCGCAGCGGGCGGATCTCACTGACCGCGCTGACCAGGGTGGTCTTGCCGACGCCGAAACCACCGGCCACGAGGATCTTCACCGTCAGCGCGGAATCGCCCTGTGCGGCGGCCGCGTCAGAGCGCACGGATTCCATCGATCACTTCCTTGAGTACGCGCTCGCTGGGGAACTGCGCCACCGGCGCCGGGCGCCGGACCTGTATCAGCGTGCGGTCGAGCAGATCACCGAGCAGGACACGGACGACCCCGAGGGGAAGTTCCAGATCCGACGCTATCTCGGCGACCGACAGCGGTGTGCGGCAAAGCTCCAAGATCATGTCATGTTCCGGCGCCCAGGGCGCCGGCAGCAGGGGGTCGGCGGCGGGTTCCGGCGCGTCCACGGCGGCGATCAGCGCGACGAGGTCGAAGTCCTCGCCCTCGTAGCGCGTGCGGCCTCCGGTGAGCGCGTAGGGCCGCACGACCGGACCCGGGGCGTCCTCCTCCTCATGCCAGGCGGCGTCCTGCATGCCTCACCCGCCGCCCGGTTCGGCCACGGCGGCCCGCCGCGGGTCGGCGGACAGGTGCTGCCCGACGCGCGCGACGAGCATCGCCATCTCGTAGGCGATGATCCCGAGGTCGGCGTCCGCGGCGGCGAGAACGGCGAGGCACGCGCCGTGCCCGGCGGCGGTGACGAACAGGAACGAGGACTCCATCTCCACGATCGTCTGCCGGACGGGCCCGCCGCCGAACGACTCCCCCGCCCCGCGCGCGAGGCTCTGGAAGCTGGCCGCCACGGCGGCCAGGTGGTCGGACTCCTCGCGGGCGAGCCCGCTGGAGGCCGCCATCCGCAGCCCGTCGCTCGACAGCACCACCGCGTTCTGGACGGCGTCCACCCGCTGGACGAGGCTGTCCAGCAGCCAGTCCAGCTCGCCGCCGGGCTTGCCGCCCGTGGCGTCCGCGGCGGAGTACTGGGCCTCTGTCATGGGGTGTCGTCCTCCTGGTCGCCTGGTCTCCGCTCCTGGTCGGATGGGTTCTGTCCCGGCTCGCCGCCGGCCGCGTCCTGCCTGCCGCGCTGCCAGCCGCGCTGCATGGCGGACAGCTTCGATCGCATCGCCTCGGGCGAGCGCTCCGCGGACCGTTCCGGCGCCTGGGCCCCGCCGGGCGCGGGGGCGGCCGGGGCCGCGTCCATCGGTACGGGCGCGGACAACGGCATGGCGGGCTCGGCGGGCTTGGCCGGTGCGGCGGGCTCGGGTTTCGGCGGGACGGGCGGAGCGGCCGGTGGCGCTGTGGCCGGTCGGGCTGTGGCCGGTGGTGCCGTGGCCGGTGGTGTCTGGCCCTTGGCGGCCAGGCGCTCGTCGACGCGCCGTTTGAGCTGCGGCGCGAGATGCTGCTGCCGCCGCCGCTTGGGCAGCTCGCCCTTCTTCGGCGGCTCCACGGGCTCGGGCCGGGCCTCGGGCTCCGCCGCCGCCTCCGTCTCCGCCCTGGTCTCCGTCTCGGCGACCAGCCGGACGGAGCCGCCCGAGCCCCACAGGTCCGCCTCCACGTCCGGCAGCTCGGGCAGCGGCCCGGTCTGGCGGCGCGGCGACGGCTCCTGCTCGAAGTCCTCCACGACGAGCGCGCTCGGGATCAGCGCGACCGCCGTCGTCCCCCCGTACGGGGACGGGCGCAGCGTGACCGTGATCGCGTGCCGCTCCGCCAGCCGCGCCACGACGAACAGCCCGAGCTGGGCGCTGTCGGACGGGTCGAACTCCGGCGGGCTGGCGAGCCGCTCGTTGGCGGCGCGCAGCCCCTCCTCGGTCATGCCGAGCCCGCGGTCCTCGACCTCGATCGCGAACCCGTTGGCGACCGGCTGGCCGCCGACCCGCACCGGCGACTGCGGCGGCGAGAACGTGGTGGCGTTCTCGACCACCTCGGCGAGCAGGTGGATGACGTCGGCGACGGCGGAGCCGAGCAGCGCGATCCGCGGCAGCGGCTGCACCCGGACGCGCGGGTAGTCCTCGACCTCGGCGACCGCGCCGCGGACCACGTCCACCAGCGGCACGGGACGGCGCCAGCCGCGCCCGGCGGTCTTGCCGGCGAGGATCACCAGGCCCTCGGCGTGCCGGCGCATGCGGGTCGCGAGGTGGTCGAGGCGGAACAGGTCCGACAGCTCGTTCGGGTCCTCGGTGCGGCGCTCCATCGTGTCGAGCAGCCCGAGCTGCCGGTGCAGCAGCGCCTGGTTGCGGCGGGCGAGGTTGACGAACACCTCGCTGATGCCGCGCCGCGCCCCGACCTCGCCCTCGGCTGCGGCCAGGACGGCGTCGCGGGCCCGGTCGAACGACTCGGCGATCTGGCGGATCTCGTCGATGCGGTAGTCGACGGCCGGCTCCGGCGCCGGGTCGGCGGGGCGCCCGGCGCGGACCTGCTCGGCGAGCTTCGGCAGCCGCTCGCGGGTGAAGTCCACGACGCCGGCGGCGAGCGTCCGGCACTCGCGCAGCAGCCGCCGCGAGACGCGGGCCGCGATGAACGCCGACGCCGCGATCGCGAGCAGCCCGAGGCCGCCGGCGAACGCGAGCCGCCAGAACGCGTTGATCGCGATGCCCCTGGCGTGCTCGGTGACGTCGTCGAGGACCTTGTTCTCGAGCTCGTACATGCGGGCGTTGGCGGTGTCGGCGGTGGAGCGCCAGTCGCGCGCCTCGATGAGCGGGCCGCGCGCGGCCTGCCCATGGCGGCCCGCCGGGCGCGCCCGCGCGGCCTCCTCGTCGGCCGGCTCGGCGCCGCGGATGACATGGTCCTCCAGCGTGCGGAGCCGGGTGAACTGCGGGGAGTCGACGAGGCGGTGGTAGCGGGCGCGGTCGGCGTCCGGGAGGTTCGCGGCGGTGTCGGCGTAGAGCATCCGCTGCGCCCCGACGAGCTGCGCGAACAGGCCGCGCTCGGCGGTGGTGATCCGCCCGGCGGCGAGCGCGCCGGTCAGCAGCGCGTCCTCGCGGGACATGAACTCGCGGGCGCGGCCGAGCGCGGTGAGGGTGCGGGCGTGCGCGGTGATGGACCCGTCCCCGGGCGTGGTCGCGTTGTAGATGGCGAAGCCCGCGTCGATGAGGTCGCCGTACTCGCGGAGCACCTCGCCGCGGTCGGCGATCCGCTGGTCGACGCCGCGGCGGACGGTCTGGAGCGTGCCCAGGCGCTGGACGAGCGCGTCCAGCCGCCGGACGATCTGGGGCAGGATCGCCTCCCGCAGGCCCTGGTCGCGGCTGCCCGCGCGAACGTCGGCCGCCGCCCTGTCGGTCGCCTCCCGCTGCTTGCGCATGGCCCCCGGTGCCGCGCCCCGGTCGCCGCCGAGCTCGGCCATCGACAGGCGCCGCTCCTTCTGCAGCCCGTCGATGAGCCGCTGCATGGGCAGCACCGTCTCCTGCTGGAACTTGCGGCTCTGCAGCAGCTCGTCCGCGTCACCGTAGGTGATGCCGGTCAGGAACACCCACAGCGAGGCCAGCGCCAGCAGCGGCACGAGGACCAGCAGGCTGATCCTCGCCCGGATGGAGGAGAACCGAGGGCGGGTCATTCGGGGGGATTCCTCCCGATGCGTGGGAGTACGGAGGTGTGCGGGAGCCTACTACGTCGGGGCTTCCCGCCGATCGGACATCCGTGCGCTTGGGCGAATTCCGGCAGGTCAGGACATTCCGAGTCGCTCGCCGCCGACCTGCGTCCCGAACCTCGGGCTCGCCTGCATGTGCCGCCCGGCGCGCTTGATCAGCACCGCCATCTCGTAGGCGACGAGTCCCGCGTCGGCCTCCGCCTCGGCCAGCACGGCGAGGCAGGTGCCGTCCCCGGCGGCCGACACGAACAGCAGCAGCGCGTCCATCTCGATGATGCTCTGCCGGACGTTCCCGCCCGCGAAGTGCCGTCCCGCGCCGCGCGCGAGGCTCTGCAGGCCGGACGCCAGCGCGGACAGGTGCTCGGCGTCCTCGCGGCCGAGCTCGCCGGACGCGGCGACGGCCAGGCCGTCCCGGGAGAGGATCACCGCCTGCCGCACGGCCGGCACCCGCCGCGCGAAATCGTTGAGCAGCCAGTTCAGCTCGCCGGTCACGGTGTCGTGCATCATCGGGCTCCCTCAGTTCCCCCAGCGTCCGGCGGCCAAGGGTCCCTGGATCATAAAGGCGGCTCGCGACGGCCCCGCAACCGCTTTGGCCCCTTTCGTGGGCATTGCCGCCATTCCTGCGACCGACCGGCATGGGCCGCACCGCCCCGGGATGCCCGATCCGGACAGAAGAAGATAGCGGCAAATCAGGACAATTTACGTCATTTCCCTCTGTTGTCCCGGGCCATTGCGCCATACTCTGCTTCTTCACCACCACTTCGCCTCGCGGCCGGCACGGGAAGGAGACCACGATTCACCCAGGCAACGACGGCGGCCGGGACGGGAGGCCGACCTCCTGGCGGGAGGGCGTTACGATGCCCGCCGTGAGTCCCGAAAGCCAGGTACCCGAGGCACTGCCGTCGCGACGGCGCCGCGCCCCCCGCGGCGGCCGGCACCGCGGCGACGAATCGTTCCTGCTTCCCCCCGGATCCCCCACGCTGGTCCTGGCCGTCCCCGGCCCCGCCCGGCGGGCCGGCGCCGAGCCCGCCCTGGAGCTGGCGCGGCTCGTCGAGATCGAGCACACCGGCCAGCCCGCCCGCGTCGCCTACCTGGAGGGCGACGAGGCGAACCTGCACAACGTCCTCGCCGGGCTGCGCCACGACCCGGACGAGCTCGGCGCCGTGGTCGTGCCGCTGTCCACCGGCCCCGACGCGGCCATGGACGCGGCCCTGCGCAACGCCGTCGCGGCGGCCCCGGCCAACGCCGTCGCCGCCGAGCCGCTCGGCCCGCACCCGCTCATCGCCGAGGCCCTGCACGACCGGCTCGCCGACTCCGGCCTCGCCCGCGCCGACCGGATCAGGCTGATGACGATGGTGACCGCCGCGTCCGGCGTCATCATCGCCACCCCAGGCGACGCCGCCGCCGTCCGGCAGGCCGAGGTCACCGGCGTGCTGCTCGCGTCCCGCCTGGCCGCGCCCGTCTTCACCGCCTCGCTGAACGACGAGGCGTCCGTCAAGGCAGCCGCCGAGCAGCTCCGCGCGGCGGGCGCCACGTCCATCGCGCTCGCCCCGCACCTGATCGGCCCGGAACCGGACGCGGCACGGGTGGCATCCGCCGCCGCCTCTGTCGGCTGCCCTTACTCCGGACCACTCGGCCCCCACCCGGCCCTGGCCCGCCTGGCCGCCCTCCGCTACGTGGAAGCCCTCTCCCTGGCCCTGGCTGACTAGAGGTTCTTGAATTCCGGGGGGCGTTTCTGGAGGGTGGCGGTCATGCCTTCGGCCAGGTCCTCGGTGAAGAAGGCGAGGGTCTGGACGGCGGTCTCCGCCATGAGCTGGCGGCGGAGGCCGGGGGCGTCGAGCGACGCGTTGAGCAGCTCCTTCGTGCGCCGCAAGCCGTAGGGGGACTTGGTGAGGAGTTCGTCGGCCAGGGCTTGCGCGGCGTCCAAGTCCGCGCCCTCGGGGGCGATCTCCGTGATGAGGCCGAGGGCGTCGGCGCGGGTCACGTCCAGGCGCTGGGCGCGGTAGGAGATCTCCGCGGCCTTCGCCGGGCCGACGAGGCGGGGCAGCAGCCACGACAGGCCGCAGTCGCCCGCGGAAAGCCCGAGATCGGTGAACGGCAGCACGAAGCGGGTGGTCGGGTCGGCGACCCGCAGGTCGCAGGCCAGCGCCCACGCCGCGCCGATGCCCGCGACCGGGCCGTGCAGCGCCGCGATCACCGGCTGCGGGATCTCCCGCAGCCGCGCGGTGACCTCGCCGCCGCGGGCGATGCCGTGGTGGAGCCGCTGGACGCGGCCTCCGGCGCCCTCCGCCGCCGGTCCGCCGCGCAGGTCCATGCCCGAGCAGAAGCCGCGGCCCTTGCCGGTGAGGACGACGACCTGGGTGTCCGGGTCGCGCATCAGCTCGTTGAGGACGTCCAGCAGCTCCTCGGTCAGCGCGACGTCGACGGCGTTCAGGCGCTCCGGACGGGACAGGGTGATCTTGCACACCCCGTCCCGCCGGTCGAGCTCGATCCCGCTCAACGGCTCACGAGCCGAGCTGCTGGATCAGCGGGCCCATCTGCTCCATCGCGTTCTTGTACACGGTCATCGGAGTGTCCGCGTTGATGGCCGCCCAGTTGTCGCGGACGTCCTCCACCGACAGCGTCTCGTTCTGCCCGTAGCCGGGGCCCTCGGTGACGAAGACCTTCGCGATGCGCCCGCCGCCGACGGTGTAGACCTCGCCGGAGTCATGGTTGGACTCGTGGACGAGGTAGGCGACGAGCGGCGTGACCTGCTCGACGCCGATCCGGTCGGCGAACTCGGCGGGCAGCAGGTCCTCGGTCATCCGGGTCCACGCGACCGGCGCGATCGCGTTGGCCTTGATGTCGTACTTGGCGCCCTCGTGCGCGAGGGTCTTGGTGAACCCGACCAGGCCCATCTTGGCGGTCGCGTAGTTGGCCTGGCCGAAGTTGCCGAACAGGCCCGCCGGGGACGAGGTGTTCACGATCCGCCCGTACCCGTTGTCGCGCAGGTGCGGCCAGGCGGCGCTGGAGACCAGGAACGAGCCGCGCAGGTGGACGGCGATGACCGCGTCCCACTCGTCCGCGGTCATGTTCTTGAACGAGCGGTCGCGCAGGATGCCCGCGTTGTTGATCAGGATGTCGAGCTTGCCGAACGCCTCCAGCGCGGTCCGCACGATCGACTCCGCGCCCTCCGGCGTCGCGACGTTGCCGGGGTTCGCGACGGCCTCGCCGCCGCTCTTGGTGATCTCGTCCGCGACCTCCTGGGCGGGCCCGGCGGAGGCGCCGGTGCCGGACCGGTCGCCGCCGAGGTCGTTGACGACGACCTTGGCGCCGCGCGCGGCCAGCTCCAGCGCGTGCCGCCGGCCGAGGCCGTGGCCCGCCCCGGTGACGACCGCGACCCGGCCGTCGTAGCGCAGTTCCGACATCTCAGACTCCTCACATGCACCGAACGGGACGGACTGCCCTAGGTAACCATCCAGGGGTTACCCAGTGGTACCAGTAAACCGAATCCCGCTCGGCCACGCCCCCCGGGTTCCGCCGCCCCACTGGACGTCATTTCGTTCCCGCGTACGATGGGGCTTGGGAGGAAAGTTTCACCGAATGCCGCTTTTCGCCCGATGCCGGGCGCGCTCCCTCGGAGGTCCCCGTCCCGATGAGCCCTGCCGACGCGTTCTCGACGAACCCCCGCCCGTACCGGGTCGTGCAGTGGGCGACGGGCGCGCTGGGCCGCTGCGTGATCCGGGGCGTCCTCGACCGGCCCGACATGGAGCTGGCCGGCGCCTGGGCGCACACCCCGGGCAAGGCGGGCGTCGATGCCGGGACGCTCGCCGGCCGCGACCCCATCGGCATCCCCGCCACCGGCGACTTACACGACGTCCTCGACCTGGACGCCGACTGCGTCGTCTACGCCCCCACCCCCGCCCTCGACCGCTACACCGACCTCGACCTGATCTGCTCGCTGCTGTCGTCCGGCAAGAACGTGATCGCCACCAACGGCTACGTCTACCCGCAGGCGCACGGTCCGCAGGTCGCGAGCGAGCTGGAGCAGGCGTGCAAGCGCGGCGGCACGTCCGTGCACGGCAGCGGGATCAGCAACGGCTTCATGGCGGACGTGATGCCCCTGGTCCTGTCGCGGCTGTCCCGGCGGATCACCCACGTCTACGCCCGCGAGTGCTTCGACTTCTCCCGGCACCCGTCCTGGCAGATGGTCCACCACACGGTCGGCTTCGGGAAGGACGAGGACGCCTTCCTGCGCGCGCTGCGGCCGAACCGCACCACGATGCGGGCGCTGTTCGCCGAGAGCCTGCACCTGGTCGCGGCCGGGCTCGGCGTCGACCTGGACGAGATCGACGTGGACGTCGAGCACCGCCTCGCCCGCACCGACCTCGCCACCGCCGCCGGTCCGGTCCCCCGCGGCACGGTCGCCGCGGTCCGCTGGACCTTCAGCGGCATCGCCGCCGGACGCCCGGTCATCACGGTCGAGATCGTGCACAAGGCGGACGCCGCCCGGATGCCCGACGAGTGGGGCCGCCCCGGCTACTCGCTCCGCGTGGAGGGCCGCCCGTCCGTCACGCTGGCGGCCGACGAGACCTGGGTGTCCGACCCGATCTCCGCCGCCGCGGCGCACGTGCTCAACTCCGTCCCGGTGGTCTGCGCGGCCCCGCCCGGCATCCGCACGCACCTCGACCTCCCGATGATCTGCGGCCGCATGCGAGTCTGAGAGGAAGACGGGAAAGAGGGGGACCTGTGGAGAACGTCAGGGAGTCGGGCATGACCACGCAGGAGGTCGGCAGCGGGCGGTTCGTCCGGCAGGCGAACCGGTTCACCGACCGGATCACCGCCGACGGCACGAGCGGGTTCCCGGCCGAATCCGGCCGCTACCGGCTGTTCGTGTCGTACGCGTGCCCGTGGGCGCAGCGGAGCATGATCGTCCGGGAGCTGCTGGGCCTGGAGGACGTGATCGGCCTGGCCGTCGTCGACCCCATCCGCGACGAGCGCGGCTGGCGGATCCCCGGCCGCGACCCCGTCACCGGCGCGGAGTTCCTCTCCGAGCTGTACCTGGCCACCGACCCCTCGTTCGAGGGCCGCTACACCGTCCCCTGCATCTGGGACACCGAGACGAAGCGCCTGGTCACCAACGACTTCCCGAACATCACCACGATGATGGAGACGGAATTCACGGAGTATCACCGTCCCGGTGCCCCCGACCTGTACCCGGAGGCACTTCGCCCCGAGATCGACGAGCTGAACGGCCTCGTCTACACGAACGTCAACAACGGCGTCTACAAGGCCGGTTTCGCCACCGACCAGGACGCCTACGAGGAAGCCGTGGACGCCCTCTTCACCACCCTCGACGACCTCGAAGAGCGCCTCGCCACCCGCCGCTACCTGCTCGGCGACCAGATCACCGAGGCCGACGTCCGCCTCTACACCACCCTCGCCCGGTTCGACGCCGTCTACTACTCGCACTTCAAGTGCAGCCTGCGCCGCCTGGTCGACTACCCGAACCTGTGGGCCTACGCCCGCGACCTGTACTCCGTCCCCGCCTTCGCCGGTACCACGGACTTCGACCACATCAAGCGCCACTACTACGTGACGCACCGGCACATCAACCCGACCGGCATCGTCCCCAAGGGACCCCTCGTGGACTGGACGACCCCGCACAACCGGGAACGTTGACCCCATCCCCTCGTTATGCTGGCGGTTCTCCCAGTAACCGCACGAGAGGCACCACCCGACCATGCGCAGCCAATTCTTCGGGAACATGGACCAGGGGCAGCAGCTCCCCGGCCACTTCGCACTCCAGAACTCCAAGATGCTCCGGGTCCACCTCAACGGGGACGTCCTGGCCCGGCAGGGCTCCATGGTCGCCTTCCAGGGCCAGATGGAGTTCGACTACGAAGGCTCCGGCGGCCTCGGCAAGTTCATGAAGAAGGCGCTGACCGGTGAGGGCGTGCCGCTGATGCGCGTCAAGGGCCAGGGCCTGCTGTTCTGCGCGAACGACGCCGACGACATCCACCTCTTCTACCTTGAGAACGAGGGCATGACCGTCAACGGCAAGAACATCCTCGCCTACGACTCGCACCTGCAGTCCGACATCCAGCGCGTCCAGGGCGCCGGCATCGCCGCGGGCGGCCTGTTCAACACCACCCTCACCGGCACCGGCTGGGTCGCCCTCACCACCCACGGCACCCCGGTCATGCTCGACTGCGGCCGCGCCCCGACCTTCGCCGACGGCCAGTCCGCCGTCGCGTGGAGCACCAGCCTCCAGGTCGGCGTCAACCGCACCTTCAAGGCGGGCGCCCTCATCGGACGCGGCAGCGGCGAGGCCATGCAGCTCGCCTACCAGGGCCAGGGCTTCGTCCTCATCCAGGCCAGCGAGGGTCCGACCGTAGCCCCCCACACCCACTAATTGCATTTCTCTCCTCCTTCGGGCCTTGGCGGCCCTCCATCGTCGAGAAACGCGGGCGATCGCTGGCATCGCTCCGGCTCGCCTGGCGGCTCGCTGCGCGATCAGGTTCTCGCAGGCTCGAACCTGCCTTCGGACGCGATCGCGAGTGTCGAGGTCGTTGCGGGGTTGCGCCGATGGCTGAGGTGGCTGCGACCCTGCACGACTCGATTCCTGGACGGGCCCGGTCCCTTGGCCGGGGCCTCAGCCGGGGCCACGGGTCGTGCGGCCGGAGGGCGCCCGGCGCCCGGAGGTCGCACGACCCGACGACGCAGGCGACCGGAGCGACGCCACGCACGCCCGTCACGGGCACGACAGACCGCAACGGCGGCGTGAGGATCGCCTGCGTCGTGACGGGGGGTTCCAGGGGGTCGCCCCCCTGGGTCAACACGGTAGCCTTGATTCGTCTCAGAACTTACCTGCGAGCTGCGGAAGAGGGCGATCTCCGCCGTGTCGACAGAGTCGTCGCAATCTAGTGCCGACCCCAACATGACAGACTTCGGCGCCAACGAGTGGCTGGTCGACGAGCTGTACCAGAAGTACCTCGAGGACCCGAACTCGGTTGACGAGGCCTGGTGGAACTTCTTCGCGGACTACCAGCCGGACAGCCGGCCGTCGTCCGTGACGTCTGCGTCCCCCCCGGCGCCGTTCGATGGCGCGGCCGCCAAGGCCGCGAACGGTTCCCCGGCCGCTCCGCCGACACCGCAGCAGCCCGTGAAGCCGCCGAAGGCGGAGGCCGCGAAGCCGGCGCCGAAGAGCGACAAGCCTGCTCCGCCGCCGGTTCCCGAGGGCGCCGAGGAGGTCCGGCTGCGCGGCGTCGCGGCGCGGACGGCGTCCAACATGGAGGCCAGCCTCGGGGTTCCGACGGCGACGAGCGTGCGGGCCGTCCCGGCGAAGTTGCTGATCGACAACCGCATTGTGATCAACAACCATCTGAAGCGCGGCCGGGGCGGAAAGGTCTCGTTCACGCATCTGATCGGTTACGCGATCGTCAAGGCGCTCGCGGCGATGCCGGAGATGAACGCGGCGTTCACCGAGGTGGACGGCAAGCCGGTGCTGATCCGGCCGGAGCACGTGAACTTCGGGCTGGCGATCGACCTGCAGAAGAGCGACGGGTCGCGGCAGCTGGTCGTGCCGAGCATCAAGGCCGCCGAGACGCTCGACTTCCGCCAGTACTGGGCCGCCTATGAGGAGATCGTCCGCAAGGCCCGCAGCGGCAAGCTCACCATTGAGGACTTCCAGGGCACGACGATCAGCCTGACGAACCCGGGCACGATCGGGACCGTCCACTCGGTGCCGCGCCTGATGCCCGGCCAGGGCACCATCATCGGCGTCGGCGCGATGGAGTTCCCGGCGGAGTTCGCGGGCGCGTCCAGCGACACCCTCGCCCGCATGGGGATCAGCAAGGTCATGACGCTGACCTCCACCTACGACCACCGGATCATCCAGGGCGCGCAGTCGGGCGACTTCCTGCGCCGCATCCACGAGCTGCTGCTCGGCGCCGACGGCTTCTACGACGAGATCTTCGAGGCGCTGCGCATCCCGTACGAGCCGGTGCGCTGGGTGAAGGACATCTCCGCCACCCACGAGGACGACGTCGCCAAGGTCGCGCGCGTCCACGAGCTGATCCACGCCTACCGGGTCCGCGGCCACCTGATGGCCGACACCGACCCGCTGGAGTACAAGCAGCGCCGCCACCCCGACCTCGACATCCTCAAGCACGGCCTCACCCTGTGGGACCTGGAGCGCGAGTTCGCGACCGGCGGGTTCGGCGGCAAGCCGACGATGCAGCTGCGCGAGATCCTCGGCGTGCTGCGGATGGCGTACTGCCGGACGGTCGGCATCGAGTACATGCACATGCAGGACCCGGAGGAGCGCGCCTGGATCCAGGAGCGCGTGGAGGTCCCGCACGAGAAGCCGTCCCGCGAGGAGCAGCTGCACGTGCTGCGCCGGCTGAACAGCGCGGAGGCGTTCGAGACGTTCCTGCAGACCAAGTTCGTCGGGCAGAAGCGGTTCTCGCTGGAGGGCGGCGAGTCCGTCATCCCGCTGCTCGACTCGGTGATCTCGGCGGCGGCCAAGGACAGCCTGGACGAGGTCGTCATCGGCATGGCGCACCGCGGCCGGCTGAACGTGCTGGCCAACATCGTCGGCAAGTCCTACGGGCAGATCTTCGGCGAGTTCGAGGGCAACCTCGACCCGCGGAGCGCGCAGGGCTCGGGCGATGTGAAGTACCACCTCGGCGCGGCGGGCGACTTCGTCGCCGACGACGGCTCCAAGATCCACTGCGAGCTGGTCGCGAACCCCTCGCACCTGGAGACGGTCGACCCGGTGCTGGAGGGCGTCGTCCGCGCCAAGCAGGACCTGCTGGACGTCGGCGAGGCCGGGTTCAGCGTGCTGCCGATCCTGGTGCACGGCGACGCCGCGTTCGCCGGGCAGGGCGTGGTCGCCGAGACGCTGAACCTGTCGCAGCTGCGCGGCTACCGCACCGGCGGCACCGTCCACGTGATCATCAACAACCAGGTCGGGTTCACCACCGCGCCGGAGTACTCGCGCTCCAGCGTCTACTCCACCGACGTGGCCCGGATGATCCAGGCGCCGATCTTCCACGTCAACGGCGACGACCCCGAGGCGTGCGCGCGGGTGGCGCGGCTGGCGTTCGAGTACCGGCAGACGTTCAAGAAGGACGTCGTCATCGACATGGTCTGCTACCGGCGGCGCGGCCACAACGAGGGCGAGAACCCCTCGTTCACCCAGCCGCTGATGTACGACCTGATCGACGCCAAGCGCTCGGTGCGCAAGCTCTACACCGAGGCGCTGATCGGCCGCGGCGACATCACCGTCGAGGAGGCCGAGCAGGCGCTGCGCGACTACCAGGAGCAGCTGGAGCGCGCGTTCACCGAGACCCGCGAGGCGGTCAAGCGGCCGCAGGAGCCGGGCTCGGTGGTCAAGCCGGACGTCGAGGAGAGCATCCCGATCGACCACGCCTCGGCGGGGTCGGCGATCCCGGCCGAGACCGTCAAGCGGATCATCGAGTCGCAGGTCTCCCTGCCGGAGGGCTTCACCCCGCACCCGCGGCTCCAGCCGATCCTGCAGCGCCGCGCGCAGATGATCGAGGACGACGCGATCGACTGGGCCACCGGCGAGCTGCTCGCGATGGGCTCGCTGCTGATCGACGGCCACCCGGTGCGGCTCGTCGGCCAGGACACCCGCCGCGGGACGTTCGGCCAGCGCCACGCCGTCCTCGTCGACCGCAAGAACGGTGAGGAGTACACCCCCCTCAAGCAGTTCGGGCAGGGCGTGTCGAAGTTCTACGTCCACGACTCGCTGCTGAGCGAGTACGCGGCGATGGGCTTCGAGTACGGCTACTCCATGACCCGCCCCGACGCGCTGGTCTGCTGGGAGGCCCAGTTCGGCGACTTCGCCAACGGCGCCCAGTCGATCGTGGACGAGTACATCTCCTCCGGCGAGCAGAAGTGGGGCCAGCACTCCAGCGTCGTGCTGCTGCTGCCGCACGGCTACGAGGGGCAGGGCCCCGACCACTCCTCCGCGCGGATCGAGCGCTTCCTCCAGCTGTGCGCGCAGGACAACATGACCGTGATCTACCCGACCACCCCGGCGAACTACTTCCACCTGCTGCGCTGGCAGGTGCTGTCGAAGCGGAACAAGCCGCTGGTGGTGTTCACGCCCAAGTCGCTGCTGCGGCTGAAGGCGGCCACCTCCCCGGTCGAGCAGATCACCGGCGGTGCGTTCCAGCCGATCATCCCCGAGGTGAACCCGGCGATCGACCCGGCGGGCGTGCGGCGCGTGCTGCTCACCACCGGCAAGATCTACTACGACGTGGCCAAGGCCCGCGACGCCGCGGCCGCGACCGACACCGCCGTCGTCCGGGTCGAGCGCCTCTACCCGCCGCCGGTCGACGAGATCAAGGCCGAGCTCGCCAAGTACCCGGCGGGCGTCGAGGTCGTGTGGGTGCAGGACGAGCCCGCGAACATGGGCGCCTGGCCGTTCATGGCGCTGAAGTTGCCGCACCACATCGACGGGCTGAAGATGTCGCGGGTGTCGCGCCCGGCGTCGTCGTCCCCGGCGGTGGGCTCGGCGAAGCTGCACCAGGCCGAGCAGGAGGCCCTGCTCGCCCGCCTGTTCGCACCCAAGTAGACGTGACGGACTCTGGGGGCTCCGGCGCACGGCGCCGGAGCCCTCGGCGTCCCGGGCCGACGATCAGCACGAGAGAGAAACCAGGCAATGTACTTCACCGATCGGGGCATCGAGGAGCTGACGGACCGGCGCGGCGCCGAGGAGGTCAGCCTGGCGTGGCTGGCCGAGCGCCTGCGCGAGTTCGTCGACCTCAACCCCGAGTTCGAGACGTCCGTCGACCGGCTCGCCACCTGGCTGGCCCGGCTGGACGAGGAGGACGACGAGTAGCGCGGAGGCGGTCGGCCGCACGGGCCGGATGAACACGTAACTGAACGCGATACATCTTGACTTTCCAGAGACGCGACATATCGTGTTTACTGGATGGGGCGCAGCTCGGACGAAGGGCAGATCGCGATGTCGCGCTGGACGATCGACGAACCGACCACCCTCGACTTCGACGGCGTGGTCGCGCTGCGGGCCACGCTGATCGCCGGGACGATCTCGGTGCTCGCCTCCGCCGAGCGCCCGTCCGTCATGGTCGGCGAGGTCGAGGGCCCGCCGCTGGTGATCACGCACGAGGCGGGCATGCTGACGATCTCCCACGAGAACCTGTGGGAGGGCGTGCTGAACTGGCTGCGCACCCAGCGGTGCCGGGCCGCCGTCACGGTGACCGTCCCGCACGACTGCCCGGTCAGCCTCAACCTCGTGTCGGCGGACGCCGTCGTCACCGGCACGACGGCCCGCACGTCCATCAAGAGCGCCTCCGGCGACGTGACGCTCGACGGCGTCGCGGGCGCGGTCGACGCCAACACCGTCTCCGGCGCGGTCGAGGCGCAGGGGCTGGACGGCGCGGTCGCGTTCACCTCCGTCTCCGGCGACCTGTCCCTCGCGGGCGGCTCCGTCGCCCGGCTGTCGGCGCGGGCCGTCAGCGGCCGCGTCGCCGCCGACGTGCACCTGGACGGCGACGCACGCGTGGACGTCAACACCGTCTCCGGCGCGGTGGCGCTGCGCATCCCCCAGTCCGCGGACGCGCAGGTCACGCTGAACTCGGCCGCCGGGCCGCTGGACACCACGTTCCCCGAGCTCACCGAGCAGGACGGCCTGCTCGGGCGCACCCGGTCCGGCAGGATCGGCGACGGCTCGGGACGGCTGAAGGTCAACACCGTGTCCGGCGCCGTCACCCTCATCGGGCGCGACGACGGCGAGCCCGACATCACCACCCCGTGAAGGGAGAAGTGAGGACGACGTGAGTCCCGTTTTCGGCCACGGTCGCCTGCGGCTGTACCTGCTGAAGCTCCTGGAGGAGAGCCCGCGGCACGGCTACGAGGTGATCCGGCTCCTCCAGGACCGGTTCCTCGGGGTCTACTCGCCCTCCCCCGGAACGATCTATCCGCGGCTCGCCCGGCTGGAGTCGGAGGGCCTGGTCACCCATGAGGTGATCAAGGGCAAGAAGGTGTACTCGCTGACCGACAAGGGCCGCGAGGAGCTGGAGCGCCGGATGGACGAGCTCGCGGAGCTGGAGGAGGAGATCTCCGCGTCGGCGCAGGAGTTCGCCCGCGGCGTGCAGGAGGACGTGCGGCAGACCGTCCGGACGCTGCGCGAGGAGCTCACCCAGGCCGCCCGGACGATGCGCGACGAGGGCAAGGCGACGTCCAAGGACGCCTGGAAGGAGACGACCGGCCGGCAGAAGGACGAGTGGAAGCGCCAGAAGGAGTACTGGCGCGAGCAGACGCAGGGGTGGAAGGAGGAGTGGCGGAAGAACTGGGAGGACGCCTGGAAGACGGCGACCGGGACCCGCGAGGACGTCGCCCGCCTCAAGCTGGAGCGCCTGCTGCGCGGGTTCGTCGAGGACGTCCGCAAGGCCGCCAAGTCGGCCCGGCTGGACGACGACGACCTCGCCGCCGCCCAGACCCTCCTGAACGAGTCCTGCGAACGCCTGAAGCAGGAGATCTTCCGCACGGACGAGCCGAAGAAGCCCTGACGGCCCGGCCGGCCCTGACCGTCAGGGCGTGAAGATGATCTTCCCGAAGAGGTCTCCCTCCGCCATGGCGGCGAACCCCTCGTGCGCCCGGCTCAGCGGCAGCGTCCGGTCGATCACGGGCTTGGTGCCCGTCTTGACCAGGAACCGCGCCAGCCGCTCCAGCTGGTCCCGCGTCCCCATGGTGGACCCGATCACCGACAGCTGCAGGAAGAACACCCGGTTCAGCTCCGCCGGCGGCACCGCCCCGCTGGTGGCGCCGGAGACCACGATCCGGCCGCCGGGCCGCAGCGACTTCAGCGAATGCGACCACGTCGCCTGGCCCACGGTCTCGATGACGGCGTCGACCCGCTCCGGCAGCCGCGCGCCCGTCTCGAACGCCTCGTCCGCGCCGAGTCCCCGCGCCCGCTCGCGCTTGGCCTCGCTGCGGCTGGTCGCGTAGACGCGGTACCCGGCCGCCGCCGCCAGCGCGATCGCCGCGGTCGCGACGCCGCCGCCCGCGCCCTGCACCAGTACCGAGGCCCCGGGCTGCAGGCCCGCCTTGTCGAACAGCATCCGGTACGCGGTGAGCCAGGCCGTCGGCAGGCACGCGGCCTCCTCGAACGACAGCCCGGCCGGTTTCGGGACGAGGTTGCGGCGCGGCACCGCGACCTTCTCCGCCAGCGTCCCCGGATGGACCTCCGACAGCAGCGACCGCTTCGGGTCGAGGGTCTCGTCGCCGCCCCCGCGGCTGGGATCGCCGATCACCGAGTGGACGATGACCTCGTTGCCGTCCTCGTCCACCCCGGCCGCGTCGCAGCCGAGGATCATCGGGAGCCGGTCGGCGGGCAGCCCGACGCCCTTGAGCGACCACAGGTCGTGGTGGTTGAGCGCGGCCGCCTTCACCGTGACGGTCGTCCACCCGTCCGGCACGTCGGGATCGGGCCGCTCCCCTGCCGCCAGCCCGTTCAGCGGATTGTCTGCGTCGATCTTGGTTGCCGTGACAGCGAACATGCAAGGCACCCTAATCGACCGTCCGGTCGGCGAACGGCCCGCCCCCAGGGGACGGACCGTCCTCCAGCCTCCACCCACCACCATTCAACGGACGAGCTCCGCTCGACGGCCGTTCTACGCCTGCGGAACCGCGTCAGAGGACCTTGGAAAAGAAGTCCCTCGTGCGCTGGTGCTGCGGGTCGGCCAGCACCTCGCGGGGCACGCCCTTCTCGACGACGACGCCCTCGTCCATGAAGACCAGCGAGTCGCCGACCTCCCGGGCGAAGCCCATCTCGTGCGTGACCACGATCATGGTCATGCCGTCGAGCGCGAGCTGCTTCATGGCCTCCAGGACGTCGCCGACCAGCTCCGGGTCCAGCGCGGAGGTGGGCTCGTCGAACAGCATCAGCGCGGGCTCCATGGCCAGCGCCCGCGCGATCGCGACCCGCTGCTGCTGCCCGCCGGACAGCTGCGCCGGGTAGCTCTGCGCCTTGTCGCCCAGCCCGACCCGCGCCAGCAGGGCGAGCGCCCGCTCGCGGACCTCCGCCTTCGGCTGCCGCTTCACCCGGACCGGCGCCTCCATGATGTTCTCCAGCGCCGTCATGTGCGGGAACAGGTTGAACCGCTGGAACACCATGCCGATCTCGCGGCGCTGCGCGGCGACCTCGCGGTCGCGGAGCTCGTAGAGCTTGCCGCCCGACTCGCGGTAGCCGACCAGGTGGCCGTTCACCCACAGCCGCCCGGAGTCGATCTTCTCCAGGTGGTTGATGCAGCGCAGGAACGTCGACTTGCCCGATCCGGACGGCCCGACGACGCACATCACCTCGCCCGACCTGACCTCCAGGTCGATGCCCTTCAGCACCTCCAGCCGGCCGAACGACTTGTGCACCGCCTCCGACCTCACCATCAGGCCGCCTCCGCTGGCCGGCTCTCCGCCAACGTCGCTCATGCGGCACCTCCTCCCCCGCCGCCGAAGCCGAGCAAGCGCAGTCCCGCCCTCTTCTCCCTGGTGACTTCCGCCCCGCGGGAGAAGTGGCGCTCGATGAAGAACTGGCCCACCAGCAGGAAACTGGTCAGGATCAGGTACCAGATGCAGGCCGCGACCAGCATCGGGAAGACGTTGAACGTCCGCGATCCGACCGCCTGGAGCTGGAAGAACAGCTCGTTGCTGACCGGGACGTAGGCCACCAGCGAGGTGTCCTTGAGCATCGCGATGGTCTCGTTGCCGGTCGGCGGGACGATCACGCGCATCGCCTGCGGCAGGATGATCCGGCGCATGGTCTGGAACCGCGACATGCCGAGGGCGCCCGCGGCCTCCTCCTGGCCCGGGTCGACCGACAGGATGCCGGCGCGCACGATCTCCGCCATGTAGGCGGCCTCCGACAGCGCCAGCGCCAGCAGGCCGGCCATGAAGCCGGTCAGCAGGGTGCGGGCGTCGAGGGTGAACAGGGTGCCGTCGATGTCGACGCCCATCAGGTCGCCGAGCGGCCCGGCGAACGGGACCCCGCCGACGTGGTACTTGGCGTACAGGATGCCCATGTTGCCGAACAGGATCGCCAGCACGAGGCGGGGGACGGCCCGGAAGAACCAGGTGTAGAGCCAGGCGACGCCGCTGAGGACGGGGTTGTCCGACAGCCGCATCACGGCGAGGACGACCCCGGACAGGACACCGATCAGCATCGCCAGCACGGTCAGCGCGATGGTGGTCCAGACACCGCGGATGATGTTGGGCCGGAACGCGTTGTCGACAAGGAACGACCACTGGAACTGCTTGTTCGTGACCAGCATGTTGACGAACATCGCGGTGAGGACCGCGATGACCGCAACCGCCACCCAGCGGCCGGGGTGCCGGACCGGCACGGCCTTGATCGCCTCAGGCCGCGCCGGATCCGGCGTCTGTTTTGTGAGATCCGCCATCGGTTACGGGTTAACGGCCGAGTCGGTGATCGCCCCCGCCTGCACGTTCCACTTCTCCAGGATCTTCTTGTAGGTGCCGTCCGCCTGGAGGGCCTTGGTGGCGCCGGCGATGGCCTCGGCGAGCTGCGTCTGTTCCTTCTGCACGACGAAGCCGTACGGGGCGGCCTCGTAGATGTCGCCGAGCAGCTCGAGCTGGCCGTTGGTCTTCTTCACCGCGTAGGCGATGATCGGCGAGTCGGCGAGCCCGGCGTCGTCCTTGCCGGACACGATCGCCGCGGTCGCCTGGTCCTGGCCCTGGTACTGGTCGATGGTGATCGCGGGCTTACCGGCGGCCGTGCACTCCTTCGACCGCTTCTGCACGTCGTCGACCTGGACGGTGGCCTTCTGCACGGCGATCTTCTTGCCGCAGGCGTCGTCGGGCTGGACACCGCCGGGGTTGCCCTTCTTGGTCGCCCACTGGGTGCCGGCATTGAAGTAGCTCACCATCGTGACGACCTTCTTGCGCTCGTCGTTGATGGTGAAGGAGGACACGCCCGCCTCGTACTTGCCGGACTGGACGCCGGGGACGATGTCGTCGAACTTGCTGGAGACCCATTCGGTCTTGAGACCGAGCTTGGCCGCCACGGCGTCGAACAGCTCGCGGTCCCAGCCGATGACGGTCTTGCCGTCGGTGTCCAGGAACTCGTTCGGCGCGTAGGTGGAGTCGGTGCCGATGAGGATCTTGCCGTCCGACTTGATCGCGTCGGGGACCATCGCCGCCAGCTTGGCGTCCGCGCCTCCCGAAGCGGTGATCTTGGGGCCCCCACCCGTGTCGTCTTTCTTCTCGCCGCATGCCGAGAGCGCGAGCGCGCCCGTCAGCACCAGCACGCCTGTCACGATCCCGTGACGACGCAGAGAACCGGTGATCACTGGTCCCCTCCCAGATGGTTGCGTCGGATCCGCGTAGATCCGTAGGTCAGGAGCACATCTTGGCGTACAACCTCCCTGATCTGGATAAAGGGTGCGAAACAATCGCGCAACGAGGGAGCCCCGGGGCGGCAGCTCAACGTCGCCGTTCCCCGCGGAACGCAACCGTACGGCCACACTTCGGCAACGCCCGCGTGACCATCGCCACGGTCCACTCTCGACCGGGATCCGGGAGGGGGTATGGCACAATCGGACAACGGGTGACCCCCGTACGTCACGAGATGACCACCGGGTGACCGGCCACCAGACCTTCAGCACCGCGGCGGCGTCCAAGAAAGCCAACTTTCACTGACAGGGGTCGCAGTGGCTGCTCAGCCCATTCCCACCGAACCTTCTTCCCTGGACGATGATCCGGCCTTCCCGCTGCATCGCGGCGGGAAACTGGAGATGCGCTCGACCATCCCGGTCCGCGACGCCGCCGACCTGTCGCTGGCCTACACGCCGGGCGTCGCCCGCGTCTGCACCGCGATCGCCGACCACCCCGAACTGGCCTACGACTACACGTGGACGTCCAAGGTCGTCGCCGTGGTCA
Source organism: Actinomadura sp. 3N508 (assembly GCF_044326375.1). Classification (NCBI taxonomy): domain Bacteria; kingdom Bacillati; phylum Actinomycetota; class Actinomycetes; order Streptosporangiales; family Thermomonosporaceae; genus Actinomadura; species Actinomadura sp. 3N508. The sequence continues at coordinate 107,259 of NZ_JBIRAX010000014.1, forward strand.
CCGACGGCACCGCCGTGCTCGGGCTCGGCGACATCGGCCCGGCCGCGTCCATGCCGGTCATGGAGGGCAAGTCCCTGCTGTTCAAGGAGTTCGCCGGCGTCGACTCGGTGCCGATCGCGCTGAGCTGCACGGGCGTCGACGAGATCGTCGACACGGTGGTCCGGATGGCGCCGAGCTTCGGCGGCATCAACCTGGAGGACATCAGCGCCCCCCGCTGCTTCGAGATCGAGGACCGGCTCCGCGCCGCGCTCGACATCCCCGTCTTCCACGACGACCAGCACGGCACCGCGATCGTGGTGCTCGCCGCCCTGACCAACGCGGCCCGGCTCGTCGGCCGGCCCCTCTCCGATCTGCGCGCCGTGGTGGCGGGCGCGGGCGCGTCCGGCATCGCGGTCTCGAAGATGCTCATCGAGGGCGGCATCGGCGACATCGCCCTGTCCGACAGCAAGGGCCTCATCTACGAGGGACGCGACGGCCTGAACCCCGTCAAGGAGCGCATCGCCGCGATCACGAACCGCTCGCACCTCAAGGGCTCCACGGAAGAGGCGCTGCGCGGCGCCGACGTGTTCATCGGGCTGTCGGGCGGCACCGTCCACGAGTCGTGCGTCGCCACGATGTCGCAGGACGCGATCGTCTTCGCCCTCTCCAACCCGACCCCCGAGGTCCACCCGGAGGTCGCCCGCCGGCACGCGAAGGTCGTCGCGACGGGCCGCAGCGACTACCCGAACCAGATCAACAACGTGCTGGCCTTCCCCGGCATCTTCCGCGGCGCCCTGGACGTCCGCGCGCACTCCATCACCGAGGGCATGAAGCTCGCCGCCGCGAACGCCCTGGCCGGCATCGTCGGCGACGACCTGACCCCCGACTACGTGATCCCCGGCCCCTTCGACGACCGCGTCGCCCCGGCCGTCACCGAGGCCGTGGCCGCCCAGGCCCGCCGCGAGGGCGTCGCCCGCATCTGACGGTCACTCAAGCCGGCCCGTGTCCCCCTGGCGGGACGCGGGCCGCAGGATCGCCGGTCGCGGCCAGTAGCGCGCCACGACACGGCCGACGATGAGCGCGTCGGGAACGGCGCCGAAGTCCCAGCTGTCGCGGCGGCCCCGGGCGCCCTGGTTGTCGCTCTCCAGCCACCACCCGTCCCGCGCCCGGTGATCGGCGCGCTTGACGATCAGCAGCTCCCGCCGCTCCGGATGGCGGGCCACGACGACGTCCCCGGCCTCGGGACGGACGCCGGTCCGCACGAGCAGCCAGTCCCCCGGCCGCAGCCCCGGCAGCATCGAGTCGCCCGTGACCTCGACGGTCCGCAGCCGCCCGCGCGCACCGGTCAGCGCCAGCGCCGCCGCCCCGGCCAGCCCCCAGAACAGCGTGCGGATACGCATGGTCCTCCTTGCAAGCCGGCACAGGGCCGCCCGCATAGTTCGCCGGACGGCGGTCATGAACGGGAAGGGTCCCGGGCATCGCTCCAGGACCTAGGCCGAATTACCGAGCGCCCTGGCCGGACGGGCCCACGGGCACAAGAGTAATGTCGAGGACCTGAGCATGATCCGCAACGAGGGAAGGGAATCGCAGGTGTTGCTCAAGCTTCTGCGCCCGAAGACAACGGTGTCCGCTCACTGCGACCTGCCGTGCGGCGTCTACGACCCGGCGCAGGCCCGGATCGAGGCCGAGTCGGTCAAGGCGATCGCCGAGAAGTACGCGGCCAACGAGGACCCGGAGTTCCGCGCCCGGGCGATCCTGATCAAGGAGCAGCGTTCCCAGCTGGTCAAGGAGCACCTGTGGGTGCTCTGGACCGACTACTTCAAGCCGCCGCACTTCGAGAAGTACCCGCACCTGCACCAGCTGTTCAACGAGGCGACCAAGCTCGCCGGTGCCACGGGGACCAAGGGGAGCATGGACGTCGGCGTCGCGGAGCAACTGCTCGCCAAGATCGCGGAGATCGACAAGATCTTCTGGGAGACGAAGCAGGGCTGACCAGCCAGAACACCGAGGCCCGGCCCCGATGGGGCCGGGCTTCAGCCATGTCCGGGGACGTCCCGGCGCGGCCTGCGCGGAGGTGGGGCGTTGCCCGGCGGGCGCGGGCAGGTCATTCTTCTCTCAAGAAGAGTTCGGCATGGCGGGGCCGGCGGCGGACTGCGAACGCGGCGGTGCGTGTGAGCGACGAGATCGAATGCCCGGAGTGCGGTGGGACAGGCGAGCAGCGCCTGGGGCCGCTGCAGTTGATGTGCATGTACTGCCACGGCCGGAAGGTCGTGAGCGGCGAGCATGAGCCCGCGGACGGCGGGCCGCGCCCCCAGGGCCTGCCGGTGGAGGGCGAGGAGTACGACGCCCGTGTCCACGGGCCGCTTCCGCCCGTCTGGGAGCATCCGGCGGTGCGGGGGTCGGGCCTCTGCACGCACTGCCTCGGCGCCGGTGTCGTCGTGGCGGAGGGGACCTACGCGGAGGCGCCGTGCCCGCTGTGCTCGGGGGGCGGGCGGTAGGACGCGGCGGCCCCCTTGAGGGCGTCGCCGGTGAGGCGGTAGACCGTCCACTCGTCCTGCGGGCGCGCGCCCATCGACTCGTAGAAGTCGATGGCGGGCTTGTTCCAGTTGAGGACGGACCACTCGACCCGGCCGTAGCCGCGCTCGTCCGCGATCCTGGCCAGTTCGGTGAGGAGGGCCTTGCCGTGGCCGTGCCCGCGGACGGCGGGGTCGACGAACAGGTCCTCCAGGTAGATCCCGTGCGTCCCGTTCCACGTCGAGTAGGTGAGGAACCACATCGAGAACCCGATGACGCGGCCCTCGTGCTCGGCCACGTGGGCGTACACCTTCGGGTCCGGGCCGAAGAGGCTCTCGCGGATCTGCTCCTCGGTGGCCTTCACCTCGTGCAGGGCGCGCTCGTACTCGGCGAGCTCGCGGATCAGCCGCAAAATGTCGGGAACGTCGTTGGGTGTCGCGAATCGGATCACCCGTGCAGGCTATCCGGACGTGACGCACGCCTCCCTCCCGGGAGGTTTGGTTCGCGTCCCCTCACGTCGTCGCGGACATTGGTGAGAAAGCCACGCGCGGCGAAGTCTCGCACAGGGGCTCGCAGGCGGTAGTTTCGGAAGCAGCGGGACCATCCTGCGAGGGAGTGACGTGACCGAGGAAACCGCTGCAATGCCGACCAGTACGAAGTTGTCCGTCCGCGACGTGGTGACGGTCAAGTTGCCCGCCGCGAGCGCCTACCTGTCCGTCCTGCGGACGGCGACCGCCGGCCTCGCGGCCAGGCTCGACTTCACGCTGGACGAGATAGAAGATTTGCGCATCGCCGTCGACGAGGCGTGCGCGATGCTGCTCGCCCAGGCCCTGCCGGGGACGGACCTGGTGTGCGAGTTCGAGCTGACCGGCGAGGCCATGCGCATCTCCGTCTCCGTGCTCACCGTGGACGGCGAGGTGCCGAGCCGCGACACCTTCGCCTGGACCGTCCTGTCGTCGCTGGCGGGTGAGGTGGACGCCCAGGTGGGCGCCGACGACCGGGTGACCGTGACGCTGCAGAAGCGCCGCGGCGCGGCGGGGGCCCCGTGACAGAGAAGACGACGATCGCCGGCGCGAGCAACGAGCGGTCCGAGAGCGCGGTGCCGGACCGCGCCCGCGCCCGTGCGCTGTTCGAGCGCCTCGCCGAGCTTCCCGAGGGCGACCCCGAGCGCCAGCGCATCCGCGACCAGCTGGTGGAGCTGCACCTGCCGCTCGTGGAGTACCTCGCCCGCCGCTTCCGCAACCGCGGCGAATGGCTGGACGACCTGATCCAGGTCGCCACGATCGGGCTGATCAAGTCGATCGACCGGTTCGACCTGGAGCGCGGCGTGGAGTTCTCCACCTACGCCACGCCCACCATCGTCGGCGAGATCAAGCGGCACTTCCGCGACAAGGGCTGGGCGGTGCGCGTCCCGCGCCGGCTGCAGGAGCTGAAGCTGTCGCTGACCAAGGCGATCAGCGACCTCGCCCAGCGGGAGGGCCGCGCGCCGACCGTCAGCGAGCTGGCCGCGCACCTGCAGATGAGCGAGGAGGAGGTGCTGGAGGGCCTGGAGTCCGCCAACGCCTACTCCACCGTCTCCCTCGACGCGCCCGACTCCGGTGACGAGGACGCGCCCGCCGTGGCCGACTCCCTCGGCATGGTCGACGAGTCGCTTGAGGGCGTCGAGTACCGCGAGTCCCTCAAGCCGCTGCTGGAGAAGCTCCCCGCCCGCGAGAAGAAGATCCTTCTGCTGCGGTTCTTCGGCAACATGACCCAGTCGCAGATCGCGGCCGAGCTCGGCATCTCCCAGATGCACGTGTCCCGGCTGCTCGCCCGCACCCTCGCCCAGCTCCGCGAGGGCCTCACCGCCGACGAGTAACCAGGCGTCGAGCGGAGCTCGTCCGTTGAATGGCGGTGGGTGGGGGCTGGAGGACGGTCACTTCTTGGTGGGCTGTTCCTTCAGGCGCTCTTTGAGGCGCTGCCCCAGAGACCGCGGTTCACCAGGGCTCTGCACGGGCGCGGCCTCTTCCCGGACGCCCTTGTCGCCGTCCTCGCGCACGTCGTCGTCCTCGTCCTCATCGTGATCGGTGATCAGCCAGGCCGTGCTCGGCGGGCTGAGCACGGTGACGAGCGCGAGGACGGCGACGGCCGCCATCGGGATCGCGATCGCCGGGCGGTCGCTCTGCCACAGCGACCACGCCACCGGCAGCGCGAACAGCTGCGTCAGCACCGCGGGGGCGCGGCTCCACTGGTCGGCGCGCCACACCCCCCGCGCGCACGCGAGCATGCCGAGGCCGCCCGCGAGCGCGAGGACGGTGACCCCGATCGCGCTGGCCGGGTCGACGGCGCCGCCGGTGGCGGTCTCCACGCCGGTGTACACGCCGAAACCGACGGCGGCGACGCCCTCCACGGCCTCGAGGGCGGCGGCGGCCTGCACGGTGATGGGACGCTTGGACACAATCGAAAACCCTACTCGCCCCGCCCGGCGATCAGGTCCGAGGGCGGTTTCCCCAAGGCCTGGCGGCAGGGCGGGGGTAACAACGGGCGAACGCATCCGGAACGATCGATACCCTGACGCCGTGCGCGCCATGCTCATCGCCAATCCCAAGGCGACCTCGACCTCCCGGCGGGCCCGCGACATCCTGATGCGGGCCTTCACCGGCGATCTCGACCTGGTCCTCGCCGAGACCGGCCATCGCGGCCACGCCGCCGAGCTGTCCCGGCAGGCGGCCGTGGACGGCTACGACGTCGTGATCACGCTCGGCGGCGACGGGACGGTGAACGAGGCCGTCAACGGGTTGCTGGCCCATGGCCCGTCCTCCGCCCTGCCCTCGCTGGCGGTGCTGCCGTCCGGCAGCACCAACGTGTTCGCCCGCACGCTCGGCCTGCCCGGCGACCCGATCGGCGCGACGAAGGCGGTCCTGGACGCGCTGCGCGCCGGGCGGCGCCGCACGATCGGGCTCGGCACGGCCTCCCACGACGGCGGCCCGGAGCGCTACTTCACGTTCTGCGCGGGCGTCGGGCTGGACGCCGAGGTCGTCCGGGAGGTCGAGCGCAGGCGCGCCGCCGGGGCCACCGCCTACAACTCGCTGTACGTCCAGACGGCGCTCCGGCATTTCTTCTCCGGCACCGACAGGCGGCATCCGGCGCTCACTTTGGAACAGCCCGGACGCCCGCCGAAATCTGGACTGTTCCTCGCGTTCATCTCCAATACTTCGCCCTGGACTTTCATGGGCCGGCTCGCGGTGAATCCGAGTCCTAAGGCGAACTTCTCGCGCGGCCTGGACGTGTTCGGCGTGCGTTCGCTGGACGTCGGCCCGACGCTCGGGGCGGTGGCGCAGATGCTCACCGCGCGTGGCCGTCCGGTGCAGGGCCGGCACGTGGTGAACGTGCACGATGCGGCGGAGGTCACATTGCGCGCGGAGCGGCCCATGGCCTTTCAGCTGGACGGCGACTACCTCGGCGAACAGCACAGCGTGACGTTCCGATCGGTTCCGAAGGCAATACGCATCGTCATTTGAGGCTGTTGGGGCGGCCAGGTGAGAGCCAAGTAACACGCCCGTCCCACGGATGTGACACATGCGACATCCATACTTTGAGAATCCTTTCTCAAAGGTCTTGCGTCTGCCCGCGCCCCCCTGACAACCTCAAAGTGCGCTTGCCGACATAGGGACCCCGACGACGCTGGTCCCCGTCTCGCGGCGCCGCCGAACATTCACCCCTGGAGATGGCCACAGCCACCCGGGTGTTCGCGACATGTGAAACCGTTCACAAGAGTGGAGCATCTCCACCACCTGACGAAGGAGTGGACCGCATGGACTGGCGCCACCGCGCAGCCTGCCGTGACGTGGACCCCGAGCTTTTCTTCCCGATCGGCAACACCGGGCCCGCGATCCTGCAGATCGAGGAGGCCAAGCAGGTGTGCCGCCGCTGCGACGTCACCGACGCCTGCCTGCGCTGGGCGCTGGAGTCCGGCCAGGACTCGGGCGTATGGGGCGGCATGGGCGAGGACGAGCGCCGCGCCCTGAAGCGCCGCGCCTCCCGCGCCCGCGCCCGCGCCGGTCTGTAGCCGGACCTCAGCCTCACTTGGCTTGGGGCGGCTGACGGCGTGAGGATTGCGCCTCGCCCAGGGGGATGTCGACGACGACCTCGGTGCCGCCACCCTCACGGGGGCGGAAGTCCAGGTGGCCGCCCAGTTCCCCGACGATCAGCGTCCGGACGATCTGGAGCCCCAGGCTGTTGCTGCTCTCCACGTCGAAGTCCGCGGGGAGGCCGATCCCGTCGTCGGCGACGACCGTGACGAGACGGCGGCCCGCACCTTCCCTCCGGACGGCGGCGGCGGCGCGCGGCTCGTGCTCGTCCGCGCCCGGCCAGTCACCCCAGACCGAGACGCCGCCCGGATCGCGGGGCACATCGCCGTCGCCGTAGCGGTGCGCGACGACCTCAAGCGTCCCGAAGCGGTTCGTCAGGCCGTGCTCCAGGGCGTTCTGGAGCAGCTCGGTGAGCGCCATCGCCAGCGGCGTGGCGACCTCGGCGGGCAGGACACCGAAACTCCCGGTCCGCTTCGGCGTGACCTTGGTCTCCGGCGTCGACACCTCCCCCGCCATCGTGATCACCCGGTCGGCGATGTCGTCGAAGTCGATCAGCTCGTCGGGGGTGTGCGACAGCGTCTCGTGGACGATCGCGATCGACCCGACGCGGCGGACGGCCTCGTCCAGCGCCGCCCGCCCCTCCGGGATCTGCAGCCGCCGCGCCTGGAGCCGCAGCAGCGCCGCGACCGTCTGCAGGTTGTTCTTCACCCGGTGGTGGATCTCCCGGATGGTGGCGTCCTTGGTCAGCAGCTCCCGGTCGCGCCAGCGCAGCTCGGTGACGTCCCGGCACAGCACGATCGCGGCGATCCGCTCCCCGGTGACGACCAGCGGGATCGTCCGCAGCTGCATGATCGACCCGTGTGACTCCACCTCGACCTCGCGGGGCGCCCGGCCGGACAGGACGACGCTCAGCGCCTCCTCCATCGGCTCCCCCGTGTCGCACAGGTCGGCGGTGATCTGCCCGAGCGACTCGCCGACCAGGTCGGCCGGGTAGCCGAGCCGCCGGTACGCCGACTGCGCGTTCGGGCTGGCGTAGGTGACCCGGCCGGTGCGGTCCAGCCGCATCAGCCCGTCGCCGACGCGCGGCGAGCGGACCATGTTCGGCTCCTCGCCCGGCGCCGGGAACGTTCCCTCGCAGATCATCGTCGCGAGGTCGCTGGCGCTCTGCAGGTAGGTCAGCTCCAGGCGGCTCGGCGTGCGGGCCGAGCTGAGGTTCGTGCTCCGCTGGATCACGCCCAGCACCTTCGGGCCGCGCCGCACCGGGATCGACTCCTCCCGGACGGGGATGCCGCTGCCCCACTCCGGGTCGCCCTCCCGGACGATCCGCCGCTCCCGCCACGCCACGTCGATCAGCCCGCGCCGTCCCGTCCGGACGACCTTGCCGACGAGGTCTTCCGGGTAGGCGGTCGGCCCGGTCGTCGGCCGCATCTGCGCGATCGCCATCCAGCCCGGGACGGCGGCGCCGGGGTCCGGCAGGACGCGGCGGCCGCGGTCGGCGGGCAGCGCGTCCGCCGACCGGAGCGGCACCCAGAGCAGCAGGTCGGCGAACGACAGGTCGGCGAGGAGCTGCCAGTCGGACACCAGGGCGTGCAGCCACTCCAGGTCGTCCCCGGTGAGATCGCTGTGATCGCGGACGAGATCGGTCAAGGTAGGCACGCCACCATCATCGCCGATGGGCTTTGGTGCCCGGGCGGGTCCCCCGTCCTGCGTGCGGCCTGGCAGGATGCACCGCATGACCCCGGTACGCGACCCTCTGGCCAGGCTCCGCAGCGCGGCGGCCCGCCGCGAGGACGCCGGGCTGCACCGGACGCTCCGCCCCCGCCCGCCCGGCTCCGGCGGGCTCGTCGACCTGGCGTCCAACGACTATCTCGGGCTGGCGGGCGACCCGCGCCTGGTCGCGGGTGCCGTCGCCGCCGCCCGCGAGTGGGGCACCGGGTCCACCGGGTCCCGCCTGGTCACCGGGACGACGGAGCTGCACGCCGAGCTGGACCGGCGGCTCGCCGCGTTCACCGGCACCGCCGCCGGGCTCGTCTTCTCCTCCGGCTTCCTCGCCAACCTCGGCGCCGTCACCGCGCTCGCCGGGCCCGGCACGCTCGTCGTGTCCGACCAGGTCAACCATGCCTCGATCGTGGACGCCTGCCGCCTGTCGCGCTCCCGCGTGGTGATCGCCCCGCACCGCGACGTCGCCGCCGTCGAGCAGGCCCTGTCCGGCCGCGACGAGGACCACGCGATCGTCGTCACCGACGCCGTCTTCTCCGTGGACGGAGACCTGGCGCCCCTGAAGGCCCTGCACGGCACAGCCCGCAAGCACGGCGCGCTGCTGGTGATCGACGAGGCGCACGCGCTCGGCGTCGTCGGCGACCGCGGCCGCGGCGCCGCCCACGCCGCCGGCCTCGCCGGCGAACCGGACGTGATCCTCACCGTCACGCTGTCGAAATCCCTCGCCTCCCAGGGCGGCGCGGTCCTCGGCGCCCCCGAGGTCATCGACACCATGATCGACACCGGCCGGTCGTTCATCTTCGACACCGGCCTGAACCCGCCCGCCGCCGGGGCCGCGCTCGCCGCGCTCGACGTCCTGGAAACCGACCCCGCCCTGCCCGGACGCGCCCGCGACCGCGCCCGCCGCATCTCCGCCCTCGCGGCCGGTTCCGGCCTGGAGACCGCGTCCCCGGCCGCCGCCGTCGTCCCGGTGTTCCTCGGCGAACCGCTCGCCGCCGTCCGGGCCGCCGAGGTCTGCGCCGAGCACGGGCTCCGCGTGGGGTGCTTCCGGCCGCCGTCCGTCCCCAAGGGCCGGGCCTGCCTGCGCCTCACCGCGCGGGCCACGCTGAACGAGCCGGACCTCGCCCACCTGGGAGAGGCCCTGGCGAAGATCGCCTGTTCTACCGGCCGTAGTCTTCACACATAACATCGGGGAGAACCGGTGATGAACGTGAGGAGATGCCGTGACGGAGGTCAGGGGCGGGCCGCGGCACGGGGGCGGATTCGACGGCTACGACCGGGCCTCACTGGGCGACCTCGGCAAACGCCACCCGAACCAGGCGCCCCGCATCCCCAAGTACTACAAGCTCAAGGAACTCCTCGTCGAGCTGATCCAGTCCCTGCCCCCCGGCAGCCCGCTGCCCCCTGAGCGGACCCTCGCCGAGAAGTACGAGACGTCCCGCACCACCGTCCGCCAGGCCCTCGCCGAACTCGTCGTCGAGGGACGCCTCCAGCGCATCCAGGGCAAGGGCACGTTCGTCGCCAAGCCGAAGGTCTCCCAGGAGCTCCAGCTCGTCAGCTACACAGAGGACATGCGGCACCACGGCCTGCGCCCCGAGACCCGCATCCTGGAGGCGGGCTACGTCAGCGCCGACGAACGTCTCGCCACCCTCCTGTGCATCCGCCCGGGCGGCCGCGTCCTGCGCGTCCACCGGCTCCGCCTCGCCGACGGCGAGCCGATGTCCATCGACACCTCGCACCTCCCCGCCCGCCGCTTCCCCGGCCTGCGCCGCGAACTCCCCCGCCACCGTTCCCTGTACGAGACGCTGGCCACCGCCTACGACGTCCACCTGACCGAGGCCGAGGAGACGATCGAGACCGTCCTCGCCACCCCGCACGACGCACAGCTCCTGGGCGTGGACGTAGGCCTCCCCATGCTCCTCCTCTCCCGCCACGCCTTCGACACCACCGGCCAGCCGGTCGAATGGGCCCAGTCGTTGTACCGAGGCGACCGCTACAAATTCATAACCCGCCTCCGCCGCTGACCTGCGCGGACTTTTTTCCGTAGACTCTTCGACCACCAGTTCGAACGATCTGGCTACGCTGGGTACGAACCTTCTCTACGATGACCGGGAGCAGATCGTGAGGGAGGAGTCACAAGGCGTGAAAGTCCTATCCGACGAAGAAGTGTCGTTGTTGCCCGACACGCCCTACAACCTCTGGGTACGTGGCGAACTCGACGACTACGTCGACGCCCCCGAAGGATCCCGAGTCGAGATCATCGGAGGGAAGGTCGTCGTGTCCCCGCCGCCCGGGCTGCCTCACAACGCCATCGCCGGCGACATCAACTACCAGCTCGTTCGAGCCCACGTGCTGGAGTCCGGCTACCCCTGGAAGACCGACCAGGGCACCGGGATGTCACTCGTCGGCGTGGGAGACGGTTATGTCCCGGACCTCATGGTCATAGACGAGGAGGTTTATCTGGCCGCCCGGCGCGCCGGAGTGCGGACGGTGGTGCCCGACCAGGTCGAACTGGTCGTGGAGGTCACCTCGTCCAGTAACGCCAAGAACGACCAGCAGCCCTCCGGACGGACGCGCCGCAAGAACAAGTGGAACGGCTACGCCGGGGCCGAGATCCCCTACTACCTGCTGGTCGACCGCTCGCCCAAGGTCGCGCGTTCCATCCTGTACTCCATCCCAGACCAAACCTTGGGAGCCTACCTGCACCAAGAATCCTGGGACTTCGGCGAGCCGATCCACCTCCCCGACCCGTTCGACATCGAGATCCAGACCACCGAGTGGAGGTCCTGGGACAACTGACCTCGGGCTAGAGGGTCTGGCTCAGGGCCTTGATGGGCATTTGGAGGTCTGTCAGGAGTTCCAGGTCCTTTTGGGCGGGGCGGCCCAGGGTCGTCAGGTAGTTGCCGACGATTATGGCGTTGATGCCGCCCAGCATTCCCTCGCGGGTGCCCAGGTCGCCGAGGGTGAGTTCGCGGCCTCCCGCGTAGCGGAGGATGGTGCGGGGCAGGGCCAGGCGGAACGCGGCGATGGTCTTCAGCGCCTCCGTGCCCTCGACCAGCGGGAAGTCGGCGAACGGGGTGCCGGGGCGGGGCGCGAGGAAGTTCAGGGGGACCTCGTCGGGGTCCAGGTCGGACAGCTGGCCGGCGAACTCGGCGCGCTGCTCGATCGTTTCGCCCATGCCGACGATGCCGCCGCAGCACACCTCCATTCCGGCGTCCTTCACCATGCGGAGGGTGTCCCAGCGCTCCTCCCACGTGTGGGTGGTGACCACGGTCGAGAAGTGGGAGCGGGCCGTCTCCAGGTTGTGGTTGTAGCGGTGGACGCCCATCGCGGCCAGCTCGTCGACCTGCTCTTGGGTGAGCATGCCCAGCGAGCAGGCGATGTTGATCTCGACGGCGTCGTTGATCGCCTTGATGCCGTCGCGGACCTGCGACATCAGGCGCTCGTCCGGGCCGCGGACGGCGGCGACGATGCAGAACTCCGTCGCGCCGGTCTTCGCGGTCTCCTTCGCGGCCTCGACCAGCTCGGGGATGTTCAGCCACACCGAGCGGACCGGCGACTCGAACTTGCCGGACTGGGAGCAGAAATGGCAGTCCTCGGGGCAGCCGCCCGTCTTCAGCGACACGATGCCCTCGACCTCGACCTCCGGGCCGCACCACCGCACCCGCACCTCGTGGGCGAGGGCGAGCAGGTCGTCCAGCCGGTCGTCGGGGAGGGTCAGGCACTGCAGGACCTGGTCGGCGGTGAGGCCCTTCCCCTCGTCCAGGACCTGGCGGCGGGCGACTTCGAGGATGTCGGTCACGTGTTACTCCTTGTCGAGGCCGTAGGTGTCGCGGAACGCGGCGGCGTCGAACGCGCCGCCGAACGAGGGGGCCAGGCCGCGGTGCGCGGCCAGCAGGAACTCCGCCGGGTCCAGCGCGCCGGCCCCGGCGGGCAGGACGCCGGAGAGCGGCCGGGCCGCGATCGTCTCCAGGTCGCGGATGTTGCTGCGCATGGCGAGGTCCGGGTCGCCGGGCCAGGCGCCGATGACGACGCCCGCGAGCTGCACGCCGCGGTGCGCCATCGCCTCCAGCGTCAGCGCGGTGTGGTTGAGCGTGCCGAGGTCGGGGCGGGCGACGACGAGCACGGCGGCGTCGAGGCGGTGCGCCAGGTCGGCGATCGTGGCGCCTTCGTCGTCGTAGCGGACCAGGAGGCCGCCCGCGCCCTCGACCAGCACGAGGCGGCGGGTGCTGGACAGGTTCCGGATGCGGTCGGCCGCGTCCGCCAGGTGGACGGGTGGGACGCCCGCGCGCCGGGCCGCGGCGGCGGGCGACAGCGGGTCGGGGAACCGGGCGAACTCGTGCACGTCGTCGAGGCCGGCGAGCCGCCGCACCTCGTCCAGGTCGCCGGGCTCCCCGTCGCGGACGCCGGTCTGGCCCGGCTTGACGACGGCGACGGACGCGCCGCGCGCGGCGGCGACGGCGGCCAGCGCCGCGGTGACCACGGTCTTCCCCACTCCCGTGCACGTCCCGGTGACCACGACAACACTCACAAAGCGGCACCCTAGCGCGGGCCCGCGGGCCGGACGCCCGCCGGACCCCACAGTGAACACTTTCCTCCTCGGGCGGCGCGCATGGTCCAGTCGCCGCGAACAGGCCGGACGAAAAATGTTCAGTCTTCGGCGGCATGACTTTGTCGGCGGTGGAACCGGATCGGGCGGCGGGGGCGTCCAAGGGTCATGGCCGGTCCCTACACACGCTCCCGCCGGGTGTCGGCGCTCACCGTCGCGGTCTGCGCGGCGCTGACCTCCTGCGGCGGCTCCGAGACGGCCTCGCCGTCGCCGTCGTCCCCCGCCTCCAAATCGGCATCACCCACCACGCCCTCCGACGGTGACTCCCCCGGCGGCGAAAGGCTCGTCCTGCGCTGGCGCACGACGGGCGGCATCGCGGGCCTCGGCGGCCCGGGCAGCCTCCCTGACTTCTCGCTCTACTCCACGGGACGCGCGATCGTCGCGTCCGCCGGGCCGCAGGGCGAGCTGACCGAGTACCGCCTCAAGCCGGAGGCGGTCCAGCGGCTCCAGAACGAGGCGCGCAAGGCGGGCCTCGGCCGCACCCACAAGGTCGGCTCCGACCAGCAGATCATGGACGCGATCACCATCGTGTTCACCATGGGCGGCGCGACGACCCGGGTCGTCCAGCCGGAGTCCCAGCGCGGCCCGGAGGCCGCGTTCCTCAAGCGCCTCGACCCCAAGGGCTGGGCGGCGTCCGACCAGGCCGCCCCGGCCCGCCCGTACGAGCCGGCGAAGACGGCGGTTCTGGCGGGCGAGACGAGCGGGGGCGGCACCGTCAAGGACTGGCCGCTCGGGCCGCTCGGCGACGGCACGCGGGCGGCGGGCGGCATCTGCACGGTGGCGCCGTCCAAGAGGGTCCCGGCCGCCAAGCCCGACGTGACCTGGCGCAGCGAGGGCAAGACGTACTCCGTGCGCCTGCGCCCCCTCCTGCCCGCCGAGTCCACCTGCACCGACATCACCTGACCGGCCGCCGGATTCGTCGCCCTTTGGCGGCGGATAGCCTGATCAGGTGGATGATGCGGTGGTTGTTCGCGGGGCACGGGCGGACGAGTACGAGCTGATCGGGGAACTGACGGTCGAGGTGTACGTCGCCGGCGGGCTGGTGTCGGCCGCGTCGCCGTATGTGAGCACGCTCCGGGACGCCGCCGGACGCGCCGCGAAGTCGGAGCTGCTCGTCGCGGAGGTCGGCGGCGAGCTCGGCGGGGCCGTGGCGTACTGCCCGCCGGGCAGCCCGTACGCCGAGCTGGCCGGGCCGGACGAGGCGGAGTTCCGGATGCTCGCCGTCCGGGAGAAGGCGCGCGGCAAGGGGGCCGGGCGCGCCATGGTGCTGGCGTGCGTGGAGCGCGCCCGCGCGGCGGGGCTCAGCGGGTTGCGGCTGTCGACGCAGCGGAACATGGACACCGCGCATCGGCTCTACGAGCGGATGGGGTTCGTCCGCACACCGGACCGGGATTGGGCGCCCGCGCCCGGCGTGGATCTCATCACGTACGCGCTCGCGTTCTAGGACGCGGGTTCGCCGTCCAGGGCGCCGTGTTTCGAGCAGCGGGCCGTCCAGCCCAGGGGCGTCACCTGGACGATCAGGCGGCGGCGGCAGCTCGGGCAGTAGCGGGGCGGTTCCATCTCGCGGGCGGTGCGGCAGGCGGCGTGGTCGCCGGCGGTGGCGGGCTCGCCGCAGCGGTCGCAGTAGGTGTCCACGGCCGGTCCTTTCAGCGGGCGATCGAAGAGTGCGGGCGCATGCGGCCGACGATCTCGGTGTTGTAGGTGCCGTCCGCGAACTCGGGGCGGTCGAGCAGCTCGCTCAAGAACGCGAGGTTGGTGCGCGGGCCCTCGATGTGGAACGCGTCGACGGCGGCCCGGGCGCGGCGCAGCGCGTGGGCACGGTCGTCGCCGTGGACGCAGAGCGTGGCGAGCAGCGAGTCGTAGTGGGGGGTGACGGTGGTGCCCTCGGCGTATCCGGCGTCGATGCGGATGCCGTCGCCGACCGGTTCCTCCCACACGGTGATCTCACCGGTCGAGGGGCGGAACTGCTGCGGGTCTTCGGCGAGGACGCGGAACTCGATGGCGTGGCCGTGCGGGGACGCATCCGTGAACGAGACGGGCTCACCGGCGGCGATGCGGAACTGCTGCTCGACCAGGTCGATGCCGGTGACCAGCTCGGTGATCGGGTGCTCGGCGGGCAGGCGGGTGCTCATCTCCAGGAAGTAGAACTCCTGCGCGGCGGGGTCGACGAGGAACTCGACGGTTCCCGCGCCCCGGTAGCCGATCGCCTCGCCCGCGCGGACGGCGGCGGCGAGCATCCGCTCGCGCAGCCCCGGGAGGATGCCGGGCGACGGCGTCTCCGCGGCGATCTTCTGGTGGCGGCGCTGGAGGGAGCAGTCGCGCTCGCCGAGCGCGACGACGGTGCCGTCCGCGAGGCCGAGGATCTGCACGTCGACGTGCCGGGCGCCCTCCACGTACCGTTCGAGGAGGACGTCGCCGTGCCCGAGGAGCCGTTCGGCGTGGGCGCGGGCCGTCGCGTACGCGGCGCGCAGGCCCGGCTCGTCGCGGGCGGCGGCGAGGCCGATGCCGCCACCGCCGGCGGCGGGCTTCACCATCACCGGGTAGCCGATGCGCTCGGCCTCCTCGGCGGCGGTGTCGGCGTCCGGGACGGGCTCCCACACGCCGGGCGCGACGGGGACGCCCGCCTCCTTCATCAGGTTCCGGGCGTTGATCTTGTCGCTCATCCGGGCGGCGGCGAGCGGCGGCGGGCCGATCCAGACGAGGCCGCGACCGGCGACGGCGCGGGCGAAGTCGGCGTCCTCCGCGAGGAACCCGTGACCGGGGTGGACGGCCTGCGCGTTCGTCCGGTGCGCGGCCTCCAGGATCGCCGGGACGTTGAGGTAGCTGCGCACGGGATCGGCCGGGCCGATGAGGACGGCCTCGTCCGCCTCCGCGACGAACGGGAGGTCGGCGTCGGCGCCAGAGTGCACGGCGATGGCCTTCACGCCCAGGGCGCGGGCGGTGTGGACGATCCGCCCGGCGATCTCCCCGCGGTTCGCCACGAGCACGGACTCGAACACCTGCGGACTCCCTCTGCGCGGATCGGCGGGACCGGGACCGGCTGCCCCGACCCGGCCGAGACTAGCGCCGGCGGCGCCGCCGCGTCCGGCCGTGCGGCCCACAAATAACGGCGCGCGGGTTTGTGCGCCGGGCGCCGCGGCTCGAAGCCCCAGGCCGGGGGCCGCACATGGGGTGCGGCCCCCGGAACCCGAGTCAGCCGGCGGCGATGATCTTCTGCGCGGCCGCGGGCGGAACCTCGGCGTAGGAGTCGAACCGCATCGTGAAGACGCCGCGGCCCGACGTCATGCCGCGCAGATCGCCGACATAGCCGAACATCTCCGCCAGCGGCACCAGGGCGTGCACGACCCGGGCGCCGCCGCGCTCACCGCCGCCCTCGACCCGGCCGCGCCGGGCGCTGAGGTCGCCGATGACCGCGCCGAGATGCTCCCCGGGGGTGGTGACCTCGACGGCCATCACCGGTTCGAGCAGCACCGGGGACGCGCGCCGGACGGCCTCCTTGAACGCCATCGACCCGGCGATCCGGAACGCGAGCTCGGACGAGTCGACGGGGTGGAAGTCGCCGTCCAGCAGGGTGACCCGCACGCCCGTCATCTCGTGGCCCGCGAGGACGCCGGCCTGCATCGCGTCCTGGCAGCCCGCGTCCACGGACGGGATGAACTCCTTCGGGATCCGCCCGCCGGTGACCCGGTTGACGAACTCGTACCCGTCCCCGATCGGTTCGAGGGCGATCTGCACCTTCGCGTACTGGCCCTTGCCTCCCGACTGCTTGCGGTGCAGGTGGACGACCTTGTCCACCGCGCGCCGCACGGTCTCGCGGTAGGCGACGCGGGGCCGTCCGACGTTGGCCTCGACGTTGTACTCCTCCTTCATCCGGTCGACGAGGACCTCCAGATGCAGCTCGCCCATGCCGCCGATGACGGTCTGGCCGCCGTCGTCGCGCACCCTGAAGGACGGATCCTCTTCCGACAGGTGCCGGATGGCGTCGGCCAGCCTGTCCACGTCGGCCTTCGACCTCGGCTCGACCGCGACCTCGATCACCGGGTCCGGGAAGTCCATCGACTCCAGGATCACCGGATGGGTCTCGGCGCACAGCGTCTCGCCGGTCGTGGTCCGCTTCAGGCCCATGACCGCGACGATGTCGCCCGCGCCCGCCGATCCGATCTCCTCGCGGTCGCCCGCGTGGACGCGGTAGATCTTGCCGATGCGCTCCTTCCGTTCCTTGACGCTGTTCAGGACCGCGGCGCCGGACACGAGCCGGCCCGAGTAGATCCGGACGAACGTGAGCCGCCCCAGATACCGGTCGCTCATGATCTTGAAGGCGAGCGCGGCGAGCGGGGCGTCGTCGTCCGGCGCGGGCATGCCCGGTGCGGCCGTGCCGTCCGGTGCGGCCACCGCGTCGAGCGGGGACGGGAGGTAGCGCGCCACCGCGTCCAGGAGGGGCTGGACGCCCTTGTTCTTGTACGCGCTGCCGCAGAACACGGGCGTCACGACGGACGCGACCGTGAGCCGCCGGATCGCCGCGTGGACCTGCGCCTGCGACGGTTCCGTGCCGCTCAGGTACTGCTCGATGAACTCCTCGTCGTGGTCGCCCAGCGTCTCGATGAGCTCGGCCCGCGCCCGCCGGACGTCCGCGAGCATGCCGGACGGGACGTCCCCGACCGTGTGCACGCCGTCCGGCCAGCGGTGCGCGCGGCCGGACACGAGGTCGACGACGCCCTCGAACGCGTCCTCCGCCCCGATCGGAAGCTGCATGACCAGCGGGACGGCCCCCAGCCGCTCGCGGATCATGTCCACGCAGCGGTGCGGGTCGGCCCCGGCACGGTCGAGCTTGTTGACGAAGCAGATCCGCGGCACGCCGTACCGGTCGGCCTGCCGCCACACCGTCTCCGACTGCGGCTCGACGCCCGCGACGCCGTCGAACACCGTCACGGCGCCGTCCAGGACGCGCAGGCACCGCTCGACCTCGACGGTGAAGTCGACGTGCCCCGGCGTGTCGATCAGGTTGATCGTGTGCTCGGCGCCGTCGGCCGTCCAGCGGCAGGTCGTGGCGGCGGAGGTGATCGTGATGCCGCGGTCGCGCTCCTGTTTCAGGAAGTCCAGCGCGGCCGCGCCGTCGTGCACCTCGCCGATGCGGCGGGACACGCCGGTGAAGAACAGGATCCGCTCGGCGGTCGTCGTCTTCCCGGCGTCGATGTGCGCCATGATCCCGATGTTGCGAACCTTGGAGAGTGCAAGGAATGTGGTTGTCATCGGGAATCCTCCGTTTCTCTCGGATGACGACCGCCGCCGGACAAGATCGTCCCTTTACGGCAAGCGCACCGTAACCGCGCGGAACCCGCGCGCGCCAAGGGTTTTCCACCGCATGCGCCGGGTGTGACACCCCGGGTTGACGCGTGTGGAGCTGATCAGTTAGAAGCGGGGACAGGGGACGGTTACGCGCCGGTGCGCTCCGGGGATCCGGAGAACGGAGGACTGTCTTGACGAGGGTCGTATCCACGGCGGACGGACGAGAGCTCGCCGTCGAGGAGTGGGGGGTCCCGACCGGTTTTCCCGTCTTCCTCCTGCACGGCACACCCGGCAGCAGGCTCGGCCCCATCCCGCGCCCCATGGTCCTGTACCAGCGCGGCATCCGGCTCATCAGCTTCGACCGTCCCGGCTACGGGCTGTCGGGCCGGATGCGGGGACGCGTCGTCGCCGACATCGCCGACGACGTGCGGCTGCTCGCCGACGTCCTCGACCTGGACCGGTTCGCGGTGCTCGGCCGGTCCGGCGGCGGCCCGCACGCGCTGGCGTGCGCGGCGCTGCTGCCCGGCCGCGCCACCCGCGCCGCCGCGCTGGTCGGGCTCGCGCCCGCCGAGGCGGAGGGCCTGGACTGGTTCGAGGGGATGGCGGCGTCCAACACCCGTGAGTACATGGCGGTCCGCGGGCAGGGGCCGCTCGTCGCGGACCGGCTGCGGACGATCGCCGACCGCATCCGCGCGGACCCGGCGCGGCACGTCGCGAACCTGTACGCCGAGCTGACCCAGTCGGACCGGCGCGTCGTGCTGGAGTCGGGGATGCGCAGGCTGCTGCTGGAGACGTTCCAGGAGGCGTTCCGGACGTCCGCCGACGGCTGGATCGACGACCTGCTCGCGTTCTGCGCGCCGTGGGGGTTCGAGCTCGGCGACATCGTCGTCCCGACGATGCTGTGGCACGGCGCGAACGACACCTTCTCCCCGGCCGGGCACTCCCGCTGGCTGGCCGACCGGATCCCGTCCTCGACGGTCGTCGTCCAGCCGGGCTCGGCGCACTTCGCGGCGTTCAACGTGCTGCCGGACGTCCTGTCGTGGCTGGCCCGGCCGGCCGCGCCGCTCTCCGGCCGGGTGTAGGCCCGATCAGACCGGGTGCAGCTCGAAGTCGCGGTCGACGCGCAGCCCCTCGCGGACGGCCGCGATCAGCGGGTGCGGGCGCTGCTCGCCGAGCCTGAGCAGCCCCGCGACGGCCCGCTCGCGCAGTTCCCGCGACTCCGCCGTCCGGCCCATGCCCTCCAGCGTGACCGACAGGTTGCCGCGGCAGAAGCAGGTGTCCGGGTGGTCCTCGCCGTACACCCTGACCAGGCCGGCGAGGGCGTCCCGCTCGCGGGCCTCGGCGTCCTCCAGGCGCCCGTCGGCGCCGAGGCAGTTCGCGTGGTTGACGGCCGCGAGCAGCACCAGCGGATGGGCGGGGCCGAGCAGCCGCACGAGCAGCGAGGACGTCTTGGCGGTGAGCGCGACGGCCGTCTCGACGTCGCCGGTGTAGCGCAGGTAGCAGCCGAGGTTGTTCTCGATCATCACGGTGTAGGGGTGCTCGTCGCCCATCTGCGCCCGGTGCCGGGCGAGGACGGCGCGGGTCCGGTCGCGGGCGCCGACGAGGTCGCCGAGCTCGCCCATGCACGCCGCGACCTCCAGGTCGGCGGGCAGCGTGTCCGGCGACTCGGGGAAGTGCCGCTGGTAGCGGGCGTAGGTGTCCTCCGCGAGCGCGAGCGCCTCCTCGCGCAGCCCGGCGCGGCGCAGCGACACCGCGAGGCTCTTGCCCGTCCGGAGCGTGTCGAGGATCTGGTCGCCGAGGACGTCCACGTACCGCCGGTACACGTCGCGGAGCCGGACGACGGACTCGTCGTAGCGGCCCGCCTCGCGCAGGTCGCGGGCCACGTTCGCCTCGGTGAACAGCGTGTAGGGATGGTCGTCGCCGAGCAGGGCGCGGCGCAGCCGCAGCGTCTCGGTGTCGTAGCGGTAGGCGCTCTCCCAGTCGCCGGTCAGCCGGTAGTCGACCGCCAGGTTGTGCGCGATCATCAGCGTGCGCGGGTGCTCCTCGCCCCACGGCGTGCCCGCCTGCTCGTAGGTCTGCAGGTCCAGGGCGAGCGCGCCGCGGTAGTCGCCCATCGCGCGCATGTCGGCCGCCAGGTTGCCGGCGGTGATCAGCGTGTGCGGGTGCGTCGGGCCGAGCGTCGGGGAGTTGCGCTGCCGTTCCAGGACGTCCTGGTCGAGGTCGTAGGCCTCCTGGAAGTTGCCCTGCGAGCGCAGCACGTTGGCGATCTGCGAGCGCAGGAACAGCCACTGCCAGTGGTCCTCGCCGAGCTTGCCGCTCCACTCGGCGACCAGCTCCTGCCCGGCCGCCATCGCGCTGTCGAACACGCCGCGCTTCCACTGGTAGCGGACGAGGTCGGTGAGCATCTGGCGGACGTCCTCGTCGTCGCAGCTCGCCGCTCTGGACGGCTTCACGTGCGGCAGGATCTCCTCAAGGCTCGGCCAGTTGCCCGGATCGTCGGTGTCGCCGTGGCTCGGCCGCGCGCCCAGCAGGATCTTGTGCACGTCGTGGCAGGTCGTATCGGTCAGCTCCGGGTCGAGCCCGTGCCGGATCACGGCCTGGACGAGCGGGTGCACCCGGATCGACTTGTTGCCCTGGTCGACCTTCGCCAGCGCGAACCGGCTGATCTCCCGGACGTGCTTGCCGATCACCAGCGTGTCGCGGACGGTCTCGTCGTGGGCGGCGAGGATGCCCGCGGTGACGTCGCTGTAGACGAGGTCGAGCGAGATCGGCTCGGACGAGAAGAAGGCGAGCAGCTCCAATAGGCGCGCCGCCGCCGGGGACGCCTCCCTGAGCTGCCGGAAGGTGACGCTCCACGTCATCGCGACCGACTGCGGGAAGCTCTCCGCGCTGCGCTCCAGCGTGGACGCCGTCTCGTTCTCCAGCGCCTCCAGGTACTCGCTCGCGGGCATGAACGTCGACGCGAGCCACGCCGCGGCCTGCTCGATCGCGAGCGGCAGGTAGCCGAGCGCCGTGCCGATCTTGCGGGCGCTCTCCTCGGAGATGTCCTGGACCCGCCGGACGAGGTGCTCGGCGGCCTCCTCCTCGGTGAACACGTCCACGGCGACCGGGTTGGCGAGCTCGGACCAGGCCGGGTCGCGGGAGGTGATGAGGACGTGCCCGTCCCCGCCCGGCAGGTACGGCTTCAGCTCCTCCGGGTTCTCCGCGTTGTCGAAGATCAGCAGCCAGCGGGAGGTGGGCTCACCGCGCCGCAGCGCCTCCAGCGCGGCACCGGCCGCGTCCGCGATGTTCTCCCCGACGCGCAGCCTGAGCTGCGGCTGCTCGGCCAGGTTCGCCAGCGCCACCCGGATCGAGTCGGCCGACTGCGCGCTGATCCACCACACCAGGTCGTAGTCGGCCTTGAAGCGGTGCGCGTACTCCAGCGCGACCTGAGTCTTCCCCACGCCGCCGAGGCCGTGCAGCGCCTGCGGCATGACGACCCGCTGCGTCGTCCCGAGGAGCTGGTCGCGGAGCACCTCCAGCAGGCGGCCGCGGCCGGTGAACACGGCGTTGCGGCGGTCGGCGTTCCAGATCTCCGGCGCGGTCCGGGCGGAGCCGGGGAACCGCGGCCCGACCCGCGAGTGCTCGGCCGGATGGTCGAAGGTGTAGCCGGGCCTGCCGAGGGCCCGGACGAGGGCCTCGGCGCCGTCGCGTTCCCCGAGCCCGGTGAGGTCGAGGGGGAACTGGTCGGTGACGGCCGTGCGCAGCGCGGCGTCCTGCACCCGGACGGTCGTCAGCCTGCGCTGCGGCGCCGCGGCACGGCTGGCCAGCGACTCCCAGTACCGCAGCGCGTTCGGCGAGCTGACCGAGTCGGGCGAGAGCAGCACGATCGTGTGCTCGCCGGGATCGTCGCCGGGGACCTCGCCCGCCGCCGCGTCCACGCTGCGGGCGTCGACGCGGAACCCGGCGCGCCCGAGCACGAGCGCCATCCAGTCGACCCACGGGCGGTCGGCGGAGACGTAGCTGATGAGGACGTCGGAGACCTCGGTCGGGCCCCGCCGGGTGAACCGGTCGAGGGTGGTGAGGCGCAGCTCCTCCTCGACGGGCCGGTACTCCCCCACCCGGCCGTCGGTGATCACCTTGGTGAGCCGCTCGAACGCCGCGAGCATCGAGTTCGGCGAGCCGGGCGCGTCGCCGAACGTCGCGAGCGTCTCCTCGAACGCGTAGTACGGCCGGTACGGGATCTCGATCGACAGCCAGTACCCGTTGGCCTCCTGCCGGGTCATGCCGCGCGGGAAGCGGTCGAAGCGCGCCCGCGCGTACGCCCGCCCGGCCTCGACCTTCGCGTTCTCCCCGAAGTCGATGCGCATCGGGACCGGCAGGATGCGGATCGGGCGCACATGGTCGCGCTTGTCGATGCTGTGGGCGATGTCGGCGGCGCCGTCGATGCTCTGGTAGCTGAGGGTGAAGCAGTCGACGAGGACGTCGGGGAAGTGCAGCGTGCAGATGTCGGCGATGTCGCTGTAGCCGGTGCGGCTGTCGATCAGGACGTAGTCGTAGTGCCGCCGCATGTCCTCGCGGAGCGCGTCGAAGAACTGCCCGCCGCCGAGCCGCCCGTAGAAGTGGTCGAAGTCCAGGGCCCGGGTGAGGGAGGAGTAGTTCCTGTTCTGCCGCCCGGCGGAGATGAAGTCGAGCGTCCCGTCGCCGGGGAACTCCCACTCCAGCGTGACCGCGTGCCGCAGCACCTTCGCGTAGTCGCGGTGCCAGTCGCGCTCGTCGTCCTCGTGCTTGTTCGTCGTCGCCCAGGAGTACTCGTCGAGCATGTCGATGACGCCGGGCGTCGAGGTCAGGATGGTCTGGTCGAGGAACGGATGGAAGAACTTGTGCAGGCCGGGGGATTCGAGGTCCCAGTCGATGACGAGCACCTTCAGCCCGGCGCCCGCCATGATCCAGGCGACGTTGGCGAGCGCGGTCGTCCGGCCGGTGCCGCCCTTGTAGGAGTAGAAGGTGACGATCGTCCCGCCGTTCCCGCCGTTCGTCCTGGCGTCTGCGCCGGGCTTGATCGCCGCGTCCGTCGTGATCGCCGCGTTCGTCCGGTCCGCTGGGTTCGTCATGAAGGGTTCTCCTCGCCTCAGGACTCCAGGTCGCTGAGGTTGGGCCGGGACATGGACGGCGGAGTCTGCGGAGCGGGTGCACCCCCGACTTGTTCCTGCTGCGGCCCGTGGTCCCAATCTCCGACAGCTCCGCGCCGACGACCGTTCACGAGGCCGGGGCGACGTCGAGAGCACTTATGTGACCAGATTCGGCGTACAATTCTCCCCCCACAGAAGAATGATCTACATTATGATGTGAAGTTAAGCGATCGATGCAGGGGTGTGGTCAATGAGAAGGTTTCGTCGAGCGGCCAGGACGATGTCTGCAGCAGCGGGCACGGTGGCCGTAGGGGTGGCGATAAACCAAATCCTCAATGGCGGCGCATGGAATCTGATGTGGCTGATCATTTCCCTGGCGGCGGCGATTACTGCAGAAAGTGTCAACATCTGGATCGGCCACCAGGACACTTCTCTCGATCAACAAGGTACTGGGCCTCCCGCTGGACGCCGGCTTCCCGCAGGATACAGCACTCACGACGGTTCTGCACATATTCCACGAGAACGCTCGATACCCCGCCAGTTGCCCCGTCGATCGCGCCATTTTACCGACCGCGAGGCCGAATGCTCGAATCTGGACGACCTATATCACAACAGCGCCGATCTCGTCGTTGTTTCCGGGCTCGGCGGAGTCGGAAAGACCGCCTTAGCCGTTCACTGGGGCCACCAAAATAAGAACCACTTCCCCGACGGGCAGTTTTACGCGAACCTCCACGGATACGACCCCAGCACCTCTATCGCCGCCGAAGACGTTCTCGATAATTTTCTGCGAGCTTTGGGCGTGGCCCCTAACCAGATCCCCAATACTCTCGATGCGATGGCGGCGGCATTTCGATCGGAGATCAACGAACGGCGAATGCTCATCATTCTAGATAATGCCCGCTCCGCCGCTCAGATCCGGCCACTCCTGCCCTCCTCCGGAAATTGCATGGTGCTGATAACGAGTCGCAGCAAGCTAAAGTCTCTGATCGCCCAGGATGGCGCCGAGCTGATTGATCTGAAACCGCTTGCCGAGGCCGATGCGCTAAACCTTCTCCAGGCCGTAGCCGATACCAGGAATTCCCTGCTCCACGATTCGATGACGACCTTGGTGCGGCAATGCGGATTCTTACCGTTGACTCTGAGAATAGCAGCCGAGTATATACGAGGGCAGGATGGAGCGTTCATCGAAGATCTCGTCGGAGAGCTCGCAGATCAACAACAACGACTGACTTTTTTTACCGGACATCGTGAAAGTGCGTCAGTGCCAGAAAACGTGTTCTCTCGGTCCTATGGCTCCCTCGCTCCCAATGCCGCGCGGATGTTCCGCCTGACCGGACTTCTCAGTGGCGTCGACTTCTCCGTCGAAGCGGCAGCAGCGGTGGCCGATGCCAGCATGATGGAAGCCCGTCGGCACTTGTCGCTTCTCCTGGACGCAAATCTGCTGGAAATGCCTAGCGCCGACCGCTACCAGTTTCATGATCTCGTCAAGGCCTATGCCATAGAGCGGCTCAACGCCGAAGAGAGCGCTGCCGACCGTAAGGCCGCAGTTCATCGGGTCCTTGGCTGCTATCTGCGCACCGCTGGCAACGTCGACCGTGTCATCTCGCCTCAGCGCCGGCACGTGCAAACCGAGCCTTCACGATGGGCCAGGACCTTCGACGATCCGCAGAGCGCTTTGTCATGGTGTGAGGCGGAGAGACTCAACCTCATCGCCGCCATCGATCAAGCCATGCTTCTAGGGTTCGAGGAGATCGCATGGAAACTGCCGATTAATCTAACGTACTTCTTCATTCTGCATTCCCATCCGGTGAACCGCCACGAAACCGCTTTGGTGGCCCTTGACGCGGCTCGGCATGCCGGCGATCGCTATGCCGAGGCGCGGAGCGAGACCTGTGTCGGCGGCGCGGAACTCGCACTCGGACGAGCGCCAGAGGCCCTCGGGAGGTTTCAGAACGCAATCAATATTTGTGTGGAGATCGACGACGCTCAAGGGCAGGCCATCAATCTGGGCAACGTTGCCTATACCTTGATCCAACTCGAGCGATATGAGGAGGCCCTCGACCATGCCAAAAAGTCTTTGAGATTGTTGAGGGATCTCGGCGATCGGCGGAGTGAGTCTATTGACTTGAGGATGATCGGCTCGATTCACCGCATCCTCGGCGATGACGACGAGGCATATCGGCAGTACAACGCCGCAGTCGACGCCGCCCACGGCGTCGACCTCCAATCCGAAGGCGACGCGCTATATGAACTAGGTGAACTCGCCCGCGTTCGGGAAGAGTTCCCTACTGCGGTCACCTGGTTTCAGAAATCAATTGACGTCAGGCGACAGATCGATGACAAGTTCGGCCTCGCAACGAGCCTGCTGGGTCTCGGATCGGCCTTCCTCACGCTCGATGAAACCCGTATGGCATACTCGGCCCTATCAGAATCATTGACGATTTACGAACTAATGGAGAATCCGAAGGCGGCCGAGGTTCGCGAAATGTTGGACAACATCACTGGACGACCTTAGGCGCCGGAAACCATCGCTATGAACGCCCGGCGCATCGCCAGAACGAACTGTTCGCCCATTCCGGTGAGTGACGCCGACTCTTGAAGTGTGGTGATCGCATTCAAGATCATCGGATGCAGGCGGTGAAAATGGCGTGCCGCCTCGGACGCCTCCGCGCCCTCCCCCGACCGCGTTCTGCGAAACCAGAAGTCAGCGACGGCGATGTGCGCGTACGCCCCCTGCAGCAATGCGCCCAAGGGACGCGGGTCAGGGCGCCAAGGCGCGTCGTACAGCCGGTCGTCGGATTCGTCATAGAGATCGGTGAAGTCGAGGACTCCACCAAGCTTCACGTGCTGAAATTCATGGAGGATCAGCAAGCACAGAACGGCAGGACTATCCGGCAGCGCGATTCCCACCGCTCCGTAGGCGTCCCGCACCGTTGAGCTGACGCTTGCCCCGGACTTGGGGGCGGTGAGCGGGACGATCGTCGTCAGCCCCTCCGCAATGGCCGGCGCGTATTCGGCGTACTCCTTCTCCAGTAGCGACCATGCCTCCCGGAAGGACGCCTCCCACCGCGCGAACTGATCAGTGTCGAGCCGTGGTGCCGCGGGCCGGACGTGGCGGTCGCGGAACGGGTCGAGGTCATCGAGCATGACGGTGAAACGGCCTGCCGTCAGGTAGCGGACCGCCTCGACCGCCGTGGCACCGTCCACCTCGATACGTCCGGCATCGACGCGGACGGTGGTCTCCTCACGGCTCGGCACGTCATAGCGGCCAATGCCCGGGAGATGCACCGCGCCGCCCCGAACCGGGACGGTCAGCGTGACGCTCTCGGCCGCACGTGCGGCGGCCACGCAGGCAACGGTCGCCAGGAGACCATCGTCCGCCGCCCCGTTGTTCCGGTTCAAGGCGCGAACCCGTTCCAGGGCCCACGCCCGCACATGGGGATACGACAGCGCCCGGTCGTAGGCGTCAGGATCAGCGGCACGGACCCGGTTCACCGCGTCCCGGCCCGCCGAGGGGCCGGTGCGGGCACCGATCGCAGTGACCAGGCCACGGCATCCGATCCGTTGCGCGTCCCCGAGCCGCGCCATCGTCGCGCGGTCGCCATGGCCTGTCGCCACGGAGAGCACCACGGCGGGTGGCAGAATATACGGTTGGCGGGTAATGCTCTCCTGTAGGTTGCCGATCAGCGCAAAAAGGTCGCCGCAGTAGACGCTGGGGTTGGCGAAACCGGAGCCATCGGCGCGGTACCGATGTGCGAACAATCCGCCGCCGCAGGTCGCGACGACCGGGCAGTCCTGGCAGGTTTCGCACAGAGCCGCCAACCCGCCTTGGCGCGCCTTGATGCCCGCTACGCTCGCCACGTCATCGATCGAGTGCCGGAAAACGTCCATGCCTGTGTCCGGGGCGCCGTCGAACGCCGTTTTCAGCGAATCAACCTGCTCATACGTGCCGTCCGACTCGACGACCAGCAGATCGCTCGCCTCCAACCCCAGCGATTCGACAAGACCGGTCCTCCCGACGGTGGTGCGGATGATCGAATCGAACATCCGCACCGGCACCGGGCGGTCGTCGCTCAGCCACCTGTCGGCGATGACCTGCAGCCAGTCGGCATAAGGGGTGGCGGGCGTCTCACCGGCCGATGGACCCGTTGCTGATCCTGGCGGTGGACGTTCCCAGGTGTGATGCGGCAATAGGAAGTCGATCTTGGGCGGTTCGTGCGCGATGAGCGCCTCATAAACGGTGATCGGGTCATTGGCGATGTCGATGGTGCAGAGCAGACCGGAATACAGCTCGGGATAGTCGCCGCGGAGGAGATCGATGGCTCGGATCACCTTGTCGTAGCTGCTGCGACCGTCGCGATACGAGCGGTGCCGGTCGTTCGCCTGACGGTCCCCGTCCAGGGAGATGCCGATCTTGACTCCGTGGTCGCGCAACAGCGCACAGAACCGCCGATCGAGGAGAACTCCGTTGGTCTGCATTCCCAGATCGAAGTCGCAGACGTGAGAGAGCCGGCCCTTCAGTGCGGAAAGGAGGGCGGCGAGGTGGTCAGGCCCGCACAGCAGCGGCTCACCGCCGTGCAGGACCAGACTCACGTGCGCCAAGCCGTGGCGACGCGCGTGGTCGGCGATGCGTTCCGCCGTGCGATCCATGGTGGCCACGGACATCATGACTGGACGCCTTCGCCAACTCTGGTCGGCGTGCTCGAATACGTAGCAGTGGTCACAGGCGAGGTCACACCTGCTGTGGACCTTGAGCACGAATTGGCGAAACAGTGTTGACGGAGCCATGACTGCCGCAAAGAGATGTCAGATGAAGGAGGTGAACGCGGCGACCCCGTCGGCCGCTGAACCGTCCACGTCCCTCTCGTGCGTTCGGGAGACCCTCGCAACGATGCGCGCGGCAGCGGCTTCGAGAGCCAACTCCTCCGGAGTCGGTTGCCGCGAGTCGGTGTGCTCTGGCGCGTTAACTTCTTCGCTCACGTTCATGCTCTCCATGCCGGTCGAAGCCATCAATAAGCGGGCTGGGCGGATGTCGGCCGCCGTCTTCATGGAGGTGCCGGTGGCTCGACGCAGGAAATCTCGAGCAGGTACCGCGCGATGATAGGACAGTGCAGCGCCCTGTCCTCACTAGAAAGTACATGAAGGAGCTGAGCACGACATGGCCGAATCATGCCAGCCGTTCTTTTCGAGGCTGGTTCGAGCGCGGCCTCAGCCAAGGTCGTAGCGCCGGAGCGCCCGCCACGTGATCAGGGGCGGGTGGTGATGGCCGGGGTGATGACGGCCAGCCGGGCGCCTGCGGGGTCGGTCATGACGCAGAAGCGGCCCGGGCGGATGTCGGTCGGCGGGACGTGGATCTGGGCGCCCAGCTCGGCGGCGCGGCGGGCGGCGGCGTCGCAGTCCGCGACCCAGAAGTACGGGATCCAGTGCGGCGGGAACCCCTCCGGCCACCACGCCTCGATGGGCAGCAGGCCCGCGACGGACCAGTCCCCGAGCTTCCAGTTGGTGTAGGACGGCGCGTAGTAGGAGCGGTCGACCGGCGTCCAGCCGAACACCTTGCCGTAGAAGCGGCGCGCGTCCTGGGGGTCGGTGCTGGCCAGCTCGACCCAGCACATCGCGCCCGCCTCGTCGACGACGCTGGCGCCCGGCTGGTTGTAGGGCAGCCAGAGGGCGAAGTCGGCGCCCTGCGGGTCGGAGCACAGCGCCATGCGCCCGAGGTCGGCGACGTCGGCCGGCTCGACGGTCACCGCGCCGCCGGCGGCGCGGACGACGTCGAGCGTGGCGTCGAGGTCCGCGACGCGGAAGTGGCAGGTCCAGGTCGCGGGCTCGGTGTCGTCGGCGAGCGAGTTCACCCCGGCGACCTCCGGGCCCTGCGCGCCGTCGAGCGTGAAGACCTCGTTGTCGCCCCACATGCCCAGGGCCAGCGTGTAGGAATGCCACCCGAAGACACCGCGGTAGAACTCCTTGGACGCCCCCACGTCCGGGCTGGTCAGCTGGGCCCATGCCGCAGTCCCGGGGGCATGCTCGGTGACCTCGGGCATCCCTCCACGGTAGGAGCGGGCGGGCAATCTCCCATGCCGCGCACCGCCAAGAAGATCCCAATGAACGATTTTCAGACGCTGTCGACGGCCTGGAGCAGGCCCCAGACGAAGTGGGCGGCGAACGTCCCGTCGGGTGTGGTGAGGGTGGCGTGCCAGCGGCTCGGGGCGTCGCCGTCCTGGTGGGCGACGCTGCCGAAGCGCGCGGCGACGTCGCCGACGACGCAGGACCAGGGGACGAGGTCGTCGACGGCGTCGAGGCGCGGCACCGGGACGCCGCCCGCGCGGGCGAGCCATTCGTGCGCGACGGAGCCGTCCGGGGCCAGCATGATCTCGAACCGGAGCCCGGGCCATAGGGACAGGCCCGTCCACCACACGATCTCGCAGGTCACATCGCCGATGCGGCGCTCCTCGACGCCGCCGGGCGGGCCGAGGACCGCCTCGTAGCGGCGCTGCCCGCGCGGGAACGTCCGGGACCGGAGGATCCGCTGCCAGCGGGCGTTGACCTCCCGCGTCTCGGTGCGGGTCGCCGCCAGCGCGCGCATCGCGTCCTCGACGAGGCCGGGCTGGTAGTCGGCCATCCGGCGGAGCAGCACGAGCTGGAACTCCCGCCGCGCGAATCCCTTCACCGGCGCCACGCTACCGGCGCGGCCGCCCGCCTACTCGTCGTCGGCGAACCCGAGGCCGCGCGCTTCCTCGGGGTCGGGGGTGAAGGGCTCTTCGGGGTCGTAGTCGGACGGGCGCGGCCGCTCGGGCCCGTCCGAACCAACGCGGACGACGTACTCGAAGCGGATGACGCGGAACCGGCGGCCGAGGACGGTGATCTCGGCGCGGCGCGTCCCGTCGCGGAGCAGCCCGGCTGCGGCCCGGTACTCGGCGAGGACGTCCGGCGACGACGGCAGCATCATCGGCACGATCGTGTCGAAGTAGGTGGCGAGGTGGTCGCGGACGCAGGCGGGGCTGTGCAGGAACGGGCCGTGCGGCGGCCACGTCCCGTTCTCCTTCTCGGCGGCGGCGAACCGGACGGCGAGCCGGGCCACGCGGGGATGGGTGAGGAGTGCGCGGCGCGCGTCACGGGTCACCTCCACCGGGACGTTCGGCCCCTCGGGGACCTTCTCCCACCGCTCCCCCAGCAGCTCCGGCGACCCGGGCGCCAGCGCGGGCGGCAGCAGGCCGTGGTCGAACCGGCGAGCGTCGCGGCGGGTGCGGGGCTCGGGCAGCTCGTCGGGGTCGGTGGGGCGCGGCGGCTCGGGGCCGTCCGCGCCGAAGCGGCAGAACCGGTCGGCGCGGACGACGCGGAACACCCGCCCGGCGACGGTCAGCTCGTTCGGCCGGCCGCGTTCGAGCAGCGCGGCCCCGGCCCGGAACTCGCCGCGGTCCACGCCGGAGGCGTCGCGGGCCATGTTCCGGAACCACCAGGCGAGCGAGTCGCGGGCGTCCTGCGGCGTCATCCGCTCCATCCCGGACATCATCCAGCCGCCGTCGACCCGTTCCATCACCCCGTACGTCGGCCCGTACCAGAGCACGAGCGGGTGGGTCCGCCGCGCCCGGACCTCGCCGAGCCACGCCGACGACGACGCGGCCGACGGCGAAGGGGGCAGATCACCAGCCAGAGCCGCGCCATCACTACCCGTCATGCCGTCCATCGTCACAGGGCGCGGGGGTCCGGCGCGCGGGATTCCGCCATTCGGCTTGGCAGGACTGCACAGCGTCAGCTTTTCCGGGCGCCGATGGCTGCGGCGAGTGCGGGCCAGCTCCGCTCCAGCTCACGGCGCCAGTACTTCCAGTTGTGCATGCCGGGCCCGTAGAGGTTCGCGGTGACGGGGACGCCCGCCCTCCTGGCCGACTCGACGAAGTTGGCCGTCATCACCCCGGCGAGCTGCTCGCCGATGCGCCCGGCGTGCCACGGCACGGTGTCCGGGTCGTCGAAGGGGCCGGGCCGCCCGTCGCCGGACGAGACGTACACGCCGGTGCCCTTCAACCTGGCCACCATCGCGGCCGCGTCGTGCTCGCGCCAGTTCGCCCGCGCGATGATCGGGTCCCCCCAGATCGCGGTGCCCGCCTCCCGGTTCATCGACGTCAGGATCGCGGGCATGCCGGGGGCGGTGATGTTGAGCGAGCCGCTGTAGCACGCGGCGTACCTGAACAGCCCGGGGTGGCGTTCGGCGTAGGTGATGGCGCCCTGCCCGCCGGACGACAGCCCCATCGCGGCGCGCAACGATCTGCCGCCCGCGGCCGTCCAGCCCCTGGGGACAAGCACGCGCGTCTCCACCTTGGCACCGAGCGCCGGGGACGCGATCGTGACGTCGAACTGCCGCGTCCCGGACTTCCTGACACTGGTGATGGCGGCCCCGTCGGCCGCCTTGGCGTACGTACCGGGCGCGCCACCGCCGGACGGCCCCGGCCTCGTGCCACGGCCGCCGGGATTGGTGCCGGGGTCGTCGGGGCTCGGCGCGCGGTCACCCGTCCGGAACGGCTTGGTGCCCGGCGGAACCTTGGGCAGCTTCGGCGACGGCGACGCCCCGGGAGCCTTCGTCGGCGGCCCGAACGACGGAACCGGCTCGGCACAGCCCCTGGCCTCCGACCGCTCCTCCGGCACACCTGCGCCCGCCTGCGCGAGACCGACCATCACGGCCGGCAGCAGCACGGCCGCCGCCAGGCTCCCCCCGATGGCGATCTTCCTGTCCGTACGCTTCTTCATGCCGCTCCCCAGCCCGGCCGCGACACCCGCTGATCGAGCGCAGGGCGCGGTACTCCCGCCCGCCGAAGAAGCTACTGTTCCCGCCGATACGCCGCAAGTATTGACATCAGATGCAATAAAGCCGAGACGATCAGCAACCCAACGTCACCGCATCGGCGAGATCGGCCAAAAGAATCTCGGCGACCGTCTCCTCCAGTACGGCGGCATCGTGCTGTCGCAGGTTCTGAGCGAGTTCGGTGTCCCAGGGCGCCTCGGTGATCCTGCCGGGGACGGGGCATGCGCTCCTCGCCGCCCGCAGCCCGGCAAGGTAGTCGGCGGACGACATCCGCCACGGCAGCGCGCCGGTCTTCGCCATGACGTAGGCCGCGATGCGCAGCCCTTCTCCGTCGAAGTCGCCGTGATAGCGCAGCGTCGTCCCGGGCCTGGCGAGTGCGCGCAGCAGCCGGACGACGGCGCCGTTCGGCCAGCCCGACGAGCACACCAGCGGCGGGCAGCCCGCGCCGAAGCGCCGCACCGCCAAGGCGAGGACCGTCGGGTTCTCGGTCACCCACACGTCCCGGTCCGCGACGCGCGGGCCGGGCGAATCGCGGAGCTGCTGGAGGGTGATCACGCTCGCTTGGCCTTCGTCCGCCCACATCCTCAGCGAGCGTGCGAGGACGTCCGAACCGGGCGGCCTCAGTCCTGCGGCCAGGACGCTGGTGGACAGCGCGTCGCATTCGACCCCGGCGCGTTGCCAGAGGGCTCGGCGTTCCTGCGCGTCCTTCGGGGGCTCGACGTCATAAAGGATCGCCTGTGCGCGCAGGACGAGTCTGGACAGGCGGCCGCCGTCGTCCAGTGCATGCGAGTCGCCCAGCACGTCGTTGGCGAAGGCGGCGAGTGGCCTGCCGTCGGCGGGCAGTGCCGCCATGACGGCGAGCACCTGCTCCAGAACCTGCCGCGTGGACGGAACCGAACCGCCCACCAGGCCCTGCCGCCGGACGTCGGCCGTCCACCCGAGCAGTACGGGTTCGCCCGCGACGACGGGGTGCGATTGGAGCCACTCCCATAGCGCTTCTCGCTCGCGGTCCCGTTCCCTTCTATCTCGTGCCCGGTCCCCGATGGACCCGCAGATCGTCTCGGTCACCGTCCTGGAGTCGGAGCCGGGGCCCGCCAGGTCGCGGACGGCGGCGTCCAGGCGCGCCACGGCGACGGTCGTCGTGGCCGGCGGGTAGCGGTCCAGGCCGAGCAGGTCTGCCAGTGCGGCGCGCTGCGCGTCGCTCAGGTTCTTGACGGTGACGCGGCTGACCTGGGTGCCCGTCGAAAAACGCTTGTGCAGTTCCGTCCACAACGGCCGCAGGTCGGCGGCGCGGAGCCGTTCGGGGATGGTCATACCGGCACGCCGTCCTCGTCGGCGGGTTCGGTCCGGTGCCCGTCCCAGATGAACCGCGCGGTCGTGACGGCGTTGTCGCCGTCGCCGTCCGCGCCGGTGATGAGCTGGTGGATGGCGATGCCGTCCAGTTCCCGGTAGTCGCACCACTCGTGGTCGGACGTGAGCACCATGTCGAGTTGCAGGTTCACCAGCAGGTCGAAGACCTGGCCGCGGTTGGCGGTGTCGACGCCGACGAACACCTCGTCCAGCAGGATGAAGCGGGGGCACCCGGGGTCGGTCTGGTAGTGGGCCGCGACCGCCGCGAACAGCGGCAGGTGCAGCGCGATCGCCTTCTCGCCTCCGGACAGGGCGCCGTGCAGTTTTCGGGTGAGGTCCTGCCAGCCCCGGCCGTCGGCTCGTTCGAGGCGGACGGTGAAGCGGTGCCAGGCCGTGTAGTCGAGGACGTCCATGAGCTGCTCCTCCCAGCTCGCCGCCGTGTTCGCGGCCCGCGCCTCCTCGACCCGGTCGCGGAAGAACCGGTACAGCGCCTCCCGGTCGTCGCCGCTGAGCCGTGCGGGGTCGCGCAGCAGCAGGTCGCGGGCCGCGCGGACGCCGGGCGGCTGCTGCGGGTCGATCTGCCAGACGAGCCGGACGGCGACCTGGGAGGCGGTCCGCACCCGTTCCAGCCGCGCGTTCATCCCGTCGACGAGGTCGTGCGCCTGCCGGATCCGGTCGGCGAGGTGGCGGCGCGTGTCTCCGGCGAGGGTCCGGTCGAACAGATCGCGTTCCTTGGCGGTGATGTCGTGCCGCCGCTGGTCGCGTTCGCTGCGCAGCGCCGCGCTCAGTTCGGCCGCGCCGACGCGCACCCCGTTCATCGTGGCGGTGAGCACCTGGACGTCCTCGTCCGGGACGAGCTCCAGGTCGGCCTGGTCGGCGAGAACGTCCCGGGCGTGGTGCAGCGCATCGGTGAGCCGCGCCGCCGCCTCCCGGACGTTCTTCGGCTCGTGCGGCGTCCGCCCGAGCCGTGCGGACACGGTGCGGGCACCCTCCAGCGTCGCCTTGACACCGTCGCCGGGCGCGAGCGGCACGTCGAGCCCGGCGTCGGACGTGAGGTGCCCGGCGGCGAGGTGCCGGAACCTGACGGCGGCCCGGTCGCGGTCGGCGACCGCCTCGTCGCGGGCCCGGTCGGCGGCCTCAACGACCGCCGTCAGCCTGCCGATCCGGCCGCTGAGGTCGCTCAGCTCCCCGCGCAGCCCCTTGCAGCGGCGCTGGTTGAGGTCGGCGTCCGCCTTGACCCGCTGCAGGTTCTCCAGCACTTCCCGATGTTCGGCGCCGATCGTGGCCTGGAGTGTCCGGAGCCGCTCGGCGAGTTCGGCGGCGGCCTGCGCGTCGCCGTCGGCCCGAGCCTCGGACTCTGCGGCGGTGTGCTCGTAGTCGCGTGCGGTCCGGCCGGTGTCGGCGGCGCGTGCGTCGGCCGCGAACAGGGCCGCGGAATGCTCGATCCAAGCGTTCCCGGTCTCCCGCGCGTCGCGGAGGGCGGTGGCGAGCTTCGCCAAGGCCTCCTCGCTGACCGGAAGCCCGTGCTCGGCGCCCAGCGCGGTGAGTTCTCGCAGCGCGCCGGTGACTGCGTTCTCCCAGTGCCGGACGTGCTCTTCCGCGCCCCGCAGCTCGTCCTCACGATGCGCGAGGTCCCGCTCCGCGCCCTCCAGCTTCTTGGCGGCGTCGGTCAGTGGCTTGTGCCGGGGACGGTCCCCGAGTTCGGCGTCGAGCGCCCCCTCGGCGGACTCCACGTCGCGGAACGCGGACGCGCAGCCGGCGACCTCTGC
The DNA here is from genome assembly GCF_044326375.1 of Actinomadura sp. 3N508. Classification (NCBI taxonomy): domain Bacteria; kingdom Bacillati; phylum Actinomycetota; class Actinomycetes; order Streptosporangiales; family Thermomonosporaceae; genus Actinomadura; species Actinomadura sp. 3N508. The sequence goes on from NZ_JBIRAX010000014.1 coordinate 142,457, forward strand.
CTCCAGGACGCCGATCTGCGCGTCCAGCTCGTCGATGCGCAGCCGCCTGGCACGCTCGCGCGCGGTCGCGCCGATGTACTCGGGCGCCGGTTTGGTCCAGCGGCCGGTGACGGTGCCGACCCGCCAGGATCCGTCCGGGCCCGCTGCGGCCGCATGGTCGGCCTCCAGCGCCGTTCCGGCGAAGGCGACCCCGGACAGCACCGCGCGCAGCACCTCCGGCGGCACACCGGTCCCGGGTTCGGGGACGAGAACATCGGCCAGGTTCCGGCCGGCGAAGGGACGGGCGAGCAACGACGGAGCGAAGGCGTCCTCCTCGTCGCGGAGGAGGCCACCGTCGGGCAGGACCCACACGTCGAGCAGCCCGGCCGCCTCCAATGCCGCCTCGATGCCGGCCTGGTCGCCCGGCGGGACGCCGTCCGCGAAGGCGACCAGTCTCCACAGCGGCCCGCCCGGGCGTCCCGCACGTTCCGCCGGACGGCTCCGGACGGCGGCAGGAGCGATCGCCTTCCGCCGGGCCAGCTCATCACGTTCCCGCCTGCGGCCGGCCAGCTCCTCCTCGATCCGGGAGCGCCGCGCTTCGATACCGCTCCGCGCGGCGGTGAAGCGCCGGATCGCCTCGGCCTGCGCCGCGAACACGATCTCGCCGCATTCCCGCTCGTCGTCGACGGCGGCGCGCAGCGCCTCCCCGTCGAGCGGCGCGAGGTGCACGCAGGCGCCCGCCCAGGCCGCGAGTGCCCCGGCGAGCGCGTCGCGGACCCGCGCATGGTCCCCGCGTGCGACGTCGCGGGTGCGCGTCGCCTTGGCGAGCCGGATGCGGCGGGCGTCGCGGTCGGTCTCCGCCTCCGTACGGCGGTCGACCGCCGTGCGGTGCCGTTCGATCGCCTTCTTCAGCTCGTCGATCTGCCTTTCCCTGCTTCCCACGGCGGCCGCTGTGAGCTCACGCGCCCGCTTGACCGCCGCGGTCGCCGCCGCCTCGTCCCCAACCGGCGGTACGGCTTCGATGGCGGCCGCCGCCTCGCGGTGGACGGCCGCGAGCCCCGCCCGTTCCGCGGCGCGGGCGGCCTCGGCGGCGGCCCGCTCGGTGAGGGAACGCCGGGAGGCGGCGTCCTGGCGGGCCTGCTCGGCGCCCTCGCGCCGGCGTTCAGCCTCCTGAGCATGGCGTCTGGCGACCTTGCGGGTGTCGGCCGCGGTGGCCTCCGCCTTCCGGGCGGCCTCCTGCAGCGTGGCGAGGTCGTGTCCGGCCCGGTACGCCTCGCTCTCTACGAGCGCCTCACGTTGCGCGACGAGCATCCGGCCGCGCTCTTCCTCCCCTTCCAGCAGCTCCGCGGCCCGCTCGTGGTCGGCTTTCGCCCGCTCCTGATCCTCCCGGCCCGTGCGTGCCTTGGCGGTGCGGCCGTCCATCGTGCTCGTCGCCGAGATCAGCTCCTGCGCGGCGGCCCGCAGGACACGCTGGGCGTAGGTGCGCTGCCGCGCCGCGAGCTGGTCGGCCTCGCGGACGTGGTCGTCCAGCCGCCGCAGTTCCTCCCGCTGCCGGTCGAGGCGCTCGAACCCCTCGGCGATCTCGTGTATCTCGCCCTCGCCGAGCGGCGGCAGCGCGCTGGACAGCAGCTGCGACAGCAGCCCGGGGTCGAGGCGCTCGGACAGCTTCGGGGTGCGGAGCTGGCGCAGCGCGGTGAGCAGCGAGTCGTAGCGCTGCTCGGTCAGCCCGCCGTAGAGGGTCCGCCGGACGGTGGTCCGGTACTCGTCCGCGGATTCGTGGACGTGGCCGTCCGCCCCGATCGCCTCGCCGAGGTGCGTGCGGGTGAGGGGCCGTCCGCCGTCGCCGGTCAGCGACAGGCCGCCCGGGACGCCGACGCGGCGGCTCGTCGTGAAGTAGGCGGGCGTGACGTTCTTGGTGTTGGACGTGGCCTGGAGCCGTGCACCGCACGTGAACCAGTGCCCGTCCCGGGTGAACTCCAGCCAGACGTAGCCGACGCGGGTGGTGCCGGTGTGCCCGTCCCCCATCAGGTTCCAGTGCATGGTCCGCTCGCTGCCGCCGAACGTCGACAGCCGGGACGGCTTCAGGCTCGCGTCCAGCAGGTAGGGAAGCAGCAGCTCCAGGACCTTGCTCTTCCCGCTGCCGTTCGGGCCGCGCAGCAGCAGCCGTCCCTTGTGGAACTCGAACACCTCGTCGTAGTAGCGCCAGACGTTGAGGATTCCGGCGCGGACGGGCTTCCAACGCGGGGACGCCTCGCCGTGGATTAGTTCGGTGACGGTCATGTTTCCTCTTGCCGGACGGTGTACCGGTGGGCCGCGGGCAGGATCGCGACGCGGTCGTCCTCGCACCTCGCGAGCCCGAATCCGCAGAGGGTCGCGATGGCGTCCTCGGCGAGCCGCCGGGCGCCGCCGTCCGAGCGGTAGGCCATCGCCCAGCGCGGGAACCGGTCGAGGACGCGCTCGGCTTCGCGTGCGAGCCCGTCCATGGACGAAGGCCCTTCCCGTGTCAGGACGTCCAGGAGCAGCAGCGCCGCCACCTTCGCGTGGCCTCCGTCATCGGGGAACCGGGAGTCGGTGGCGAGCCCGTCGGGGTCGACGAGGAGGTAGCCCTCGGAGCGTTCTTCCAGTTCGAGGCCCGCCTCGGCGGCGGCGCGGCGGAGGATCTGCCGCCCGGTCGGCGAGGCCGCGTACGCCAGCTCGGCCGGGGTGAGGTCCGCGCGGTAGACGACCGGGTCGTCCAGAAGGCGCCGCAGCAGCGCGTGCCGGGCCCACAGGTTGCGCTGGGTCTCGGTCGGCTCCTCGCCGCCGTACCGCCGTTCGACGGTCAGTTCCGCCAGGTCGGGCCAGTCGGCGTCAGGGAGCCGCGACGGCGCGACCGGCGCGGACAGCAGCCGGATGACGCGGGTCGCGTCCACCCGGTAGAGCACCTTGGCCTCCGCGCTGTCGAGGAACGCGTCCGTCGCGCCGTCGACCGCGGTCACCGCGCCGTAGTGCTCCAGCAGCTTCAGCGCGTCCACGAACGCGGCCCGCTCGTCGCCGCGCACCGGGGCGAACGAGGGGACGTGCTCGTCCGCCGCTGACGCCTGCACGACCCGCTGCGCGAGCATCCCGATCGTCGTGACCGGCCCCGCGAGCGCCTCCGCGGCTACCAGGCACAGCAGCGTGTACCGGCGCCGGTCGAACGGCGCGCGGGTCGTGCGCCGTCGCCTCGCCGGACGGGACGGATCGCCCGCCCGGACCTTCACCAGCCGCGCATACCCGAGCCTCGGTTCCAGGTAGAGCCGCCACCCGCAGTAGTAGTCGAACCATTGGGCGAGCGTCCGGTGCCGGAGCCGGATCAGGCCGAAGTCGTCCGGGTCGGCCTGCTGGGAGATGAGCGGCCTGCCGAGCAGCAGCCGGATCGCGCGGGAGATGTCCTCCTTCTCCGCGCGGACCATCTCGTTCTTCAGCACGCTCATGCGCCCGCGGCCCTCCGCTCCCGCGCGGGCATGGTCGCCGTGAACCGGATGTCGACCAGGTAGTCGGGGCCGCTGAACCATCCTCTCGGCGTACGCAGGACGGCGGTGCGTCCGTCTTCCGGCGGCCACAGCCGGACCTCGATCCGGCCGTCCGTCGTCAGCGCCCGCCGCCCGCCGTCAGAGCCCGGACGTACGGCGAGGGCACGGCCGATCAGGTCGAGCAGGCGCCGAAGCGTGTCGTGTTCCAGCCGCGCGAACGACGACAGCCGCAGCGCGCCGTCGGTCGCGAGCCACTGCCAGGCCGCCTCCAGCTCCGCCCGCTCGCGCCGTGCCCGCTCCCTGCGCTCGGCGCGCAACGCCTGCACGTCCCGCACGCCGCCCGTCCGGCCCATCCGCTCGGTGCGGCCACTGGTGCGCAGCAGCGCCGACACCTGCACGGACGGCGTCTCCTCCCAGCTCGCCGCCGTCGGAATGGGTTCGGCGTCGGCGTGCGCGAGATGGGCGTGCCGCGCGGGCGCCAGGCCGAACGCCGTCCCCCACAGCCGGTGCGCGTCGTCGTCGCTCGGCGCGTTCGCGAACCATCGGGCCAGGACGCGGAAGTCGGCCGCCGCGCTGGACGACCGCCGCCGCGACTCCGTGATGCGGTCCAGCACCTGAAGCAGCGACACGATCGCCCTGCGCGCCACGTCGTGCAACTGCCGGACGCGCGGCGTGCCCTCCTCGGGCCGGAACCACAGCCGCAGCCCGTCCCACTTCGCCATCCGCGCGGACAGCCAGGCCGTGGCCGTGTCGGCGCCCTGACCAGGCGGCAGCTCCGCCCCGTCCAGGGCCCGCCGGTGCAGGACGCTGACGCCCCGCTCCTCGACCTCCCCGAGCGCCGCCCCGATCGCGTCCGCGCGCACGTCCAGGTTCGTGAGGAACTCCTGAAGGTAGGCGACGGTGGCGCTCTTGACCTCGCTGAACGTCGTCAGGTCGGCGCCTTCCGCGCGCATCAGCCGCTGAAGCTCGCCGTTGAACTGCTTGGTGTTGTTCCGCAGCGCGTCGAGGTGCCCTTCGAGTTCCTGGAGCGTCGAAAAGATCCGCCGGTTCACGGACGGGTCATCGTCCTTGAGCAGCTCGCCGAGTTCGCCGAGCCGGTCCGTGATCGCGTCCAGGACGGCCGTCTGCAGCGCACCGGACGAACTCAGCACCGCCAGCGCGTGCTGCACGCCCGCGAAAGCGGCCTCACCTCTGCGGGTCAGCGAATACTGGAGGTTCTTGCGCTCGTACTCCTCAGCCGTCGCGTAACTGCCCGCATGGTTCTGGACGACGTCGAGGAGCTTCCATTTGACGAGCTGCGCCAGCGTCCGGATGAGCCCGTCGTCGTCAACGGGCGCGTAGTACCCGACCGTCCGCAGCCGCTCCCGCACCTGGTCGAACGTCAGCGACGTCTCCAGCCGCTCGTTCGCGTCCCCGAACGCGTACATGACCGCCGTGTGCAGATCCGCGCGATCGGTTGTGGTGAACGAGAACATCCCCTCCGGCACGCGCGGCAGCGCCGTCATGGAGCTCCGTCCAGTCCCTTGATGAATTTGATGAAGGCGCTCAGGGCTCGCGTGTGCTCGTCCCGGACGCCCTCCGGGCTGAAATGCATGACGTCATTGCGGATCACGCGGACGCGGTCGAGCTTGTCGACGAAGACCTGATGGTCGATGTCCGCCCACCCGCAGCGCTGGAAAAGCGTCGTGTCCTCGAAGATCTTCTTGTAGTCGCCGAACATCAGGTCGTCGGCCCCGGAGGTCTTGTTCGGATAGCGGGCCTTCCGCCGCATCTCCTCCACGGTGCAGATCTTCCGGACCAGCCGCCTGAGTCGCTGCTCGATCTCGCTGAGCAACACGAACGGGTTGGCCAGCCCGACGAACTGCTCCGCGAGATCGGCGAGCGTGACGATGCCGACCAGCTTTCGGTCTTCGTCCTCCACGAACGCGAACCCACCGGCCCAGATCCGCGACGCCTGCTTGAGCAGGTCGTCATCACATTTCAGGACCTCGGGAAGGGGGTCGAGCGCGGACCGGAGGTCGCTCTTTCCACGCGCCTTGGCGAGGCGAATGGAATCCCACGTGATGGCGCCACGCAGCAGCCCGTCCTGAAGGACGGCGAGCTGGGAGAAGTCGTCACTCAGCATCGTCGTCTCGGCGTGCGCCAACGTGCCGTCGATGTCCACGGACGTGACGCCGCGCGTCGCGCTCGGCAGCTCCCGCACCCGCAACGACACCCGGACGGGCGCCTCGTCGTCCACCTCGGACACGGCGGCCGGTGGCTCCGGTGCGGCGGCTTCCGGCGCCGGCACGATCTCCACGGTCCGTCCCGCGTCCGCCAGGACGGGGACGGTGGTGAGCCCGTGCGAGGCCAGGTCCGACGTGATCTCCTGGACGACGGCGTCGCTGCGGATGGCGTAGCCCCAGTGCCACAGCAGCTCGCGGACGCCGATCTCCAGCGGTTCGGGGGCTCGGCAGCGCTTGACGGCTTCCTTCAGGAACGCCGATGCACCTCCGGTCACGCCGTGACCTCCCGTCCCATGGCGCGCCTGATCAGCTTGACCAGTTCTTGCATCCGGGTCCCGAAGAAGGCGTCGAACTCGGAGAAGCGCACGAACTCGGGCTGGATGAAATGGGACGTCAGCGCGTCGTCCAGCCAGTTGGGCCGGATGCCCGTCTCCCGTTCCAGCAACTCCAGGCCCATGCGGGGCGCGTTCTTCCCGAGCGTCTTGGCCGCGCGACCGGACAGCAGCGTCTTGTTCACCACGCTGTCGCGGCGCTGGGCGTCGATTCCGTGCTTGTCGCACCAGGTGGCGGGGAAGATCCGATGGATGTCGACGGTGCCGTCCGCGACCTGGTCACCGGTGATCGGCTTGTCGGTGTAGTACCAGTCGACGCTCTCCTCCTGGAGCAGCAGGGCGAAGACGCCCTTGTAGGCGGCGCTGTTGCGGCTGTTCATGGTGAGCAGCCGCTGCCTGACGAAGTTGGCTTCCTGGATCGACTCCGGCTCCCGCCCGCCGCGCAGCCAGGTCACGACCTGCTCGACGTCGCGCGGGAAGCGGCTGTCGGCCGTCCCGCCGTACTGCTCGCCGAAAACTCCGCACCAGTACCACTTGGCGAGTTTCTCGTGCGCCTCCGGTTCTTCGGTTTCGCGTCCGAGGATCGTCCGGATCGCGGCGAGCGGGGGGAGCTGCGTCCGGTAAGGCAGGTCTTCGGAGCGGAAGATGCATTGGTCGGTCAGGAACTCGCCCGCCCAGTGCAGCGCGTCGGCGATCTTCGGCGCCCACTCCAGGTAGTCCGCGAGCTCCAGATCGAGCAGGTCGCGCCGCTTGCAGCTGATCGGCACGCCTTCCTTGTGGTACGTGGACGCCAGGCAAACGGCCTGAAGGAAGTCAGTGTTCTGGAGCCCGCCCAGCACGGGATAGGCGGCGGTCAACTCGTCCCGGGTGGCCTTCCAGTGGTCGGGCAGGTGGAACTCGCCATGCTCCCCGGTGTACTCCTCGTCGCCGGCGAAGGTGGCGGTGAGCAACTCGAACACCGTGAGCTGGACGCCCTTCGTGTTCACCTTCTCGAAGACCGTGCAGACGGCGTCCCGCGGGGTGTCCTTCTCCAGCCTGATGAGCGGCACGGAGTATCCCTGCACCTTCTCCAGCACGGCCACGCGGAATTGGATCCAGGCCGCCCGCCGTTCCGGGGCGCCCTCGGTATAACCCCATTGCCATTGCTCGATCTTTGAGCTGTCGAAGACGTACCAGAGCGGGAAGTAGCCCTTCTCGTATTCGAGGCCGGTTGTGGACAGATCAAGACCGGCCCGCCGCCCCACCGGCTTTATGATCTTGTCTTCGGGAAGCGACCGGATCGCCGATTCCCGGTCGGCCTTCGGGTCGATGGCCGTCTCGATGTGGATGTAGTACCAGAGGTTCTTCGGGTCGTCCCGCTGGTCCATCGTGTCGACCGGGCGTCCGGACCTGAGGGCCTGGTACAGGGCGGTCATGCGCTGCTGGCCGTCCAGGAGCAACTGCTCAGGCTTGACGCCCTCCGCGGGCTGAACTCCCTGCAAGGGACGGGTCTTGAACTTCCCCCCGGGCCCGCCCGTGGCCAGCGTCATGACGACGCCCATCGGATAGTCCATCGTTACGGTCGCAAGGATGGAAATGATGTGCTCGTCGTCCCACTTCCACTCCCGTTGGAAATCGGGTAGCTGGATGTGGCCGGCGGCCACGTCGTCGAGCATTTTCCCCAGCGGACGACTGTCCAGTGCCATAGACCGAACGGTACCGAGTCAGAACGGGTCAGTGCAGACTTTTGGGGCGCCTCAAGCGCCCGGGCGGTCGTATGCTGTCCGCCACGGGTCAGTGCCGGGACGTTGGTGAAGAGGTGGCGCGGGGTGTCCAACCGGTGGTGGGGGCCACGGTCCGACTTCACCTGGGAGGAGGAGGCCCTCCAGCACGTCCGGGCGCAGATGCCCCCGACGGAGCCGTACCGGGCGTGGCAGACGTTCTCGTTCGCGGCGCAGTCGGGGCACGTTCCGCAGGTGGACCTGCTGATCGCGACCCGCGCCGGGCTGTTCCTGGTGGAGATCAAGAGCCATCCGGGACGGGCCGTCAACAGCGGCAGCACGTGGATCTTCCACGGCGACGACCGCACCCGCTCCTTCGAGAACCCCCTCTTCGCCACCGACCTGAAGTGCAAGCAGCTCCGCGAGCAGCTCGAATGGGCCCGCGACCAGCTTCCCGGCATGCAGGGCCTCCGCATCCCGTTCATCCGCCCCGCGGTGTTCCTGTCGGCGCCCGACCTGCGCTGCCTGTTCGACGACTCCCAGAAGTTCAACGTCTACGGACGGGACGGCCTGGAAAAGGACACCGGCCTCCCCGGCATCTGGACGGGTCTGCTCGGCGGCTCGGCCCGCAGCCGCCGTGACATCGTCGAGCCCGCGCTGTCCAGGCAGCTCCACAAGCTCCTCACCAAGGTCGGCATCTCGGGGCTGCGCAAGCACCGCAAGGTCGGCCCGTTCGAGCTGGCCCCGCAGCACTTCGACGCGGGCCCCACCTGGGAGGACTATCTCGCCAAGAACACGGCCCTCCCGGACGACCAGCCGCGCCGCATCCGCATCTACCTCTCCGAGCTGAGCGCCGACCGGGAGAGGCGGGAGTCGACGCGCCGCGCTGCCCGCCGCGAATACCTCGCGTTGCAGGGCATCTCCCACGAAGGGATCGTCCAGGCGGAGCAGTTCAGCGACGAGCACGAAGCGGGCCCGGCGGTCATCTTCCGGCACGGCGCCGACTGGACGCGCCTGGACCACTTCATCGCCGAACGCGGCGCGGACGTCCCCGTCGAGACGCGCGTGGAGATGATCAGGCAGCTCGCCGAGGCCCTCGACCACGCGCACCGCCGCCACCTGTTCCACCGGGCGCTCGCGGCCCGCAGCGTCTACGTCGAGATGGACGGCCACTACCCGCGCCTCCGCATCTGCGACTGGCAGGTGTCGGCGCGCCCGAACTCGGGCTCATCGGGCCGGCCCACTGCCCTCGCCGCCCGCAGTACCCTCTCCGGCTCGTCGAGTGGCGGCCCATCGCTCGCCGCGCATCTCGAAGCCGCGTCCGGCCCCTACCTCGCGCCCGAGTTCGGCAACGGCGACGCGCAGGGCACGCCGCTCGACATGTTCGGGCTGGGCGCGCTCACCTACCTGATCCTCACCGCGCAGCCCCCGGCCCGCGACCGGGCGTCCCTCCAGGCCCGCCTGTCGGATCAGCAGTCGCTCGTCCCGTCGGCGGTGTCGGACGCCGTCACCCCCACGATGGACGGCCTCGTCGGCGGCGCCACCGCCGTCCAGCCGGTGGACCGGCACGAGACGGTCCGGGAGTTCCTCGACTGGCTGGAGCAGGTCGAGGAGGAGATCACCGCGCCGGACGAGTCGGACGAGCCCGACCTGCTGGAGGCGGTGAAGGGCACGATCGTCCAGGGCTGGACGGTCGTCCGGATCCTCGGCAAGGGCTCGACGGCGAAGGCGCTGCTGGTCGAGCGGGACGGCCACGAGCAGGTCCTCAAGGTGGCGCTGAACGAGGCGAGCCGCGAACGCCTGGAGCACGAGGCGGCGCAGCTCCGCCGCCTCGCCGACCGGCACATCGTCCGCTGGATCAAGGGCCCGATCGAGATCGGCGAGCGGTACGTGCTCGTCCTGGAGCAGGCGGGCCGGCAGACGCTGTCGCAGTTCCTCCGCAGCCAGGGCCGGTTGACGATCGACGACCTGCAGAACCTCGGCACCCACCTGTTCCGCGCGGTCGGCTACCTGGAGGAGGAAGGCGTCTGGCACCGCGACATCAAGCCGGACAACCTCGCCATCAGAGAGCTGCCGAAAAAGGGTCGCCGCCTGGTCCTGTTCGACTTCTCCCTCGCGAACGCCGCCGCCCGCGACATCGGCGTCGGCACGCCCCCGTACCTGGACCCGTTCCTCGGCGCCGAACGCCGTCCCGAGTACGACGACGCGGCCGAGCGGTACGCGATGGCGGTGACGCTCCACGAGATGGCGGGCGCCGAGCTTCCGTCCTGGGGGGACGGCGTCGCCGCCCCGAACCTCCTGGACACCACCGAGGAGGTCCCCCAGCTCGCCGAGGACAGTTTCGACCCGCTGCTCCGCGAACGTCTCGTCGCGTTCTTCCGCAAGGCGCTGCACCGGGACGCCGCGCGCCGCCACGCGTCGCTGCACGAGATGGAGCTCGCCTGGCAGGACCTCTTCCGGGGCCTGGACGAGACCCTCCCCCCGACCACCCCGCAGACCGTCCACACCCAGTCCGACGATCCGGAGTCGGCCCGCGAGCAGGCCGCGACGGCGGTCACCGCGGACACCCCGCTCGTCGCCGCGGGTCTCACGTCCCGCGCGCTGTCCATCGCGTTGCAGCAGCTTGAGGTGTCGACGGTCGGGGAGCTGAGCAAGGTCCCGTCCGTGCGGATCCAGCGGCTGCGCGGCGTGGGCCTCGGACCGCGCAACGAGCTGGTGAAGCGGGCCCGCGAGTGGCGGCAGCAGCTCGCGATCGCCGAGAAGGCCGGAGACGCCGGGCGCGCCCCCGCCGCCGCGGACCCGCGCATGCTGGGCCTGGACGAGGTCGCCGAGCAGCTCATCCCCAAGGATGTGGGACGCAACGGCACCGAGATCCGCGTGATCCGGGTCATCCTCGGGCTCCCGGTGGGCGGCGAGCCCGCGCCTGTCGCGCAGTGGTCGTCCCAATCCGCGGTCGCGAAGGAGCTGGACCTCAGCCAGCCGCACGTCACCCGCCTGGTCGGCAACGCCCGCAACCGCTGGGCGAAGAACGTCCCGGCCGTCACCGCGCTCCGCGCCACCGTGCTGGACGTCCTGCAGGCCCACGGCCGCGTGATGGAGGCCCACCGCCTCGCCGCCGCCCTTCTCGCCGAGCGCGGCTCCGAGCTGGACGACCCCACCGCCCGCCGCGCCCTCGCTGGCGCGTGCCTCCGCGCCGCCGTCGAGACCGAAGAGCACCTGGACAATCCGCGCCTCGCCCGCCGCCGCGCCGGCGACCGCGTCCTGATCGCCTCCGTCGCTGAGGACGACCCCTCCGCCCCCACCGAGGAGGAACTGCTCGACTACGCCGCCGAACTCGGCCGCCGCGCCGACGGCATCGTCGACCTGCCCGACTCCGCGCCCCTCCCCGGGACAGCGGCGGTGCTGGACGCGCTGAACAGCGTCCCGCGTCCCGAGGGCATGCCGCCCCTGTCGGACCTGGACCTGGTGTCGCTCGCCGCGGACGCGTCCCGCAACGCCGCGATGACCGCCAGGCTGGAGCTGTACCCGCGCGACCTCGCGCCCCGCAAGGCGCTCCAGCTCGCCCAGGCCGCCAGCTACCTGGGCCCGCCCGGCCTGCTCCCCCACCAGCTGCGCGACCGCGTCCTCGCCCGCTTCCCCGAGATCGCGCACCTCCCCGACCCGGACGAGCTCCGCACCGTCCTGCGCCGCGAGCTGAACATCACCGTCAACGTGACACCCGGCCCGGACGGCGAGAACCGCTACGTCGTGCCGAGCCGCAACATGCTCACCCCGCTGAGCGGACGCGGCAGGCCCGGCCGCACGACACGGCTCGCCACAGCGTCGCCGAGCGCCGAGACCTGGGCGCGACTCGCCGGAGCCGCCGAGGAGGGCGGTTTCCTCGCCGTCAAGGCGTGGATGGACGAGTCGACGTCCGTGCTCGGCGTCCTGACCACCATGCCGGACATCACCCCGATCAACGTCGCCCGGACGTTCCTCACCACGCTCCGCGCCATCGTCACCGAACGCGGCAGGCCCCGCTGGGAGACGGTGCTCGCCGCGGACTCCCCCGACGCGTCCCCCACCGCCCGCGCGGGCTTCGAGAAGCTCGTCGCGGAAGTCTGGGACCGCATGCAGGACGAGATACGCAACACCCCCGGGACAGTGCTGCTCCACGACGCCACCCCGCTCGCCCGCTACAAGGGCGGCATGGAACTGCTGACCCGCCTCAAGCTCGCCGCGCTCTCCCCGGACGAGGGACCGCACGGCCTGTGGGTGTTCTGCCCGATGCCCGACCCCAACGCGGAAGCCGCTCTTGACCATACGGTCGTCCGCGCCATGGGTGAGAATGAGCAGCTCGCCGTCCCCGGCGGGTTCGCGTTGCAAGACACGAGGAGCGCTTCATGATCGACCCGGCCGCCCTGCTCAACGACTTGAAGCCACGGGTCAGGGCGCTGGAGAACGATCTACGCGAGCGCGCCGCGGAACCCGAGTTCGCCGGACAGCTCGAAGAGGAGTGGGACAAGGCCGTCCGCCGGAACCGCACCGCCGCCCAGTACCCGTCCTGGCTTGAGGACCAGATCACCCAATCCGCCGTCGCCTGGGTGCTGAACACGGTGTTCCTGCGCTTCTGCGAGGACAACCACCTCATCGACGACGTGTTCCTCTCCGGCCGCGGCGAACGCCTGGACCTCGCCAAGGAACGGCAGCAGCTCTATTTCGAGCAGTCGGACAACGCCAGCAAGACCGACCGCGAATGGATCGAAGAGGGCCTCGCCACGATGGCGAAGGCGTCCCCGGTCGCCGCCGGACTCTTCGACCGCGACCACAACCCCATGTGGCGGATCACCCCGTCCCTTGAGGGGGCGAAGACCCTCATCGACTTCTGGCGCCACTCCCGCCCGGCCCAGCCGGAGGACGAGACGGACGCGGCGACCGTCCCCGTCCACGACTTCACCGACCCGTCCTGGGACACCCGCTTCCTCGGCGACCTCTACCAGGACCTCTCCGAGCACGCGAAGAAGAAGTACGCCCTGCTCCAGACCCCGGAATTCGTCGAAGAGTTCATCCTCGGCCTCACCCTGGACGAGGCCCTCAACGAATTCGGACTCGACCCCGAACCCCCGGAAGCCTGCCCCGAAGAACTCGCCCTCCCCCGCGGCCTGCGCGTCATCGACCCGACCTGCGGCTCCGGCCACTTCCTCCTCGGCGCCTTCCACCACATCCTCGACCGTTGGAAGGCCCAAGCCCCCGCCGCCGACAAATGGGACCTCATCAACCGCGCCCTCTACTCCGTGCACGGCGTCGACAAGAACCCCTTCGCGGTCGCCATCGCCCGCTTCCGCCTCCTGATCGCCGCCATGCAGGCCGGTGAAATCAGGCGCCTGAAGGACACCCCGGACTTCGCCCTCAACATCGCCGTCGGCGACTCCCTCATCCACGGCCGAGGCGGCCCCGAACTCGACCAGGGCCGCTGGGAATTCACCGAAGACGGCGAACTCGCCGAACCCGAACCCGTCTTCACCTACGCAACAGAAGACGTCAGCGACTACATCAAAACGGTCGACCTACTCGGCGTCGGCAGCTACCACGTCGTAGTCGGCAACCCGCCCTACATCACCGTGAATGACAGAACGGAGAACAAGAACTACCGCGTTTATAAGAGTTGCTCAGGCACCTATGCCCTATCTGTGCCCTTCGCCGAAAGGTTCTTCCAACTCGCCATCCGAGCAGGACAGGATCGCCGGGGCGCAGGCTACGTCGGCCAGATCACCGCAAACTCCTTCATGAAGCGGGAGTTCGGCAAGAAGCTCATCCAAGAATTTTTCCCGACCATCAGACTCACTCATGTCATCGACACTTCGGGCGCCTATATTCCCGGCCACGGCACACCGACCGTAATTCTGGTCGGCCGTCGCGCTTATCCACGCGACGAGTCGGTCCGCGCCGTCCTAGGTAATCGCGGCGAACCTGGTCAACCAGCTGATCCGGCGGCGGGCGTTGTCTGGCAGGCGATCATCAAAAATGTGACCACTACTCTCCCTTTCGACAATGAGTGGATAGGCGTCGCCGACGCAAATAGAGAGCGCTTTTGTCGACACCCTTGGAACCTCAGTGGCGGGCATAACACCAGGCTGTTCGATCGCATCGAATCAAATAGCAGCATGTCACTACAGTCCATACTCTCCTCCATTGGAAGGACCACGAACCCAGGCGAAGACGAGGAGTATTTTCTTCCAGATATCTCCACCGCACGCCGATTGGGCGAGGAACCCTACGTTCGCGACCTTATCATTGGCGAGCATGTGCGAGACTATTCCTTTAAAGACGCAATATCGCTCCGGTATCCTTATTCCGATAGCCTCGCCTCAATCAGCGTATCGGATGATCACTTCCTTCCGCGACGGAGCCTTTGGGGCGCACGCTCCATTTTGCAACGGCGCGTCATATTCGGCAGAAATCTCCTGGAGACAGGGCACGCCTGGCATCGCTACCTAGAGAGCTATCCCGAAAGACTCAAATCTCCCCTCGCCATATCTTTTGCCTTCGTCGCGACACATAATCATTTCGTCCTCGACGAAACAGGGAAACTCTTTAAGCAGTCGGCACCAGTGATCAAGCTGTCATCTGCTGCCGACCTGGAGGACCATTACTCGCTGCTTGGCCTATTGAACAGCTCTACCGCATGCTTCTGGCTCAAGCAGGTCAGTCACCCCAAGGGTGGAAGCGGAATCGGGCGAGGCGTTCAAGATGAGGCCTGGGAAGGTCGATACGAATTTACCGGCACGAAACTTCAAGACTATCCGCTTCCAGCAAAGTCCATCCCGCACCTGGGACACAGGCTCCACAAACTCGGCGAACGATTGCAGGAAGTGATCACCTCAATTGTCAAGGAAAACCCTGCGCCGGAGCTGCTGAACAGAGCACATCGGGAATGGAACAAGACCCGAGCGGACCTGATAGGAATTCAAGAAGAAGCCGATTGGCAGGTTTACCAGCTATATGGGCTGCTGACTGAAGAAGAGGCGGCGGAGCTGGTTGCTGATTCAGAGTCCGTGCCTGGGGTGAAGTTGGGTGAGCGGGCGTTTGAGATTGTGCTGGCGCGGAAGTTGGCGGCCGGTGAGGTCGAGACGCAGTGGTTTGCGCGGCATGGGTCTACGCCGGTCACGGAGGTTCCGGGACACTGGCCGGAGGAGTATCGGCGGGTGGTGGAGAAGCGGATCGAGACGATCGAGAAGCTTTCGCAGACCATCGGGCTGATCGAGCGGCCGGAATACAAGCGGCGGTGGGCGTCGGAGCCGTGGGAGAAGAAGGAGAAGGATGCGCTTCGGGGGTGGTTGCTGGATCGGTGTGAGGCTCGGGAGCTGTGGTTCGCTCCGGATGAGGCCGGTCAGGAGCGGCCGAGGATGGTGACGGTCGGGCGGTTGGCTGATCGGCTTCAGGACGATGCCGATTTCGTGTCGGTGGCGCGGTTGTATGCGGGTGAGGAGGTCGAGCTGATCGACATCCTCACCGAGATCCTGGATGCGGAGCATGTGCCGTTCATTCCGGCGCTTCGGTACAAGGACTCTGGGTTGCGGAAGCGGGAGCAGTGGGAAGAGACGTGGCGGTTGCAGCGGATAGAGGACGAGACAGGCGAGCGGCTCGATATCCAGGTTCCGCCGAAGTACACGAGTGCGGACTTCGCGAAGAACTCGTACTGGCGGAATCGCGGGAAGTTGGATGTGCCCAAGGAGAGGTTCATCTCGTATCCCGGGGCCAGTCCGGACGGGGACAAGACGCTGCTGCTCGGGTGGGCCGGGTGGGATCACGCTCAGCAGGCGCATGCGCTCGTGACGCTCATTGAGGAGCGGACGACCCGGGATGGGTGGGAGCTTGAGCGGCTTATGCCGCTGCTGGCCGGGCTGGACGAGGTCTTGCC
This sequence comes from Actinomadura sp. 3N508, assembly GCF_044326375.1. Taxonomy (NCBI): domain Bacteria; kingdom Bacillati; phylum Actinomycetota; class Actinomycetes; order Streptosporangiales; family Thermomonosporaceae; genus Actinomadura; species Actinomadura sp. 3N508. The sequence goes on from NZ_JBIRAX010000014.1 coordinate 158,087, forward strand.
CTGGGTTAAGCAGTGGCACAGCGACGTTGACCCGGAGACCGGGTTGAGCCCGGCCGTCGCCTACGAGGGGTACCTCTCGCAGCAGGTGGAGCGGTACCCCGAACTCTCCCGGGAGGAGCTTGCCAAGTGGCGGCCTCCCAAGAAGGGCAAGAAGAAGTAGGCGGACGGCCAGGCTCATCGGGTCGTGATCTCCCGGAGGCGCTGGCGGAGGACGAGAGCGTCGCTGGCTCTGATGAATATCTCGTCGCCCTTGACCGCCATCCAGATGGGGCGGCCAGGGTCGGCGACGATGCCGAAGCCGGGGAATTCCGCCCTCAGCTCGGCCAGGCGGACGGCTGTGTCCTGCTGCCAGGTCCCGGTTGCGGTGGTGTTCATGCGGGGGCTCCCAGGTAGCCCTTGATCATCACCAGGGCGTCGGTGATGCGCTCCGTCTCGGCGATCGGCTGCTGCCAGGACGTGAAGTACCAGTAGCGCCCCTCGTCCCCGTCGTGGGGGCGGCACGTGATCGTGTCGCCGGCGACTCCTCGGGCACCGCAGCAGGTTCGCGCGGTGGAGGTCGTGTTGCGGACGACCAAGCCCCCAGCCACCTGGTGGATCGTGAACCCGTGGGCCTTGAGGTGCATCCCCAGCATCTTCAGCCGGACGTACGACTCGACGGCCGGGCTCCGCTCGTCCTTCTGCTGCCGCTCGTCCTGCCCCGGGCTGCTCACGTCCGCCTCCTCGTGGACTCGGCGAGGGCGATCCGCTCGGACAGGCGTGTCTGCGCGTCGCAGAGGAGCCAGAGCTCGCCCTCGTCCTGTGCCTGCACCTGGTCCAGGCAGCCGTTGAGGAACTGGTACGCACTGAGCCAGCCGATGCGACGCGCAACGATTCCGTCGCCCACCCGCTCAGGGCGCCATCCGGACATGAGGGGCATTCGCCCCACACTCGTGGAATTGTTCGATATCAGCCTCTTGTACATCTAGGGGACCTCGTTTTGAGTCGTTGCGTCGAAAAGCTTGCATTCACACTCGCGGTCCGGGTTAAAGTGCGGTAGTGACCGCTCCACACTGACGGTCAACCAGGGCAAAGATCACGTCAACCACTCCCCCCGTGGTTAACCCTCCGGAGGCTTCAATGGGCGAAAACCAGGCGCGCGTCTTCTTCGGTACGGAACTGCGGCGCATGCGAGACGAGGCTGAACTCACGGGAAAGGAACTGGCGGACGCGCTCGGATGCACGCCCCAGTGGATCAGCACCATGGAAAGCGGCCGGAAGGTCTCCGAGCAGAGCGCACACGACCTCGACACGTACTTCGGGACCGGCGGTCACTACCACCGCCTGTGGAAGCTCACCAAGGACATCGAGGTCCAGTTCATCCTCCCGCCCAGCTTCCCGGAGTACTTGGAGTACGAGAGGAAGGCACGTCTTACCGTGTCTTCAGCGCGCTCCTCGTCAACGGGCTCTTCCAGACCGAGGACTACGCGCGAGCCATTCTCACCAACACGGACGGAGCGAACTCGACCGAGTTCACAGCGAAGCGCATGGACAGGCAGGCCGTCCTGACCCGCGACAACCCGCCGCACGCCTGGCTCGTGCTGGATGAAACGGTGCTGCGCCGCAATGTGGGAAGTCCGGACATCATGAGGGAGCAGCTCAATTACCTGCTCACCGCCTCCGAGCGGATCAACACGATGATCCAGGTCATCCCCAGCAGCACCGGATACCACGCCGGACTCGGTGGGAGCTTCACCATCCTGAGTTTCGACGAGGAAGCAGACCTCGCCTACACCGAGTCGGCTGGTGAAGGACTCCTGATCGAGAAGCCTGCCAGGATCAAGCACAAGGTCGTAACCTGGGACTTGATCCGGGGCTATGCGCTCCCCATTGAGGAGTCCAGGGCCCTGATAAGGAAGGTGATGGAGGAGCTATGAATAACGTGCTCCGTACTAAGTGGCGCAAGAGCAAGCACAGCGGCCACAGCGGCGGCGACTGCGTCGAGGTGGCAGGACTGTGGCGCAAGAGTAGCCACAGCGATCACAACGGCGGCGATTGCGTTGAGGTGGCGGACCTCTCCCCCGTGGTCGGGGTTCGGGACTCCAAGGATGTGGACGGGCCGAAGTTGACCTTCAGTGTCGCGGCCTGGTCGGCGTTCACTCGCGAGGTCAAGAGCAGCGCCCACGACCTGGCCTGACGTCCCCCACCAAAGCACTCCCCCTGCGAGCCCTCGGCCGTCCATGCACCAGGCCGGGGGCTCCTCCATGTTCGGGCCCCACCGTCGCGGCTCCTGGCAGGCCACAAGTGGCACCTTTTTCTTTCAGCCCCGGCACTGCAATCGCGGGCAGTTCAATGATGGGCAAGGGCGCCCGTGCACCCGCAGGACGGTCGGCGAACGGAGACACTCGGGCCGTGAAGATAGGCATCAGCGTCGTAGGGACGACCGACGACCAGGAACTCGTCGGCCTGTACCGATGGATGGCCAGAGATCACGTTCTGACACGGCGGAACCGGATCTCCACCGTCACGGCAGCGTCCGCACCCGGCGAGCAGGGCGGCGCCCTGGAGGCGATCAACGCGGTCGCGGGCAACGCCATCGCGCTGAGCAGTCTCGTTGTCGCCGTCCTGGCCCACCGCAGGAACGGCCCTGCCGACAGGAGCCGGGGAACGGTCCGCATCGAACGCGACGGCATCGTGGTGTCGATCGAACCCGGCAGCGAGTTATCGGCCGAAGAGATCATCGAACGCCTGACGCGCGAGCCCCTTTCCGACGAGGACACCCCTGGCGGCTCTCAGCCATGACCCCGCCATCGCGGCGGCTTTCCGACCCAGAGCGATCCCGGGTCGTGCTGGTCGGAACGGCCCGTTACCGCCACCTCCCTGATCTCCCGGCCGTGGCCCGCAACCTGGACGCACTCGCCTCCACGCTCACCCAAAGCTCGTGGGGACTGCCGCCGGAGAACTGCATCCAGCACCTGGACACGGACGATCCGCGCGCCATCCTCGACGATCTGCACGCTGCCGCCGACGAGGCGACCGACACGCTGATCTTCTACTACGCCGGTCACGGCCTCGTCGATGAACTCGGAGGCAGCAATCGTCATTTGCACCTGGCACTGCCCAATGCCAGCAAAGACCGCTTCCACCATGGCCTGGTGTACGACGACGTCCGGCGCCTGATGCTCAGCCACCGAAGCATCGCCTTGCGGAAGGTGGTCATTCTGGATTGCTGCTACTCGGGCCTGGCCACCGCGCAGAGCACCGCAACCGATCTGGGGCCCCTGACCGACATCCACGGCAGCTTCGTGCTCACCGCCACCTCCGCGACCGCACCGGCGTTCTCGCCCCGCGACGAGACCTACACCGCGTTCACGGGCACCCTCCTGGAAATCATCAGTGACGGCGTGCCCGGCGCGGGGCCCGCCCTGAACATGAAGACCGTCTTCCAGCACCTGACTCGCGAGCTCCGGTCCCGTGCACGCCCCGAGCCCACGGCGAAGAACATCGATTTCGGTGCCGACATCGCCTTCCTGGCGAACGCCGCTCACCGCCACTCCGCACACTCTCGGGACCATGCCGACGTCGGTTCCGGCCGGGTCGAGGACCTCGGCGAGGCCGGCCGGGCGCCGTCCGGCTACACCCCCATGGAAATCGGGCCGCTCCGCTGGAACCCCCAGCCGCCCGAGCCCGCGGTGGAAGGGCCCGTTCCCGCGGGTACTCCCCTCACCAGTTCGGTCACCAATCTCCTGACCGCGATCTCCGACGGAGTGGTCCTTCCTCTCACCAGATGGGCGATGCGCCCTTTCACCAGATCGACGACGACGGAACCGGCTCGGGCCGCACCCGGTCAACCGCGCCCTCCGATATCCGGCCGCAAATCGGGGATCTATTTCGCCGCCGCCTTCGTGGGAATGATCGGGCTTTTCTACGCGGCGACCGTATTCGGCAGGGCCACGGCCGAGACGTCCCTGGCGGGCCGGGCACTGAGCGGTCCCGGCCCGGTCACCGTTCCCAAGGCGCCGGGAGAGTCCACCAGCGGCTTCGCCTGGGCGGCAGGGGAACCGGTGCAGACCGAATTCCGGCCGGGCGGTACTCAGGCCACGCAGCTCCGCGGCGTCCTCAAGGCCACCGTGCCCGAGGGATGCCAGACCAAGAAATTGCATTGGGGGATCACCGTCGACGGCCGCCAGGTCGGACGTGGCGTCCTGACGGCCGAGAACGGACGCCAGGTCCGCACTCGCTACGATCTCGGGCGCACTCCGCAGCACATCATCATCACGGCCTGGTGGGACGCCGACGCCGCCCCCTGTGTTTTCTTCAGATTGACGTGGCGAGACCCCCACATGCCGAACACCCTGCAATGGTGGTGGTGACCTGATCAGAGTCTCTCGATGGACTCGGCCTGCGGGCCGTGCCGACCTTGGACGACCTTGAAGCGGACACGCTGTCCGTCCACCAGCGTCCGGTGGCCGCTCATCATGATTCGCGAGTAGTGGGCGAACACGTCCGGCCCGGGCGGTCGGGAGTAATGAAGCCGAAGCCCTTCTCGTCATTCCACCACTTGACACTGCCGAGGTGGTACCCATCAGGCCGGGAGGGCACGGACCTCTGCGGCGGAGTGGCCGACGACTGCGCGACCACGGGCGGCGGCGCCTTGGTGGCCGGGAACGTCACAAGATTCTCTATGACCGGTCTCAGGCTCTTGGCGTCGACCATCCTGCTCGATCTGTTCTTGGACAGGAGGACCAAGACGATCGTGTCCCAGTTCTCGGGGACTCCGGGGTGAACCGAGCTGGGCCTGGGCGGTGCCGTCCGGACATGGTCGAGAAGGACGGTGACGGCCTTACCCTCGAACGGCACCCTGCCCGTCAGCAGCTCGAAGAACGTGCAGCCGAGCGAGTACAGGTCGCTCCGCTGGTCGATGTCCTTGTCCTCCACCTGTTCGGGGGACATGTAGGCAGGGGTGCCGATGACCATTCCGGACGCTGTGATGCGCGTGTAGTCCGCGGCCTCGGCGTACGCCGCGATACCGAAATCGACGAGCTTGATCGTGCCGCGCGGCATGAGCATGATGTTCTGCGGCTTGAGGTCCCGGTGGTAGACGCCCGCCTCGTGCGCCTCGGTGAGCGCGTCGCAGATCTGGAGACCCCATGCGGCCACGTCGGCGGGGTCCTGCGGGCCGCGCCGCTTGACGAGGGCGCCGATGTCGGTGCCGGGGACGAACTCCGTGACGACGTAGTCGCGGTTCGCCGCCTTGTCGCGGCCGTAGTCGTAGACGGCGGCGATGTGCGGGCTGACCAGCTTCGCGGCCGTTCGGGCCTCCCGCCGCAGGCGGGCCGCGGCCTCGGGCGCCTCGTTGAGTCCCGCGATGACCTTGACGGCGACGGTCCGATCCAGCGTTTGGTCGTGCGCCTTCCAGACCTGCCCCATACCGCCCGAGCCGACCAGTTCGTCCAGCCGGTACCTGTCTCCCAAGACCTCAGCGGCCATCCCACTCCCTAACCCCGGCACAGCACTTCATAGAGGATAGCCGTCACGGCTCTCTGAAATGGCCCCATGTCGCGCATAGCGCAATTCTGGTCACTGTCCAGACTCTACCCAGCAAACTGATCGAAATGGCGGAACCGTTCCCGCCGACTCGACGGTCCGTGCCCGACCCGCAGGATCGCGTGATCAGACCGGCCCCCTCGGCGTGCCAGCGGTCTTCCAGTCCTCCGGCGGTGCCCAGGCCTGAAGGGAGCGCCTGCGAGCGTCAGCCTGGATCCCACGTCGCCCCCCCCGCGAGCGCCGCTTCGTTGCGTCCCGCTCCGGTGCGGAATGCCGACACAACCGGCCGGCCTCCGTCTCATCGACCATGGCGCCACGGAAAGGCGAAGCGGGAAGTGTTCTCTGATCCGGCCCCTATCGGAACGTCCCAAACTCCACGTTCCGCCTCGACGTAATGGGGGGGACACTGGTCGAGGGCCAAGTGGTGGCGAGCTAATTCATCGTTTCCGACATGTTCGCGGGGACGGGTTCAGCGCGTCGCGTCTTGGATTCGGGTGCGAAGCCGTGTCGCGGCCGGGTCGTGGAAGCCTGATAGCTCGTGCAGGGCGTCCGACCAGGAGCTGCGGGCCTCGTCGCGGCGGTTCCGCGCGGTCAGGGTGACGGCCAGGTTGTCCAGCGCGAGTGCCAGTGGCCAGCGGTTGCCGCCGTACTCGCGGAGGATGCCGACGGCCCGGCGGTGGCATGTCTCGGACTCCTCCAGCAGGGAGAGATCCCGAGCGGCCTCCCCTGCGCCGTCCCAGGCGAGGGCCTCCCGTACCCGGTCGCCGATCGTTCCCTGGAGTTCGATCGCCCTTCGGCAAGCCTGGAGGGCGCTGTCCTGCTCGCCCGCTGCCCGCTGCGCTCTGGCCAGCTCCAGGAGCCAGTAGCCCTCCCAGGTCGGATTGCCGTACCGCCGGGCGATCCCCACGGCGCGGCCCGCCGCGTCCAGGGCCCCGGGCACGTCGGCGCGGCCCCGCCGCACCATGCTGAGCAGCCGGAGCGCGTTGCCCTCCCCGCCGCGCTCCGCACGCTCGCTGAACAGCGCCAGGGCGTGCCGGATCGTCGGCTCCGCCCCGTCGAGGTCGCCGAGCTCGACGCGGGCCTCGCCGACGTTGGCCGCGAGGACGGCCTCCCAGCGCGCGTCGTGCAGCGCGCGGTAGACGTCCATCCCGCGCTCGAACATCTCCAGCGCCTCCCGCAGGCGCCGGCTCCGCAGGTGGACAAGGCCCAAGGCGTTCAGCGACAGCGCCTCTCCCTCCCGGTCGCCTGACTCGCGGCGGATCAGGAGCGCGGCGCTGTGCGACTCCGCACCGCGTTCCAGCTCGTGCGACTGGGTGTAGGCCATGCCGAGGCTCTCCAGCAGCTCCGCCTCGCCCCGCCTGTCCCCGGCGCTGCGCGCGGCCTCCAGGCCGATCCGGCTGGTCGCCACCCAGTCCTCGAACGGGTTGAACCGCATGTAGATGTTGCGCAGCACCACCGACAGCTTCCACGCGTGCTCGGGCAGCTCGTTGTCCGCCGCGCCCCGCGTCGCCGCGACCAGGTTGGCGCGCTCGCGCTCGTACCAGCGGACCGCGCCGTCGTAGGAGTCGAACTCCAGCGGCTCGACGCCCTCCTCCGCCCGTGGCAGGGGGACGTTCCTCTCCTGCGGGTTGATCCAGGTCTGGGCCGCGTCGGCCGTGTAGATGTACCAGGTCAGCATCCGCCGCACCGCCCGGTTCCGGTCGTCCTGGCGGTCCTCCCGCCTGGATCTGTCCATCGCGTAACTCCGCAGCAGCTCGTGGAACTGGAAGCGTCCTCCCGGCCCCGGTTCGATCAGATGGGCACTGGCCAGCGCGTCCAGCGAACGCCGCGCCGCGCGGTCCCCCGCCCCGGCGAGCGCCGCCGCCGCGCCCGCGCCGAACTCCGGTCCGGGATGCAGGGACAAGGCCCGGAACAGGGCCGCGGCCTTCGCCGGTAAGGCTCGGTACGACCACGTGAACACGGCACGGATGGCGTCCGCGTCGTCCGCCTCGTCCGCGCCGTCCGGGTCGTCGCCGCGTGCGGGCGGGTCCAGCAGGCCGGACTCGCTCCGCAGCTCCGTGATCAGCTCGCCGAGCGGCGTCCACGGACGGGCCGCGACGCGCTCGGCCGCGACGCGGAGGGCCGGCGGGAGGCGGGCGCACACGTGCGCGAGCTCGGCGAACCGCGCCTGCTCGTCCAGGCGGAACGCGAGACCGGCCGCCCGCAGCAGCGCGACCGCGTCCTGCTCCGGCAGCAGCCGCACCGTGATCCGGCGGGCCCCGTCCCTGGCGACCAGGCCCGGCAGCGCCCCGCGCCCGGTCACGACGACCGCGCAACCGGGAGCGCCGGACAGCAGCGACCGGTACAGCGCCGCGCCCTGGTCCACCTCGCCGGGGATCGCCCGCCGCGCAATACCGAGCGCTGTCAGGAAGCAGTCCTCCGTGCGTGCGCCCCAATGCACGACGAGGGACCTTTGTCACCCCGGCGGTGCCGACGACGAGCGTGATCGGATTCTGAACGACGCGGCAGAATAGAGGCTACTCGCCGGGGACTCTGCGGATGTTCTCCACCAGCCGCCAAACACCACTTGACGGGTTAGGCGGCCATCCGTCACCGTCATGCAGCCTTCGCGCTCTCTTGCACGCATCCGCGACACCGCTCTCGAAATCGTCGAACCGGGTGGCGGTCTTCGACCAGCTCGGCAAAATTGCCCTCAGCTGCTTCTCCGCCTCCCGCGCGCTCTGAAAGGGCCGGCTACAGTCCCTGAGATGCAGGATCAGCCAGAACTCGAATGATGGCGCTGAGAGCGCAAGATTGACGTCGAGGCGCTCCGCCTCAGTGCGGAGCTTTGCGACGAGTTCGTCGTTCAGTTCGGTATCGAGAACACACCACACCTCATCATACTCCGCGGTCCGAATCTCAGCCGCTCTCCTGACCAGGCTCAGATGGTCCTCGCCCGGTTCTTTGACCGTGAGCTGCGAGACTCGTCTCACACATTGGCGCATACCGCCGAAGTAGAGCTTTTCCGTCTTGCCTTCGCACACGATGAGGTAGCTGCGTCGTTCTGATCGCGCCCCAGCTTTCCTGCGCCGAAGATTGGTCTCGGTCTCGAACCGAACCGAACGCCCCCTTTGGCCGTTATTGCTAGAACTCTTCGGCATCGCCGGAGTCTCCCCGGGAACCTAGCGCGGCTGCGAACAGTTCGTCACTGACCAGCGGCACGGCGCCGTAACGGCCGGCGAGATACCGGCGCTCGCGGTTCTCTTCGCTACGCGGCTTGAACTCCGAGACAGGAAAAAGCTCGGTACCGCCGCACTCGTCCTTCTCGGTGAACCAGATGTGATCACGGAGCAGAACGTCCTCACCCGCGATACGCCCCAGCAGGGACACATCGTGGCTAGTGAAGATCAATTGAGCGCCGCGAGGATTGGTCGCCTCGTCTCGGAACATCCTAATCAACTGGGCCGTCAGGATTGGATGCATACTTGCATCGAGTTCGTCGACGACGAACGGGGTTCCGAGGTCGAGTGCCACAAAGATCGGGCGCGCCAACCGATACAGGCTCTGAGTGCCCGTCGACTGCTCCCGTAGGCTCAACAACGCCTTGCCGTCAGCACCTTGATGCCGGAAGTAGAGCTGCTTTCGGCGAGACGGTGCCCTGTCTTCACCGCGTTTCAGCCTGGCGACGCGTGCGGCATATTCTTCCTCGCTCTCCTCAACGACTTCAGTGCCCACAATTCCGGTGTCCGCCGCACGCAGCAAATCCGTAATACGATCCGTATAGCGTATTTGGGGACCCAAAAATGGGGTCAGAAAATCCTTGCTAGAAGTGCGCCACGCGATTCGCTGAAACCATTCGTAAACCGGCTGAACCACTTCCTGCTTGGAGCGGGACGCCAAAGACAGGAAGAGAACGTTGGGTTCGGCAAGTTCCTCGACCTGACGCAGCCCCTTGCGAGAGTGCTCACCGTAATCGAAGTGATCACCCTGGCGGTGGAAGATGACACGTCGCTTCTTGAGCGGATAGCTGTACATCCACTCCTCGACGATCTTGTTGTCGTTGAGCGCAAAGCCGTAGGTATAACGAATTCCATCAATTTCCACGTCTACGGCGAACATGGACGGTTCGTCAGCCATGGCGTCATCCAAAGCAAATGGATGGCGCTCAATGCCGGCACCCGGTTCGTTCTCCCTGAACGACCAACGCACCATGTAGGTCATGTACTGGAACGCGTCGAGCACGTTGGACTTCCCGGAGGCGTTCGCGCCGAAGATCCCGGCCACGGTCAGCGCCTCCCACGGCGCGTCCTCCGGCTGGTCCGCCGGGTAGACGGGCGTGAGCAGCAGTTGCTGCTCCGTTCGCAGCGACCGATGGTTTGCTGCGCGGAAACTTAGCAGCATCGGGCTTCTTACCCCCAATCAGAGACGTACTCATCCTCCAGTGTGCAGGAAAACCGTACGCGTGCCTACCAGTAACGACTAGTAAATACTTGTAGCTACGTGTAGCCACAAGTGGCGGCGCGGCGAAGACCATCCGATACCGCCACAGATCGCCAAGCACTGACGGCCTGCGGCGAGTACTCCTATAGCCTGACTGTCCGCGCTGACCGACATCTGAGCGAGACGCGCGGTGCGGATTGACGGTTGGAGTGGGAGCGGGGCGAGGATGGCGGTTCAGCTGCTTCGGGACCTGATCGACATCCCCGAGCGGGTGCTCGCCGGGGATTTCGTCCTCATGCTGGCCAAGGGCGTCGAGGCGGACTCGACCGTCCGGGACTACGTGGTCACCGACCAGCTGAAGGGATGCTTCGATCAGGCCCTCGGCATCATCCAGTCGACCGTCGAAGGGCGGCAGTCGCGGGCCGTGTACCTGGACGGGTCGTTCGGGTCCGGTAAGAGCCACTTCATGGCCGTGCTGCACGCGATCCTGCGCGGGGAGCCCGAGGCGCTGCAGAAGGACGGGCTGAAGGACGTCGTCCGGAAGCATCGGGCGTGGCTGAAGGACCGCAGGTTCCTGCTCGTCCCGTTCCACATGATCGAGGCGGTGTCGCTGGAGTCGGCGGTGCTGGGCGGGTACGTCCGGCACGTGCGGGAGCTGCATCCGGACGCGCCGCTGCCCGCCGTCTACCGGGACGAGGGCCTGCTCGCCGACGCGCGGGAGCTGCGGGCGACGCTGGGCGACGAGGCGTTCATCGCGGGCATGTCCACCGGGACGGAAGAGGAACAGGAATGGAACGCCGTCGCCTGGACTAGCGACCAGCTCGACGCCGCCCTCGCCGCGCCGCCCGGTGACGGCGAGCGCACGCGGCTGGTCGGAAGCCTCACCGCCACGCACTTCAAGCGGTACGCCGACGCCGTCAGCGGGACCGACTCCTTCATCGGGCTCGACCCCGGGCTCGCCGAGATCAGCAGGCACGCCAAGGACGTCCTCGGCTACGACGCGATCGTGCTGCTGCTGGACGAGCTGGTGCTGTGGCTGTCCGGCTACATCGGCAACATCGAGCGGGTGCAGGCCGAGGCGCAGAAGGTGTCGAAGCTGGTGGAGTCGGCCGAGCACAACCGGCCGGCGCCGATCATCAGCTTCGTGCCCCGGCAGCGGGACCTGCGGGAACTGGTCGGGCGGGACGTCGCAGGCGCCACCACGGCGAGCCTGTTCGACACGCTGAAGTACTGGGACGGCCGGTTCGACACCATCAAGCTCGAAGACCGGAACCTGCCCGCCGTGGTGAAGGCCCGGCTGCTGCGCCCGAAGAGCAAGGACGCGGAGAAGGCGCTGGACACGGCGTTCGAGCGCGTCACCAACGCCCGCTCGGACGTGTGGGAGGCGCTGCTCGACGCGCAGGGCGGCGCGTCCGACGCTGAAGCGTTCCGCGCGACGTACCCGTTCAGCCCGGCGTTCGTGCACGCGATGGTCGACATCTCGTCGGCGCTGCAGCGGCAGCGGACCGCGTTGAAGCTGATGCAGCAGCTCCTGGTCGACTACCGCGACGTCCTGCCGGTGGGGCAGCTCATGCCGCTCGGTGCGATCTACGACGTGCTCGCGCGGGGCGCGGACCGCCCGTTCACCGACAAGCTGCGCGGCGAGTTCCAGCAGGCCAAGGACTTCTACACCGGCCGCCTGTTCCCCTACCTGCTGGACAAGCACGGGCTGACGCCCGAGCAGGTCGCGGACCTGCCGTCGCGGCACGCGTTCCGGGCGGACGACCTCGTCGTCAAGACGCTGCTGCTCGCAGCGCTGGTGCCGAACGTGCCCGCACTGCGCACCCTGACCGCCGGGCGGCTCGCCGCGCTCAACCACGGCTCGATCGTCACGATGCTTCCCGGGCAGGACCGGGTGATGGTCGGCAAGACCCTCCGGGACCTGGCGGGCGAGTTCGGCGAGTTCCAGGTGTCCGCGGGCGACGACCCGACGGTCGAGGTATCGCTGATCCGCGTCGACACGGCCGGGATCCTGCGCAATGTCGTCAACGTCGACGACGACGCGGCCAAGCGGCGCCTCGTCAAGGCGATGCTGTGGAACGAGTTCGGGGCGCAGGACAAGGGCGAGTTCGTCACGTCCCGCCCCATCGTGTGGAAGGGCACCGAACGGGTCGTCGAGCTGATCTTCGGGAACGTGCGGGACCGCGAGCGGCTCCCCGACGAGCAGTTCGAGCCGGAGATGCCGGGCGCGCTGCGCATGGTGGTGGACTATCCGTTCGACGAGGGCGACAAGGGCCCGGCCGAGGACCGGCGGCGGCTCCAGTCGCTGCAAGAGAAACCGGACCCGCCGCTGACGCTCGCGTGGCTCCCCTCGTTCCTGTCCAGGGCCAGGCTCGTGGAGCTGGGCGACCTGATCCGCATCAATTACCTGCTGGAGCGCGGTGACCGGCTGGACGAGCTGACCGCCACCCTCAGCGCCAGCGATCGCGACCATGCGCGCAGCCAGCTCCGGAACCGGCAGGCGGCGCTGAGCGACAAGCTCCGCACCGCGCTGCGCCGCGCCTACGGGCTCGCGAGCCCCGAAGACGCCGACCTCGGGGCCAGGTCCGAAGACCCGGTCATCGCGCTCGACTCCCGGCTCGAACTGCGCACCCCGGCGGGCGTCGAGTTCGGGGACGCCCTCCAACGCCTCGCCGGGCAGCTCCTCGACCACGCCTACCCCAAGCACCCCGACTTCGACCCGACCGGCCGCCGCCAGGTGATCCGCAAGAGCGAGGTCTCCACCGTGCTGCGGACCGTGGAAGAAGCGGTGCAGAACCGGGTCGGCAGGCTTGAGGTTCCCAAAACCGACGTGCCGGTGCTCAAGCGCGTCGCACACCCGGCGCAGATCGCCACCGTCAGCGAAGTGTTCGTCCTGCGCGACGACTGGAAGATGCTGCTCGGGCGTAGGGCCGCGCAGAGCGGCCGTCCCGTTCAAGAGGTCGTCGTCCGCGACGTACGGAAATGGATTCTGGAGGAACAGCCGGGCCTGCCGCCGCTCATCGTCGACCTGATCACCGCCTGCTACGCGCTGCAGGACAACCGCTCCTGGTTCCGAGGCGACCGGCAGATCGCCCCGCAGGAACCCGGCGACATCCATTCCGACATGATGCTGCGCCGCCAGGAACTGCCGAGCGAGGAGGAATTCCAGCGCGCGGGCGAGCGCGCCGAGGCGATCTTCGGTGTGCCGAAACAGCCCGTGAACACGGCACGGGCCGTCCAGTCCATGGCGAGCGCCGTGCGCGTTCAGGCGGGCGACCTGGTCAGTTCTTTGGAAACGCTCGTCACGATCGCCACCGACAATCGTGTCACCCTCGGGCTGGACGACGACTCGCCCCGCCTCGTCACCTCGAAGGCGATGGCCGCCCTGCTCAACCGGGTGGCTGCGGAGACGGACCCGACGAAGCTGCTCAAGAAGCTGGCCGCTGCTGAACTGCCCGAGGATGGAGACGTCTACCGGGCCGTGCTGACGGGCGTCCGAGATCTCGTCAGCACGCTTCCAGCCCTCCAGTGGCGCATTCTCGACCAGCTCCCCACCCTGGCCGAAACCGCAGGGCCGAAGCAGGAACGCGCCGCCGCCCTGCTGGCACGCCTGCGCAGCGCCTCCCGCCACGACGAGTACACCGTCCCGCTCAAAGCCCAGATCCAGGAGATCGAAAGCCTCGCCGTAGACCTCATCATCGACCGCACCGATGGGGAGCATCACTCGGGAGGCGGCACGATCGTGGCAACGGCCACGCTGACGGGCAGCGGGGTCGCGTCATGGAACAGGCGCGTCCTGGGGCGTGACATCGAAGAAGTGATCGAGGAGCTGCGCGCGACCGCTGAAGCCCGTCCGGACAGAACCTTGGACATCACGTGGCGGACTGTGCACGAATGAGCGAGCAGACCGGCGGACGGAATGTCGTGCCCGAGGCGAACCCGAGTGTCGTCGAAGGAGCGCTGCGGCATGCGCTGCGCAAGGCCGCCGCGCACCGCGAGCGGTTCGGGCCGTCCACCGGGCAGGAGCGTGTGCTGCTGCTTCGCGCCGCGCCGGAGTGGCGGCATCTGTCGGGCGAGGTGACCGTCGCGGTCGACGGCGATGAGAAGGTCACGGCGGTCGTCCGGGCGTGCGGGACCGTGCTGTCCGTCCTGGAAGCGCTGGACGAGCCGCGGGCCCCCGAGGCGTACCTGGTGGTGCTGACCCCGTGCGAAGACGATGACTTGGGCGACTCGGTGCTCGCGCGGGCGCTCGGCAACGAGGTCCGGACGATCAACAGATGGGATCTGGTCGCGGAAGCGTTCGGCGCGCGGCGGCTCGATCCGCGCCTCAGCGGCCGGGAGTACCGCTGGGTGGCCGAGGCCCTCATCGACGCGCAGCCCGGGGCGGGCTGGAGGCACGTCAACGCGCCCGTCCTGCAACTCGACACGGTGCTGCGGCGGCTGACGGCGGCGCGGTTCGGCAAGGACGAGGACGAGCGGCTCGACGCGGCGGCACTGCTGGAATGGAGCCGCGACGAGCTGCGCGTCGGCCGGTTCACCGCACTGCCCGATGAGGAGCGCGCCGGGCTCGCGAGCTGGCTGGAGGCATCGGTCGGGCCGGTCGCGAGGGTGGTGTTCCGGCTGCTGGCGGGCGGGCAGGTGCGGGACGCGGTGCCGTTCGGGCTCGCGGCCGCGGAGCTGTACGCTCCTGCGGCTGGACGGAAGAAGGCTCTCGCCGAGGCCCGTGTCCGCGCAGAAGAGCGCTTCCTCGGCGGGACGGCCCCGGACGAGACGTCGCTGCGGGCGTTCGCCGAGGCGGCCGAGTCGCTCGTGCTGCGCTGGAACGACAACGGTCACACGGCCGAGGCCAGGCTCGCGTGCTCGCGCGCCGAGGAGATCCTCGCCGAGCTGCGCGTCGGCGACCTTGCGGGCACGAGTAAGGTCCTGGACGCGGGGCTGGACGCGAGGCTGACCGCGCTCGCGGGCGAGCTGGCGTCCGTCCTGCCCGCACCGCGCGCGGGAGAGCTGGCCGAGGCGGAGGCCGCGCTGGACGCGCTGCTCGAACACCGCCGCCCGGGCGGTCGCACCGACGAGGTCGAGGCGGCGGTGTGCGCCGTCCGGCTCGTCCGCTGGCTGACGGCCCCGGAGGAGCCGCCCGCCACCGTCGCCGACGGCGCCACCCGGCATATCCGCTCGTGGGGGTGGGCGGACAGGGCGGCGACGGTCGTGTTCAACGCCGACACGAGCCGCGTGCCGCGCGCGGAGGCGGCCTACTCCGCCGTCTTCCACGCCGTCAGGGCGCGCAGGGCGGAACTCGATCACGCCTTCGCCGACCGGCTCGTCGCGTGGACGGAGGCGTCCGCCGAGCCCGGGCGGCTGCTGCTCGCCGAGACGCTCCTCGCGGGTACGGCCCGTCCCATGGCCGAGCGCGCCGCACCCTTGATCATCGTCGTGGACGGGATGAGCGCCGCCAACGCCTGCGCGCTCGCCGAGGAGGTCACCGCGACCCGGACGTGGCGGGAGGTCGGGCGGGAGGCCGACGGGCGGGAGGCGGCGCTCGCGACCATCCCGTCCGCGACGGTCTTCTCCCGCGCGAGCCTGTTCTGCGGCGCTCTCACGTCCGGCGGGCAGTCCAAGGAGCGCAGCGGTTTCGCGGCGATGTGGCGTGGGCGGCGCAGCGCGCTGTTCCACAAGGCGGGTCTCGGCACCGGGCCTGGCGCGCGGCTGGCGGACGACGTCCGCCGCGCCATCGCGGACGCGGGAACGGTCGTCGGCGTCGTCCTCAACACCGTGGACGACGCCCTCGCGGACGACTTCCGCGTCAACGCGCCGACCTGGCGGCTCGACCAGATCGACTATCTCCCCACCCTGCTCGCCGAGGCGGCAGGGGCACGGCGTCCCGTCATCATCACCTCCGACCACGGGCACGTGCTCGACCACCGCGACGGGGTGCAGCCGGTGACCGCCGAGTCCGCCCGTTACCGCACCGGTGCTCCCGGGGACGGCGAATTCGCCGTGCGCGGGCCGCGCGTCCTCGCCAGCGGCGGCGAGGTGACCGTGCCCTGGGACGAGCGCATCCGCTACCTTCCCCGCCGTGCCGGGTACCACGGCGGTGTGTCGCCCGCCGAGATGGTGATCCCCGTGCTGGTATTCGTCCCGCCCGGTGTGCCCGCCCCCAAGGGCTGGTTCGAGTACGACACCACCTCGTTGCACGAACCGCTATGGTGGAACCCGCTCCCGAGCGCTCCCGCGCCGCCGCCCGCGCCGCGGAAGACCGTCGTCCAGGACGACGACGCGCTGTTCAGCGTCACCGAGGCCGCAGCGGCCACGGCGGGGCTCGGAACCCAGATCGTGGCGTCCGCGCTGTTCGCCGCGCAGCGCCGGTTCGTGCGGAAGGCGCCGCCGGACGAGGAGATCGCCGCGCTCGTCGACGGCCTCGCCGACGCGGGCGGGAAGCTGCCGACCGGGCAGGCCGCCGCGCTCGTCGGGCAGCCCGCGTTCCGGATGCCGGGCTACCTGTCCACGGTCGGGCGGCTCCTCAATGTCGACGGCTACCAGGTCATCAGCGAGAGCGACGGCGGCCGCACCGTGGAGCTGGACGTCCGGCTGCTGACGCTCCAGTTCCTGGAGAGCTGATGGACGTCACCGCAGTGAGCGCGGCACGGCGCCGGGAGGTCATCGACGCGCTGCGGCGCGGCACCGTCCCGCACGCCGGGCTCGACCTGTTCGCCGTGGGGCTGGAGCGGTTCGAGAACGCGCTGGACGAGGAGCTGTCCGCGGTCGCCGCGAAGGGGTCGGTGTTCAAGGCGGTCCGCGGCGAGTACGGCTCCGGCAAGACGTTCTTCGCGCGGTGGCTGGCCGAGCGGGCGAAACGGCGCGGGTTCGCCGTCACCGAGATCCAGGTCTCCGAAACCGAGACCCCGCTGCACCGGCTGGAGACGGTGTACCGGCGGCTGGTGGAGCGGCTCGCCACGTCGTCGCACCGGCCGAGCGCGCTGCGGGACGTCATCGACGGCTGGTTCTACACGCTGGAGGAGGACGTCCTCGCGGCGGGCTCGGTCCCGGCCGACGCGGACGGGATGCCCGACGCGGGCGCCCTCCAGCGGGGCGTCGACGAGCTGCTCGAACAGCGGCTCGCGTCCGTCGCGCGCACGACGCCAGCGTTCGCCGCCGCGCTGCGCGGCTACCGCAGGGCGGCTCTCGCCGGTGACACCGCCGTCGCCGAGGGGCTCATCGCCTGGATCGGCGGGCAGCCGAACGTGTCCGCGGCGGCCAAGCGGACCGCCGGGATCAAGGGCGATCTCGACCACTTCGGCGCCCTCGGGTTCCTGCAAGGGCTGCTGGCGGTCCTGCGTGATTCCGGGCATCCGGGGCTGCTCGTCGTCCTGGACGAGATCGAGACGCTGCAGCGGGTGCGCGGCGACGTCCGGGAGAAGGGCCTAAACGCGCTGCGCCAGCTCCTGGACGAGATGGACGGCGGCCGTTTCCCCGGCCTCTACCTGATGATCACCGGGACTCCGGCGTTCTTCGACGGCACCCAGGGCGTCCAGCGGCTCCCGCCGCTGGCGCAGCGGCTCGCGACCGACTTCGGCGACCCGAGGTTCGACAACCCCCGTGCCGTGCAGATCCGGCTGACCGGGTTCGACCAGGAGAAACTCGTCCGGCTCGGTGGTCGTGTCCGCGACCTCTACGCGGTGGGGGCGCATCCGCGCGTCGCGTCGATGGCCGACGATTCCTACGTCGGCGAGCTGGCGCGTGCCGTGTCCGGTGAGCTGGGCGGGCAGGTCGGCATCGCCCCGCGGATCTTCCTGCGCAAGCTCGTCGAGCAGGTGCTCGATCGGGTGGACCAGTTCGAGGAATTCGATCCGCGTCGCCATTATTCGCTTACCCTTTCGGCCGCCGAGCTGTCGGACGTGGAGCGTAATGCGTGGCGGCAGCGCGCGGCCGACGCCGACGACGTCGAACTCGACCCGCCATGAGCCTCGCGGGCCGATCGGGCGCGCTCCACCCGTCCCTCGCGCATCACGTCGTCAACAGCCTGGGCTGGGCGAAGCTGCGCCCGCTTCAGGACGAATCGCTCGCGCCGCTGCTGGCCGGCGACGACGCGCTGCTGCTCGCGCCGACCGCAGGCGGCAAGACGGAGGCGGCCGTCTTCCCGCTGCTGACGCGGATGGCCTCGGAATCCTGGGGGCCGGTCTCGCTGATCTATGTGGCTCCGCTTAAGGCTTTGCTCAACAATCTTTTGCCGCGCCTGGAGACCTACACCGGCTGGCTCGGGATGCGGGCTGGGATCTGGCACGGCGACATCACCGGCGGGCGGCGCGCACGGCTGCTGCGCGAACCTCCCGAGCTCCTGCTGACCACCCCGGAGTCACTCGAATCCATGCTGGTGAGCACAAAGGTGGAGCATCGCCGCTGGTTCTCCGGGGTCCGCGCCGTCGTGGTGGACGAGGTGCACGCCTTCGCCGGCGACGACCGGGGCTGGCATCTGCTGGCCGTCCTGGAACGGCTGGCGCGGCTGACGGACGCACCGATCCAGCGTGTCGGGCTGTCGGCCACGGTCGGGAACCCGGAGTCGCTGCTGAGCTGGCTCCAGGGCTCTGTTCGCCGCTCCGCCCACGTCATCGCGCCCGGGGTGGAGATCCCGGAACGTCCGAGCAGCCACCCCGCGTTCACGGAACCCGCAGGGCGGCCGCCGCCGGGGGACGTGCAACTCGACCATGTCGGCTCCATCGCCAACGCCGCCAAGGTCATCGCGGCCCTGCATCCCGGTGAGAAGCGGCTCGTCTTCTGCGACTCGAAACGGCTCGTCGAGGAACTCGGGGCCGCCCTGCGCGCGCGTGGCGTAACGACCTTCCTGTCCCACGCGTCGCTGTCGGCCGACGAGCGGCGACGCTCCGAGCAGGCGTTCGCGGACGCCCGCGACTGCGTCATCGTGTCGACCAGCACCCTCGAACTTGGTATCGACGTCGGCGACCTCGACCGTGTGCTCCAGATCAACGCGCCCGCGTCCGTCGCGTCCTTCCTCCAGCGCTTCGGCCGCGCCGGAAGGCGCACGGGAACCGTCCGGAACTGCCTTTTTCTTGCGCTGGACGAGCCTGGATTCCTGCACGCCGCCGGGCTCCTCCTGCTGTGGGGCCAGGGCTGGGTGGAGCCGGTCGTGCCGCCTCCCGAGCCCCGGCACATCGTCGCCCAGCAACTCCTCGCGCTTTGCCTCCAAGAGCAGCGGATCGGCTCCCACCTGTGGCGCGACTGGCTCGGCCGGTTCGGCGACGGAGCCGAACCCGTCGTCCGCCACCTGACCGAGCTCGGTTTCCTCGACTCCGACGGCGGCATGTTGTTCATCGGGCCGGAAGCGGAAAAACGCTTCGGTCATCGGCATTTCATGGAATTGACCAGTTCGTTCACCGCCATGCCCGAGTTCACGGTGCTCAGCGGCCGGGACGAGATCGGCCGCACCGACCCCGGGCTGCTCACCGAGCGGATCGACGGGCCGCGGCTGCTCCTGCTGGCCGGCCGGTCCTGGCGGGTGACCTGGATCGACTGGAAACGCCGCCGCTGCTTCGTCGAACCCGCCGACGGCGGCGGCAAGGCCCGGTGGACGGTCCCGGCGCTGGACGGCATGTCGTTCGCCCTGTCCCGGGCCGTCCGCGAGGTGCTGCTCGGCGCGACGCCGCCCGTCCGGCTCACCCGGCGCGGGGAGCAGGTGCTCGCCACGGTCCGGGAAGCGGCGATCGACACCGTCCACCCCGGCGGCACGGTGATCGCCCGGTCCGGCGACGATGTCCGCTGGTGGACGTGGGCCGGTCACCGCACCAACGCGACCTTGAAGGCGACGTTGGGCGATCTGGCCGACCCGGGGCAGCGCGTGGACGACTTCTGCATCCGCCTTCGAGCCGGCCTCACCGCCCCCGGCTGGAAGTCCGCCCGCGACGAGGCCCGCGAGCATCCATGCCTGCCCGCGCCCGACGTCAGGGCGCTACACGGGCTGAAGTTCAGCGAGGCGCTCCCGGAGCGCCTGGCCGAGGCGACGCTGTCGGCGCGCCTGGCCGATCTGCGCGGTGCGGAGATCGTCCTGGGCGAGCCGTGCCGCCTCATGCTTTAGGGGAAGTGTTCGCGGAGGGCGGGGAGGAGGTCGGCCTCCGCCCAGGTGCGGAAGTCCTTCTGGTGGTCGGGGCCCGACTGGCAGAAGGAGATGTGCGTGAAGCCCGCGTCGGCCCACTGGCGGACGGCCCGGAGGTAGTCGTCCACGTTGTTGCCGCACGGGACCGACTTGGCGACGTCCTCGGGACGGACGGTCTGGGAGGCGGCCTCGAAGTTCACCGGGCCCGGCAGCTCGGCCATCACCTTCCAGGCCGGGGCCGAGAACCTCCAGATGCGGTGGGCGCGCCGGACGCATTCGTCGTAGTCGTCGCCGTAGGCGACCGGGATCTGGCCGTAGACGGGCTTGCCCGCGCCGCCCTCGTTGTGGAAGAGGTCGACGACCTTCCCCACGGGCTGGTCGGAGATGAGGGCGTCGGCGTGGCGGGCCGCGATGCGGCCGGCGCGCGGGCCGTAGGCGGCCATCCCGATCGGGACGGGACGGTCCGGCAGGTCGTACAGCTTCGCGGAGTCGACGGTGAAGTGGCGGCCCCGGTAGTTCACGTAGTCGCCGCCGAAGAGCGCCCTGATGATCTCGACGGCCTCCTCGAACATCTCGTGCCGGACGTCCACCGACGGCCAGCCGCGTCCCACGACGTGCTCGTTCAGGTTCTCGCCCGAGCCGAGGCCGAGCGTGAAGCGGCCGTCGGACAGGACGCCCATCGTGGCCGCCTTCTGCGCCACCACCGCCGGGTGGTAGCGCATGATCGGGCAGGTCACGAACGTCATCAGCGGGATGCGGTGGGTGGCCTGGGCGAGCGCGCCGAGCACCGACCAGGCGTAGGCCGAGTGGCCCTGGTCCTCCAGCCACGGGAAATAGTGGTCGGAGATGACCGAATAGTTGAAGCCGGCCTCCTCCGCCTCCACCAGGTCGGCGATGAGTTGTTTCGGCGGTGTCTGTTCGCAGAGCAGCGTGTATCCGAATTCCATGCGGGCTCGCCTACCCCTCCGGACGCGTCGAATGGTCAAGACATGGTCAGGACAGGTCTCGTTTCGGTATCGAAAGAGTTCCGCCCGGCGGTCTGGGAGATCGGCTCGGCGATCAAAGGGATCGGCTCAGTAACCGAGCAGATCGGCCAGGTCGTCGGCGTGTTCCTCTTCTTCTTCGAGGATGTGCTCCATCAGCCGGCGGGTGGTCACGTCGCCGTCGCCGAGCCAGCGGATGATCTCCTGATAGGACTCGATGACGATCCGCTCGGCGACGAGATTCTCCTTGAGCATGCCGGTCAGGTCGCCGTCGTCGAACGTCTCGTAGGTCGTGTGGGAGCGGGTCGCGAGCGTCTCCGGGTCGAAGTCCGGTTCGCCGCCGAGCTGGTTGATCCGCTCGGCCGCGCGCATCGCGTGGTCGCGCTCCTCGTCCGCGTGCTCGCTGAACTCGGCGGCGACCTGCGCCCGGTCGATCCCGCTGGCGCTGATCGCGTGCCGGGAGTAGCGCATCCAGCAGACGATCTCGGTGGCGAGCACGTCGTTGAGGACGCCGATGACCTGGTCGGCGCTCCGGCGATATCCCTCCGTCACCGGCCCGTCCGCCATTTTCTGCCGGGCGCGGTCGCGGATCGCCGCCACGTCGATGCTGAAGCTGTTGTCGGCCATTTCCCGTCCTTCCTGGTCAGCACGCGAACGTAGGGCCCCCTACCCGCCCTGCGCGCGTCATGCCGTCCGGTTGATCGCCACGGCGAGCCGCGCGCCCCTTAGTTGGCCACTGAGAGTGACATCTGCTATACGTAGAGCTACCTCGCTTCGACCTGAGGCGAGGAAAGGGACATCCGGTATCCACCTTGAGAACCGGGCGTGACAAGGGAGAAAAGGAACCACATGAAGTCCTTCAGCTACAGCGAGCTGGACAAGCTGACCGGCGAGGTCCTGCCGGAGCGCGCCGTGCTGTCCACCCTCCTCGTCGGTGGTGGCCACGACGACGACAACGAGAACGACAACACCAACCTCAACCTCGGCGGCGGCCACGGCCACGGCGGCGGCGACGAGGGCGTCACCGCGGTCGTTCCGAACTGCCAGAGCAACATCAACCACTCGCAGGGCGGGCTCATCGGCGCCCTGGGGCTCTCCTCCGAGAACCCCAACCAGTCCTTCACCTGCGCGAGCAGCACGGTGGTCGGTTCCAGCCACTGATCTGGCATGGCTTGACGGCGGGCCTCGGCCCGCCAGGGAAGGGCTGGCGTTCTCCCGCCAGCCCTTCCCCCTCTTTCCGGACAAGGCGAAAGCGAACCGATGCGCGACACCAACCCTCATGCACTCACCTACGCGGACCTCGACCGGCTCGCCCCCGAGGTCCTCCCCGCGCGGCTGGTGCTCTCCACCGCCGCGCCGCTCGGCGGAGGCGACGGCGACGGCAGCACCACGGTCGTGTACTCCTGCCAGGCGATCAGCTCCCCCGGCAACGCCGGTCTCCTCGGGACGGGCCTGCTCGCGCAGGCGCCGTACTCCTCCCTGACCTGCGTGCCCGGCACCGTCGTCCAGCAGCACTGATGGGGACCCCCGGCACACCGGCCGTGGACGGCGCCGACGCGCCCGCGGCCCTCACGCTGCCCAGGCTCGTCGACGGCGCGGAACTCCTCGGCGAGTTCAAGAACTCCGGCTACCGGGAGCCGCCGCAGCTGGTCCGGCTGCCGAACGGGCAGCTCGTCCGGCTGCCGCCGCTGCTGTACGTCCTCGCCAGGGCGCTGCACGCGCACCGCGACCTCGCGGGCGCCGACGTCGCGCAGGCCCTCGACCGGATCGCGGACGCGGTCACCGAGGAGGCCGGCGCGCGGGTCACCGCCGAGCAGATCGTCTACCTGGCCGACCGCAAGCTCGCGCCGCTCGGCGTCACCACCTACAGCGACGGCAGGGAGCCCCCGTCCGTCAAGGCCGACCCGTTCCTCGCGCTGAAGTGGCGGGTCGCGGTGTTCCCCGAGTCGTTCACCTGGTTCGTCGGCGGCCTGTTCGGCTGGCTGTTCCGGCCCGTGGTGATGGCGATGATGCTCGCCGCGTTCGTGGCCGGCGAGGCCTGGATGCTCACCACCGCGTCGGTGGCGGACGCGTTCGCGCTCATGATCGTCAACCCGGTCACCATCCTGCTGGTCATGGCGCTCGGGGTCGCCTCGGTCGCGTTCCACGAGTTCGGGCACGCCAGCGCCTGCCGGTACGGCGGCGTCCGGCCCGGCGCCATGGGCTGCGGCATCTACCTCGTGTGGCCCGCGTTCTACACCGACATCACCGAGTCGTACCGGCTCGGCCGCGGCGGGCGGCTCCGCGCCGACCTCGCCGGGGTCTACTTCAACGCCGTGTTCGTCGTCGCGCTCGCGCTCGCCTACCACCTGACGGGGTTCGAGCCGCTGCTCATCGCCGTCCTGTACGTCAATCTGGAGATGTTCCAGCAGCTCCTGCCGACGCTGCGGTTCGACGGGTACTACATCATGTCCGACCTGATCGGCGTCCCCGACCTGTTCAAGTACATCGGGCCGATCCTGCGCCGCACGCTGCTGCGCCGCCCCGCGGGCGCGGAACTCGCCGACCTCAAGCGATGGCCGCAGATCTTCGTCACGGTCTGGGTGCTGACCGTGATACCGGTGCTGATCTTCCAGATCGGCCTCATCATCAGCCAGGTCCCCGAGCTGATCGCCAAGGACTGGTGGATGATCAAGCGGCTCGCGTCCGAGGCGTCGCACGGCGCCGGGGCGCTCGAGCTGATCACCTCCGCGCTGCAGATCGTTCTCCTGGTGCTGCCGCTGGCCGGTGTCGCGCTGATCCTTTACGGGGTGGGGCGCGGGCTGGTGCGGTGGGCCGTCCGGTACGTGCGGGGCCCCGCGCCCGGCCCGATGCCGGACGCCTGATCACGCCTCGGCATGCGCCGGGCATCCCCTCGCAGGGGTGCCCGGCGTTCTGCGTTCAGGTCTGCCGCAGCGGGGCCTCGGGGTCCTTCGGGATGTCGCACGGGCCGTGCCATTCCAGGAGCAGGACGGTGGCGTCGTCGTCCAGGCGTCCCTCATGATGTTCGAGGATGCTGCGGACCAGGCGCCGCAGCGTCTCGGGGACGGCCATCCCGTCGGCCTCGCGCTTGATGATGAAGTCGGTGAACCGCTCCAGGCCGAACTCCCGCTTGTCGGGGTCGCGCGCCTCCACGATGCCGTCGGTGTAGAGGAGAATGCGGTCGCCCGGCTGGAGCTGCTCGCTGCACAGCTCCGGAACCACCCCGAGCCCCGTGCCGAGCGGCGTGCCCGGACGGCACTCCAGCGTGCTCACCCAGCGCGCCCCGCGGATGATCACCGGCTCGGGATGGCCGTACGCGATCCACGACACGACGCCGGATTGGAGGTCGAGCTGCATCAGCACGGCGGTGACGAACCGCCCGTCGTCGCCGTCCCGGCCCTGCAGTTCCTCGTCGATCGCCTGCCCGGTCTCGACGAGGTTCGCGCCGTGGAGCCGGGCGTTCCGGCAGGCGGCGATCGCGAGGTTGGAGGTCAGGCCTGCGGTGGTGTCGTGGCCCATGGCGTCGAAGATCGCGAGGTGGACGGTGTCGCCGGCCAGCGCGTAGTCGAAGGTGTCGCCGCCGAGTTTGTAGGCCGGTTCCAGCGCGGCTCCGATGACGACCTGGTTGTTGGCGAAGGTCATCGGAGGCAGGAGCCGCCACTGCATCTCCGCCGACACCGTCATTTCCCTGGTGCGTACCAGCCGGGACAGCGAGTCGCTGTACGGCCCCTTGCTGACGATCATCAGCGCGACCAGGCCGGCCAGGTACTCGGCGTCGTCCTTGGCCCCGTCGTCGTCCTGGCGGACGGTGGTCCTGAGCACCCCGATCCGCTCGGACCCGTCGAGGATCGGCAGCCAGTAGTGGCAGGTCCCGTCGTCGAAGATCTGCCCGGTCACCGGCTCCAAGGTCTGGAACGCGCGGCCCGCGATGGTGCCCTCGATGTTCAGTTCGGCGGCCTCCGGGCCCGGATCCTGCCCGGCGTCCGGACCCTTGCCGGTCAGCAGCCGCAGGACGGTCTGCTGCAGGTCCGCCATGTAGATCAGGGTGTCGTGCAGGCCCGCGTCCGCGGCGTGCCGGGCCACCGCGCCCGGCAGCTGCTCCATCGACATCAGGTGGCTGGCCGCCACCAGCTCTCTCAGCATCGGTCGCCGTCCCGCGTCATCCGTTCCTTGCCCGGATCCATTCGACTTGGCCTACCCACTGTGGCCGTGCCCATGTCTTGAAAGTCGCGCCTGGTCAGGTGCGGGACGGGGACGGCCCGCCGGGCAGCATCGCGACGATCTCCGGCTTCAGCAGATCGCGGACGGTCGCGTACGCCGCCCCGAAGTTCAGGTTGCCGCAGCCGTCGCTCCCGCCCGCGAGGTAGGAGACCTGGAACTCGGCGGGCGTGAAGAAGGCACTCAGGAACGGCGGGAGCGCCTGCGCGCCCGGCTCGGTGCCCTTACGGGGGAGGAAGTCGGAGCGCTCGAACCTTCCGTCGGGGCTGCAGTCGTCCCAGCGGCGCTCACCGGGGACCGGGTGCTGCGCGACGAGCGAGCGGATCCGGGCCACACCCGCGTCCGTCAGCGCGGTGGGACGGAACACGTCGGTGTTGGTGAGCCTGCGGCCGGTGCGCAGGTCGACGGTGACGGTCTCACCGCCGGGCGACCCGTCCGCCTGCTGGCACCAGTCGGTGACGTGGAAATAGCGGACGGACACCAGCCGCGGGCCACGGAGCCCGAGCCTCGTCTCCGCGCCCAGCTTCAGGGGTTTTCCCTGGCAGTCGATCCTGGTCGTGCGCGCCATCTCGATGAGGCGGTCGAGCGGGGCGCGCAGCGCGGCGTTGATCCGGCGTTGCAGCGCGGGATCGTTCAGGCCGCTGACGGTCGGATACCGCGTGTTCTGGATCTCGATCCTCGCCCGGTCGCCGGTGAGCGTCCGGTTGTCGGCCGCCATGGCGACGACCGCGACGGGGTCGGGCGGCGGTTCCGTGCTGTCCCGCGCCACGTAGACGCCGCCCGCCGTCGTCGCGACCACGGCGGCACCGGCGGCGGCCAGCCCGGCCTTCCCGGCGGTGGTGGCGAGGAACCCCTGGCTCACGGACGCGCCCACGCCCGTCCCGGTGGTGCCCGCCGCGCTCACCGTTCCGGCCGCGCCCGCCGTCCCGGCGGTGGCGGCCCCCGCCGCTCCCGGCACCGAGAGCGCGGCGAGCGGGAACAGCGCGGCCAGCGCGACCGCGGCGGCGGCCAGCGCGCGCAGGCCGCGCCGCTCCCAGTCGCTCCCGTACGCGGCGACCGCCGTGGACTCCAGCATCGTCACGAACGACGCCGCGCCCAGCGGCCGCTCCCCCGGCGTCTTCGCCATGCCCTGCAGGACGAGCGGGCGCAGCGGCTCCGGCACGTCCGCCACGTCGACGGTCCCGGTGAGGTGCTGGTTCATCAGCGCCGCCCGCTCGCCGGCGGCGAACGGGCGGCGTCCCGTCACGCACTCGAAGAACACGCAGGTCGCCGCGTACACGTCGGTGGCGGGCGAGGACGCCTCGCCGCGCCACTGCTCCGGCGCCATGTACACGGGCGTCCCGGCGAACGAGCCCTCCCCGGCCAGAACGGCGACGCCGAAGTCGACCAGCTTGCTGAGCCCGTCCGCCTGCACCACGACGTTCGCCGGCTTGTAGTCGCGGTGGACGACGCCGACGGCGTGCGCGGCGGCGAGCCCGAGCAGCGAGCCCTTCAGGACGAGCAGCGCCGCCTCCGGTTCGAGCCGCCCGTTCTCGCGCAGCACCTCCTTCAGCGACGCGCCGTTGATCGCCTCCATCACGATCGCGGCGCCGTGCTCGCTCTCGGTGAACCGGTAGAGGCGCGCCACGTACGGGCTGGTCAGCCGGCCGAGCATCTGCGCCTCGGACCGCAGCGCCGCGACCGCCTGCGGATCACCCTGGGCGAGGTACTTGATCGCGACGGGCGTCCCGGACTGGGTGTGGTGGGCGAGGACGACGCGTCCCTGCGCTCCGCGTCCCAGTTCGCGGTCCTCGGTGAACTCCGCCAGCCGCCAGTCCATCCCACGCTCCCTGTACCGCGCTTGCTCGTTCATGTCCCACAGGACGCTGACGCCCCTGCGTAAGGAAAGGTTCGCGCTTTTTGCCCTGGGGGGCGACCCCCTGGAACCCCCGTGCTCGGGTCGTGCGACCTCCGGCGCTGGGCGCCTCCGGCCGCTGGACCCGTGACCCCGGCTGAGGTTCCCGCCTCCGGGAGGCTGCTGGGACGTCCGAAGGCACAGGTCACGGGGCCGCCTTATCGGCTTCTGCCGAACGTTCGGGAAAGCGCTGCCATGAATTGCCGGAGGGGATTGTGCTAAAACCCGTCTGAGGTTCGCCGACGCGGAAGGATACCCATGGACGCAGCGGAGGCTCTCGGCCGGGTGATCGACACGGAGCGCTATCCGCTGACGGAGCCGGGCGGCGCCGCATGGAACGCCGTCGTTTCCCGGGCCAGGGACGAGCTGGCGAAATCGGGATGCCGCGTGCTGCCCGATTTCATTCGCGCCCCATTACGGGACGCGCTGCGCACCGAATGCGCGGCGATCGCGCCGGACGCGCATTATGACGTCGAAACCGTCAACGCCTACAACATCGACATCCGCACCCCATTACCGGACGATCACCCCGGCCGTATCACGGTCGAGCGGGGCAACGCCTTCGTCGCCCGCGACCGCATCCCGGCGGGCTCCATCGTTCACCTGCTGTATTCGAGCGGGCTGTTCCAGCGGTTCGTGGCGGACTGCTTCGGGCTGCCGCGCGTGCACGAGCTCGCCGACCCGCTGTCGGGGCTGTGCCTCAACGTCGTCAACCCGGGGATGGAGCATCCCTGGCATTTCGACACCAACGAGTTCACGGTGAGCCTGCTGACGCAGGAGCCCGAGGGCGGCGGCGCCTTCGAGTACTGCCCCGGCATCCGGTCGGCGGAGTCGGAGAACTTCGGCGACGTCCGCCGGGTGCTCACCGGGCGGGGCGGCGATCTCGTCCGGCGGCTGACGCTCCACCCCGGTGACCTGCAGCTTTTCCAGGGACGGTACGCGCTGCACCGGGTCAGCACCGTCACCGGGGACACGGCGCGGCACACGGCGATCTTCGCCTACAGCGAGCGGCCCGGGGTCGTCGGCAGCGTCGCCCGCACGCGGCAGCTGTTCGGCCGCGTCATGCCCGAGCACCTGGCGGCGGAGGGACGCGCCGTCCGCGTCGACCGCCTGCTCGATTAGACCGAGCCCCATCACCTAGACCGAGCCCCATCACCCTCGACTCGGAGGACCTCCGTGCGCGTCGACACGACCGGGAAGATCTCGCTCGGCCACATCTACACGAGTCCCGATCCGCGCGCCTACTTCGCCGCGCTGCGCGATCTCGACTACCACATCCCGGAACTGGCCAAACCGCACTTCCGCGGGCTCATCGCCGAATACCGGGAGGCGCATCGGGTCCCGGTACCGACCGTTCTGGATATCGGCTGCTCCTATGGCATCAATGCGGCCCTGGTGAAATACGGCATCACCATGGGCGACCTGTACGATCGCTACAGCGGCCGCGACGCCCATCGGCACACGCGCGGAACGCTGCTGAGCCGCGATCGGGAGTTGGTCCGTTCCCTTGAAAAGGAAAGCCGGGTGCGGTTCCTCGGCCTGGACGCATCGGAGGAAGCCCTTTCCTACGCGCTCGAAGCCGGTTTCCTGGACGGCGCCGTCCACGCCGATCTGGAGAACGGCGACCCGACCGGCGAACAGCGAACCCGGCTCGCCGGAGCCGACCTGGTCATCTCCACCGGCTGCCTCGGCTACGTCACCGAGCGGACCATTTCCCGGATCGCCGGAGCGCACGGGCGACGGCGCCCGTGGATGGCGCATTTCGTGCTGCGGATGTTCCCGTTCGACGCGATCGCGGGCGTCCTCGCCGCCGCCGGGTACGCGACCGTCCGGCACGGCGGGCTGTTCAGGCAGCGGCGGTTCGCGACGCCGGAGGAGCGCTCGCTCGTCCTGGACCGGCTGTCGGACGTCGGCGTCGACCCGTCGGGCGTGGAGACCGGCGGGTGGCTCTACGCACAGCTCTATGTTTCACGGCCGACCGACCAATGAAGAACAACGAGGAATGATTTGAACGCCAGCGAAGAATTCTCGTCCCGCACCTTCGGCAACGAGGCCGATCTGCCGCGCGTGCCGCTGCCCACGCTCGACGCGACGTGCCGGCGGTTCATGGAGTGGTGCGCGCCGCTGCTGACCGTGGACGAGCGGACCAGGACCGAGGCCGCGCTGGCCGACTTCGCCCGCCCGGACGGGCCAGGCCGCAAGCTCCAGGCTGCGCTGGAGCGCTATGACGCGTCCGAGGGCGTCGACAGCTGGCTCGACACGTTCTGGCCGTACCGCTACCTGGGCCGGCGTGACCGGATCGCGCTGAACGCGAACTTCTTCTTCCTGTTCAGGGATTCGGGCGAGGACCAGGTGGAGCGCGCGGCCGGGCTCATCGCCGGCGCGCTGGACTACAAGCTGCGGCTGGACGACGAGGCGGTCCCGCCCGCCGTGCAGCGCGGGCGCCCCCTGTCGATGGTGCAGAACAAGTTCCTGTTCTCCACGACGCGCATCCCGGGCGTGCGGCAGGACACCGTCCGCGCCCCGTACACCGACGACTGGCCGGGCCCGTCGCAGGCCCGCCATATCGTCGTGTTCTACCGCGGCAACATCATCCGGATGGACGTGCTCGGCCCCGGCGGCCGCCCGCACGCGCTGGACGAGCTGACCGCCGGCCTCGGCACGATCATGAAGGCGGAGACCGCGCCGGAGCCGTCCGCCGGGCACCTCACCACCAAGGCCCGCGCCGAGTGGGCGGAGAGCCGCATGGCGCTGCTCGCCGCCGATCCCCGCAACGCGGAGGCGCTCGACGCCGTGGAGACGGCGCTGTTCTGCGTCTGCCTGGAAGACTTCACGCCCAAGAACACCCTCGACGCCTGCGACCACCTCCTGCACGGCGACAGCGGCAACCGCTGGTTCGACAAGGCGCTGTCGTTCATCGTGTTCGCGGACGGGACGGCCGGCGTCAACGTCGAGCACTGCCGCCTGGACGGCACCACGATCCTCAGCTTCGTCGACGCGCTGCTCGGCACGCCGCCCGCCGTGGTCGCGCAGCGGTCGGGCGCCAAGTCGCAGGGGCTCCCCCTCATCGAGCCCATCGAGTTCGTGCTGGACGACGGGCTGCGGCGCGACATCCAGGACGCCGCGTCCTCGTTCGCCGCGTACGGCGCCGCGACCGCCACCACGACCGTCTCGTTCGACGGCTTCGGCGCGGACGCGATCAAGAGCCTGAAGATGTCGCCGGACGCGTTCGTCCAGATGGCCTACCAGCTCGCCCACAAGCGCGCGAAGGGCTTCGTCGGCGCCACCTACGAGTCGATCGCGACCCGCCAGTACCGCAACGGGCGCACCGAGGCGATGCGCGTCGTCACGCCCGAGGTGCTGCATTTCGCCGAGCTCATGGACGATCCCGGCGCGGGCCGCACGATCCGCCGGGACGCGTTCCGCGCCGCCGCCGACGCCCATGTCAGGCGGGCGAAGGAGTGCCAGGCGGGGCAGGCCCCCGAGCAGCACCTGTGGGAGCTGCAGCTGATCCACGAGCGGAGCGGCGCCGAGCCGGGCCTCGCCGGGCCGCTGCCGCTGTTCGACTCGCCCGGCTGGCTCGTCATGCGCAACGACTATCTGAGCACCAGCTCGGCGCCGTCCGCGAACATCCGGTACTTCGGGTTCGGGTCGACGAGCGAGCAGTGCATCGGCGTCGCCTACGTCCTGCTCCCGGACCGCTTCAACGTCTACCTCAGCACCCCGCATCCGGTGGCGGGCGCGATGTTCGCGTTCGCCGAGCGGCTCCGGGAGGCCGTCCACGAGCTGCGCGACCTGCTCGCCTGACGCCCCGCCACCGCCCGGTCACCGCCCGGCCTAGCGGCCGGGCTTCGCGGGGCGGTGCACCCGCCCCACCGGGTACAGCCAGCGCCGGAACAGCCTGCTGAGCGCCGGCATGACGACCAGGGTGAGCAACGGGACCACGATCACCGGGAAGGTCAGCGCCTTCAGCGGCAGCGGCCACGACGTCGCCATCGGCGTCACGAACGCCTGCAGCAGGAGGCTCAGCGGGTACACGGCGATGAACGTGACGGCGATCATCTTCAGCTTGGACGGCGCCGGAACCGACTCGCCCGGCAGGCTGAACCAGGTCTCCAGGCCCGTGGTGTCGCGGAGGTGCTCGGTCGCGATCCCGTGGACCCGGTCGATCCACTCCGCGCGCTCGCCGGACGCCAGCCAGCGGTCGAGCCCGTCCTGGTCGGCGAAGTTGACCACGGTGTAGTACCGGTGCCGCGACCCTTCCGCGCGCAGCCAGGTCGCGCCCCGGTGCCCGGGGAAGCGGGTCGCGACCTGGTGCAGGCCCTCCGCCCATTCCTCGAAGTCGCGTTCCCGCCCGGGCCGGACGTCCCAGGTGATCACGATCGTGACGGGCTCGCCGTCCCCTTCCGCCATGAACGGACTCTCACCCGTTCCGGCGCGTCCATTCACGTCAGGTCGTCGCGAGTGCCTCCGTGGGGCTGAGGCGGGACGCCCTGATCGCCGGGTAGAGCCCGGCCATCGCGCCGATGACCAGGGTGGCCGCGACGCCGCCCGCCACCGCCCACGCCGGGATGACGACCGGCCAGCCCTGGTAGAGCGCGTAGATGGCCGTCACCAGCGACCCGATGGCCGCGCCGCCGATCCCGCCCAGCGCGGACAGCAGCAGCGACTCGGCGAGGAACTGGGTGCGGATCTGCCCGCGGGTCGCGCCGAGGGAACGGCGCAGCCCGATCTCCGAGCGGCGCTCCAGCACCGAGATGACCATGGTGTTGGCCACCCCGACACCGCCGACGAGCAGCGCCACCGCGCCGAGCCCGAGCAGCAGCCCGGTGAACGCCTCGCCCGCCGCCTTCCGCGCGGCCAGCGCGTCGGACGGGCGGGACACCTCCACCTCGTTCGGCGCCGCCGGGTTCGCGGTCGCGCCGAGCACGTCCCGGACGTCCTCGACGCTCGCGTCCTGCGACCGGGTGTAGATCGTCGTCGGATGCCCGTCGAAACCGAGCCTGGCCTGCGCCGCCGGCCAGCCGATGAGCGCGGCGGTGTCCAGCTCGGGGGCGAGCGGCGCGGGGTCGAGGATGCCGATGACGGTGAACCAGCGGCCACCGATGAGGACCTGCACGTCCGCGGCGGCGTGGCCGATGCCGAGCCGTTCGGCGGCGGCCGACCCGAGGACGGTCGCGGGGTAGCTGCCGGTCGCGGCGTTCAGCCAGGTGCCGCTGCGCAGCCGCGCGCCCGTCGCGTCGCGCAGGTCGGTGCGGGCGGCGTAGGCGGCGATGCCCTTGGTCTCGGTCTCGGGCATCTTGCCGGTGCGGTAGACCTTCGCGTCGTCCAGGAGGGCGATGGACGAGACCTCCCGGATCGGCGCGATGCGTCCGACCATGTCCTCCGATTCGAGCGGGAGCTGCGCCTTGTCGCCGGTCAGGGTGCTGCCGGGCGAGACGGTCAGCAGGTTCGTGCCGAGCGCGGCGAGCGCCCGGTCGAGGTCGGCGCGCGACGACGAGGACACCCCGACGACCGCGACCATGGCCGCGATCCCGATCGCGATGCCGAGCGCGGACAGGAACGCCCGCATCGGACGCGTACGCAGCCCGACCGCGCCGACCCTGACGACGTCGCCCGGCCACATCCGGGCGGGCTGGAGCGGCCGGGTGGCCGCGGGGGCCGTCACAGCGCCGCCCCGGTGAGCGCCGTGTCGTCGACGACGAGGCCGTCGCGCATCCTTACCTGGCGCGGCAGGCTGCCCGCGATCTCCCGGTCATGGGTGATCACCACGACGGTGGTCCCGGCGGCGTTCAGCTCGCGGAGCAGCGCCATCACCCCGTCGCCGGACGCCGAGTCGAGCGCGCCGGTCGGCTCGTCCGCGAGGAGCAGCGCGGGCTCGCCCGCGACGGCCCGCGCGATCGCGACGCGCTGCCGCTCGCCGCCGGACAGCTCGTGCGGCTGGTGGTCCAGCCGGTGGCCGAGCCCGACCCGCTCCAGCGCCGCCGCGGCCTTCCGGCGCCGCACCGCCGGGCGGAGCCCGGTGTAGAGCAGGCCGTCCGCGACGTTGTCGAGCGCGAACGTCCCGGCGGCGAGGTGGAAGTGCTGGAAGACGAACCCGATGCGGCTCGCCCGCAGCGCGGAGAGCTTCGCGTCGGGCAGCCGCCCGACGTCGTGGCCGTCGATGTGGACGGTGCCCGACGTCGGCCGGTCCAGCGTGCCGAGGACGTTCAGCATCGTCGACTTCCCCGACCCGGACGGCCCGACGATCGCGACCAGCTCCCCCGCGCCGATGTGCAGCGACACCCCGGCCAGCGCGCGGACGCCGCCCGGGTACTCCTTCGTCACGTCCCGCAGATCGATCATTTCGGTACCCCCACGAGGACGCCCTCGGCGATGCCGGGCCCGGAGACCTCGACCTTCCCGTCCGCGAACAGGCCCGTCTCGACCGGCACGTACGACGCCGCGCCGCCCTTGACGATCTCGACGCCGAACCCGCCCTCCCGCAGCGCGACCAGCGCGGACACCGGCACGGTCAGCACGCCCTCGCGCTGCCCGGCGGTGAACGTGACGTCGACGGACGCGAGCGCGTACCCGGCGGCGGCCTTCTTCGCCTCCGCCGAGCGGAGCCAGATGGTGACCTCCACCTTGGTCGCCGGGTCCTCGCCCTGCTCGCCCGGCTGGATCACCGTCGTGACCTCGTCGATCTTGGCCTTGACGGTCCTGTTCTCGGGGAGTGTCACCTCGACGGCGGCGCCCTCCTTGGCCATCCGCTGGTCGCCGGTGTCGAGCTCGACGGTCACGGCCTTCGCGGTGCCGGTGTAGTCGAGGACCTTCTTGCCCGGTGCCGCCGGTTCGCCCGCGTTCGCCTGGACGGTGTCGACCCGGACGGCCCCGTCCGCGAACGCGACCCGCCCTAGCTCCACGATCCCGGTCTCCGCGACGCCGATGTCGTCCTGCCATTCCCGGACGGCGTCGGCGGTGTCCTCGGTGTACTCGGCGTCCACGGTGAAGCCGTCGTAGCCGAGCGCGCTGAGGTTCGCCTCGAACCGCTTCACGTCGGAGCCCTCCGTGCCGGGGCGGAGCGGCCGGTAGGACGGTTTCGACCCGTACATCAGCACGACCGGGGCGCCGTCCACCTCGTACAGCTCGTGGCCGCGGGTGATCTCGTCGCCGCTCTCGGGGAGCTTGGTCAGCGTGCCCCTCGCCTGGCTCGTCACGGTGTGCGTGGGGCCGTGGCCGAGCTGCCCGTCCTCGGTCTGGGTGTCCTTGAGCGTCTGCCTGGTCACCTTCGCGGTGGCTGGCGGCAGGCCGGTCGCCGCCGCGCCGCCGCCCGCGCCGCCGTCGGCGAGCGCGGCCACGGCGCCGGCACCGCCCGCCGCGACCAGCACCGCCGTGCCGAGCGCGATCTTCAGCCGGGGCCTGCGGCGGCGCACCCGCCGGGGCCGATCCTCCTTCGGCGGGGCGGGCTCCACGGTGACGTCGCCGGTCACTTCCGCCCGCCCTGCAGGATGTCCTGGCATTTCTGCTGCGCGGGCTCAAGGTCCGGGTCGTCGCCGACCGTGTTCTTGTCGATCATGATGCCGCGCTGGCCGGGCTTGGGGTCCGGGAACTTCTCGACGCCGTTCTGCCGCATGCACTCGGCGAACTTGCGGCCCCGCTCCTGCTGCTGCGGATCGGGCGCCCCGGTGGCGTTGGCCTGCGGGTTGTACTGCCGGCACGCCTCCATCGCCTTGTCGACGGTCGCCTTCGGGATGTCCTTGATCTTGAGCCGGATGCCCTGGCCGGGCTTGGGGTCGTCCATGTGGACGCCGTTCTCGCGCATGCACTGGGCGAATTTCACGCCCATCTCGTCGGGGCTCAGCTTCCCGCCACCGCCGCCCCCGGCCGCACCGTTCTGCTTCGCGCCGCCCGCCGACGCCACCCCGCCCGAGCCGCCGTCGTCGCCGCCGCATCCGGCCAGCGCCAGGGTGAGCGCGAGCGGCAGCGCCGCCAGTATCCGCAGTCGCATGTCGCTTCTCCTCGTCTCCGCGGCCGGAGCGGTTCCGGCCGGCGAGGAGCGATGCAACCCGCCCGCGCGTTTCCCCTCCGTTTCCCCGGCCCGGCGACCCGGCCGGTCCGCGATCACTAACGGAAACGAAACAGCCGATCAGGCAGCATCACGGGCGGAACAGGTGCGGAAGGGGAACACATGCGGGTGCTGGTGGTGGAGGACGAGCGGCTCCTCGCCGACGCGATCGCCGAGTGGCTGCGCGACGGCGCGCACGCCGTCGATCTCGCCTACGACGGCGCGTCGGCCCTGGAGCGCGTCGGCGTCAACGACTACGACGTGGTCGTCCTGGACCGCGATCTCCCGCTCGTGCACGGCGACGACGTGTGCCGCGCGATCGTGGCCGGCGAGAGCGCGGCGCGGGTCCTGATGCTGACCGCCGCCGCGGAGATCACCGACCGGGTCGACGGCCTCGGGCTCGGCGCGGACGACTACCTCACCAAGCCGTTCGCGTTCCCCGAGCTCGCCGCCCGGGTCCGCGCCCTCGCCCGGCGGTGCCGTCCGGCCGCGCCGCCGACCCTGCGCCGTGCGGGCATCACCCTCGACCCGGCGCGCCGCGAGGTGTTCCGGGACGGCCGCTATGTCCCGCTCGCGAAGAAGGAGTTCGCCGTCCTCACCGAGCTGCTGCTCGCGGACGGCGCCGTCGTCTCCGCCGAGCGGCTGCTGGAGAAGGCGTGGGACGAGCACGCCGACCCGTTCACCGGGGCCGTGCGGCTCACCGTCCTGAAGCTGCGCCGCAAGCTCGCCGACCCGCCCGTCGTCGAGACCGTCAAGGGAGCGGGGTACCGGATCGCATGAGGCTGTCGCTGCGCGCCCGCCTGACCCTCACCTACGGCGGCCTGTTCCTCGTCGCCGGGGTGGTGCTCCTCGGCGTCACCTACGCGCTGTTCAACCAGGACCTGTCCCGGTCGGGCACGAAGATCCTCACCACCCGCATGAGCCAGCTCCCGCCGGGCGATCCCACCGCCGCGCCCACGCAGACGCCGCAGGGCCGCGTCTTCGGCGACGACCCGGCGCTGATGGGCGAGGCGGAGCGGCTGGCGCGCAAGCAGCGCGAGGAGCTGCACGACGCGGCCGTCACCTCCCTGATCACGCAGGGGTCGATCGCGCTCGGCGTCGTCGGCGGGGCCGCGGCCGGGTTCGGCTGGCTGATCGCCGGGCGGGTCCTCGCCCCGCTGCACCGCGTCACCGAGACCGCCCGCCGCATCGCCGGGTCGCCCGCCGCCGACCGCGTCCTGCACGAGCGCATCGCCCTCGAAGGCCCGCGCGACGAGGTCAAGGAGCTCGCCGACACCTTCGACACGATGGTCGAGCGGCTCGACCGGTCCTTCGACGGGCAGCGCCGGTTCGTCGCGAACGCCTCCCACGAGCTGCGCACCCCGCTCACGCTGGGCCGCGCGCTGGTCGAGGTGGCGATGCACCGCGAGTCGGCGTCCCCCGACGTCCTCCAGCTCGGCGAGACCCTGCTCCAGATCAACTCGCGGCACGAACGCCTCATCACCGGCCTTCTGCTGCTCGCCCGCTCCGAGAACGAGATCACCGCCCGCGCGCCCGTGGACCTCGCGGACATCGTGGGGCACGTGACGTCCCAGACCGCACGCGAGGCCAAGGACGCGGACATCACCGTCGAGACGGACGCCGCCGAGGCCGTCACGACCGGTGACGCCCTGCTCCTCGAACGCGTGGTGCAGAACCTCCTGGAGAACGGCCTGCGCCACAACACCGCCGAGTCCGGCTGGGTCAAGGTGGCGTGCCGTACGCGCGCCGGCCACGCCGTCCTGGAGGTGTCGAACTCCGGGCCCATCGTCCCGCCCTACGAGATCCCGGCCCTGTTCGAGCCGTTCCGCCGCCTCGACAACGACCGCATCGTCACCGCGAAGGGCGCGGGGCTCGGCCTGTCGATCGTCCAGTCGATCGTCCGCGCGCACGGCGGCACGGTCACCGCGACCTCCCGCGAATCAGGCGGCCTCCACATCACGGTCACCCTTCCCTAACCCTCGATTCCCTAATAAGGGCATAGAGCTTTGTTATGACCTGCTGGCATTACCGAAATTCGGTGACGAATGAGACTTTTACTGCGTTCCCTTTGCCTCTCACGCGGGGTTCCCAGCCCGGAGTTCCCCCGGCACCGGTAGGGACCGCTCGATGCGCAGCATCCCCGTAGCGGCAGTGCACCGCTCCAGCCAGGGGATGACGGCGCACTCGCCCGCGTGAGGGCTGCATGGCATTGCCGGGAGAAAAGGCGGAAGCCAATGACAACGCGTACCCGTCCCGCCCGGGCGCGCAGGCGATTCGCGGTCGGCGCCGCGAGCGTGGCAGCAGCCACGCTCGCGATGTCGGGCAGCGTCGCCTCGGCAGGAGAACTGCAGATCACGCAGTTGGTCCAGGAGCAGAACCAGTGGTGCTGGGCCGCCAGCGGCCTGACGATCGCCAAGTTCCACGGGAAGGGCAACGTCAGCCAGAACGAGTTCTGCAACATGGCACGGAACCGGCAGGCGGGCACCCAGTGCCCGAACCAGCCCGGCTACCTGCAGTGGGACCAGACGGCCTTCCAGAAGCTCGGGCTCTCGCCCGGCACCGTCACCGGCCCGCTGTCCTACCAGGCCGTGGTGACCGAGATCGACGCGAAGCGTCCGATCGAGACCGGCATCTACTGGACCGCCGGTGGCGGCCACGCCCAGGTGATCTACGGCTACAACGGCCAGACGCTCTCCTACGGCGACCCGTGGCCCTCCAGCCCCCGGTACGGGCAGATGAGCCACAGCAGCTACCGAAGCAACGGCCAGTTCCGCTGGGGCGAGGCCCTCTCGCAGGTTGGAGCCTGACATGCGCATTTCTGCAAAGGTCACGGCCGCGACCCTGATCGGCGGCACCGTCCTGCTGGGCGGGAACGCGGCAATGGCCGCGGGCCCGCCGTCGCCCGACGAGACCGCGGCGGCGAAGGTCGCCGAGTCCCAGGCCACGAAGCAGTGGCTCGGGCGGTTCTTCGTCAACCTCGACCAGCACCAGAGCGGCAAGTCGACGACGCAGAGCGTTTCCCCTGCGGCGGCAGCGGCGAAGGCACCGCAGCTCCAGGGCGACGTCCAGCGCGTCTACTCGCTGAACCCGGCGTTCGTGAAGGGCACGGCGAACGCCCCCGTCGCGACGTTCGTCTACATGGCGGTCGGCGCGAAGTCGGCGTCCGGGCAGCAGGCCACGGTGTGGCTGACGAAGTCCGGTAACGGCTGGGTCGCCTCGAACGTCATCTCCGGGACCGACGAGGCAGCCTTCCCGGCGATGGCCGACGGCGGCACGGTGTTCACCGAGCCGCAGATCCGCGCCTGGTACCGGCTGAAGGACGGCCGCGTGACGGGCCTCAACGACGCGGCGAAGACGTCCGTCGGGCAGGGCGTCACGGTCGGGTCGTACCAGAAGCTCGTCAACCTCCGGTACGGAGACAAGCTCCCCGGCTCCGAGTACCAGCGGTCCGGCAAGCTGGGCGGATACTCGCCCACCACCGGCGTCAGTGACCGGGCGCCGGACCGGGGCCCGGCGCCCGCGCTGATGGCGCTCGGCGCCGGCGGCGCGGTGCTCGCCGCCGCCGGCGTCGCCGTCGCGCGGCGCCGCCGCGGCAGCTACTAGCCGCCCGCCCGCGGGTTCCGGGAACCGCCCCCCTTTCCGGAACCCGCCTCCCGTCCCGCGGCGACCGGTCCGGCTCGGACCGGTCCCGCGGTGACCGGGAGCCCGGGGTGCGCCTCGGGATGGTCGTCCCACCAGTCACGGAAAACGGGTTGAGCCCGGACGAGGTCCAGGTAGATGTCACTGAACACGACGCGCAGGCGTTCCGCCGCCTTCTCGGCCTCGGGACGCCACACCAGCACGACGCGCTGCACGATCGGGTCGCCGGTGATGCGCCGGAACACGACCCCGTCGCGCGCGCTCGCGGACGGCTGGTACAGCCCGATGGCGCGTCCCGACC
The DNA here is from genome assembly GCF_044326375.1 of Actinomadura sp. 3N508. Taxonomy (NCBI): domain Bacteria; kingdom Bacillati; phylum Actinomycetota; class Actinomycetes; order Streptosporangiales; family Thermomonosporaceae; genus Actinomadura; species Actinomadura sp. 3N508. The sequence goes on from NZ_JBIRAX010000014.1 coordinate 197,213, forward strand.
GGATCAGGGAGGAGGAGATCTGCCAATCGCTCGACCAGAACCGCACGCGCGGCTGGAACCCGGCACCGGCGCACACCCCGCGGACGTAGGCGGGCCACGGCCCGTCGTCCAACGGGTCGTCGAGCCAGTCCTGGTCGGCGAGATCGGCCAGGTCGACGGTGTCGCACGCGGCCAGCGGGCTGGACGACGACACCCCGACGAGGATGGGCTCGCGGTCCACGATGACGAGGCGTTCGAGCTCGTCGCGCGCGTCGCGCGGCCGTGGGACGTGGTCGACCGGTTCCTGGAACAGGCCGACGTCGAGCGCGCCGGAGGCGAGGAGCGCCGGGATGCGCCCCCCGCCCTGGTCGACGCGCAGCTGCAGCCGTGACACCGGCGACAGCGCGCCGAGATGGTCGCTCAGCCGGGTCAGCGCCGGGCACGCCTGCACGCCGAGGCGCAGCAGCGGCATCGCCGACGGGTCGCGGATGCGGTGCGCGAGCGCGGCGTTCAGGTCGTCGATGCTGGCCAGCGCGGCGCGGGCGCGGGTGGCGACCTCCGCCCCGACCGGGGTCGGCGTGACGCCCTCCGGCGACCGGACGAACAGCTGCACGCCCAGATGGCTCTCGACGCGGCGCAGCATCGTGCTGACGGCGGGCTGGGTGAGGCCGAGCCGGGCCGCGGCCTTGCTGATGCTGCCGGTCGCGGCGATCGCTTCGATCATTCTGAGATGGTGGGGGCCGAGGTCCACGAAAGCACTCCTGACCGTCATCGCCCCGTTGCCATGATCTTGCCGCATGGTAACCCCGGGATCGGTCCCGGAAGAATGGAAATGCGTGCCAACCGAATCCGGCGTCCGCGCGTCTAGTGGCCCCGCGCGGCCCGCCTGCGCTCCAGTTCCCGCAGCTCACGGGGGCTGACACCGAACCGCTGCCGGAAGGCGTGGCTGAGCGCGCTCGCCGAGGAGAACCCGGTCGCGTGCGCCAGGTCGGTGATGGTGTGCCGGTCGAACGGGTCGCGCAGCCGGTCCCGGACGAGCCGGAGCCGCTCCTCGCGGATCAGCTCGCGCGGGGTCGTCCCGGCGCGCTGCAGCGCGAGCTGGATCTGCCGCAGCGACCAGCCGAGGACCTTCGCCATCGCGGCGCCGGTGAGGCCCGGGTCGGTGGCGTGCTCGCGGACGTGCCGCCGCACGACCGCCTCCACCTCGGCGAGATGGCCGGGCGCGGGCGGCCGGTCCCGCTCGGCGCCGGCGAAGTCGGCGACGACGATGCACAGCAGCTCGGTGATCCGGTCGCAGGCGGCGTCGAACTCCCGCGCGGTGAGCGTCCCGCGCTCCTCGCCGACCGCCCGGACCATGTCGGCGACGACGCGGCCGAGCCCGGTGGACAGGTCGAGGTCGGCGGCGAGCGGCGCGCCCGGTGCGGGCGCGCGGGTCAGCCGCCGGTCGACCTCGTGCGCGGGGATCGTCAGCACGAGGGCGCGGGCCGGCCGGTGCGGGACGAGCCGGACCTGCGCGGTCAGCGAGACGAGCCCGCCCGTCCCGGGCCGCAGCCGCGCTTCGGAACCGTCGCGGAGCAGCAGCATCTCGCCGTGCAGCGGCAGCAGGAAGCGGTAGTCGCCGTCGGGGGTGTTCCGTGGGGTGCCGTCCGCCGGGCCGTGGCCGCCGCGTGCGCGGGCGGTCGTCTGGACGTGGTCGGCGCGGTCCGACCGGTAGAGGACGAGCCGGTAGGCGGCACTGCTCTGGCGGACGGCTCCGCCGAGGAAGTCGTCCACCGCAGGCTCCTCCGCCGATCCGTCCAGCGCTGGTGATCGTAACGGATCACCCGGCCTCTTATCAGGCGAATCCTGCGGAAGGTGACGCGGTTCGGACGGCGCGTGATCATGAGGATGCGTCCGGCGGCAAGTTTCCTTGCGCGCATGCACAAGCGCGCACGTGCATTTCCGCCTTACGGTGCCGAAACCGCGGCGTATCGGCACCCGCCCGGACCCCACCCCACCGGCCATTGAGGCGGCATGCCGGTCCGCCTCGCCCGAAAGTGTGCACTGAGGATCTGATGCAGACATTCCTCTTGGCGATGGCGTTCGTCATCGTGGCCGGCGCGGGTGTCGCCGCCGCGATGCTGCTGGTCCGCGCGCGGCGCGAGGCCGCCGTGCTCCGCACGCAGGCCGCCGCGCTGGCCCGCGGCGTCGACCTGCGCGAGCTGGAGCTGCGGCACCTGGTGGACGTCCGGCTGCCGGAGCTGATGGAGTCGCTGACGAACCCGGGCATGGACGTCGCGGGCCCCCTGTGCGACCTGTCGCGCGAGGCCCCCGCCTTCGAGAAGGCCCTGCAGACCGTGATGGAGCTGTTCGCCGGGGCCGCGGAGGGCGTCCGCGAGCGCTCCGACCAGGCCGCGAAGGCGACGCTGCGCGCGATGATGCGCACGGTGCAGAGCCTCGCGAACGAGCAGCAGCTCGCGATCTCCACCATGCAGGAGCGCCACGACGACCCGGACGTGCTGGAGGGCCTGCTCCGCATCGACCACATGAACGCGCAGCTCGGGCGGCGCGCGCAGGCCACGGCGGTGCTGTGCGGGTCGTGGCCGGGGCAGCAGCGGTCGGCGTCCTCGCTGAGCGACGTGGTCCGCGGCGCGACCTCCCGCATCCGCGACTACCTGCGCATCAACCTGGAGGGGACGATCGGCGGCGCGGTGACGAGCCGGGCGGTGGAGCCGGTCGTGCTGACGCTGGCGGAGCTGCTCGACAACGCGGCGCGGCACTCGCGTCCCGACACGACCGTCGAGGTCAACTTCCGGTCCACGCACAACGGCGTCGCGATCATGATCGACGACGCGGGCGTGGCGATGGACGCCGAGGAGCTGCAGCGCGCGGCGGAGCTGCTGTCCGGCGAGACGTCGGTGGACGTGCACCGGCTCGGCGACCCGCCGCAGATCGGGTTCGCGGTGGCGGGCGTCCTCGCCGCCCGCTACGGGTTCCGCGTTTCGGTCGACTCCCGCTCCCCCTACGGCGGCGTCCGGGCCGTGGTGTTCGTGCCGAGCGCGCTGCTGACCACCGTCCCGGCCGAGAAGCGTCCCGAACCGGCGGCCGAGCCGCCACGCCTGCCTGCCGCCACGGGGCCCGAGCCGAGCCCCGCCGCGGTGGACGGCGCGTCCACCGCGAGCGGCCTGCCGAAACGCAGCCGCGTGTCGTCCGCCAGACGTCCCGGTGCCGGCAAGAGCGAGGGGACCGGCGCGGCGCCGGACGGCGGAGCGGAACCGTCCGCCAGGCCGGCGCGGGAGACCGCCGCGGGCCTCGGCGCCTGGCAGCGCGGCACCCGGTCCGGCCGTGCCTCGACACCGCCCGACGTCCACGATCCACCCGGCGCGGACCCCGGAACCGCCGGCGGCGACGGCTCTGGCGCCGGCGATAGGGACCCCGCCACCGACGACGGGGACGAGCGGTCATGACTAAGGGGCGGAAGATCGCGATGGACGACGGTACGAACCGGCTCGGCTGGATGCTCGACGACGCGCTGCGGATGCCGGAGACGCGCTACGCGATCCTGCTGTCGGCCGACGGCCTGCTCATGGCGCACTCCGAGCGGATCGGCAGGGACGACGCCGAGCGGCAGGCCGCGGGCATGTCCGGGCTGCAGTCGCTCGCCCGCGCGACCGCCGAGTTCTGCGGCGACCCGGGCACCACCTGGCGGCAGACGGTGAACGAGTTCGACGACGGGTACGTGTTCCTCGTCGCCGCCGGTCCCGGCGCGTACCTCGCGGTGTCGGCGACGCAGCACGTCGACATGGAGGCGGTGTCGTTCCGGCTCCAGGAGCTGGTGCAGCGGCTGGGCAAGGAGATGACCAGCCCGCCGCGTCCGGGCGCGGACGCTCCCGCATGACGGCCCGCCGGAACGAGCGGGCGCTGGTGCGCCCGCACGTCGTCACCGGCGGGCGCGCGCGGCCCTCGCGGAACGTGTTCGACGTCGTGACGATCGTCCTCGCCACCGGCGACCCGCCGCGAGCGGGGCTCACGCCCGAACAGATCCAGATCGTGGAGCTCTGCTTAGGCGGCGCCCTGTCGGTCGCGGAGATCTCCGGGCATCTCGGCCTGCCCGTCGGGATCACCAGGGTCCTGCTGTCCGACCTCGTCGACAGCGGGCATCTCACCACCCGGGCCGGCGCATCCGCCGCCCCGACACCCAAGGTCCGGCTCCTTCAGGAGGTGCTCGATGGACTCCGCGCTCGCCTCTGAGCCACCGCCCTATCTGCCCGACACCGTCCGGACGTCGGTCAAGATCCTCATCGTGGGGCATTTCGCGGTCGGCAAGACGACCTATATCGGGACGCTGTCGGAGATCCGCCCGCTGCGCACCGAGGAGCGGATGACGCAGGCCGGTGCCGCCGTCGACGACCTCGCCGGGATCAAGGACAAGACGACCACCACGGTCGCGATGGACTTCGGCCGCCTCACGCTGACCGAGGACATCGTCCTGTACCTGTTCGGGACGCCGGGCCAGGAACGTTTCAGCCGGCTCTGGGACGACCTGGCGCGCGGCGCGCTCGGCGCGCTGATCCTCGTCGACACGAGCCGCCTCGACCAGTCGTTCGCGGTCATGGACCTCGTGGAGAAGCAGGGCCTGCCGTACGCGGTGGCGGTCAACCACTTCGACGGCTCGCCCGCCTTCCCGGTGGAGGAGGTCCGCGAGGCCCTGGACCTCGCGCCCGGCACCCCGCTCGTCAGCTGCGACGCCCGCGACCGCCGCTCGTCCACCGAGGCGCTGATCTCGCTCGTCGACCACCTTCTCACCCTCGACACGGAGCAGCCGTGACCACCGCACCGCAACACGAGCGCACCGGCACGGAACCGGAGCGGTTCCCGATGTACGGGCCCGAGTTCACCAGCGCGCCCGACCGCGTGTACGACCGGATGCGCGCGCAGGGCGACCTCGTGCCGGTCGAGCTGGTGCCGGGCGTCCCGGCGACGCTGGTGCTCGGCTACGACGCGGCGCTGGAGATCCTCCGCGACCCGGACCGGTTCCCGCGCTGCAGCGAGGTGTGGGAGGCGGAGGTCGGGCCGGAGTGCCCGGTGCTGCCGATGCTGCAGGCCCGGCCGAACGCGCTGTTCACCAACGGCACCGTGCACGCCCGGTTCCGGTCGGTGATCGTCGACAGCCTCGCCCGCGTCCACCCGGCCGCGCTGCGCCGGTACTCCGAGGACGCCGCGGACAACCTCATCGACGCGTTCGCGGGGGACGGCAAGGCCGACCTCATCGCCCAGTACACCCGCCCGATACCGCTGCTGGTGTTCAGGGAGCTGTTCGGCTGCCCCGAGGAGATCGCCGAACGGCTCGAACAGGGCATGACCGGCATGCTGGAGGGCGTCGGCGATCCGGCGCAGTCGCTCGTCATGCTCGAACAGGCCGCCCGTGACCTGGTGGCGCTGAAGCGCGTGAAGCCGGGCGCGGACGTGGCGTCCTGGATGCTGCGGCACCCCGCCGGTCTGGACGAGACGGAGGTGACGAACCAGGTCGGGCTGCTGCTCGCGTCCGGTACCGAGCCGGAGAACTCGCTGATCGCCAACGGCATCCGGCTGCTGCTGTCGGACGACCGGTTCGGCGGCGACCTGTCCGGCGGCAGCCTGCCCGTCGAGGACGCGCTGGACGAGATCCTCTGGACCGACCCGCCGATCTCCAACTACGGCCCGACTTTCCCGCGCCGGGACGTCAACTTCCACGGGGTCAAGCTGCCCGCACACCAGCCGGTGATCATCAGCTACACGGCGGCGAACACCGACCCGTCGCGGTCGTCGGCGAACCGGAAGGGCAACCGGGCGCATCTGGCGTTCGCGGGCGGGCCGCACACCTGCCCGGCGAAGAACCACGCCCGGCTGATCGCGTCGGTGGCGATCGAGAAGCTTCTCGACCGCCTCCCGGAGGTGGAGCTCGCCGTCGCGCCCGAGGATCTGGAGTGGCGGCCGGGCGCGTTCCACCGCGGCCTGACCGCCCTCCCCGTCACCTTCCCGCCGGCCCCCGGCCGTCCGTAGCGGACGTACCGCCACCGTCGGCCGCGGCGCGCAGGGCGCCGACGACTGCGGTGAGCTGCGTGATCAGGCCCGCCACGCTGGTCTGGTCGGCGCCGTTGACGGTGACGGTGCGCAGCTCGTCCGGCTTGGGCAGCTGCGCCATGATGTCCGGCAGCGAGGCGATCAGCCGGGTCTGCACGGCGGCGGGCGTCCGGTCGTTCTCGATCGCGGCGCGGGCGCCCTCCCGCTCCAGGTCCAGCAGCGCCTGCTCGTGCCGGGACCTGGCGTGCATCTCCGCGATCGCGTGCTCGCCCTCCGCGCGGAGCCGGGCTAGCTCATGGTCGCGTTCGGCGCGGAGCCGTGCCGTCTCGGCCTCCTCCTCGTGCCGCTCCCGCTCCAGCGGCAGCGCGTGCCGCATCGTCTCGGTCTGCAGCTCGACGACCGCGCGGGCGTCGTCGTGCTCCCGCCTGGTACGGCGCAGCTTCTCGGCCGCCTCGGTGTCGAACAGCTGCGACTCGTTGCGGGCGCGCAGCTCCGCCAGCTCCCGCTCGTGCTCCAGCCGCTGCGTCTCCTTCACCCGCGCGGCCGCCATCTCGCGCTGCCCGACGGCTTCCTCGGCCTCCAGCTCCGCCAGCCGCGCGATCTGCCCCTGCTCGGCCCGGTACGGCTTCTGCAGGTTCTCCCAGAGCCGGGACGAGCTGACCACGGCCTCCTTGATCTGCACCGTGACGATCCGGAGCCCGAGCCCCTGGTCGCCGCCGTCCTCGCCTTCGGCGACGGCGCGGAGCCGGGCGGTCAGCTCCTCGATGATGGGCTGCTTGTCGCTGAGGACGTCCCGCACCCCCATCGTGGACACCTTGTCCTTGATCGCGGCCTCCGCCTGCTCGCGGAGCTGCAGGTTGACCAGGCGCATCGGGTCGTCGGCGTCGCCGAAGTCGAGCTTGCGGTAGGCGATCCCGAAGTCCTGGATGATCCACTGGACGTAGCCCTGGACGAGCACGCCCTGCAGCTCCCGGCAGATGCAGTACGCGTTGATCAGGATCGTCTGCGTCGCGCCCGGCACCACGAGGAACGAGTCGGTGGACGGGTTGAACCGGAACGACACCCCGAGCCCGATGTGCAGCGGCTCGGCCCGCCCGCGCCGGGTGTGCACGACGAACGCGTTCGGCGGGACGAGCACGTTCTTCCACCGCCAGAAGCCGCTGATCCGCACGTCCACGGGGCCGGGGCTCGACCCGTCGCCCGCGGGCGCGCCGCCGAGGGCCTGCTTCCGCTTGGCGATCGGCCCGGGCGGCGGCGGGGCGATGCCCGTCGGCGCGGGCGCCGGCGCGCGCCTGGACCGCAGATCGTCCTCCAGCACCGCCTGCTCCGCGACGACCTTCTCCAGATACGTGTTGCCCCGGCCCGAACCGCTCATCTCGCTCCCTACACCCTGATCGGTTGGCGGTACCTTATTGCCGCCTGAACCTTCCGGACGGGTTTATGCGTATCTCCGACCGTGACGGCACGTGTGCGGCACGCGCCCCCGGCGGACAGGCCGATGCTCGCGATCGGCGCCGCCGCGATCGCGCTGGTCGTCCTCGCATTGGCGGTGCGGCTCGGCGGAGCGTTCAGCCCCGAGGCGGCGCCGGGACTGTCGCAGGCCGGGGCGCTGACGAAGACGGGGCTGTCGGTCGCGAAGCTCGGCATGAACGTCGCGGCGGTGCTCACGGTCGGGTGGCTGCTGGTCGCGGCGGTGTTCGTCCGTCCGCCCTCCCCAACGGCGGGCCGCTGCCTGCGCGCCGTGTCGCTGACCGCGCTGGCATGGGCGCTGTGCACGCTGGCGCTGATCGTGTTCTCCGTCCTGGATCTGTTCGGGACGGGTGTCACGGGCGTCACCGCCGACATGATGCGGACATTCCTCATCGAACTCCCACAGGGCCGGGCGCTGCTGCTCGTCCTCGCGATCGCGGTCGCGCTCGCGGTGGCGGCGAGCCTGCCGCACGCCGGGAACGCCGCGGGACACCTGCTGGCGGGCGCGCTGGCGGGTCTGCTCCCGCCGCTGTTCACCGGGCACGCGGCGGACGCCTCGAACCACGCGCTCGCCGTCCACAGCCTGGCCGCGCACGTCATCGGCGTCTCGCTCTGGATCGGCGGCCTCGTCGCCCTGATCACGATCGCGCCGGACGTCCCCGGCAGGCTCCCGGAGGTCGTCGGCCGCTACAGCGGGCTGGCGCTGGCGTCGTTCGCCGTCGTCGGGCTGAGCGGCGTGGTGAACGCGTGGGTGCGGCTCGGCGGCGTCGACCTCGGGTCGCGGTACGGGGCACTGGTCATGGCGAAGATCGCGGCACTCACCGCCCTGGGCGCGATCGGATGGTGGCACCGCCGCACCACCATCCCGGCCCTGCGCGACGGACGCGGAACGCGGACCTTCATCCGGCTCGGCGCCATCGAGGTCCTCATCATGGTGGCGGCGATGGCGCTCGCGACCGGCCTGTCCCGCACACCGCCGCCCGAGAACCCGCCCGGCACGCTCGACGTCGTGACACTGCGCCTCGGCTTCCCGCTGCCCGGCCCCGCCGGTCTCGGCCCCTACCTGCTCGACTGGTGGATCGACCCGCTGTTCCTCGCGCTTGTCGCGACGGCCGCCGTCCTGTACGGGCTGGGCGTCTCGCGCGTACAAGCATGGCCGTGGCGACGCACCGCGTCATGGGCCGCCGGGCTGCTGGTCGTGCTGCTCGCCACGTGCAGCGGCATCTCCCGCTACAGCATGGTCCTGTTCAGCGCCTACGCGGTGCAGCACATCCTCATCGGATTGGTCGCCCCGATACTCCTCCTCTACGGCGCGCCACTACGCCTAGCGCAGCGGGCCATGCGGGGAGGCGCTGAATCGCTTACCGCCGCGGCGCACAGCCGCGGGCTGCGGGCGCTGGCGCATCCGGCCATCGCGTCCGCGCTTCTCCTGCTCAGCCTCTACGCGTGGTACGTGTCGCCGCTGTTCGGGGCGTCCCTCTCCAACCATGCGTTGCACTCCCCCGCGTTGCTCTGCTTCCTGATCATCGGAGCGGCCTACTTCCACGGGACGGCCGGGACGCTCATCCCCGTCGCCGTCCTGCCGCTGCACGTGGTCGCGGGCGTGGCGCTCATGCGGGACGGCACCGTCCACGGAAACTGGTACGAGGATCTCGGCAGGCGATGGGGCGCGTCACCCCTGGACGACCAGCACCACGGCGCGCTGATGCCCTGGACGGCCGCGACGGCGATCACTCTCGCGGCCGCGCTGCGAGGTCACTGGCGGGGGCGGCGGTCCACGACGCGGCTGAGCGCCTCCACGACGGTCGGGTCGTACTCGGCGGCGGAGTCGAGCCTGAGCCGCTCCAGCACGGCGGCGCCGCGGTCGCGGTCGGCGGAGTCGCCGACGAGGTCGTCGTAGGCGTTGGCGACCTTGATGATGCGGCCGGCGAGCGGCGGCGGGGCGGGCCGGTCGGCGGTGGCGGAGTCGCCGGACGGGTCGTCGGCGAGGGGCTCGCGCCCGGTCCGGTACGGGTGGGACGACAGCTGGACGATGTGCGCCACCCGGTCCAGTACCCCGGTCTGCTTGATCACCTCGGCGCCGAGCTCGGCGATGCGGCGCTGCTCGGCCGGGGACGCCAGCACGGTCGCGCCGCCGGGGATCGGGTCGCCGAGCGAGAGCTGCCCGATGTCGTGCATCAGCGCCGCGTACTCCAGTTCGAGGAGCTCCTCCTCGGACATGCCGAGCTCGCGGCCCATCGCGACCGCGAGCTGCGACACCCGGTGCGAGTGCCCGGTCTCGACGTAGCCGCCGACCTCGGTGACCCGCGACAGCGCCCGGACGGTCTGCAGGTAGGTGGCGCGGATCCCGGCGTACCGGCGGAACGCGAACTGCGTCACCAGGATCGGCACCGTGAAGATCAGCAGCGCGGCCTCGCCCATCGCGGTCGTCGCGACGGCGATCAGCATGGCGGTGGCGCTGGTCGCGGCGCACAGCGCCATCTTGGCCTCGGCCTCGTCCCGCAGCGCGATGCCGAACCGCGCCCGGACCGCCTCCGCCCGGATCACCGCGGCGATCAGCACGTCGGTGAAGCACGAGGCGATCACCACGACGCTCATGACCGCCAGCACCAGCTGCCAGGGCAGGTCGAACGACAGCACCGGGCGGAAGCACAGCGCGACGACCGTGACGTTGAACAGCCGCCGCGCCATCGCGTCCGGGCGCGGCGACCGGCCGACCGCGATGTGCGGCAGCGACCCGATCAGCATCGCGACCGCGGTGACCGCGACGACCTGCAGCGCCGAGTGTTCGGCCGCGACGACGCCGAGCCGCGCGTCGTCCGGCGCGCCCGCGGGGCCGACGCCGACGAGCAGCGCGTACCCCATCGCGCCCGCGGTGGCGATCGGCGCGACCTCCCGGTTGCCGGGCATCACCATGCGGAACAGCTCGCCGAGCGCGATCAGCACCCCGAAGATGATCGCGATGTTGGGCTGCCGGAGCCCGACCGCGGCGACGTGCGCGATGGCGACGACGACGAACAGCCCGGCGGTCGCGATCAGCAGCAGCTGGCCGGAGTCGATCGTCTGCCACGCCGCCCGCTCCCGGGCGCGCCCGTGCCCGCTCATGTGAGCCCGTTCATGGACGTCCGTCACCGCCGTGCTTCGTCGCTCGGCCGGACACCGTCGCCGGCGACCCGGAGCGGCGCGCTCGGGTCGTCGTGGTCCTGCTGGGTGGTCTCGACGACGTCGTCGTCGGGCAGGACGACCGGGTCGGGCGGCACCCAGGGGTCGCGGTCGAGGGCTCGCAGGAACGCCTCGACGATCTCCGGGTCGAAGTGGTCGCCCATGCAGCGGCGCAGTTCCGAGACGGCCTCGTCGACGCTGCGGGCGGGCCGGTAGGAGCGGGTGGAGGTCATCGAGTCGAACGCGTCGGCGACGGCGATGACCCGGGCGAACTCGGGGATCTCGTCCCCGGCGAGGCCCATCGGGTAGCCGCGGCCGTTCATCTTCTCGTGGTGGTGCATGATGCCGGCGAGCGCCTCGTCCAGGAACCCGATCTCGCGGACGATCTCCAGCCCGCGCATCGGGTGCAGCTGGATCGCGGCGAACTCCTCCTCGGTCATCGGCCCGTTCTTCTGCAGCACCTTCGTCGGGACGCCGAGCTTGCCGACGTCGTGCAGCATCCCGGCGTAGCGGATCGCCTCGACCCGGTCGGGGCGCATCCCGATCTCCTGCGCGATCATCACGGAGCCGCGGGAGACGCGCTCGGAGTGGCCGCGGGTGTAGTAGTCCTTGGTCTCGACGGCCTGGCACAGCGCGGCGAGCGTGGCGGCGTGCGCCTGCTGCTGCACGTACGCCTGGTCCATCGCCCACCGGGCGATGAGCAGCGGCAGCAGGACGAGGACGGCGGCGAACGGCCCGACCCGCGGCCACAGCCCGGCGATCAAGAGGCCGACCATCCCGTAGCCGAGGCAGCCGACGGCGAGCCGGCCGCTCTCGTGCAGCAGCTCGCGCGGGGTCGCCTGCCGGGCGAGCAGCAGCACCCCGCCCATGAGCGTCAGGTTGACCAGGACGAAGACGACGAGCGCGGCGAGGAACGGGCCGATGACGTTCTCGACCCAGCGGGCCTGCTCGGGATCGAACCGGTCGCCGCCGAGCGCCTCGAAGACCGTCCCGGCGACGAAGCCGCAGAGCGCGAGCTGCCCGCCGTTGAAGAGGCGCTTGACCGGCGCGAAGAACCGCTGGCCCGTGACCACGGCGCAGAACCCGAGGAGCGCGGCGCCGGCCGGGCCGAGCAGCACCACCGAGGCGAGGCTGGCGGCGAAGCTCATCGACACGCGGGCGCGCGCGAGGTTCAGCCGGGCGGGGGCGGAGTCGCAGATGAGGAACAGCAGGGCCAGCACGGCGAGCTGGTCCCACTCGATGTCGGCGAATGACGACGTGGCGATGAGCCCGGCCGCGAGGGCGACCACGCCACAGACGTACGCCCAGGCAGCGAGAGGTAGACCACGCATTGCCGCCCCTCAGGGAGGGAACACGCCTCATCCGGCCTGTCCGCGACGGCGCGCCGCCGTAGGCGGGCCGGGGAGGAGAAGTGTTCGGTGACCAATGGCGGGGCGTCACCGGGCCGGCGCGTGCCTCTCGGCACCCGCGCTACACCCAGGACACACCTTCGGACATCATCAGCGACGACGCCGAGGCGCACCGGCACCGGTCGTGTCCTGCCGGCGTCACGGGCTTGCGCATGGCTCCTTGCCTCCCCCCACGATCCGGGCCGTCCGGCCTCGCGGCCGGTCGCCGGGACCGGGACGGTCCAGGCTTCCGGCCGAGCACATACCCCGAATTCACGGGTATGCACGTGCTCCCGTCGCTGATTTCGGCACAAGCCTAACGTGGACTGCCCAGGCCACACAGGCATGCGAGGAAACGTGAGCAAAGCGTGAACCTATCGTCACCTTAGGTGATCATTTGCCGGACCCGAATGCACGTTTCGTATGCGGACAAAATAGACCGAGACCGGCGCCGCACGTGCATCCGCAATTCCAGCCGAATATGCACTCAGGAAAGGGCGGGAAACGGCAAGACCTGCCAAGGCCCGGCATTCAGCGCGGAGCCGGGGCGTTCCGCTCCCGAGCCCACGCGACCGTCGCGGCGACGCCCTCCCGCAGCCCCACCTGGGGCGTCCAGCCGAGCGCCTCGCCCGTCCGCCGCGGATCGACGGACATCGCGGGCAGGTCGCCGAGGCGGGGCGGCGCGAACTCCGGGTCGTCCGGGGCGCCCGCCGCCTCCGCGACCACGGTGTGCAGCTCGCGGTCGGTGGTCTCGACGCCGGTGCCCACGTTGAGCCGGAGCCCGCCGCCCCGCTCCCCCGCCGCGCGGGCGAACGCGTCGACCACGTCCAGCACGTACACGTAGTCGCGGGTCTGGGTGCCGTCGCCGTACACCTTGGTGGGGCGGCCCGCCAGCAGCGCGTCGGTGAAGATCGAGACGACGCCGGCCTCGCCCTCGGGCGTCTGCCGCGGCCCGTACACGTTCGCGAGCGTCAGCGTCGTGAAGTCGATGCCGTGCAGCTCCCGGTACATCTGCGCGTACACCTCGCCGGACACCTTCGACGCCGCGTACGGGGACGCGGGCCGCAGCTCCGCGTCCGCGGGGACGGGCAGCGCGTCCGGCACCCCGTACACCGCGCAGCTGGAGGTGAACACGACCTTGCGACCGCCCGCCGCCCGCGCCGCCTCCAGGACGTTCGCCGTCCCGACCACGTTCGTCCGCGCGTCGTGCAGCGGGTCGGCGACGCTGGCGCGCACGCTGACCTGGGCGGCGAGATGGCAGATCACCTCGGGCCGCCGCACGGCGGCCTTCTCGACGAGCCCGGGATCGGCGACGTCCAGCTCCCACATCTCCACGCCGGGACGGACGTTCGCGCCTGAGGACAGGTCGTCCACGCCGATGACCTCGTGGCCGTCGGCGACCAGCCGGTCGACGAGATGGGAACCGATGAAACCGGCCGCGCCGGTGACGAGTGCGAGCACCCGCAGCACGATACCGGTGACGCTCAGGCGCTACCGGACGTCTCGGACTTCTCCGCCCCGCTGGACGCCTTGATCTCGCCGCAGATCTCCTCGATGCGGCCGAGCACCTTCTCCCGCAGGTCCGTCGGCGCGGGCTCGCAGCCGCAGGACTTGTTCACCAGCTTCTTGACGGCCTCTTCGAGCCCGTACTCGCGCAGGCACGGGCCGCACTCGTCGAGGTGCTCGCGCACCTCTCCGCAGCCGCCCTGGTCGAGCTCGCCGTCGAGGTAGGTATAGACCCGCGCCAGTACCTCGTCGCAGGGAGTCTCATGGTGGTTGCCACAGCTCATTTGGCAGAACCTCCGCTCGCCCTGGTCAGGCCCCGGTCTTGAGCGTAGTCCTCCAGCATGCCGCGCAACTGCCGCCGGCCGCGGTGCAGCCGGGACATCACCGTGCCGATGGGCGTGCCCATGATCTCGGCGATCTCCTTGTACGCGAAGCCCTCGACGTCGGCGAGGTACACGGCGATGCGGAACTCCTCCGGCAGCTCCTGCAGCGCCCGCTTCACATCGGAGTCGGGCAGGTGCTCCAGCGCCTCCGCCTCGGCGGACTTCAGCCCGCTGGAGGTGTGCGACTCCGCGCGGGCGATCTGCCAGTCCTCGATGTCCTCGGTGGCGGATTGCTGCGGCTGGCGCTGCTTCTTGCGGTAGGAGTTGATGAACGTGTTGGTCAGGATCCGGTACAGCCACGCCTTGAGGTTGGTTCCTTCCTTGAACTGGTGGAAGGAGGCGAACGCCTTGGCGAAGGTCTCCTGGACGAGATCTTCGGCGTCCGCCGGGTTGCGCGTCATGCGCAGCGCGGCCGAATACAGCTGGTCCAAGAACGGGAGCACGTCGCGCTGGAACCGCTCCTGGCGCTGCTCCACGGTCTCCGTGGTGCCCTGTACCTGACCCACCCCCTCGGCTGTGGCGCCCGTGGCCCTGGTCCGGCCGGCGGCGTCGTTCCCCACAGACGATATCGGCCCGCGCGGTCCGCCAACGCGGGCGGGTGCCGGCGCGTCCGCGGGCGACGTCCGCCGCAGATCGGCAACGGCTGTGGTCATCGGTGTGCACCTCCGCTGTACTTGCCTGTGAGACGGTGCAACACCGCAACGTCCCCGCCGATTCCCCGTCAGGAAGTGACGAAACGAGCCCGCTCCCGCGCGCCCCCGTCCTGTACGGAGGGTGATGATCACCCGCAACGGGGAAGACCAGACATATACGGCGAGAACAGGAGCAAGCGGTGCAACCGGTGCTACCGGCGCAACCTTCCCAGCCCACCATCGCCAGCCTGCGTGACGTCTCCGGGGACTCCCTGGCGCGCTACTGGAGGTTCTACTGGGCGGTCGCGTCCGCCCAGCTGGCCAGATGGCTGCCGCGCAGACCCTCCCGGGTGCTGGACGTCTCGGGCGGGCGCTGCGCGGCACAGGCCGCCGCGGCGGGCCACACCGTCCTGGAGGTGCGCGACCCGGGCCGGGCCGACGCCGGGGAGCGTCCGGCCAAGGGCACCGCCATCCCGCTGATCGGCGACACCGGCACGCTCGGCTTCCTCGCCGACGCCTGCATGGACGCCGTGATCGCCGAGAACCGCGTCCTGTCCCGGCATCTCGCCACCGAGTCCACGATCGCCGAGATCGCCCGCGTGCTGCGTCCCGGCGGACGCGTCCTGCTCTGCGTCGACTCCCTCACGCTCGGCATGGCGCTGCTGGCGGAGCGGAACTACTGGGCGCACCTGTCGGACGTCCCGAGCGCCGAGGTCGTCCTCGTCCCCTGGCCGGACGGGACGATCACCCGCTCCTTCTCCGCCAACCAGCTCCGCGAGCTCCTCGCCGACGCGGGCCTGGAGGTCGAGTGGGTCAGGCCGCGGACCGTGCTGTCGCCGTCGATGGTCGAGCACGTCCTGGCGGGCTCCCCCCGCGCCATGGCGCGCCTGGTCCGCACGGAACTGAACGCCCCGAGCCCCGACGAGTCCCTGGGCATCCACCTATTGGCCAGCGCCCGCCGCAGGAGCTAACCGCGCGTGCTCCGGTCGTGTTCGGCCTGGCAGGTTATGCAGCGGGCGGCGTCGGGGCGGGCCTCCAGGCGGCCTTCTGGGACGGGACGGCCGCAGCCGATGCAGCGGCCGTAGGTGCCGGCGCCGATCCGTTCCAGCGCCTCGGCGACGGCGCGGCGGTGGCGTTCGAGGGAGTCCAGGGCGGCCTCCACGCGATCCTGGGCGGTGAGGCCGGCCCCGGCGTCCGCGGGCGAGCTGTCGCGCTCGGGGCTCTCCCCGCGAAGAATGGCGATGGAACGGTCGAGATCTGCGCGCATGGACTCCAGGCGGGAGCGGGCTACGGCGGTGTCCACGATGCTGGGACTCCTCCCGGTGGGGATTCCGGGCGATGCGAGGGTCGGGGGTCCGGCCGCCGCCGGGTCGGCAACGGTCAGAACAAACTGCCGGAATGGTTTTCAGAACTATCCCCAGAAGCCGCCGGTTCTATGAGTTCCGGGCCGTTGTTTCTCACGCTGTTGACGGCCTTCGACACCGGATAGGCCTCCATTGTCCCGGCCATCGCGGGCACCAGCAGGCCGCGGACCTGCTCGGTGTCGGTGAGCGCGGGGTCGAGCCAGGCGTCCCAGCGGTCCGGTTCGACGATCATCGGCATCCGGTCGTGGATGCGGCCGAGGTCGTCCGGCGCGTCGGTGGTGATCACCGTGCACGTCCAGAGCCATTCGTCCTCGGGCGACTTCCACAGTTCGTAGAGCCCGGCCATCGCCATGATGGCGCCGTCGTTGGGACGGATGAAGAACGGCTGCTTCTGCGGCTTCTTCTTCTTGGCCTTCTTCTCGCCGTCGGCCGGATCGGGCGAGCCGCCCTGGTCTTCCAGGGTGTACCACTCGAAGTAGCCGTCGGCGGGCAGCAGGCAGCGGCGCCGCGCGAACGCGCGGCGGAACGACGGCTTCTCGTGCACCGTCTCGAACCGCGCGTTGATCATGCGCGAGCCGATCGACAGGTCCTTCGCCCAGGACGGGACGAGCCCCCAGCGGACCGTCCGCAACTGCCGGACGGCGGCCTCCTCTTCGGGCGCGTCCTTGGGACGTCTGTTGAGGACGGCCGGGACCTGCTTGGTCGGCGCGACGTTGTAATCGGGCTGGATGTCCCCGTCGACGGCGTCGAGCTGGACCTGGAACTCGTCCAGCAGCTCCTGACGCGCGCGGGTGGTGGCATAGCGTCCGCACATGCCTCCCATCCTGCCGCGCTTGAGGAGCGGCGCGCTGGGCATGAAGCGGGTCATGCGACCCTTCACGACTCTGGCCCGCCCGTTCGTGGCGGCCCCTTTCATCATGAACGGCCTGGACGCGGTCCGGGATCCGCGCGAGCGCGCCGAGCGGGTCGGCCCGGTGGTCAAGCCGGTCGCGGACCGGATCGACTGGCTGCCGAAGGACGCCGAGACGCTCGTCCGGATGCAGGGCGCGCTCAGCCTCGGCACCGGCGCGCTGCTGCTGACGGGCCGGTTCCGGCGGCTCACCACGCTGCTGCTCGCGGCCCAGCTGGTGCCCGCGCTGGCGACCGAGCACCGCTACTGGACCGAGGACGACCCCGAGCACCGGGCCAGCGAGCAGTCGCACCTGCTGAAGAACGCCGGGCTGTTCGGGGCGCTGCTGATGGTGGCGTCCGAGCCGCGCCGCTCGCCGCGGACGGCGGAGGCCCGGCGGCAGGTCAGGGAGGCGCAGCTCAAGAGCGCGGCGGAGGCTAAGGCGCTGCGCCGCGAGGCGGCCGTCACGCTGCGGGACGCGCGCCGCGAGGCCGCGCGGCAGGTGCGCGTCGCCCGCGCCGAGGGCGGGCGCAAGGCCGCCAAGCGGACCGCGAAGACGCTCAAGTCGGCGAAGTCCAAGAAGCCGGGCGGCATGCTGAAGAGCGCCGGGGCCGCGTTCCAGATGGGGCGGGCGTCGAAGCCGGGCCGGGCGGCACGGGCCGGGAAGACCGTCAAGGCCGGGACGGCGGCGCAGGCGGCCAGGGCGATGAAGGCCGGGCGGACGGTGAAGACGGGAACGGCCGTCAAGGCGGGCCGCGTCAGGCAGGCGGTCAAACGCTGACGTTCCGGGCGGTTTCCCGAAGAGAACCTTAAAAGAGGCTCAAATCCGTTGAACCGCGGGCGGCAAGGGTCCCGTACTGCCATGTGACGTGACCCGACCACCGTCCTCCAGCCCCCACCCACCACCGATCAATCGACGAGTTTCACTCGGCGCCATCTGACGGAGACGCCCCGGCCATGGCAGTTCCCGGATCGACCGGTCGCCAGACCGGCGGGTTGCGGAGCCTGCTCCGCAGGCCGCGCGACGAGGACATCGTCGCCGAGCTCTATCGCGAGTATCATCGGCCGCTCCTCGCGTTCGTCCTCCGGCTGACCGGCGGTGACCGCCCGTGGGCCGAGGACGTGGTGCAGGAGACCATGATCCGGGCATGGCGCAGCGCGGACCGGCTCGATGACCGCACGTCCTCGCTGATGCCCTGGCTGGCCACGGTCTCCCGGCGTATCGTGATCGACAATCGGCGGCATCGCGAGGTCCGGCCGCCGGAGGTCGGCGACGGCCCCCTGGAGAACCTGCCGATGGCGGACGAGCTGGACGGACTGCTGCGCAAGGTCGTCGTGACGGAGGCGCTGGAGTCGCTCTCCCCCGCGCACCGGCAGGCGCTGACGGAGACGGTGCTGCGCGACCGGACGGTGAACCAGGCCGCCGAGTACCTGGGCATCCCGGTGGGGACGGTCAAGTCCCGCGTCTACTACGCGTTGCGCGCGCTGCGCGTCGCCTTGGAGGAGAGGGGGGTGACCTCATGAGCTCCCAGGTCGAGCACACCGACGTCGGCGCGTACGCGCTTGGCCTTCTCGAAGAGGTCGACCGGCGGGCGTTCGAGGCGCATCTTCAAGGGTGCGCGTCGTGCCAGGCGGAAATGCGGGAGATGTCGGGAACGGCGAGCATCCTCACCGCGCTCGGAGCCGAGCGGCCCGGCGAGGACGAGCCGTCCACGGCCCCCGCGCCCGTGATCGACATGATGCGGCGCAAGCGGCAGGCCGACCGGCGCTCTCGCCGTGCCGTCCTCGCCATCGGCACCGCCGCCGCCGCGGGCGCGCTGGTCGCGGGCGTCGGCGTGGGGACGGTCTTGAACGACGATGGCCCGGCCCCGAAGACACCGCCCGCGCCGCCCATCGCCGGAGAGCAGTTCAAGGGGACGAACCCCAGCACGGGCGCGTCCGGCCTGGTCGCGCTGGTCGACAAGGGCTGGGGGACGCAGGTCAACCTGGAGCTGCGCGGCATCAAGGGCCCGCTGCGGTGCCATCTGGAGGCCGTGTCAAAGGAGGGTGAGCGCAGCGTCGTCGCAGGCTGGCGCGTCCCGGACAAGGGATACGGGGTGCCGGGCCAGCCGAAGCCGCTCGTGATGCAGGGCGGGACGGGCCTCACCCGTCCGGAGATCAGCCGCTTCGAGGTGCGGCTCGACGACGGCGGGACGCTGCTGACCATCCCGCTGTGATCATCGGGATGGCGGTCCCGGCCGGATAGCCTTGGGTCATGCCCTCTCCGCACTGGTCCGCCCCGGTCGCCCATGCCCCGGTGGACGCCGCCGTCCCGCTGCCCGGGTCGAAGTCGATGACGAACCGGGCGCTGATCCTGGCCGCGCTCGCCGATGCGCCGTCCACGATCACCCGGCCGCTGCACAGCCGCGACACCGAGCTGATGGCGGACGCGCTCCGCGCGCTGGGCGCCGGCATCGGCGAGGACTTCGACGACTGGCAGGTCACCCCGGGCGAGCTTGCGGGCCCGGCGCGCGTGGACGTCGGCCTCGCCGGGACGGTCATGCGGTTCCTACCGCCCGTCGCGGCGCTGGCGTCCGGCGAGGTGGCGGTGGACGGCGACCCCCGCGCCCGGGAGCGTCCGATGGGCCCGATCATCACCGCGCTGCGGGCGCTCGGCGCGGACATCGACGACGGCGGGCGCGGCGCGCTCCCGTTCACCGTGCGCGGGACGGGTTCGGTGAACGGCGGGCAGGTCGTGATTGACGCGTCCGGGTCGTCGCAGCTGGTGTCGGGGCTGCTGCTGGCCGCGCCGCGCTTCGAGAAGGGCGTGGAGGTCAGGCACGAGGGGCCGCCGGTGCCGTCGGCGCCGCATCTGGCGATGACCGTCCAGATGCTGCGGGACGCGGGCGCGGCCGTCGAGACGGAGCAGAACGTGTGGCGGGTCGCGCCGGGCCCGCTGCGCGGCGGCGAACGGGCGATCGAGCCCGACCTGTCGAACGCGGCGCAGTTCCTCGGCGCGGCGCTCGTCACCGGCGGCCGCGTCACCGTGCCCGGCTGGCCCGCCGAGACGACCCAGCCCGGCGACGCGCTGCGCGACCTGCTCGCCCAGATGGGCGCGGAGGTCTCCCTCGGCCCGGACGGTCTCACCGTGCGCGGCACCGGCGCCTACCAGGGGCTGAACGCCGACCTGCACGAGGTCGGCGAGCTGACGCCCGTGCTGGCCGCCCTGGCCGCGCTGGCCGGCTCGCCGTCCAGGCTGACGGGCATCGCGCATCTGCGCGGCCACGAGACCGACCGGCTCGCGGCGCTGGTCACCGAGATCAACGGGCTGGGCGGCGACGCCCGCGAGCTGCCGGACGGCCTGGAGATCAACCCCCGCCCGCTGCACGGCGGCGTGTTCCACACCTACGACGACCACCGGATGGTGATGGCCGCGGCCGTGCTCGGATTGGCCGTTCCCGGCATCGAGGTGGAGAACCCGGGCACCGTGGGCAAGACTCTTCCGAACTTCACCGAGCTGTGGGCGTCCATGGCGGCGCCCGCCTGAGCATAGGGACCGGACCACTGGCACGACGAGTACAGGACTACGACGAGGACGACGTCCGGGTGCGGCCCGGGCGCCGCGGGTCGCGCCCGCGCACCCGGCGCCGTCCCGCGCACGAGGACGCCTCATCCGGGTTCGTCACCGCGGTGGACCGGGGCCGGTACCGCTGCCTCGTCGATCAGGGCACCGGCGACGAGCGCGGCGTCATCGCGATGCGCGCCCGCGAGCTGGGCCGCAAGGGCGTCGTCGTCGGCGACCGGGTCGCGCTGGTCGGGGACGTGTCCGGCGCGCCCGACACCCTCGCCCGCATCGTCCGGGTCGAGCCGCGGACGTCGTCGCTGCGCCGCACCGCCGACGACACCGACCCGTTCGAGCGGATCGTCGTCGCGAACGCCGACCAGCTCGTGATCGTGACCGCGCTCGCCGACCCCGAGCCCCGCCCCCGGATGATCGACCGGCAGCTCGTCGCCGCCTACGACGCCGGGATGGACCCGCTGCTCTGCCTCACCAAGGCCGACCTCGCGGGCGCCGCCGAGCTGGTCGCCGAGTACGCGCCGCTCGGCGTCCGCTACGTCGTGACGCAGCACGGCAGCGACCTGGACGGGCTGCGCGGCCACCTGTCCGGGCGGACGAGCGTGCTGGTCGGGCATTCGGGCGTCGGGAAGTCGACGCTGGTGAACGCGCTCGTCCCGGACGCGGAGCGGGCCGTCAGCGAGGTCAACGCGGTCACCGGGCGCGGGCGGCACACGTCCTCGTCGGCGATCGCGCTGGAGCTGCCCGGCGGGGACGGCTGGATCATCGACACCCCCGGCGTGCGGAGCTTCGGCCTCGCGCACGTCGACCCCGAGCACGTGATCAACGCGTTCGAGGACCTCGCGGACGGCGCCGCCGAACGCTGCCCCCCGCACTGCGACCACTTGCAGGAGAACTGCGGGCTCGACGGCTGGGTGGACGAGGGCCACGCCAGCCGCGCCCGCCTCGACTCCCTCCGCCGCCTCCTGGCGAGCCGCGAAGGCGACGCCGAATAAGCCCGGCATAGCGTGGCATAGGCCGCGACTCGACCGGCCGGCCTCGGTATCGTCGCCCCCATGGTCCAGACGATCGCAGCGCGCTACGAGCTGGTGGAGGTGCTCGGACGCGGCGGGATGGGCGCCGTGTGGCGGGCCCGCGACCGCACGCTCGACCGCGAGGTGGCGGTCAAGGAGGTGGCGCTGCCGCCGGGCCTGGACGAGGCGCAGGTCGAGCGGACCTACGCGCGCACGTTCCGGGAGGCGCGGTCCGCGGCGCGGCTGGACCATCCGGGCATCGTGACCGTGCATGACGTGGTCGAGGAGGACGGGCGGCCCTGGATCGTGATGCAGCTCGTCCGGGCCGAGAGCCTCGACAAGGTCATCGCGCGGGAGGGGCGGCTGCCGCCGGACCGCGTCGCCGCGATCGGCGTCGACCTGCTGGACGCGCTGAACGCCGCGCACGCCGCCGGGGTCGTGCACCGCGACGTCAAGCCCGGGAACGTGCTGCTGCCGCAGGGCCGGGCCGTGCTCACCGACTTCGGCATCGCGACCGTCGCCGGCGACGAGACCCTCACCCAGGCGGGCGCCATCGTCGGGTCGCCCGCCTACCTGGCGCCCGACCAGCCCGCCACCAGAAGGCGACGCCCGCGTCCGACCTGTGGTCGCTGGGCGCGACGCTGTACGCGGCCGTCGAGGGACGTCCCCCGTACAGGCGGCCGGACATGTGGGGCATGATGGCCGCCCTGCTGGCCGACGACCCGGATCCGCTCCAGCTCGCCGGGCCCCTGACGCCCGTCCTGCACGGCCTGCTCCGCAAGGACCCGGACCAGCGGATGAGCCCCGACGAGGCCGGACGGCTGCTCCGCCAGATCGCGCGGGGGCCCGCGCCCGCCCAGCCGCAGCCGCCGCTTCCCTACGCGCCGCCGCCCCACAACATGACGTTGCAGCCACCGCCCGCAGCGCCGACGGTCGAGTCCCCGTCGTGGCCGACGCAGCCGCCGGCGGGCGGTCCGCGCCCGCCACGGCGGCGGCGCCCGCCGTGGCCGCTGATCATCCCGGGCGGGATCTTCGCGGCGGCGCTGGCCGTCGCCGTCGTCGCGGTCGTGGTGTTCACCGGCAACGGCGACGAGCACGCCAACGACCCGCCGACCTCCTCGGCGGGGTCGTCGTCCTCACCGTCGGCGAAGGTCGCCGTGCCCTCCGGGTACCGCCTGTACCAGGGGTCGGCGTTCGTCGCGGCGGTCCCGCAGGGGTGGAAGGACGAGGGCTCCGGCGACGACGCGTCGTTCACCGACCAGGCTCCGGGGGTGCGGCGGGGCCTGGCGATCCAGCGCGTCTCGAACACCGACTTCGCCGACCCCGGGGACGGCCTCGTCGACGCCCTCGACCAGATGAAGAAGGACACCGCGGAGTATCCCGAGTTCAAGCAGGAAAGCATCAACCGGAAGGTCGCCTATCTGGGCGACCAGGCCGCCGAAGCCCAGTTCACCTTCACCAAGAACAACATCCCCGGCAGGGCCCGCGTCCGGGTCTTCAGGTTCGACGACGCCATCTACCAGGTCATCATCGTCGCCGGGCAGCAGCACTGGGACGGGGCCGTCCCGGTCTACGACACCTTCCTCAAGACGCTGCGAAGCAGCGCCTGACGCCATGGACAGGCGATGGGTGCTCAAGGCGACGCTCCTCGGGCCTCTGGCCGCCGCCGGGTGCTCCGGCGAGAAGCCGTCGCCGGACGACCGCCCCTCCCGGCGGCCGCGCCCGACCGGGCCCGCCGACTGGAACGCGCTCGAACGCGGCCTGGACGGGACGCTGATCCGGCCGTCCGACGCCTCCTACGCCCAGGCCCGGCGCCTCCACATTCCGCGCTTCGACCGCAGCGAGCCCGCAGGCATCGCGTACTGCGCGACGCCTCAGGACGTGTCCGAATGCATGGCGTTCGCGACGCTGCAGCGGATCCCGGTCGCCATGCGCTGCGGCGGC
Organism: Actinomadura sp. 3N508; assembly: GCF_044326375.1. NCBI lineage: Bacteria > Bacillati > Actinomycetota > Actinomycetes > Streptosporangiales > Thermomonosporaceae > Actinomadura > Actinomadura sp. 3N508. The sequence goes on from NZ_JBIRAX010000014.1 coordinate 220,541, forward strand.
CACAGCTACGCGGGCTGGTCGACGGGCACGGGCCTGGTCATCGACGTCTCCCCCATGGACACGGTGAAGCGCGACGGCGGCACCGCCGTCGTCGGCGCTGGGACGCGGCTGATCGACATGTACGCGGGGCTCGCCGAGCATGGCGTGGGCGTCCCGGCGGGGAGCTGCCCGACGGTCGGCGTGGCGGGGCTGACGCTGGGCGGCGGGATCGGCGTGACGTCCCGCGCGTACGGGCTGTCCTGCGACGCCTTGACGTCGATCCAGGTCGTCACCGCCGACGGGCGCCTCCTGACCTGCGACGGCGAGCAGAACCCCGACCTGTTCTGGGCCTGCCGGGGCGGGGGCGGCGGCAACTTCGGCGCCGCGGTCTCGTTCACGTTCCGCACGCACGAGATCGCCGAGGTCACCCCGTTCAGCGTGCGCTGGGCCTGGGCGGACGCGGCCGCCGTGTTCCGCGGCTGGCAGCGCTGGGCGCCGTCCGCGCCCGACGAGGTCTGGACGAGCCTGCGCCTCGACACGCGGCCCGACCAGGCGACCCCGAGCGTCGAGGTCATCGGCGTCGCGCTCGCCGACGCCAGCGCCCCCATGAAGGCGCTGACGGCCGCGGCGGGCGCCGACCCGATCTCGTCCACCGCCCAGAGCAGCCCCTACCTGGACGCCATGAAATTCATGGGCGGATGCGCGGGGCAGACCGTCGAGCAATGCCACACCCAAGGCACCTTGCCCGGCCAGCGCCCCAACGGCACCTTCCCCAGAACCAACTACGCCGGTAAATCACACATCGCCTACAAGCCCTTGCCCGACACCGCCATCGACGCTCTCCTGAACCGCTTCGAGACAGGCAACGACGTCCAGAACCGCTCCGTCCTGCTGGACGCCTTAGGCGGCGCGATAGGCCGCCTAGGCCCGGGCGACACCGCCTTCCCGCACCGGAAGGCTCTGTTCTGCGTCCAGTACCTGGCACCCGACAACGCCTGGCTTCGCGCGACGCATGCGGCGATGGAGCCGTCCATGGGCGGCACCGCCTACGTGAACTACATCGACCCGGATCTCAAGGGCTGGGCGACCGCCTACTACGGCCCCAACCTGGACCGCCTCAGAAAGGTCAAGGCCGCGCACGACCCCGAGGGCCTGCTCCGCTTCCCACAGGCGCTCTAGCGCGCCCGCCCTAGCCCGCCGACGGCTCCTCGAACAGGCTGCGCGCCCTGGCCTCGGCCTCGTTCAGCGCCTTGACGTGCTCGGGCGCGAGCTCCTCCACGCAGCGGGTCATCTCCTCGGTGACGCGGCTGAACGCGCTCTCCTCCGCGCCGCGCAGCGCGGCCCGGACGCTCGCGGAGCGGGCGCCGAGCGCGGCCCATTCCAGCTCCAGCCGCGCGACGGCCTCGTCGAACGCGCGGGCGGCCTCGGCTCCGGCGTCCTTCAGCTCGTCCGGGACCGGTCCGCGCCCCGCCTTGCGGGCCCGGCCGGACAGCGTCGAGATGCGGCCCGCGAGCGCCAGCCCCTCCCGGGCCAGCGGCAGCACGTCGTGGATCAGGTCGGTGACCGCCTTCGCCAGCTCCTCGACCTGCGTCAGCAGCGTCTGCGTCGCGTCCTCAAGCGCGGTGGACGTGCGTTCGGCGACCCGTTCGGCGACGTCCTGCTGCTGCTTGGACAGCACCGGGACGATGTCACGGTCCAGCTTGCGGCGCACCTCGCGCTCCCGCGCCTTGCGCTCGCCCGGCTCGCCGGGCCCGGTCCGCTCGGCCCAGTCGGCCACGACGCGTTCGATGCGCTCCGTCCCGGACGCGGCGATCTCCGCCGTGATCTCCTCCATGGCCTCGCCGACCCGGGCCTTCAGCCGCTCCACGCGCCCGTAGAGGGCCTCGCGCTTGAACGGCTCGTTGAGCTCGTTGAGCTGCGCCTGGAGGCGGCGGGACACGTCGATCGCGTGCTCGGCCAGCGGGACGAGGCGGTCGGCGAGCTCGTCGAGCGTCCCGGCCCGGCGCGGGTCGGTCAGCTCGGCCACCCATGCGGGAAGGTCGTGCACCATGCGCCCACTCTGCCATCACCGGCCCGGCGATACCCCCGATAACCCCACGGCGCGCCCCACCGGGACGACCGAAAAGCCGGAACGGCCGGGTAAGTGTGTCTGGACCAGACGTGATCAGGGTAGCGTTGCACGCCGTGGCGGGCTATTCCGATGACCTGCGTCTCGCGCATGTGCTGGCGGACGGGGCCGACGACATCACGACCAGGCGTTTCCGTGCCCTCGATCTCGACATCGAGACCAAGCCGGACCTGACGCCGGTCAGCGACGCCGACCGCAGCGTGGAGGAGCAGATCCGCGGCACGCTGAAGCGGGCCCGCCCGCGCGACGCGGTGCTCGGCGAGGAGTTCGGCCGGACCGGATTCGGGAACCGCTGCTGGATCATCGACCCGATCGACGCGACGAAGAACTTCGTCCGGGGCGTCCCGGTTTGGGCGACGCTGATCGCGCTGATGGAGAACGACGAGATCGTCGTCGGGGTCGTGTCCGCGCCCGCGCTGCAGCGGCGCTGGTGGGCGGCGCGCGGCGGCGGCGCCTGGACGGGCCGCAGCCTGACCCGCGCGACCCGGATGACCGTGTCGTCGGTGACGGCGATGGAGGACGCGTCCCTGTCGTTCTCCAGCCTCAGCGGCTGGGAGGAGCAGGGCCGCCTCACCCGGTTCATCGAGCTGACCCGCGAGGTGTGGCGGACGCGGGCGTTCGGCGACTTCTGGTCGCACATGATGGTCGCCGAGGGCGCGATCGACATCTCCGCCGAGCCGGAGGTGTCGCTGTGGGACCTCGCCGCGCTCCAGGTCATCGTGGAGGAGGCCGGCGGGATGTTCACCGACCTGTCCGGCGTGCCGGGCCCGGACGGCGGCAGCGTCGTCTGCACGAACGGCAAGCTGCACGCGGAGGTCCTGCGCACGCTCGGCGGCGGCCAGCTCTCCCTGCGCATCTGACCGCCCCGGCTTCCGGGAGTCCCTGGTGAGATCATTGTTCCATCGGACGGACTCGCGACATATCGTGGAACAGCGGCCGCCGGGCGGCCGTTGTCCATAGGGGCGGCCCGTTAACGGAGGTACCAGATGTCGACCCAGACAAAGTTCGTGATCGGCGGCGTCGTCGTCGGGCTGCTGACCCTGTTCATCTTCCCCTGGTGGCTGACCACGCTGATCATCCTCGGCGTCCTCGGGGCACCGGTCGTCGGCTACCTGATGCTGGACCCGTCCCAGCGCAAGCGGGTGCGCGCCCAGGGCCGCAAGCGCCTGGGGAGCTGAGCCCTCCGGACAGGGGTCAGTCCCAGAGCTTGCGCTCGTCGCCGAGCGGGTCGTGGACGACGCCGTCTTCCCGGGCGCCGAACACCCGCACCGCGCGGCCGGACGGCTCGAACCGCGCCCAGCCGGGGTCGCCGCCGGCGGCGAAGGCGACCCACGCGCGGTGCATCCGGTCGGCGAGCTCCTGCGGCGGGTTCGGCCCGGCGAGGCCCTCGGGATCGCCGGTGAGGTTGTCGAACACGAAGCCGAGCTCCAGCGCGTGGCAGGCGCCGACGTCGAAGGTCGGCGACCGCCACGCGAACTCGTACATCCAGGTCCGCCCGCCGGCGGCGGCGTGCCCGGTGGCGGCGCGGTCGGCCGGGACGCGGAACATGCCGTCGGTGAGGATCGCCGCCATCAGCTCGCCGGGCGTCATCCCGGGACGGCGGTCGCGGTAGGCGGCGGGCACTCCCGGCGGGAGGCTCATGCCCGCCGCGACGAGACCGATCAGCTCCTCGGTGACCGCCCCGGCGAGCCCGGACGGCATCAGGAAGAACCGGAACTCCTCGGACGTGCAGCCCATGAGCAGGTCGACGTCGCGTCCGGCGCCGTCGGCGATGGCGTCCTCGGGGCGGCGGCGCAGCAGCTCGCCGTCCAGGACCGGGGTGAGCGACATGGCGGAGGCGGCCGTGGTCGGGCCCCACCGGGCGGGGTCGGGCAGCGCGAGGACCTCGGCGGCGACCTCCGCCTGGACGGGGATGATCGCGGCCGGGTCGAGCGCCGCGAACCCCTCGGCGGTGGGCTCCACGCCGAGCCGGGCGGCCATCTCCCGGGTGACGAGGAGGGCGTCGTCCGGGTCCTGCGCGACGGCGCCCGCGCCGCTCTGCGCGATCGCGCGGCCGAAGAGCCCGAGGTCGAGGGAGAGCAGGGTGGTGACGCTCATCGCGCCCGCCGACTCACCGAACACGGTCACGCGGCCGGGGTCGCCGCCGAAGGCCGCGATGTTGGCGTTGACCCACTCCAGCGCGGCGATCTGGTCGAGCAGCCCCCGGTTCGCGGGGGCGCCGGGCAAGTTGGCGAAGCCCTCGACGCCGAGCCGGTAGTTGATCGTCACGCAGACGACGCCGTCCCGGGCGAAGTTGCGGCCGTCGTAGACGGGCAGCGCGCCCGACCCGTTGCGGAACGCGCCGCCGTGGATCCACACCATGACCGGCAGCCCGGAGCCGCCGGGCGTCCAGACGTTCAGGTTGAGGCAGCCGTCGCCGGGGATGTCCGGGTCGTCCAGGAGCCGGGTGTAGGGCGGCAGGTAGCCGGGCTTGGGCGCGGTCGGCCCGTACTCGACGGCGTCGCGCACCCCGTCCCAGGGCTCCGGCGGGCGCGGCGCCCGGAACCGGTTCTCCCCGAACGGCGGCGCCGCGTAGGGAATGCCGAGGAACGCGCTGACGCCGTCTCGCGTCGTCCCGCGAACCTTCCCGTAAGCCGTCTGAACGACCGGTCCCCGTCGCATAGCGTCCCCCGCTTTTAGAACGAAGTTCGACCAAGGGAGAGCCTACGGGACGCGAATGCGGCCGGGCACGCCGGCTAGGCGCGGATGCGGGCGTCGTAGGCCTTGCGGGCGTCCGCGTCGAAGTCGAGGAAGATCCGGTCGAGCCCGTAGCGGCGCGCCATGGCCCGCTTGACCCGTTCCGGGAGCAGCGCGCCGATCTTGACCTGCCGGGCGAGCTTCGCCGGGATGACGGCCTGCGGGCGCGGGCGCCCGACCAGCGCCACGACGGCGGCGGCGATGTCCTCGGGCTCGCAGTTCCGCTGCCCCTTGGGATTGCGCATCCCCGAGACCAGCTCGGTGTTGGTGAACGTCGGCAGAACGGCGCTGACGTGCACGCCCCGCTCCTGCACCTCCAGCCGGGTCGCCTCGGTGAACGCGACGACGGCGGCCTTGCTGGCGTTGTAGAGCGCCAGGCCGGGCATGTACGTGAGGCCGGCCAGCGACGCGATGTTGATCACGTGCCCGCGGCCGCGCGGCAGCATCCGGCCGAGGGCGAGCTTGGTGCCGAGCATCACGCCGTGCACGTTGATGTCGAGGCAGCGGCGGGCGTCGGCGTCGCTCTCGCCCGTGACCGGCCCGATCGGCATGATCCCGGCGTTGTTGATCACCACATCGAGCGGCCCGGCGGCCTCCTCGGCCCGGTCGAGGAACGCGGTGAACGACGCGCGGGACGTGACGTCCACGACGAGCCCGGTCACGCCCAGCTCCTCCGCCGCCTCCGTGACCGCCGCCTCGTCGATGTCGCCGATGACGACGGTGGCGCCCTTGGCCTTCAGGACGCGGGCGGTGGCGAGACCGATGCCCCGCGCGGCCCCGGTGATCGCGACGGCTTTGCTCATGGGCTCTGCTCCAGACGGTCGAGGCGGACGGGAAGGCCGTCCTTCGGCGACGGCAGGGACGTGGTGTCGAGGGGCATCTCGTAGCGCCCCGGGACGCTCCAGCGGTACCTCAGCAGCACCTGGTGCAGGATCGACTTCACCTGCATCCCGGCGAAGTACATCCCGATGCACTTGTGCGCGCCGCCGCCGAACGGCGACCACGCGTACTTGTGGATCTTGTCCTCGCGGCGCTCCGGCGCAAAGCGCCCCGGGTCGAACGCGTCCGGGTCCGGCCACCAGTCGGCCATGCGGTGGTTGCTGAGCATCGGCACGACGACGATCGTCCCGGCGGGGATGTGGAAGCCGAGGATCGAGGTGTCCTTGACGACCTTGCGCGGCAGCGCCGGGACGGGCGCGATCAGCCGCAGCGACTCCTTCATCACCATGTCCATGCCGGTGAGGGCGTCGAGGTCCGCGTAGTCGAGTTCGGTCTTGCCGAGCGCGAGGGACTCGTCCCGGAGCCGCTCCTGCCATTCGGGGAACTTGGCGAGGTAGTAGGCCATCGACGTCAGCGTGATGGTCGTCGTGTCGTGCGCGGCCATCAGCGCGAAGATCATGTGGTTGACGACGTCCTCGTCGGTGAACCGCGCCCCGTCGTCGGACTCCGCCGCGCACAGGGCGGCGAACAAATCGCCGGCGCCGGAGGCGCCACGGGGGGTGTGGGGGGTCGTCCCCCCTCGAAGGGTCTCGTCGCCGCCGTCGCGGCGCTTGGCGGGCAGGTGCCGGTAGAAGAACTCCTCCAGCACCTTGCGGGCCTGCAGCCCGCGGTGCCAGCGCAGCCCGGGGACGGGGAAGCGCACGTACGCCGTACCGGCCCGGACGGCGTCGATGAACGCGCCGTTGACCCGCGCGCGCTCTGCGTCCCCCAGCTCGACGCCCATGAACACGTCCGCGGCGAGGTCGAGCGTGAGCTGCTTGACGTGGTCGTACACCGTGAACTCGGCGCCGGGCCGCCACGCCTCGACGCCCTTGACGATGCCGGGCGCCATCGCGTCCATGTAGGCGCGCAGGCGCGGCCGGGTGAACGCCTGCTGCATGATGCGCCGGTGATGCAGATGCTCCTCGAAGTCCAGGAGCATGATGCCGCGGTTGAAGAACGGCCCGATGTAGTAGCTCCACGCGGGCCCGCTCGCGAACGCCTTGTCGCGGTTGACCAGGATGACCTCGGCGCCCTCCGGGCCGTGGACGGTGACCGTCCGCTGCCCGAGCAGCCATCCCCAGGACACCTGCCCGTGCTCGGCGTACCGTTTCCGGGCCGTCCCGATCGGATTGCGCATCACGGCGATCGTGCTGCCGATGTAGGGGATGCCTCCCACCCCGGGAACCGCTTTCAGCCCGCTGCCCGCCGGCGGCGGCGCGAGGACGCTCGTCATGACCCCTCCGGACGCGTGCGACAGATGACGGTGACCGTCGCTTCGTTCTAACGCAGCCAAGACCAGTAAGTCCAGACTTATCGCTCGTGAGTTGTGACTCCCCGGTCACCGCGCCTCGCGGGCGGCCGGCGCCTTGAGCAGCCGCCGCCGGGCCGCGTCCGTCAGCGGCCGGTAGGCGCCCGCCTTGTCCCGGTAGTACGCCATGCCCTCACCGGCGGGAGGGACGCCCTCGTCCCGCAGCGGCGCCGTCCGCAGCCGTCCCCCGGCCGTGACGGGCACCTCGTCCACCACCCGCACGATCGCGGGCCGCAGCCCCGGCTCGACCCGCAGCAGCGCCTCCGAAAGATCCACGGGCTTCAGCTCGGCGACGCCCCGCAGGCTGACCGCGGCCGCCGCGAGCTCGGACTCCCCCACCGGAATGCCGTAAACGGCGACGGTGTCGACGAACGGCAGGTCGCCGAGCGCATCCCGGATAGGGCCGGGCGGGACGATCCCCTCCCCCGTCCGGATCAGCTCGGCCTCCCGTCCCACCAGCCAGAAGTCGCCGGCACCGTCCCGGCGGAACAGGTCCCCGGTGATCGTCCAGGCGTCCTCGGGCGCGAACACGCCCCGCACGCACCGCCCTGCCGTCCCGACGGCGGAGAGCCGCACCCGCGCGAGCAGCATCCCGATTTCGCCGGGCTCGCACTCGATCGCGAAGCCGTCGGCCCCCAGGTCCAGGCGCCCGTTCTCCAGGTCGTAGCGGGCGAGGCGGACCTCGGCGCTGCCGGGCAGCGGCCGTCCCAGCGACCCGGGCTTCTTGCCGCTCAGGTTGACCAGGACCGACTCGCCCTCCGTGGACGCGTAGAACTCCAGCACCCGCGCCGGCGCGAACCGCTCCTCGACCCGCCGCCACAGCCCGCGCGGCATGCCCGACCCGATGAACAGCCGCACCGCGTGATGCCGCTCCGCCGGATCAGGCGGCGCCTCCACAAGATCACGCAGGAGCATCCAGGTATAGGAAGCCACGGTCACGCCGTACCGGCGGGCCTCGTCCCAGAAGGTCTCCGGATCATAGGCACTGGCAAGCGCCAGCCGGGCACCCCCCGCGACGGCACCGCCAAGGCTCATCAACAGCGCGGACGGATGCTGAAGCGGCGTGATGCTGTACACGGTGTCGGACGGCGACAGGGAGGCGGACGACGCCGTCCCGAACGCCGACAGCGCCCACCGCCGGTTGGTGATCCGGTGGGCGCGGAGCAGCTCGCCCTCACCCCTGAACACGACGAACGCGAGATCGCCGGCCCGCCCCGGGTTGGCCCGGAACCACCCCGGCACGGCAACGGCCTCCGGATCGATCGCCTCCATGTCCATGAGCGACCCGCGCTCACCACGCCCGGCACCGCCCAGCAGATGCGTCTCGACGCCCTCCAGCCCCTCCACCTGCGCCGCGTGCTCCGGATCGGCGATCACACGGCTCACCCGGCCCAGCCGCACCTCCGCGGCGAGATCCCCATCCGGGCGCAGCAGCACCGCCACCGCACCCAGCCGGCTCAACGCGGCCACGAGCGCGAGCGCCGTGGGCCGCGTCCTCATCAGCACGCCAACGGAGTCACCCCGCCGCACCCCAACCTGGATCAGCCCACGAACAACGGCATCGACACGCCTCTTGGCAGCCTCATGCGTGTAAGGCCGCCCCTTGTACAGGAAGAACACCTCATCAGGCATCCGGCGGGCCTGCTCGTCCAGGAGCAGCCCCATGGACATGCGCGTGTCCGACTGGATGCGCTCCAGCCGCGCCAGCCGGGGAAGGTTCTGTGCAGCCTCACCCCCGAGCTGCCGCGTCCCATGAACCGCCCGCGAGACCGTCCGGTAGGCGGACCGCGCCACGCTCCCGCCCACACCCACCGCAAGCTGAAGCCCGTACCCGGCCGAACCCCCAGGAAGACCGGCAGGCGCGGCCTCCTCATCTCCCGCGACGGGCGCGACGATGTCCGGCAGGAGGCCCTCCCCCGCACGCCACTTCGCCCACCCGGCCACGGCGGGCCAGGTCCGCGCGATCGCGAGGCTCCCGACCACGAGCCCGAAATGCCCGGCGCGCAGGGACGCCTCGTACACCTGGGCGCGCGGCGCGGCCCGCCGGATCCCGCGGACCATCGGCGGCGGCGCGATCTCGTCGACCTCCCCGACGAACGTCAGCACCGGGCAGGTGATGTCGGCGAGCGTGACGAGCCGGTCGCCGATGACGAACCCGCCGGTGAGCATCCGGTTGTGCTGGACGAACTGCCGGACGAACTCCGCCAGCGCGGGCCCGGGCCACGACACCCAGCCCTCCCGCTCCAGGAACCGCCGCTGCCGCTCCCGGGGCGCGAGCCGCTCCCGGTCATGCAGCTGCAGGATGAAATCGACCCGCGACCGCACCGACTTCACCGGACTCAGCAGCTGGAACCCGAACCGCGTGACCCACCCCGGGACCGCGAACCCGCCGAGCACCCAGTCAGGGACCCGTCCAACCCCTTCGGACGCGAGCCACGCGGGCAGCCCGAACGGCAACGCGACACTCGTGTCGGTCGGGCTCCCGAACGTCACCACCGACTCGATGCCGTCACTGCGCCGGTACGCCGCCGCCTGGTAGACGAACATCCCGCCCTGCGAATACCCGGCGAGATGAACGTCCCGCCCGGTGACCTTCCGGACCCGATCCACCGCATCACTAACGGCCAGCACGTGATCGGTGATGGTCCGCTCAAGGCCCCCGGGCTCCCGCTCGGGCGCCCCGAAGTCGACGACCCAGGGATCGACCCCGGCCTCCCGCAGCACCCGGACGGCGCTGACCCGCGAGGAGATGTCGTACACCTCCGCGGTGATCATCAGCGGCGGGACGAGCAGCATCACCGGCCCGCCCCCGCCGTCCGGGAAGTAGTGCCGCAGCCGGTACACCCGCTGCTCGGTCACCACCTCGCGGGGCGAGGCGTCCTCGTCGGTGTCGAACCCGCCGAACCGGGCGACCTCCAAGGCGTTCTGGGCGGTGGACCCCAGGCGGGCGCCCAGTCGGAACAGCGTCTTCGCAACAGCCGGCATCGTCGACCTCTCACAGCCTCAACGGCCATGGTGTCCTGTGGTCACGATCTTTAGCAATCAGGGGACGACGCGGGCCCCGTCCATCTCCCCGGCGAGCAGCCGCTCCCACATGTACCTGCGCCGCGGCTTGCCGCTGGACGTCCGCTGGATCAGCCCGGTGCCCACCACGATCGTCAGCTCGACGTCGCCGCCGAGCCTGCGGCGCAGCATCTCGCGGATGTCGCCCGTCCACGACTCGTCCTGCGTCTCGGCGAAGAGCGCGAGCCCCTTGCGCCCCGCGCCCGGCACGCCGACCACCACGATGCGCCCCTTCCCGAGCCCGCTGGCCTCGGCGATCTTCGCCTCCAGGTCCTCGACGTACACCGACCGCCCGCGGACCTTGATGCTGTCGCCCATCCGCCCGAGAACGAACAGCTGCCCGGCGTGGAAGAACCCGGCGTCCCCGGTGAAGACCTGCCCGTCCAGGAACCGGGTCGACTTCCCCTCGGCCCCCGCGTAGTAGCCAGGGCAAGCCGAAGGACCCCCCACCACGATCTCCCCGAGCAGCCCTTCCCCGAGTTCCCGCCCGTCATCGTCCATGATCGCCACGGGCACACCGGCCTCCGGCGTGCCGCACCCGACGACCCATCCGGCCTTCGCGCCGAGCGACTCGGCCCCGAGCGTGTGCGACTCCAGAATCCGGATGGGCTCCCCGAACGCGAGCGCCTCGGGATCGGGCCGCACCGCCAGCGGATCGCGGCGCTCCGCGTCCATCGTGACGAGCAGGGTCGTCTCCGCCATCCCGTACGCGGGCTTGAACGCGGCGCGCGAGAACCCGAACGGCTCCACGAGCTGCGCGAACACCTCCAGCGCATGCGGGTCGATGGGCTCGGCGCCGACGATCGCCGTCCGCCACCCGGACAGATCGACCCCCTCCAGCTGCTCCGGCTTGACCCGCCGGGCGCAGTACGAATACGCGAACGGCGGAGCCGCGGTGTGCGCGGCCTCCGCGAAACACCGGAGCCACCTCGCGGGGTCGCGGATGAAGTGATCGGGCCGCATCAGCCGCAGCGAGGCCTGCCGCGCGATCGGCGTCAGGAAGCAGCCGATCAGCCCCATGTCGTGGTACAGCGGCAGCCAGGAAGCAACGGAGTCGTCCGCGGCGAACCCGGCGGCCCGAGAAATCAGCTCGGTATTGGCCTCCAGGTTCTCCCAGGTGACCATCACCCCCCGAGGCGCACCGCTGGACCCGGACGTGAACTGCAGCAGGGCCAGCTCCCCGGCGGGCTGCACCGCCGCCGCCTCACCGGCCTGCCGCGGCTGCCAGGGCTCCCCGCTCAGCCCGGCCTGCCCCATGGCGCGCGCCGCGTACTCGTTCAGGTCCTTGGACGCGATGACCAGCGCGGGCGCCGCCTGCCGCAGGATCGCCGCGACGTGCGCGACGTAGTCGTCCCCGTCCTGGAACAGCGGCGGCGTGATCAGACAAACAGTCGCCCCAGCGGCCCACACCGCGTAGTAAGTCTCGATACAAACGAAGTCGGTGGGCAGGATGACGCAGACGACATCACCGGGCCGCACGCCTTCCTCGATCAGCGCCCCGGCCGTGCGTCGCGCGGCGGACGCCAGTTCCCCATAGCTCCGGTACTCCCAGTCGTCGTCGGTAGCCAGGTGGACGCCGCGTCCGGTGTTCGGCTCGTCCAGCCAGTCGCGCAGCGCAGATGCCATCCGTGTCCCTTTCACCCGACGTGACCCGCCGGTAACTTCATCAGGACGCCGCGCCACAGTCAACCGCGCCGATCAGCAAAGAGACCGCCCGGTCATTTGGAGACGTCCCACAAGGCCGCCACCCCGCGCCACCCGAGCAGCACCACTCCCAGGAAGACGGAAGCCACCCCCACGAACACGATCGCAGTCCCCTGCCCGGCGACCCCCCCGCAACACCATCCCCACCCCCACGGTGGTCACCCAGACGACCACCCCAACGGGAAAGACCACCTCGACCCGCCGCCGCCAAGCCCGACTGAGACCCCACCCACCTGCAAGCCCAACAAGAAACGGCCAAGCCGCCCCAACAAACCCGACGAACCCACCACTTTCATCATGAGTAGCCCGCCCAACCAAAACAAACAAAAGAACCCCAACAACATCAGCCCCGAACCCAACACCAGATCGCATGGACAAACCCTAGACAGAAGCGAAGGGGGGCCAGGGGCGAAGCC
>NZ_JBIRAX010000015.1:0-165683 GCF_044326375.1 Actinomadura sp. 3N508
CCACCGACGGCCAGATCGTAGTCGACCAGCGCTTCTCGGAGTTCGCGCAGGCGAGTGGCCGCACCCTCACCATCAGCGGATACAAAATCACCATCGACGGCCGTCAGCTCTCACATGATCTGCAGGTATACGGCATGTACGGAAACATGCCGATCATGTCGAACACCACCACCCACGAGCTGACATTGATCCCACAAACCCAAAACGGGTACCTCCTCCAACCGGGCGCCTACATAGCCGACTTCTACTTCGGCCTCACCACCGACGGCCAGATCGTAGTCGACCAGCGCTTCTCGGAGTTCGCGCAGGCGAGTGGCCGCACCCTCACCATCAGCGGATACAAAATCACCATCGACGGCCGTCAGCTCTCACATGATCTGCAGGTATACGGCATGTACGGAAACATGCCGATCATGTCGAACACCACCACCCACGAGCTGACATTGATCCCACAAACCCAAAACGGGTACCTCCTCCAACCGGGCGCCTACATAGCCGACTTCTACTTCGGCCTCACCACCGACGGCCAGATCATAGTCGACCAGCACTTCTCACAATTCGCACAAGCAAACGACCGCACCCTCACCATCAGCGGATACAAAATCACCATCGATGGCCGTGGCCTAGATCGTGATCTCATGCCAACAGCCATGTACAGCGATATGGGGGTGTTGGCCCGGGATCGCCCACACGAAGTGACGCTGATTCCTGCTGCCGGACACACGCTGAAAGAGAATGTGGAGCCTTACACCGAGTTTTACGTCGCCGTTGACATCAAGGGGAACGTGCGCCCTGGGTGAGGGACTTGGTGTGATGATGCGGCAGCTGTATATTGTGATTCTGGGATATCGCCGCTGGTCGGTGGGGCAGCTGGAGTTGATCAAGATCGGGTGGGATTCCGGACATGGGGAGGGCCGTCGTGATCGTTGCTTTGTGTGACGAAAACAGTAACCCAGACGGCCGTCGGGGCACGGTAGCGCGCGAGCGCCTGGCGGGGTTTCTGGATGCGGTGATGGCCCGGCTCTAGGGTTGGTTCCGCAGGTGGGAGCCGCGGCGGCTGGTCCGTGATTTCGTGTTGGGCCTGCTGATGGGGCTGGAAGACGCCAATTGCTGGACCATCGCCGAAGCGCTGGGACATCGCGGTTCGCACCGGCTGCACCATCTGCTGTCTAAGGCCAAGTGGGACGAGCAGCGAGTCCTGGACGAGGCGGCGGTGTGGGCGGTCGACCACCTCGCTGAGGCCTGGCACGAGGCCGGGGACAATGTGCTGATCGTGGACGAGACCGGCGATGCCAAGTCCTCCACCGACCGTGTCGGAGCGGCCCGCCAATACTTCGGGAGCCTGGGCGGGATCGCGTTGCGCCGGGTCATAGTGAGCCTCACCTACGCCACCGCGCGAGGCCACACCATCATCGGCAGCAGGTTGGACCTGCCCAAGGACTGGGCGTCCGATGAGGTACGGCGCGAGCTGGCCAGGGCGCCGGAGGAGATCGAGTTCGCGGCCACCCACAACTGGCCGCCCAAATGCTCGCCCACGCCTGCGGCCGCGGGATCCAGGCCCCGTTCGTGGCCGGTGACAAGGTCCTGATGACCCTCGCACTGGGTCTCGGGGGAGCGATAGCTGCCAGCCAACTGTAACGTGAAGGTCCCAACGACCCTACTGATTCCGGCGCGTAAACACGGTGATATGAATTGCCCCCTCGGGACGCGCCAAATCAATTCTGGCCATATCGACACGAATCGCCGGCGCGGACGTTGGTGCATACAACGAATCGTCACGTCATTCCGCACCAGGGCGATCCACTCCATTATCGGGCTACGGGCGACATTGGCCCATCTTGACATCACTGCAGGGCGAGGTACTGCATTGTCGAGCAGTTCCTGTGGGACGATTTCTTCAATTTAGCCATTCCCTTCCCCGCAGCGTGTCGGGCACAGAACTACTTCTCGACGACAGGGAGCCCGGTCAGGCCTGTTCCCATGTTATGCATGCCCTTCTGAGGGTTCGAACCTACGCGGCGCATCGTGTTCGCTCGTTGTTTGCTCGTATGTCGCGGAACGCTCTGGTACCCAGCGGTACGAAGCGACAGCGCTGGCCGCTGGTGGCTATACAGAACAGGACGGACTGACGGGCTTTAGCACCTGGAATAACGCGTCGACAGGGCTGGTAGCCGACTTCTAATCCGACGGTCGCGGGTTCGAATCCTGCCGGGCGCGCCACCCCTGACCAGCCCAAACACCACACCCCGGACGAGCCAGCCCGGACGCCTGGGGCCGAACTGAGTCCCAGACACTTCCACCCACAATAGACAGACCACGGACTTCGACCACGACAACGGCTGTGCGACCACGGCTGGGCAGAACTCATTGCGCATCGACCCATCACGCGGCCGATACGGACGGTTATCTGGTTAGCCCTTCAGGTCGAAGAACAAGGACGGGGAGCCTGAGGCTCACGATCACCGGACGATGGCGGCACTCCGCCCGCTCGCCCGGTTTCAGCAGCGTTGTGGCCGTCCGAGTTGACGTGCGGGATGCGTCATCGGCCCCTGAGCCGGGGGCACGTCGAACTTGGGGCGTTTCCTGCGGCCGGTGTCTCTTCGGCGGACCCGGCTGGTGCCGGGCACCAGCCGACCCGCCTTCAGTACGTGCCTAGCGGCTTTCTCCGCCGCGCGATGGGCGACCTCGGGCAGCACGGAGGTGTAGGTGTCGGCGGTCAGCGCGATGCTGGAATGGCCCAGCATGTCCTGCACCACCTTCAACTCCACCCCCGCCGCCCGCGCCAGGGTCGCCGCCCCATGCCGGAGGTCATGCAACCGGATCGGCGGCAGCCCGTGCTCGGCGATCAGATCGCGGAACAGGCGAGTCAGCCGGTCGGGGTTCAGTGGATCACCGTTGAGGCCGGTGAACACATAGCCACTGTCACGGTGGCTCGACACTGCCCTTTCACGCTGCTGCCGCTCACGGTGATCACGCAGTGCGGCGGCGGTGGTGCGGTCCAGCGCGATGATGCGGGCGCTGGTGGCGGTCTTGGGCGGACACGCCGTGAGATAGCCCCTGGTGCTGCTGGATCTGCAGGCAGATCACCGCCGCCCGCTGGTCCAGGTCCACGTCGCACCACCGCAGCCCGGCGGCCTCCCCCGCGCCGTAGCCCTCGTAGGGCGATCAGGTGGAACATCGCGTACAACCGATGATCCCGGATCGCATGCAGGAAGTCGGCGGTCTGCGCGGCCGTCCACACCGCGACCGCAGGCCTCTCCCCCGTCCGCTGCCAGAGCTCCGCCCGCGCCTCGGTCCACACCACCGCACGCGGGCGCCGTGCCACCGGCAACTCCACCCGCGACGCCGGATTGTCACCGATCAGCCCCTGACGGATCGCCGCGTTCAACGCCGTGCGCAGCGTCGCCCGGATCCGATTCAACGCCGCCGCCGACAACGGCGCACCCTGCGCATCGTGCCGACGAACGATGCCCGCGAACATCGCCTGCACATGCGCGACCGACAGCTCCGCCAGTACGATCTGCCCCAGGTACGGGACTAGGTAGCGGCGGGCATGGCTAGAGTAGTTCTTGATCGTGGACGCCACCCTGGCACGAGTGGCCAGCCACTCACCCACCGTGAGCAGACCGCCGCCGCCCGCCCCGCACGCCCTGCCGAGCTGCGCCAGCGCCTCCTCAGCCGCCTTCCGCGTGGCGAGACCACCACGCCGGATCCGCCGCCGGCCCCCATCGGACCCGCCCGGCAACTCCAGCCAGACATACCAGCTCCCATGCCGACGCCCGGCCCGCAGCTTCGGACATTGCGCGCCCAACGCTTCCCTGACTGCGGGTCCACACGGCCACAACGGCGGTACACCCCACCAGAACCCTTGATGAACACCATGCCCGCCATCTACACGGCCGATGAGGAGGGCGACCACCGAACCCAGCAGACACAAACCTGCAGGCCAGGGACACATCACTTCAACAAACCCGGTGGACTCCAGCTCGGGCCCGCCCCGCCCGGTGGTGACGCGGATGCCCTGGCGCGGGGCTGGCCGGGATCTTCCGTGCCCGTACCGCCACATTTATGATCGTGGAGAACGAGGCGAACACCGAGGCCACCGTGGATTCGGCCAGCTCGTCGTGGAGTTGCGCGGTCGGCACCTTCACCCCGAACTCGCCCGGCTGATGCCGCCACGCGCACCCACTGGTCAGCACGTACACGATCGCGGTGAACACCGCCCGATCCTCCACCGGCGCGGTCCCGCCACCCTGCCGACGCGGTGTGAACTCGGGGATCAACGGCTCGACGATCGCCCACAACTCATCCGGCACCAGCCGGAGCGCATGATTCGACGACACGATCCTCAATCATGCCGCACCACCACCAAACCCATATGAGACACGCTCTAAGTCAGCAGTCTTTGTAGACGTCCAGAAAAAGCCCCCACCAAGATGCCAACCCCCATTACAAAGGCGCCGAGGAGGAGGAAGTAATGGGACAGCGACATGATTTTGGTCAGCCGGAACAGCTGACCTCCGGCAACGACGCCGACCGCACCGAACAGGCCGTTGACCGCCAGAAAACGACCGACGTAGCCCGCAGGAGCGGCCGCCGCCGCCAGTGCCAACCCCGCCGGCGCGAGCGCGATCTCTCCGCACGAGTACAGCGCGTAGACCGCGACGAGCCAGAGCGGAACGACAGGACCGGTTTCGGCCGAAGAGGCCGCAACGGACATGAGCAGGAAGCCGGTGCTGGCGACGACCAGCGCGCCGGAGAACTTCATTGAGACGTTCACCCGGTCCCCGGAGATCTGCCACAACCGCGCCAGCAGCGGCGCCGCCAGCAGAACAAAGAGCGGATGCAGCGACTGGAACCAGCTCGCCGGGGTCTCGAAGCCGAACACGGCCCGGTCGGTGTGGCGTTCGGCGAAGATTCCCAGCACCGAACCGCTCTGGGAGAAGAGCATCCAGAATACCGAGGACGCGAGCATCAGGACCACGAAGCCCCGCAACCGAAGCTTTCCGCCCGAAGCGCGTCCCAGGCGGCGCAGATAGACGAACGGCAGCGCCAGCGTCGCCAGGCCGAGAACGGCCAGCACGGCCGGGAGACCGACCAGCCCGCTGCTGACGGCTCCGATCAGCACAGCCGCAGGCGTCAGGACCAGAAGACCCGCTCGGCGCGCGACTCGAGCCAGTTCCGGCCGACTGATCGGATGTTGGGGCCGGGCTCCGATTTCTCCGAACTTGCCGAGAGCGAGTGCGAACTGGACGGCCCCCGCCGCCATCCCGAGGGAAGCGCAGACGAACCCCAACGGCCAGGCCACCTTCTCGGCGGCAGCGCCGATGACGGCCGGAGCGATCAGGGCACTGACCTGAATGCAAACGTAGAAGAGTGAGAAGGCAGCTTCGCGCCGCCGCGCTCCCTCTCCCCCGACCTCGGCGACCAGGGCCGCCAACGCGGGCTTGACGAGGCCGGTACCGGCCACCACCAGTGCGAGGCCTCCCAGTAGCGTCCACTCCGACGGAACGGCGACCACGGTGTATCCGGCGATGATCAACGCACCGCCGAGCAGGATGGCTCTGCGCATCCCCAACACCCTGTCGGTCAGCCACCCACCGGGCAGGCCAGCCATGAATGCCAACGACATGTAGGCGGCGAACACGGCCGTAGCCGTCGGCGGCGCCATTCCCAGGCCGCCGTCCTCGCCTCCGGCCGTCAGATAAAGGATGAGGACGGCGGCCATGCCGTAGAACCCGAACCGCTCCCAGAGGTCGACGGCCAGCAACGTCCCGAAGCCATGGCGCCGTGACGATTTGGCCGGTGCCGCTCCGGGAGCAGTCGGGATTCCATGCGTGGCACTCACTGGAGGAACACCGGCAACTCTTCGAGCCCGCGCATCATCAGGCTTTCCCGCCAGCCGAGCTCGGACGGGTCCACTGTCAGCCTCAGGCGCGGATAGCGCGTGAACAGGCGGGAAAGCACCACTGCGCCTTCCAGTCTGGCCAACGGCGCCCCGAGGCAGTGGTGGATGCCATGGCCGAAAGCCAGCGAGGCGCTGCCATCCCTGGTGATGTCCAGCTCGTCGGGATCGTCATAGCGTTCCGGGTCCCTGGCCGCCGCGGCCAGCGAGATCGTCACGAATTCGCCCGAGGGGATGACCACACCCCCTACCTCGACAGGTTCGGTGGTGAAGCGCCAAGTGGTGTGGCTGACCGGTCCGTCGTACCGAAGGAACTCCTGCACCGCCGACGGCCACAGTCCCGGGTCGGCGACCAGCTGTTCGCGGGTCTCCGGCCTCTGGAGCAGGGCCAGCACGCCGTTGCCGATCAGGTTGACGGTGGTCTCATGCCCGGCCACCAGGAGGAGGAAGGCCATGGAGACCAGTTCGTCCGGCGTCAGCCGGTCGCCGGACTCGTCGGAGACCCCGATCAGATCCGAGAGCATGTCGTCTTCGGGCGAGGCTCGTTTGGCCTCGAGCAGGTCGTGCAGATACCCGACCATCTCGGCGCTGGCGTCCAGGACCTCCTGGGTGCCCGCGCCGGAAACCATGAGGTTGGACCATCTGCGGAACTTCGCGCGGTCGTCCGGCGGCACGCCGAGCAACCAGCAGATCACGGTGAACGGCACCGGGAACGCCAGCGCCTCCATGAGATCGGTCTGCTCCTCTCCCTCCAAACGGTCGAGGAGATCGTCGGTGAGGGATTCGACCCTGGGGCGCAGCGATTCCACGCGACGCGCGGTGAAGGCTCCGCCGACCAGACGGCGCAACCGGGTGTGGTCAGGTTGGTCGCTGTCGAGCATGTGGACGCTGAGTACCTGAGGGAACTGGCTCCGTTCACCCGACTCCCGCAGGAACTCCTCCCGCTTGTCCGGGTCGACGAAGTTTCGCGGGATCAGATCCCTGCCGACTCGCATGTCCTTGCTGAGCCGGGCGTCGGAGAGCAGTTCCTTGGCGTCCTCATAGCGGGTGACCAGCCACGTGCGCAGTCCGTTCGGTGTCATCACGGGCACGGCGGGCGAGGAGCGTCGTAGGTCGGCGAGAGTCTCGTAGGGCTGTTGGTAGAAGGCGCGCGTGAACAGGTCGAGCGGCCTGGGCGGCGCGTCGGCGTCGCGCATGTCAGTTTCCCTTCGCGTCGGGCTCGCGCCGTTCCTCGTCGTAACGGGCGAGCTCCGTGAAGATCTCGAACGACCGGTCACGTTCGCCGTCCCGAAACGGGCGTAGCGGCGCGGTCTGGCCCTTGTGCGTCGCCCCGCCCTCCCAGGCGATGAACGACTCCCAGTCGGTCCATCGGCTCACCACGACGTAGCTGCGTGGATCCGCCTTGCTGGTCAGCAGCCGGTTGTCGACCAACCCGGGTGTGCCCCGCATACGGCGGCTCGCCTCGTGGTAGGCGGCGATCACCCTGCCCTCGTCGTCGCTGAGGTGGTACAGCACGACCTCGACGGCGGCGGGCGTCACGGGTGCCCGTTCCCCGCGCCGGCGAGCGCGGCGACCACGTGCATGGTCGTCATCGATCCGCCGGTGCGGTAAGGGTGCAGCTTCTGGCGATGCTCAACGTGGCGCTCGCTGGTCTCGAAGGCACGGAACCTCGGCTCGTTCACCCAGTCGCTGACGATGTAGTAGATGCCTTCCTCCTCGGCGCTGCGTGAGAGCCACTGGCCCAGGTTCGCCGGGTGGCTCGTCACCGAGTCCCCGACCTCCTGCCACACGCGTTCGAAGTCGCGCTCAAGGCCAGGCCGGATCTCCATGCGGAGCATCACGCGGAAGACGGGATCGGACATGCTCAGATCCCCCCATCCACATTGATGGTTTCTCCGGTCAAGTAAGCCGAGTGGTCGCTGAGCAGGAACAGCACGGCTCCGGCCAGTTCCTCCACGGTGCCGAGCCGCCCCAATGCGGTCTTCTTCGAGTACGTGGCGCGCAAACCCTCGGCGCGTTCGGCTGGCATGGTGTCGAACGCCTCGGTCTCAATGACTCCCGGCGCCACGACATTGACACGGATCCCCTGGGGTCCGAGCTCCTTGGCCAGCGAACGTGTCATCCCGATCATCCCGGCCTTGGCCGCGGTGTAGTGCGCTCGCAGGGGGATGCCCGCAGCCGCGCCGCGCGAGCCGATGTTGACGACGGAGGAGGCCCGGCCCATCAGCGGCAAGGCCTGCTGAGTGACCCGGTACGCTGCGGTGAGATTGGTGTCGATCACTCGGGCCCACTCGTCCGGTTCCAGCTCGGCGAACGGGATGTGGCTGATGACCCCGGCGTTGTTGACCACTCCGTCCAGCCGTCCGAAGCGGTCCTTGGCCTCGGCCAGGAGCCGGTCGATCTCATCCGTGTCGCCGACGTCGGCACGGATGACGTGGTGGTCGCCGTCGGTTTCCTTCAGTGCGTGCACCAGACTGTCCACCGCCTCTCCGTCCTGCCGGTGACAGGTCAGCACATCGGCGCCGGCGCGAGCGGCGGCCAGCACGATGCCGTGCCCGATGCCGCGGGTTCCGCCGGTGACGAGAATCTTCTTTCCGTAGAGCAGGAAGTCCACTTCGGCTCAACCTTCCGGGTAGTGGTCGGTGGTCACACGCATCCGTCGACGTGGATGTTCTGGCCGGTGATGTAGGCCGCGTGGTCGCTGATCAGGAAGAGAACGGCATCGGCGATGTCCTCGACGGTGCCGAGTCGGCCCAGAGCCGTGAACGAGGCGAAGGTCTCGCGCTGCTTCTCGGCGATCTCGGCGGGGAGGGAGTCCAGGGCCTCGGTTGCGGTCCGGCCGGGCGACAGAGTGTTGACCCGGATGCCTTGAGGGCCGAGTTCCCTGGCCAGCGAACGGGTCATGCCGACGAGGCCGGCCTTCGAGGCCGTGTAGTGGACGAGGTTGGGCCAGCCGATGAAGGCCGCCGTCGCACCGATGTTGACGACCGAGGAGCCCTCCTTGAGCAGTGGGAGGGCCCGCCTGGTCACCAGATGCGCGGCCGAGAGCCCGGCCTGGAGAGTCGTGGCCCACTCGGCGGCGTCGATCTCCGTGTAAGGCTTCGGCGCGAACCTGGCGGCGTTGTTGACGACCGCGTCGAGACCACCGAAGTTGGCCTCGCAGGCGGACACCAGCTCGTCGACCTCGTTCTCGACAGATGCATCGGCCTGCTTGACCAGGTGACGGCCAGGTGTTTTGGCCAGTTCACTCTCCAGGGCGGCGACCGACTCGCCCGGCGAGCGATAGCAGGTCGCGACGTCGGCGCCGGCACGGGCCAGTGCCAGCACGATGCCCCGCCCGATGCCTCGGGTTCCTCCCGTCACCAGGACACGACGGGAAGCGAACTGGCGATCCGCTCGCGCCGCCGCCTCAACCTTCGCCTTGATGATCCTCATCTGGATGCGGGTGTTACGGTCCAGCCGGGCCTTCATCGTCGCGTCGTCGACCGGCGCTTCGGGCTTCATCTCGAAGTCCTGTCGCCAGCGCATGCGGACGCCCTCCGCTTCCTGGACATAGGTCCAGTGGAGCTTCATGTAGGTGAAGTTGCCCGGCTCCACGCGATGGGCATGAACGGTGTGGCTGGCCTCGTCCATGGTGCGCTGGGAGACCCAGCTCCACACCGTGCCGGTCGCATCAGGGTGCAGCGAGAGCCGGAAAGTGACGGTGTCCCCCTCGGTCTCGAGGATCTCCGTTTCCGCATACTCGGTGAACAGCTGCGGCCAATCGGCCACGTCGTTGGTCATCGACCAGACCAGGTCCATCGGCGCGTCGATGACGATTGAGTTGTCGGTGTGTTCGCCCATCAGAGTTCCGCCTTCGCGAGTCTGTCGTTCACGTAGTCCACGGCTTCGCGCAAGCAGTGGGAGTGCTCGAGGTCACCGTCCGGGATCTGGATGCCGTAGTCCTGCTCGATGCGATTGGTGAACTCCAGCAAGGCCAGCGAGTCGTAGCCGAGGTCGGCGAACGCCTTGTCCTCGACGCCCTCGCCGTTCATGTCGACGTTCTCGTCGACCCCCGCGACCTCGCGCAGCAAGCGCTTCAGGTCCTCTGCCGTGATCTCGGCCATGTCCAGCCGCCTTTCCTGTCGTGGCTATCTCTCTGCGATCGTCCGGTCGCCCGCTCCGAGGACCAGGGCGGAGGTGAATCCGCCATGTCCGGTGGCGAGGATGAGCGCTGTCCGAGGACGGATCTGCCGGGGGCGGTCGAGGACCAGGTCGATCTCGCACCCTGGCGCGGACCGCCCCAGTCCGGCGGTGTGGGGCACGACACCTCCGGCGAACGCCAGCAGAGCCGTGGCGCTGTCGAGCACCGCTCCGCCTGCATACAGCCGGCCCGTAAGGGTCTTCGGAGCGGTCACCGGAACCGCCCCCGGCCGGAAGACCTCGCTGATGGCCCGCGCCTCGGCCAGGTCTCGCTCCGGAACACCGGAGGCGTCGGCAAAGACGACGTCGATCGCGTCAGGTTCCAGGTTCGCGTCGTCCAGCGCCCGGCGGATCACCGACGCCCGCACCGGCGGCCGATCGACCCCAGGTGCCGGTTCGAAGCCTGCGGCGTAGCCAAGCAATTCGCCGTAGTGACCGACATTCCGTTGACGCGCGGACTCCTCGGTCTCCACGACCAGGAATGCACCACCCTCGCCCGGCACATAACCGGACGCCGCTACGTCGAACGGGAGGTAGGCCTCGGCGGGATCGTCCTTCTCGGAGAGCCCACCGGCCGACATCTGCGCCACCAGTCCGTAGGGGCACAGTGAGGCGTCGGTACCGCCCGCGAGGACGATCCTGGAACCGGTCGATAGAAGGCGGCGGGCCTGGCCGAGTGCGTCCAGACCTCCTGCCTGCTCGCAACACAGCACGCCACAAGGGCCGCGCATACCGTGCCGGATGGAAACCTGGCCCGTCGTCGCGGCGTAGAACCAGGCGATGGACTGGTAGGCGCCCACCCACGACGGCCCCTTCTGGTACAGGCGTTCCATCTCATGTTGGCCGAACTCGGTCCCTCCGGACGAGCTGGCGGTCACGACCGCCAGCTCGTACTCGGGCAACGTCCCGGGGTCGGCCTGGGCGTCGTCCAGCGCCTCCTGGGCGGCCGCCAACGCCAGGTGAGTGAATCGATCGGTCTGCGGCACCAACCGCCCGGGGACGTTGTCGCGGGCATCGAAGCCAGGGACCTCCCCCGCCACCCGAACCGGATAGCCGGATGGGTCGAACCGGGTGATCCGGCCGAGTCCGCTCTTGCCCGCGAGCACGGCGTCCCAGTGCCGCTGTACGCCGATGCCTGTCGGCGCGACCGCTCCGATGCCAGTGATCAGGGCTCGGGCACGCCGGCCCGTCCGCAGTCCTGTGGCGCTCACGCCGCCTCCTTCCCGACTTGGAATTCGCCCAGCACCATCGCGCTCTGGAACCCACCGAAGCCGCTGCCGACGCTCAGCACCCGTCCCATCCGGTGCTCCCGTGCCTCGTTTGGCACATAGTCCAGGTCACATGCCGGATCAGGCACCGCCAGGTTGGCGGTCGGTGGCACGACCTGGTGCCGGAGCGCCAGGGCGCAGGCTGCGACCTCCAGTGAGCCGATGGCCCCAAGGGAGTGCCCGATCATCGACTTGATCGAGCTGACGGGCACCTGGTGGGCCCGCGAGCCCAGACTGCGTTTGAAGGCTGCGGTCTCGTGCCGATCGTTCTGTTGCGTGCCGGAGCCGTGCGCGTTGATGTAGTCGATATCAGCTGGGTCCAGGCGCGCCCGGTCCAGCGCGACCCGGATCGCCTCTGCCATCTCGCGCCCGTCCGGTTTGAGGCCGGTCATGTGATGGGCGTTGCTGCGGCCGGCGAAGCCGAGGATCTCGGCATAGACCGACGCGCCTCGTCGCCGTGCCGCCCCGGCCTCCTCAATCACCATGACCGCCGAACCCTCGCCGAGAACGAATCCGTCGCGCCGGGCGTCGAAAGGCCGGGAAGCATGCTCGGCGTCATCGTTGTTGGGGGTCGTGGCCTTGATCGCGTCAAAGCAGGCCGAGGTGATCGGGGACAACGGCGCGTCAGTTGCGCCGACGATGACGATGTCGGCCGTCCCCTCCTCGATGAGCTGCACACCGTGCCCGACCGCGTCGAGGCCCGAGGTGCAGCCGGTGGAGATCAGCGCCACAGGTCCCTCGGCGCCCGCCTCCCAGGCGACCTCGGCGGCCAAGGTGCTGGGAACCATGTAGCCGTACAGATGAGGTACGCCGTAGGTGTGATCGACCAGCCAGTCTCGCCCGTCGTTGGACAGAACGGCGTACTCCTCCTCCAGCCCCATCGTGCAGCCGACCGCACTGCCGAGGCTCACGCCGACTCGGGAGGGGTCGTGAGCGGACAGGTCGAGCCCACTATCGGCGAGGGCCTCACGGGCGGCGACGACGGCGAACTGCGCAGCGCGGTCCATGCGTCGCCTCTCCTGGGCCGTGAGTCCGGCCGAGGCCGGGTCGAAGTCGCATTCGGCCGCCACGCGGGACCGGAAGCCGGACGCGTTGAAAAGGCTGATCTCGCGCGTGGCGGTGCGGCCGGACGAGAGCACGTCCCAGAAGGCGTCCCGCCCGAGACCACCCGGGGCCACCGCGCCGACGCCGGTGATGACCGAACGCCGACTCACCGTTGCCCACCCACGTCTGGGTTGTCCGCCCCGGGGTTCGTCGGCTGCTCGGTGTCGACGTGACCAAGCTCGGGCCGGGGAGCAAGCGGTGAGAGATGGAAGACCGCCTCCGCGGGCTCGTCGCCGACATTGACCAGCCGGTGACGCACACCGATCGGCACCATCAGCGAATCGCCCCGGGTGAGGGTCACGGGCTCTCCGTCCAGCCGCATCTCCAGCCGGCCTGAAACGACGTGCAGGAACTCCTCGGACCACGGGTGGTAGTGCTCGGTGACCGCTTCCCCAGGCGCGAGCCGCAGCACGCCGCCGAACCCCGAGGTCGAGTTCACCGTCCGCGGGCTGAGGGTGACCCGGATGTCACCGCCACGCTTGGTGTTGGGAGTCACCGACTCCACGGCCACCTTCAACACGCCTGTCTTCGTCACTTGGCGCTCCCCATGCTCGGACCGGTCGGCTCGGTGATCACCGGGCCCTCCTCCGGAGACCACGAGTAGAACGGAATGGCCATCGCGTCCCGTGGTTCTTTCCAGTCAGGGTCGAATGGCAGCATGTATTTGGTCAGCCGGGTATTGATGTCCTTGTAGAGAGGATGGGTGCGGGCGCTATAGAGCCTCGAGCCGATGTCCTGCTCGGCCTCCACGAGGTGGAAATAGAGCCCGTGGAAGGCGAACAGAGTTCGCCGTGACACTCCCACCATGTGCGGCAGGTCGGTGCTGTCGGAATCAGCGAAGGTCTGCGCGACATCGACCGCGTCGGCGCGGTCCATTCTGGCTACGATCAGAGTTCTGTGCATTCCGCCTCCCGGGTCGGTGGTTCGTGATTCCACCTTCGGGCAGGAGGCTCCAAATTGTCTCGAATGCGACTTGAGGATCCTCCTGGGGTTCTTCAGAGCCGCATTCGAGACGGTTCACACTCTGGAGACGAGCTCCCGTTCGTCCAGGCGCCGCGATCTGGAGTCATGCGGGAGTTCTGTGGCGGGTTCGGTGTTGCCGAGGAGGCGCTCCAGTTCCAGTCGCACCAGCGGCGGGACTGTACAGAGCGGCTCGACCAGCGCGGCGGGGTTGGATCCAGGGACCGGATGGAACGCCTCGTTCACCAAGTAGGCATCGACCAACTCCTCAAGCAGCCGTTCAGCGGATCCGGACCTGAAGTTCCGGACCACATCACTCGCACGCCAGCAAGTCCGTTCGTCCCGGACCATCCGCTCAAGCAGGACGCGCGAGGTCCCAGACAACTGGTCGTAGTTCACCGCGAGCGTGCCCAGCAGTGATTGCGTGCCCGCGGGCAGGTCAAGAAGCAGGCTCTGGTCATGGCACAACCGGGCGAGCAGCCGCTCCGCCGACCAGTCCGGCCTAGCCGCCAGCCGCCCGGCCACCGCACGGACCGCCAGCGGGAGCCCCTCACACAGGTCCAGCAACTGCCGGACCGTGTCCATCCGGTCGCTGGCCTGTCTCTCTCCCACCACGTGGGCATAGAGCTCCACCATCTGTTCCAGCGAGAGCCGGGACACCATCACCTTCCGTCCGACTGCCAGCCCCCGCCCGCGGAAGCGGTTGGTGGTGATGACCGCGCACCCACTTCCGCTGGGGAGGAGCGCCGAGATCCGGGAGACCGCCGTGACGTCATCTGCGACGATCAACGCGCGCCGATCGGCCGTCCAGCTGCGGAACATCTGGGCTAAGTCGTCCACGCCGGTGGGGATTCTGGCACGTGGCGCCCCCCAGGACTCGAGCGCCGCGGTCAGCACTCCGGCGAGCCGGGCATCGGCCTGGCCACTCTCGGACATGTCCAAGAACAGCTGGCCGTCGGGGAAGTGAGGGCGCAGACGGTAGGCGGCGCGCACCGCGAGCGCGGTCTTGCCCACTCCGGGTGGACCGTGGAGCTCGATGATGCGTAGCCCGTCGCTCCCGCGTCGGCCGGGTTGCAAGTATGAGGTCAGGATCGCCAGCTCTCCCGACCGTCCTACGAGAGCATCGGTGTCGGCAGGCAGATAGACGGCGCCCTGCGACGCGCGAGTCGGCTCCGCGAGCACCGTCACCCGCCCCTCGCCACCGGATGCAAGCGGGACGCTGCCCTGGTCGGCCAGCACGTCCTGATGCAATCGTTGCAGCGCGGCCGAGGGTTCGATCCCGAGTTCGTTGACGAGCCGTTCCCTCAGCACCCGGAAGACCTCCAAGGCCTCCGGGCGACGGCCGGCGAGCTGGAAAGCCCGCATCAGCTGCCCGGCGAACGCCTCGTGCGTCGGGTTGGCGTCCACTGCGGTGGACAGGTCGTCCACGATGGCCCGGTGGTGCCCGAGCTCGAGTTCGATCTCAAAGCGCTGTTCGAGCACGCTCTGATGTTGCTGCTCAAGCCTGATCGACCAGGCCGAGAGCCGTTCACCCCGGGCGACGTCCACCAGGGGGCCTCCGCGCCAGCAGGCGAGTGCCCTGGCGAAAGTGCTGGAAGCAGCCGCGACGTCTCCGGCCCGGTACTCCTCCCTTCCCTGTTGCGCCAGCTGCTCGAACTGGTAGGCGTCGATGGACAGCCTGTCGGGGAGACGCAGCTCGTATCCCCCGGCCTTCGTCAACAGGACGGGGTAGTCGTTGGGCGCGCGGCTCGCGTCGCGAGCCTCACCGCTTCGCCCGGTCAGCAGGCCGAGGCCGCGCCGGAGTTGGTAGATGTAGGTCTGAAGGGTTGTCTGAGCGCTGACCGGGGGGTGTTCGCCCCACAGTTCGCTATAGAGCTGGTCGATACTCACTGGTGTGTTGACGTTCAGCGCCAGAACCGCCAGAACCTGCCGAAGTTTTGGCGCCCCCGGTGTAATATCGAGGCTCTCACTAACTACACGAAACGACCCGAGCAGAGAAATATTCATGCATCCCCCTTCACGCGACCCTCAGCACGATGGCAAGGTGTCGGCTGCCAGTTACTGCAACCGAGCGCTGAATAGCTCTTGAGAAAGCTGTCGTGTGTGCGATATGAAAGAATTTCGCGTCACCCGAGTCGATGACCCCCGTCTCCCCGTTTTCTTAGACGCCCCACGGATGATCCTGACAGGTGTCCATACACCACCTTTTGGTCGCTTTGACTGATCACAAGCTAGGTGGCGATCACCGTTCGGTGCCACGCTCCAACCCCGGGCCGCTTTGTCCTTTTCTGGCCATCGAAAACAATCCTGGCAGTGAGGCCGGGGGCGTATGACCTTGATCACAGCTCAAGTTGGACCTTGTAGTCGCGTAGCCATGCGTCCAGCTGCAGGACCATCTCCAGGTTGGCCCGCTCTAGGAACGCGAAGGCTCCGCTCGGCGCAGTCGCCTCCGCCAAGGCGGCCTTCACCGCTTCGCCATCGAGCAGCGAAAGGACCGGCGCCCCTTGGTCGGTCATCAGGGCGGCGAATCGTTCTCGCACGAGCTCCCCGTAGGCGACATCCTGAGTAGTCGGGTAGTTACTCTTCGGGCGGTAGAGGACCGATTCAGGCAGGAGGTCTGCGACGGCTTCGCGCAGCAGCCCCTTCTCTCGCCCTCCCTGGCTCTTGACGACGGACGGCACGTTGTACACGTACTCGACGAGGGCTCGATCACAGAACGGCGTGCGCACCTCGACGCCGGCGGCCGAGCTCAGCCGGTCGGCCCTTTCCAGGTGAGCGGGCGCCCACCGGGTGAGCGCGAGATAGGTGACCTCCCGCGACCTGCGTTCGGCGGCGCTTTCCCCTTCGACGAGCGGGACCTCGGTCAACGCCTGGGAGTAGTGCTGTTCGGTGTGGGCCGCGAAGTCCAGGCCTTTTCGGAGACCGCGGTCCAGCAGGGCGCAACCGAGCCCGCCGGCGGACGCGTCGTTGCCGCGCGCAAAGGACACCCATGGAAAGGTCGTCGAGTTGCTGTGCGCCGGGTCGCGGGCCCAGGCGTATCCGCCGAAGAGTTCGTCGGCGGTCTCCCCCGAGAGCACGGCGTTCACGCCCGAGCGCCGTACGGCCTCGAAGAACAGAAACAGGGACGCGTCCATGTCACCGAGCGCCGAAGGGGCATCCTGGCCTCGCAACACCGCCTGGTGCGCTCGGGGATCGGCGAGCGTCGTCGAGTTCAGAAGGATCTCGAGGTGCTCGGTGCCGATGTGCCGCGAAGCAATCTCGGCGAATGGGGCGTCGGGAGTCGCCCTCGCGGCCGGATGTGACTCGAAGTTCTCGGTGTACCCCGCGAAGTTGACCGAGAACGTGCGGAGCCGGGCGGTGGAACCGTTCCCAGCGCGCGCTGCCAGTGCGGTCAGCGCGCTGGAGTCGATGCCGCCGGAGAGCATCGCCCCGACGGGCACGTCCGCACGCAGATGGGCCGACACGGCGTCCATCAATAGTTCACGGACAGTCCGAACCGTTTCCTCCGCCGAGTCGGTATGAGGCCTGGCGGACAGCCGCCAGTAGGGTTCCTGCGTCACGCCGCCAGACCGGACGATGAGCATGTGCCCCGGCAGCACCTCTTCGATGCCGCGGAAGGCGGTCATTCCGGGCATGTGCTCCAGCGCGAGCACTTCCCGGAGTCCGTCGGCGTCGACAGCCGCCCGGACATCCGGATGCGCGAGCAGTGCTTTCGGTTCAGAGCCGAACAGCAGACCGCCGCCGGTCCGGTGGTAGCACAACGGCCGCATGCCGAGCCGGTCACGAACGAGCACCAGTTCCCGTCGGCGTACGTCCCAGACCGCCAATGCGAACATGCCCTCGACCCGCGCAGGGAAGTCCCGGCCCCACTGCAGATAGGCGCGGGCGATCACCTCCGCATCGCTGCCGCCCACGAACCGATGCCCTCTCTCAGTGAGTTCCCTTCGCAGGCGCGAACCGTTGACGACCACACCATCGATCATCGCGACCGCTGTGGCATCGCCGCCTGCCGCCTCGACGACCACCGGCTGGGATCCGTTCGCCTCTCCTTCAGGTCCGAGCCTCCGGTGGGCCAACGCGATGTTCTCGCCAGCCCACTCGCCCGCCCCTTCGGGGCCACGATGCGCCAAGGCGGCCGCCATGGCCCGCAGGTCCCGCGTCGGCACGATCGAGTCCGACTCGAAGTCCACTAGTCCGGTGATGCCGCTCATCGGGAAGTCCTTTCGGCCGAAACATGGGATGGGCAGGAATCGGAGGCGCCGTCGCCCTCCGTGTCGAACCGCACCTCGAGCAGAGACAGGCCGCAACGGTCGACGGCGCCGCGGAAGGCGTCGAGATCGGGATCGCCGGTCACGGTGATGCCCAGCCGACGCTCGGCCGCGTCCTCGTACCGGCGATACAGCTCCAGATAGCCACGTGCCGTCCGGTCGGGGTCGGTCACCGCGACCAGCCGGGCCGTCCGTCGCGCGCCGCGCCAGATGATCTCGGTTCCGGCGCCGTCGGCAAAGTTGTGCCGCCAGCCCCCGCTAGTGGCGATGACTGGGATGTCATCTATCGAGTGAACGCCGACGGGCAGTTCGTAGCGCCGACCGGTGCGGCGTCCGGTGAAGCGCAGAACCGCCAGGCGTTCGGCCATCGGCCCGGGCTCGGGGCCGGTGAGCAGGTCGCGCATCCGCTCGTTGGCGGCCGCGCGTTCCTCGGCGGGCGGCAGCGCCCGCTCGATCCGCGCGCCCATCACAGCACCACGCCCGCAGCGGTCAGGGCGATCGCGGCGAACGCGAAGGCAGTGCGAACCAGGTGCCAGTCGCGCCAGCTGAAACGGGGGTCGTCCCAGTCTGGCCCGACTTCCTCCGGCGCAAGCTTCTTGACCTGATTGTTGATCGGCACGTTCCGGGTCTGCGAAACCACGGCGACGCCGACCATGCAGACGGCGGCGACCGCGAAGACCCACCGGACCGCACCGTTCGAGCCCGCCGCGAGCACGACGTCGATCGCACCCGAGCCAAGCACGATGAACGGCATGACCCGGTCGTAGTGGCGCCCGAGGAGCTTGTGGGTGAAGACATATCGGTCCGGGGGCATCGCAATGAGCGCCGGCATCACACTGATAGCGACCGCGAAGAAGACACCTGCGACAACTCCCGTGCCCACCAGCACGAGGATGCTCAGTAGTTCCGTCAAGACATCCGCCTCCCACCTCGTCGACGCGGGACCCTTCCTGGTCCGGCACGTAGGTCCCTCTTGACCCTGATCGTGGCGCCTCGGACCGTCCTCAAGGGCTGCTAGGAGACTGTGCGCCACCACTGCGGCGACCTCAGCTGTTCCGCCAGCCGTGCTCGAGCGTCCGGGGTGAGGCTGCCCGCGTACCATCGACTCTCTTCTGGAGGTGGCCGCATGGCCGACGAGACCGTCGACGTACTGGTCGTGGGCGGCAGCATGGTGGGATTGGCCAGCGCGCTGTTTCTCGCCCGTCAGGGGGTTCGGACCCTGCTCGTCGAAAAGGCGACGAGTATCTCCGAACACCCGCGGGCCCAGGCCACCAGCCCCCGCACGATGGAGCTGATGCGGGCGCTCGGCCTGGAGGACCGCGTGCGCGCCGAAGAGAACCCGCATGCACGGTACGGCGACATCCTCCAGGTCGAGTCCCTCTCCGGCACCGAGCTCGGCCGGTTCGACGGTCCGTTCCGGCAGGAACGGGCCGCGGTCGCCGCGACAGGGTGGACGCTCATCGGGCAGGACCGGTTCGAGCCGATCCTGCTGGATTCGGCCGTAGGCCTCGGGGCGGGCATCCGCTTCGGAACCGAACTCGTGGAGTTCACACAGGACGACGAGAGCGTGACCGCTATGGTCCGCAGCGTCTCCGATGGTGCCCGGCGCACGGTCCGCGCCTCGTACATGGTCGCCGCCGACGGAGTCCGCTCACCGGTACGCGAGAGCCTCGGCATCGGAACGCGTGGTGAGGGAGTCTTCGGCCGCCAGATGAAGGTGATCTTTCATGCGGACCTCTCGCCGTACGTCGCCGGACGCACCTTCTTTCTCTGCTTTGTCAACAACCCGGGGGTCAAGGGGGTGCTCGGCCAACTGGGAGGTGCGAGTTCCGATCGCTGGGTCCTCGCGCCGAGTCTGGACTCCGACGACGACCACGAGGCGTACGACGCGGATGCCTGCGCAGAGCTGATCCGTGCCGCCGTCGGCGTGCCTGATCTCGTCGTCACGATCGAGTCCAAGACGAGCTGGGAGGTCGGGGCGTGGGTGGCGGACAGGTTCCGAACGGGGCGCGTGCTGCTGGCCGGTGACAGCGCGCACGTCATGCCGCCCACCGGAGGATTCGGCGGCAATATGGGGGTCCAGGACGCGCACAACCTCGCGTGGAAGCTCGCGCTGGTGCTGCGGGGCATCGCCGATCCTGGCCTGTTGGAAAGCTACGAGCAGGAGCGGCGGCCCGTCGCCGAACTCACAGTGGAGCAGGGTGTCATCCGCTACCTGCAGCGCAGCGGCCTGTCCGAGGAGGTGGCCGCGCGACACCTTCCCGAGACCACCGTGCTGTTCGGGCACGTCTACCGGTCGACGGCAATCGTGGGCGAGGAGACAGGATCGGACGGCGATCTCGTCGAGGACCCCACCGTCCCCTCGGGCCGGCCCGGGACACGCGCACCGCACCTGGTGCTGCGCCGCGGTGGCTCGGACGTGCCGGTTCACGATCTTTTGGACGGTGGGTTCTGGTTGCTCGCGGGACCTGAGGGAACGGCTTGGGAGTCAGCAGCGGAGCAGCTCCGGACGGACACCGGGCTTGCAATCGGCTTTAACCGGGTCGGAGCTCTGGAGCCTGCTGAAGAAGTCAAGCACTTCCTCGAGGCGTACAAGATCGACGAGGACGGAGCGGCATTGATCAGGCCTGACGGATTCCTGGCCTGGCGGTCCCTGGGAACGCCCGCCTCTCCTCGAGCAGCATTGGCCACCGCGATGGCTCAGGTGCTCGGTCGGAGCTGAGAGCCGGTCCGCACGCGGAAGGTCCCCTCCCCGCCGGCTCGGGGTAGGGGACCTTCGATGTGACGGGTCAGCTGAGATCGAGCACGCTCGTCAGCGCGTTGGTCAGATCTCCGGCGGCATCGTCGACTTCACCGGAGCTGGTCCGCCACGCGATGAAGCCGTCCGGACGGACGAGCACCGCACCACCCGAAGACACCCCGAAGCGCTGTCGGAACAGACCATCCGGATCCTGGAACGCGCTCCCCTCTCCGACGGCGTGCATGGCCAGCCGGAGGCCGCGGGCAGTCGCTTTCTTGATCGCCGCACGCCCCCAGCCCTCGGCCGCCTGGTCGGCCAGCAGCACGAACCCCCCGTCGATGAGGTCTACGGTGGACACCGGCCCCTCCGGACCGCGCAGGAGGACGTGTGGAGCGCGGGACCCCGGCCTTCCGCTGGGCTCATCCGGATTCTCGATCAGAGTGTCCGGCCCCTCCGGGTCGGGCACGAAAGCGCCCGAGGTGTAGCAGTAGCCGAACGTCACGGTGGTCTCGTCCAGCAGTTCGTTCGCCACGTCATCGAGGCCTTTACCCTCTCTGACCGCGAACCTCAGCATGGCCTGGCGCACGGTCTCCTCGGCCACCGGGCGACGTTCGGCGTCATAGCTGTCCAGCAGTCCGCGTCCGGCATTCCCGGCGAGGACCCGCCCGAGCTTCCAAGCCAGGTTGTAGGCGTCCTGGATACCGGTACTCGCCCCGAACGCGCCGGTGGGCGGCATGACGTGAGCAGCGTCACCGGCGATGAAGACCCGCCGGGTGGCGAAGGAATCCGCCACCCGTGCCGAGATGTCCCAGGCCGGCGTGTCCACCGAATCGATCTTCAGGGGCAGGTCTGGAACACCGACTGCGGCGCGGACCAGTTCGACGCACCGATCATGGGTGAAGTCCGCCGCGCTCTGCCCGCGCTCGGGAAAGTACGAGACGTTGATGACCCAGCGCCGGTCGTTATCGAGCGGGATGATGGTCCCGCGCACCTCGGGATTGTTGACGTAGGCCGCGACTATCCGGCGGCCGCGCAGAGCCGTTTCCAGGTCGGCCTCGAAGAAGAAGCTGATCAAGTTCGTCAGCGTCCCACGGCCGTGGGATCCGATCGACAGCATCCGGCGCACCGGACTGCGGCTGCCGTCGGCCGCGATCACGTATTGGGCTCGCAGTTCAGACGGCTCACCGGTGGAGAGATCCATCGCCTGTACCAGGACGCCGTCGTCGTGTTCCGCGACCGCATCGACCCGCGTGTTGAACCGCACGTCGGCGCCGACTTTCACCGCGTGTTCGCGCAGGATCGGTTCCAGCTGGTTCTGGTCGATGAACGTCCACGTCGCCGGGGTGATCCGTGCCAGATCCTCGGGTGAGGCGCTGGGCATCCGCACGCGCTCCTGCCCCGCCAGCGTCTCGACATGGACCAGGTCGGTGTTCTCGGAGATCGGTGAGCGGCCCGCCTGGACCCGTTCCTCGAGGCCGACGGCCCGGTACAGCTCCATGGTTCGGGGGTTGATGGCGCGCGCTTTCGGATGCGTCGAGGTGTC
The DNA here is from genome assembly GCF_044326375.1 of Actinomadura sp. 3N508. NCBI lineage: Bacteria > Bacillati > Actinomycetota > Actinomycetes > Streptosporangiales > Thermomonosporaceae > Actinomadura > Actinomadura sp. 3N508. Next base: position 21,971 of record NZ_JBIRAX010000015.1, read on the forward strand.
CGGATGCCGCTCCAGCAGCGTCGCCCGCACACCGTGCCGGGCGAGGAAGACCGCGGCTGACAGCCCGGTCAGGCCGCCACCGATGATCACTACTGGGACATCGTTTCCGGTCTTGGTCATGCGACGTTCCTCTCCGGTCCGTCCTGTCGTGGTTCCTTGTGCGCGACGACCAAGGTCTGGGCGCCCATCATCGCTTCGGCCTCCGCCCTGACGAAGCCGGCCTCCGTCAGCCAGGCGCAGCAGTCGACCGCCCGGTACTCCGAGCCCGACGGGCTGACCAGACGCATGTGCAGGCTGCTGAGGAGCCGCCGCGGGTCGCTGCGGTCGTCGTCGAGCATCCGGTCGTAGATCAGCACCGTTCCGCCGGGGCGGACGGATTCGAAGACCCGCTGCAACAGAGCCTTGCGCTGCTCGGTCTCGAAGCCGTGCAGGATACGGCCGAGCACCACCACGTCCGCCTCCGGCAGCGGGTCAGTGAAGAAGTCACCTCCGACGAAGGAGATCCGTTCCTCGAGCCCCAGCCCGGTGACGTGCTCGGTGAACAGCGGCCGGGTGCGTTCGAGGTCGAAGCAGGTCGCCTTGAGATGGGGGTGAGAGCGCACCAGCACAGCCGCCAGGTTGCCCCGCGCACCGCCGAGGTCGACGAACGACTCGTGGCGCGACCAGTCGCCGCGCCGCGCGATCTCGGCCCCCAGCCGCTCGCTGTAGGCGTCCAGACCGGTGAGGAAACGCTTCATCGTCGCCGGGTTCTCGTGCTGCCTTCCGACGAACCCGCCCTTGTCCGGATCGAGTCTCTGCGGTTCGCCGGTCCGCAGCGCGTCGGTCAGCTTCTCCCAGGTCCCGTACAGCGTCTCGTTGGTCAGCTCGATAAAGCCACCGAGGTAGGTGGAGCTGTCCGGCACCAGGTACTCCTGGGCGATGGGCGCGTTGCGATATCGGCCGTCGAGGCGTTCGAGCAGGCCGAGACCTGCCAGAGCATCCAGAAAGTCGGCGGCCATCCGGGGGTGCAGGCCGATGCGCCCCGCAGCCTGCTCCGCGCTGGCCGGGCCTTCGGCGAGTTTGCCGAAAACCCCTAGCGTCACGGCGCTCTGCAGGACCTTGGCCGCGCAGTCACGGGTGGACATGCTGATGAGCGGTTCGGGATCGACCATGGCGCTGATGGTCGTTGGTTCGGTAGTGGTCACCATTGCCTCCGGGCAGGGCTCGTCAGGTCATGAGGGAGGGTCGTCCGGTGCCGGTGCCGGTTCACACCGTGCCGAACCAGCGGGCGAGCGTGGACCGGAGCTCCTCCTCTGTCTCCGTACCGTCCGTGTCGGTGTTCGCGGCCCATGCCACGTATCCGTCGGGGCGGATCAGAAGGCCCGCCAGGCCGGGCTCGTTCGGGCACTTGGCCCTGACGTGACGCACCCGCGAGGTCGGCGACTGGCGGGCAGCGTTCCAGCCGGACAGCGCTCGCTCGATGTCGGCCCCACCGTCGAGTTCGAGGAGGATCCCGATGCCGTCATGTGAGATCTCCGCCAACCGCACGGAGCCCTTGTCCGTCTCCAGTTCCAGGTCCGGCGCGAAGGTCCCGAGCATCGGGTGCTCCGGGCCCGCCAGGTCGTAGCGGACGTTCACCCCGCTGATCATCTCGGCCAGATAGAGGTTGACCTGGTCCCTGGACATGAGTTCGGCGAACATGTCCCGAAGGGGTGTCACATAGGCGTCGGGATTCATCAACGCGATCTGGGCGCGGGTGTTCTCCAGGACCCGACGCGCGGGCGCTTGGCGTTCCTCGTCGTAGGTGTCGAGCAGGCCGTCCGGAGCCCATCCGTGGATCGTGGCCGCGAGCTTCCAACCAAGGTTGAAGGCGTCCTGAAGGCCGAGGTTGAGCCCCTGGCCTCCAACCGGGAAGTGCGTGTGCGCGGCGTCCCCGGCGAGCAGGAACCGCCCCTCCCGATAGGACTCGGCCTGGCAGGCCGAGTCGGTGAACCAGGACAGCCACCGCGGTTCACTCGCCCCCAGGTCGCCTCCCCAGATCTTCCGCAGGCTGGCCGTGAGCTCGGCCATGGTGAGATCCCCGTCGAGGCTCTCGTCCTGGCCGAAGTCGAACGTGGCCACGCGGTGGTAGGTATCGTCCAAGGGCACGCAGAACAGCAGGCCGCGCTCAGTGCGTTCCATGCCCATAGGCGCGTTGGCGCGGTCCGCGAGAACCACGTCTCCGAGCCGGGCCGTGACTCGTCCGCCGGTCCCCGGAAAGCCGATGCCAGCGGCGCGGCGGACAAGGCTGCGCCCTCCGTCGCATCCGATGGCGTACGCGGCGCGCAAGGTGTACTCACCGTCGGGACCGGACACGTCGAGCTCGACTCCGTCCGGGTCCTGCCGGACACCGGTCACCTCATGCCCTCGCCGCAGTTCTGCCCCCATGGCGTCGGCATGCTCCTCCAGGAGCCGTTCCGTTCTCGCTTGCTCCGACAGCAGGGCGTATCCGTGCCTGCTGTCCAGGATCGAGAAATCGACCCAGGCATCCAGGCCGGCGAAGTGGCCGTTGTCCCAGCTACGGGCCCCGTCTTTGAAACGCTCCACCAGTCCTCTCCGGTCCAGCGACTCCAGGGAGCGCGCGTGGAGCCCAAAGGCTTTGGAGTGGGGGGAACGCTCGGGGAGCCGTTCGAGCACGACGGTCCTGATGTGGGCGAGCTCGAGTTCGGCGGCGAGCATCATGCCCACCGGTCCTCCTCCGACAACGGCGACGTCGAAGCTCCGTTCAGTTGTCATGATCCGCCCTTCCTGCTTGCAAGATCTCGGTCTGTTCGTGGCCGTCGTCCTCGGCCGAGCGGGCAAGCACGGTCTCGAGCACATCGATGAGGGTTGCGGTCTCCTCGCCGGCCTGGCCCGCCCCGATCGATCGCCAGGCCACGACACCGTCGGGCCGTACCAGCAGCGCTCCCTGTGGCTCCAGCCCGTACGCTTCATGCCAGCCGCCCGAAGGGTCGGCAAGCGTCTCTTCGCCGGTCGCGTCTCCGGCGGCCTGCGAGGAGTGCGGCATGATCAGCCGCGCCGTCAGCGGGACGTCGAGACGCTCCGCCGCGTCACGCGCGGCCTGCGTCCAGGCACTCGCCTGCTCTCCGGCGAGCAGGACGAACTCCCGCCCGAAGAGATCCAGGGTGCAGATCGGCTCACCGCCGTGCTCCAGCCATACATGCGGTGCCCTGGTGCCGGGCTCGCCGTGCAGCGCACGCGGATCGTACGCCTGGGGAAGCCGATCTGCCTTGCCGTCCGGAACGACCGCAGCCGACCGGTAGGGCAGGCCCATGGTGACTGTGAGCGCGTCCGCCGTCTCTTCCTGCTGCTTTCCCGTCGCCTTGCCCGACCGGCTGGCCAAGGTGAGTGCCCCCTGCCGCGCCGCGAAGCTTCCAACCGGGTGGCGCTCCTCCTCATAGGTGGCCAGCAGCCCGTCCCCTGCGGTGCCTGACAGCACCAAGGCGAGCTTCCATGCGAGGTTGTGGGCGTCAGCGATTCCGGTGTTGGCGCCATAGGCCCCGGTCGGCGGTATGACGTGGGCCGCATCGCCGGCCAACAGCACCCGGCCCACTGCGAAGCGGGTGGCGACCTGCTCCGCCATGTCCCACGGCCAGCGGGATCGTATGGTTACCTGAATGTCGTCCCTGCCGATGGCGGCACGGACGAGTGCGGCACACCGCTCGTCAGTGAAGTCGTCGACGCTCTCGCCGTTCACGGGGTCGTAGCCGACGATCAGCACGCCCCCGGTCAGGGTGTCGTCGTGCACCAGAATTCCCATGACCTCGGCGTTCTTCACGTGCACAACGCTGTAGCGGCGCTCTCCGAGCACCTCATGCAGGTCTGCGTGGAAGGCGATGCTGAGATGGCGGGAGATCACGCCTTGTCCCTCGCACGGCACCCCTACGGTCTTGCGGATCAGGCTACGCGGACCGTCGCATCCGACGAGGTAATCGGCCCGGACGAGCCGGACGCCGTCGTCGTCACGGACCACTGCCGTGACACCGTCATCGTCCTGCGCGAAGGCGAGCAGTTCCGTTCCGAACCGCAGGTCCGCCCCCCGTTCCTCAGCCCTTGCGCGCAACAGTGGTTCGAGCCGGTCCTGGGTGAGCATCAGGAGTCGCGCCGGGGTGAGGTCGCCGAGGTCGGAGTCACCGTCCAACTCCTCCCTGCTGAACAGGGGCTCACCTGCCAGGGACTCCACACCGGCTCGCGTGCGATGCGTCTCGTAGCCCGCTGCCTCCTTCTTCGCCACGTCCTCCAACCCGACCTGGCGCAGCAGTTCGACGGTGCGGGGGTAGTAACCCACGGCCCGGGGATGGATCGAGGTACTGGGATGACGCTCGACCAATGTGCAGCGGATGCCGTGCTGGGCAAGGAAGACGGCCGTGGACAGGCCGACCAGGCTCCCGCCGACGACCAGCACCCTCGTCTCAATGGTGTCCATGGACAGCTCCGTTCAGGTTTCCAGGGAGTAGGTCGTCCAGTGGGAGTCGGTCTTGAAGCCGAGCTTGGCGTTGAGCCCGAGAACCGCCGTGTTGGTGGTGTCGTTGAACACTTGAACGAGCGCGAGACGCTCGTTCTCCTGGGCGGCCGTGAGCAGCAGTTCCGCCTTCAGCCAGAGGCCGATGCCACGGCGCCGCAGGTGAGGGAGAACCACCGTCTCTCCGACGTCGGCCATCGGACTGTCACGTACGAAGAGCGTGCCGTAGGCGACGACCTGGTCGTCCTTGTCACGTAGAACCGCCACGACGTGCTCGCGGTGCCCCGCACGCACAGCCTCGGCCTCTCTCGCCCGCACATCGTCCGGTTGGGGATCGTTCGGCCGGGCACGACCGTTGACGTTCTGGTCGAGCCTCCCCCAAGCGCTCGCGTAGGAGGCGACGAGGTCTTCCGGACAGGCGCCTGTCCAGCGTCGCAGGCGGTAGCCCTGCACGGGACGGGCGAGATCCTTGAGAGCGTCACGGGCGGATTCGTTCAGCATCAGCCGGTTTCGTGCGGTCCGGCTGATCTGTTTTGCCCCCAACGCGCCAGCGAACCGCTCTGCCTCCTCGCCGTGCGGAGCGTCGACCAGCAAGTCGCCGCGACCTCTGCTCCGCAGCTCCGCCCGTGCCGCCTCGGCCAGCGCCCGTCCGGCGCCGCGGCGCCGGAAGCCGGGGAAGACCCACAGTGATCCGTGCCCCGGACCACGCGGGTCGGTCAGGTCGAGGCCGAGCTTGACGACACCGGCCGGCTGGTCGCCGTCATAGGCGGCGAGCACGATCCGGTCGGTGCCGTGGCGGCGTTGGAAGAGACGGGAAAGCAGCGCCGCGGTCACCGGCGGATCCGACGGAAGGGCGAGTTTCATGGTCTCGGCGAACCCCGGGAGCAAAGTGGCGATCGTCTCCGGGGCATCCCCGTCAAGTGTGCGAATCTCCATCAGACGCTCGCTCCCGCCATTGCCGGATCCACACTGATGCTCTGCTGGTGCCGGAAGAAGTCGTCGGGATCGTAGGTCGCCTTGACCTGGGCCAGCCGTGTGTGGTTCTCGCCGTAGTAGTCGGACTCCCATCCCTCACGCACCCGCGAACTGGGGAAGTTGATGTAGGAGCCGCAGGCGAGCGGATCCAGGACGGTGGAAGCACGATCGGCGCGATCTATGAGCTCAGCGTCCTTGTCCACCGAGACCTCGCCACGGCAGGCGAACTGGTAGCCGATCAGGAAGCGCGCTTCCCGGTGAACGTAGGCCGTCTCAGAGCGGCCGACCCGGTTCGCGGCGCCGCCGACGGCGATGCCCAGCAGGTAGCGTTCGTCGTCGCGTTCCGGGTCCCATGCCTCAAGTAGCGCTGCCGATTCGCGTTCGCCGGCCTGCCGGTTCGTCAATCGATAGCTGCGCCGGGTGTGAGGGTGGCGGTGGCCCTCCGCCTCGGGGCCGGTGCCCCTGCGGTGACACTGGGCGACCGACTTCGGGCCGCACAAGGACTCGTGCATGACGTCCGCATATGCGGCGCGCTCCCCTACGGCCTGACTCCTCGGCTTGGCACCGACCTGTTCGATGAGGCCGTCCAAGCACTGCTGTACGTCCTCGACGGGGCCGAGATGAACGCCCCAGACACGCACTACCGGGCGGCCGTCCGGATCGAACATGCCGGGCAGCACGACCAGCGAGGAGCCGAGTTCGTCGGGCCCGTCGGCACACCACGCCTGCCATGCGGTGAGCGCGGAGACTGCCTCGTCGTAGTCCCAGACCGCTTCGTAAGGCGTCAGCAGGGGTGCGTCGATCGGCAGGACCTCCAACTCGGTGATCACTCCGAAATTGCCGCCGCCTCCCCCGCGCAAGGCCCAGAACAGATCCGGGTTTTCGTCAGCCGAGCACCGCGCGAGCCTCCCGTTGGCGAGCACCATGCGTGCCGAGACGATCCGATCGCTTCCCATGCCGAAGGCCCGCGTCTGCCAGCCGAGGCCACCCCCGGAGTAGAAGCCGGCCGCTCCCACCGTCGGGAAGGTTCCCGTGATGACCTGCCGTCCCTGTCGCTTGAGGGCAGCCAGCGTGTCGAGCGACTGGGTGCCCGCGCCCTGGCGAACGGTGTCACGGCCGACACCCACGTGAGCCATTCGGGACAGGTCGATGACGAGGCCCTCGCCGGTCGACCAACCTCCGAAGCTGTGACCACCGCTGCGCAGGTGCACGGGAATCCCGATCTCACGGGCGTACAGCACACAGGCCCGCACGTCCGCCTCGGTTTCGCAGTAGGCGATGGCCTGGGGAGTGACGACGTCGTACTCCGTGCACTGCAGCTGCCGTGCCAGCTCGAAGCCCGCGTCCTCCCTGCGGACGAGGTCGCCGCGTAGGCGTTCAGAGAGCCGCATTCGGAGCTCCTGTCTTGTCCGCCGTCACCTTCGAGCCGTCGTGGCCGCGCAGCTTCTCTCCCTGCGGGCTGAAGAACTGGGCGCCGCCGGTGCCATGCCATGAGAGGTCGGACACGAACGAGCCGTCCACATGCACGCGGGCCTCTCCGACGTGCGTGCCCTCGTCGTTGACGGCGAGGATGCGGAAGTCGTACTCGAAGGAGTCCGGGCCGGTGGAACGCCACGTTCCCAGGCCAATGTTCTTGGTGTTGACCTGGGTCGAGACGACGCCACCATCCTTGGTGAACAGGACCTGGCCAGGTACTTCCTTGCCGTCGTCGTCGAGCCGGGTGATCCAGGTGCCGACAAGCCGGGTGTCGCTCATGAGCGTCTCCTTGGAACGCGGGCAGTCGACGGCCATGCTGCGATCCCGGTCTGGAAGTCCTCTCGAAGCGACCTCGTCGGGCGATCGGCCGGAATCCCGTGTCCATTTCCCGCTCGAGTCCGGCTCCAGTGCGGCACGGTCGCCGGCGTCTACCTTGACGCCGTGTCCATCCTGATCAAGGAACCGGAGCCGGCTCGGGCGGCTCGGGCATGAGCGGGTTCGGCCGAAGATGCGTCCGTGTTCTGCTGGACGGCTGCGCCCAGGTCGGCATGTACGTCTTGGGCGGAACACTGCACGAATTTCCCGAACTCGCTGACGCCACGCCCCCGCGCGACGCTCCGCCCCCCGGCGGTCCGGAACGGCTGGTCCCCGACCAGCCGTTCACCGAGCAGGAGTCGCTCATCGCGCGTGATCTGTCGTCCGGCCGCGGACGCCGACGCCGCTCCGGCAGGTGACCTGCCGGAGCGGCGTCGACTTCAGCCTGTGGTCTCGGTGTTGTCCCGAGGCTCAGCGGAACAGTTCGATGTGCTCGTATGCCCACCGCTCGAAGGTCGCCCCTTGTCTGCCGAGAACCTGTTCCAGTGTCGGACGAACCCGGGACCACGGCATGATCCCTTGAGGGATCACGATGTGCTCTCTGTTGGCGCCGGTCTCCCTCACCGCGGTGGCCGATCCCTCCTCGAAGCGCAGCGGACGTCCAAGAAGCTCACCGATCAGCCCCACCTGTTCGGCGGGGGAGATCAACTGCGGGCCTGTGAGGTCATAGACGCGCCCGCCGTGCCCATCTTCGAGAAGCGCGCGGACTCCCACCTCAGCTACATCTCGAGGATGGATGGCTGCCTCGGGGTGGTTTCCGTACCAGGGTCGAACGACGCCTCCGCTGCGGATCGACTCAGCCCATTGGAATACCGCGTTCGACATGAACGGCCCTGGCCGCAGGAACGTGTGGGCGATTCCCGATGCGCGGATCTCCACCTCACCGGCAACGTGTTCGGCCTTCACGTCCGCCCAGAGCTTCTCGGCGATCGGGTGCATCGGCTCGAGGGAGAGGGATGACAAGTAGACGATCCGCTGGACCCCCGAACGACGAGCGGCCTTGATGAAGCCCTCCACGAACCGCGGCGGCGCGAATACCGGAACGACGAGGAAGACCTTCGTGACACCGTCAAGCGCCTGGGTCACCGACGGCGGATCCGCCATGTCCATGGGAACCACCTGGGCGTTCGGCGGCCAGGCTCGGGCGTCGGGGGATCTGCTGGCGAGCTTCGCCGGCGCCTCCCTCCGGGCGAGTTCCTCCGCGACGTACCGTCCCACGTTGCCGCTGGCTCCGACGACCAGGATCACGAGCGTTCCTTCCTCTGGTTGCTGCTGGGAGCGAACGGTTGACGATCAAGGGACGAGGACGACTCGGCCCGTGTGGCGGCGTTCCTCCATCAGGGTGTGCGCCTGGGCCGCCTCCTCGAGGGCGAAGGTTCGGTTAACCAGCGGCTGAACACTTCCCTTGGAGACCATGGCGAGCAGGTCGTTCCACCCTCGGCCGACGGCCTCGGCGCGGCGGGTCAACATGGCATGGATGCTGAAGCCGGTGACCGTCTTCATCGACCTGAGATCGATGTCCATCGGGGGGATTTCGTCGCCGGAGGCCGATCCATAGACCACCATCCGGCCGAACGGCGCCAGCAGTTCCGCGCTCTGCCGGAGGACCTTCCCCCCGACGACTTCCAGGATGACGTCGACACCGTCGCCGGCCACCGCCTGGACCTGGGAGGTCCAGTCGTCCCGCGTGTAGTCGATTACGTGGTCGGCTCCGAGCGAACGGACCAGCTCGAGCTTGGCCTGGCTGCTCGCGGTCCCGATGACCGTCCCGGCACCCATCTCCTTGGCGAGCTGTACGGCCAGGTGGCCGACCCCGCCGCTCGCGGCGTTCACCAGGACCGTCTCACCGGGCTGCAACCGGCCGCTCGCCGTCAACGCGTGGTAGGCGGTCTGCCCCGGCGTCAGCAGCGCCACTGCCGTGGCGGCATCCAGCCCTTTGGGGATCGGCACCACATGCTCGGCGTCCACCACGACGTACTCGGCATACGCGCCGCCCCCCACCTCCGTGACGATCCGTTCCGGAAAGTTCGTCACGTCCTCACCCGAGGCCACGACATGGCCGGCGACATCCCCTCCCGGAATGGAGGGGAGCTTCACCGGAAAACCGATCGGTACCCCGTGACGACGCTGGACCGCCGCGTAGTCCACGCCAATGGCCTCGCAGCGGACCAACAACTCACCGGGGCCCGGTTCGGGCACGTCGGCCTCACGGTTCTGCAGGACTGACGGTGCTCCGAACTCGTCGTGCTGGATCACGCGCATGGTGATGGCTCCTCCCGGCCTTGGCCGTCTGGGAACGGGGCGAACTCACCGTGCCGGTCTCGCCTCGATCCTCGCTGGATACTCGCTCGACCAGGGCGAGACCACGACGGACGGGGTCGCTTCGACGGCTGACCGTGCGCCGCGGCGTGATGTATAGTCGCCGCGTCTTGGTCACGTTCCCTTGAAGTACGCCACAGTGGGGGAACGGGTCGGTGCTGTCAGAGCGATCGGTCGTCATAGGGGTGGCAGGGAGTTTTCCTGTGCCCGAAAACAGACTGAACGCCGACGCCTCGCCTCCGGGCTCCGGAGGCGTACGGCAAGCCGGCTCTCAGCAGGCCGCTGAGGCGATCACGCAGCCATATCGGTGGCGGTGGCTCGTCCTCGCCGTCATGATCTGCGCAGCCATCATCAACCAGCTCGACGGCACCGTCATCAGCGTCGCGGGCCCGTCCATCCAGAGTGATCTCGGCGGTGGAGAGGCGACGATCCAGTGGCTGTCCGCCGGCTACATCCTGCCGTTCGCGGTCCTGCTGATCATGGGCGGTCGACTGGGTGACATCTACGGGCGGCGTCGCCTGTTCCTTCTCGGTATCCTCGGCTTCACCGTCGCGTCCCTGGCCTGCGCGCTCGCGCCCACGCCGCTGATCTTGATCGGCGCGCGAGTGGCGCAGGGCATCTCCGCCGCCCTGCTGGTCCCGCAGAGCTTCGGAATCGTCCGCTCAGTGTTCCCGCGCCGGGAGCTGGGGGCCGCCTTCGCCACCTTCGCTCCCGCCATCGGACTGGCGACGGTCGGCGGACCTCTACTGGCGGGCACCCTGATCGGAGCCGACTTCCTTGGCTCCGGCTGGCGCATGATCTTCGCGATCAACCTGCCGCTCGGAATCCTCGCGCTGGTCGGCGCGATGCTGTTCGTCCCGCGCGACCAGGACCGGATCATAATCAGGCTCGATCTGCTCGGCGTTGCACTCGTCGCGATCGCTACCACGCTGACGATCTACCCCCTCGTGCAGGGGCGCGAGCAAGGGTGGCCCGCATGGATGTTCGGTCTGCTGGTCGGCGGGCTGTTCTTCTTCGGTGTCTTCGTCCGCTACGAACACCGCACTAAGCGCACGCCCGTCATCGAGTCCAGCCTGCTGTCGAACCGCACGTTCCTGATCGGCATCGGCGTCGTCATGATCTTCTTCTGCGTGCTGGTCGGCTTCCTCTTCGTGTCCAGCCTGTACTTCCAGGTCGGGCTGCACTACTCCGCGCTGCGAACGGCCCTGGTCGGGCTGCCATTGACGTGTGGCATCGTCATCGCCTCCATTGCGACGCGCTCATTGACCGACCGCTTCGGCCGGCGGCTCCTTCTCGCCGGCCTCCTGACCGTCGTGGGCGGCTTCGCCCTGCTGTCCGCAGCCTCGTACCTCGCCGGGACGCTGGACGCTTGGACGTTCACTCCGGGAGCGCTGGTCCTCGGACTTGGTCTCGGGACCGTGTTCGGTCCGCTGTTCGGAGTGATCCTCGGCGCGGTCTCCGACAGCGAAGTCGGTTCGGCGTCCGGCACCCTCTCGGCAGTGCAGCAGCTCGGCGGTGCGCTGGGCATCGCCACCATCACCACGCTGTACTTCGAGCTCGCCGGGCACGACCGTCATGTCTCCGCGCTCACCGAGACGAGCCTGGTCTCCGCGGCCGCGGCGGCGACAGCGTTCGCGCTCGCCTTCGCCCTGCCACGTCGCGCCCGGTCGCAAGGCTGACTACAGGACCAGTCCGGGCCCTGACCGCACGCCCGAACGCGGCCTACGCGGTCAGGGCCCGGCACCCGGCAGACACCGGAAAGCTGACTCAAGTCGCAGTCGAGCTGTAGTCGATCTCGTCCCCGAAGACTGGCCATCGGACCAGCAAACACATCGAAGGAGCAGACCGTGATCCGTCCAGATTGGGCACCGCCGGATATCGATCTCGACACTCCGAGCATTGCCAGGGTCTACGACTACTGGGTCGGCGGGACGCACAACCTTCCCGTCGACCGTGTGATCGCCGAACGCCTGGAGAGCGAGAACCCCGTTCTCCCGATGACGTTGCGCTCCAACCGCGCGTTTCTCAGGCGAGCGGTCCGCGAGCTGAGCTCACTGGGAGTGGACCAGTTTCTGGACATCGGCGCAGGCATTCCCACCGAGGGAAACGTTCACGAAGTCGCCCTCGAGTGCAACCCGTCCAGCCGGGTGGTGTATGTCGACATCGACCCCGTCGCCGTCTCCCATGGCCGGGCGATTCTCGCGGACGAGCCGCGGGCCACGTCGATCCAGGGAGACTTCCTGCGACCGGGCGAGATCCTCACGAATCCCGAGGTGCGGGCGATGCTCGATCCGGACAGGCCGATCGCGCTCGTCCTGGCGGCGATCCTGCACTTCGTCCCGGATCAGGACCACCCTCGCAAGGTCCTGGACCAGTATCTCGCCCACCTGGCCCCGGGCAGTTTCCTCGTGATCTCACACGCCGGGATCATGCACCGGAGCGACGAGACCGGACCACCCGCTCCTGAGGCGACCGAGCAGTACAAGGAGCGGGTCAGCGACGCGATCCGCTGGCGGGACGCCGCAGCCCTTCGTTCGCTCTGCTCCGGGCTGGACATCATCGAGCCGGGTGTCACGCCGGTTCCGCTCTGGCGTCCGTGCGCGGACGACCCACCGGACGAGGTCGGCACCGACGCGGTCGCCCTGGCTCTGGTAGCGCGCAAGCCCTAGCAAGTTCCGAACACTTCCGTGTCCTGGGAGACCCACATGAAGATCGCGCTTGGCCTGCCCATCGCCGCCCCGCCGGAAGAACTGCCCGAGTGGGCAAAGTGGGCCGAATACTACGGATTCTCCACGGTCTGCCTGCTCGACAGGCTTGTCTACGACAACCCCGAACCCTTGATCACACTGTCCGCGCTGGCCGGGGCGACGTCGCGGATCCGGCTGCAGACCAACATCTTGCTCGCCCCCCTTCGCGAAACGGCGTTGCTGACCAAGCAGGCGGCGACGCTCGATCGGCTCACCGGCGGCCGGCTCTCTTTGGGCGTAGGCGTGGGCATCCGAAAGGACGACTACACCGCGGTGGGGCAGGACTTCCACCGCCGCGGCGCCAGACTCGATGAGCAGTTGGCTGCGATGCGCGCCACCTGGTCCGGAGAGCCCTCCCGCAGCGGTGAGCCCTTCGCGGGCCCCGCTCCGATCGGCGGTGGACCCGAGCTGCTCATCGGCGGATTCAAGCCCGCGACCCACCGACGGATCGCGCGCTTCGGCGACGGATACATCAGTTCCGGGCCGACCGCCGCCGTCGCCGAACAGCAGTTCCGCTCCGTCGAGAAGGAGTGGCGAAACGAGGGGCGCGAGGGCAGGCCACGCTTTCTCGCCCAGGTCGACTTCGCCCTCGGGGACGAGGCCGAGCTGGCCACCGGCAGGCAGAACATGCGGGCGTACTACGAGGCGGTCCAGCCTTACACCGATCAGATCGTCAACGGCCTGGTCGTGGACGTCGCCGAACTACGCGAGACCGCCCGTTCCTATGCGGACGTCGGTGTCGACGAACTGGTCCTCTACTCCTGGGGACACAAGCTCAGCGCGATGGACCCGTTGGTGGCTCTGGTCGCCGAATGCCAGGCCTGGTGAGCATGCACGAGAAAAGGAATCTCGACACCGTCAAGCGCCTGGTCGAGGATGTCCACAACCAGGGCCGCACCGAGTTGATCCCCAAGTACTACGCCGACCACCTGAAGGAACACGACCCCAGAGTCGGCGCCGACATCTCCGAGTTCTGGCGAGATTTCCGCAGCGTGTTCTCTGACCTCGAAGTAACGGTCGGACTGTCGTTGGCCGACCAGGACCACGTCATGTCGTTCTTCACCTGGACGGGAGTTCATCGAGAGGACGATTCACGCGAACTGAAGCTGTACACCAGCGAGCTGTTCCGGCTGCGTGACGACAAGGTCGTCGAGCATGGCGCGGTCGTCGACTACTGCGAACTCGGGGAGTTCGGCCTCGCGCCCAGACGGTCCGGGCACCCCTCCAGCGATCTTCTGCGCGGAGAGCATCTGTCGGAGGAGAAAGCGAACGCACGGGTCGTCCTGGCCGCATACAGGGAGGTGATGACTCAGCATCTCCTCCACCGCGCCGACGACTTCTATGAAAAGGACTACGTGCATCACAACTTCCAGATGCCCGCCGTTCCCAGCGGGATCGAAGCGTTCAAGGACTACTTCGCCGGGAACTTCGAGCGGTATCCGGATCTGTCGGTGACCGTCGATCACATCCTGGCCCGCAGCGACCACGTCATGGTCTTCGCGACCTGGCGCGGCACCTTCACCGGCTACACGCAGGGCCGCCACCCAACCGGCAAAAGGCTCAGGATGCGTACCTCGGACCTGTTCCGCCTGGAAAACCTGAAGGTCGTCGAGCACTGGGAAGTTGTCGACTACGCGGGCCTCCAGCGGGTCGGCATCCCCATCCGTCCAGCCCACCATCTCCCCCAGGCGTAACGGAAAGGTGTGCCGCAGAATGACGGGTCTCTCCTCCCCCACATCCCCGCTCGAACTCTTCGATGAGGAGTTCATGCGCGACCCCTACCCTCGGCTGGCCGAGCTCCGGCGTTCGGCGGCGGCCCATTGTGTCGCCCAGCCGAACGGTCTGAAGAAATGGATCGTCACCCGCTACGAGGACGGCCGGGAGCTCCTCGCCGACCCCCGCCTCAGCAAGAACATGCGCATCGGGTACGGGCTGCTGGAGAAGAACTTCACCGACCCCGACAAGCGTGCGGAGTTCCTCCGCGAGAGCGGGTCAAGACGCCAGTTCCCGCGTGAACTCGCCGAGCACATGCTCGACAGTGACCCGCCGGATCACACCCGCCTCCGCCGGCTGGTGGCCAAGGTCTTCACTGCCCGACGGGTACGCGAAATGCGTCCCCAGATCTCGGATCTGGCCGACGAACTCCTCGGCTCCGTCTCTCGCCGAACACAGATCGACCTCATGGGGGAGCTGGCGTTCCCGCTGCCCTTCACCGTCATCTGCTCACTCCTCGGTGTCCCGCTCACCGACCGGGAGTGGTTTCGAAAGCGCTCCAACCTGCTCGTCTCCGGTACCTCTAGCGACAATGTGCGCGACGCCGGATCCGAGGTGGTGGAGTACCTTGGCCGGCTCATAGCCGCCAAGCGCTCCGATCCCGCCGATGACCTGCTCAGCGCACTCATCCACACAAGCGATGACGGCGATCAGCTGAACGGGACGGAGCTGATGTCGATGGCGTACGTCCTGATGGTCGCCGGGCATGAGACGACCGTGAACCTCATCGGGAACGGGGCGCTCGCCCTATTCGAGCATCCCGACCAGCGAGCGCTGTTGGCGTCCGACCCCTCACTGTGGCCTTCGGCCGTCGAGGAGATCCTTCGTTTCGACGGTCCGAACGTGAGCTCGACCTGGAGATTCACGACCGAGCCGATCGTCGTCGGGGACGTGAAGATCCCGCAGGGAGAGTTCGTCACCATCTGCCTTCTCTCCGTGTGCCGAGACCCGGAGCGGTACGAGGATCCGAACCGGTTCGACATCAGGCGGGCGAACTCCAAGAGCCTCGCCTTCGGCCACGGCATCCACCACTGCATCGGGGCTCCGCTGGCCAGGCTGGAAGGAGAGGTCATCCTGAGCAAGCTCTTCGAGAGGTTCCCAGAAATGGGCCTGGCCATCGACGCCGACGAGCTGAAATGGCGGTTCAGCACCATGATGCGGGGCCTGGAGGAACTCCCCGTGCGGCTTTCCGGGAACGTGTAGCCAGGGACCATGATCTTGCTTCGGAGGCCATCATCAACGCCCCCCATGATGCTGTCGGCATGTTTCAGACTCACAATCCCTTCAAGACCTCCATCCAGTCAGCTGAATCTCCACCCCGAGTAGCCGGGAGGAAGCGACAGCTCACCTTGCTTGGCGGCGCCATGCTCGTCGACAGCACCGAGAGCAGTCTTGTCTCCGCGCTCTTTCCGGTCATCCGGCACAGTCTTGGGCTGTCGCTCGAGGCACTCGGTGTGCTGATCGCTGCGAGCAAACTAGTCGGGACGGTCGCCGGTCCGTTCTGGGTATGGGTCGCGAGGCGTTGGTCGCGCAAGGGCGTGCTGGTGCTCGCCACCGGGCTCTGGGGGATCTGGGGTGTCGCCACCGGGTTCGCCCAGAACTTCACCCAGTTGCTCATCCTCTACACCGTTCTGGCCGCAGGTTACGCGGCAGCCTATCCGCTTATCACGGAAGTCATCGGGGACCTGTTCGATGCCTCGGCGAGGGGCCGCGCGGTCGGCTTGGTGCACGGGGCTATCGCGCTCGCCGCCGCCTCCCTCGCTCCGGTCAGTGGTCTGCTCTCCAAGACCGACGACGGGTGGCGGTGGGGGTTGTGGGGCATTGGTGCGTTCAATGTGCTGATTGGCCTGGCCTTGTGGGCGTGGTTCCGTGATCCGGGCACCGGCGCAGCGGAACGGCAGCTAGCTGACCTTGACCGGACGGTGCGCGCCAAGCGTTCCCGGGTCACGTGGTCGCAAGTCCGTGCGCTTTTCCGCATCCCGACCTTCCTAATCCTCCTGAGCTCCCGAATACTGTCCGGCCAGCTACTGATCAGCACCTTCGGCGTAGTGTTCCTGACGGATGTCTACGGCTTCTCCACCGCCACTGCGTCAATAGCGCTCATGCCGCTCGGCATCGGCTACTTTGTCGGGAACCTGCTTGGAGGCGCGTCGGCTGACGGGGCCGTCCGTCTCAGTCCCCGCTACGGCCTGGTCCTGGTTCTGCAGACAGCCCAAGTCGCGTTCGCGGTTGTAGCGTTCTTCGGAACGCAGTTCTCGCACGGCCACACCATTTGGGTGTTCGGGTTCTTCTTTGGCCTGATGGGAGTGATGGTCGGTGTCAATCCAGGCGTCAACCGGCCGATGGTGATGGCGGTTGTACCGCCCGAACTGCGGGGCGCCGCGTTCGCGATCTACCTTTCGATCTTCGAGGCGATTGCGTGGGCCGGCTACAGCTTCGCGGCGGGCTGGGTCGGTGACGTGATCGGTCTCAAGGCGGTCTTCTTCTGGGTCTTCGTCGTGCTAATGCTGGTGAACGCAGCCGTTCTTACTCCGGCCTACTGGACGTACCGCCGTGACGCCGAGCGCATGCAGAACGAGCTAGACACTCGCCGTGCCGCCGCGATTGAACCTCAGTCTTCCTTCCCCGCGTAGGACGCAAAGCTCTGCACCAGCAGGTTGAGACCGAACTCGAACCGTTGGTCACTGTCTTGTCCGAGAAGTTGGTCGACCATGTCCACGATGTGCGGGTAGCGCTGAGGGGGCAGGGCACGAAGGTAGTCAGCGATCCGCGCCGTGTACTCCTGAGCCGACCGCTCGGGATCCTTCCCTGGCTCGACCTGGAAGGCCGGCCCGGTGCTGGCCAGGGTCTCGGCGTTCACATACCGCCCGAGAACGTCCACCGCATACACGGCGACCTTGGGCGGTATCCGGCCGGCCCGCAGGACGCCCAGGAGGGTATCGGCGACGCGCAGTTGATTGGGGCCGACAGGAAACCGCCCGACGAAGGCCCGAGCGATGTCCTTGTGTTCGCCCCACACCTTCCGGATCTCGCGGGCCAGGTCCTTGAGTTGCTCCTGCCACCGATCTGGATCGGGCTCGGGCAGGGTGACCTGCCCGGCGATCTTGTCGAGGAGCAATTCCAAGAGTTCGTCCTTGTCCGACACATGCGCGTAAAGCGAGGCGGGTCCGGTGTCGAACTCCTTCGCCACCTTGCGCATGCTGATCGCGTCCAGGCCCTCGGAGACCAGCAACTGTAGCGCGGTATCTACGATCAGATCGACAGTGAGAGGCCGACCCGGGGGCGCCTTTACGCGACGCTTACGTCCTGGGGGCAGCGGCATGTCCACCTCAGGGTCCACAGAAATCCCTCGGCTATTTTATTCAGTGTCCAGAACACCGTACTTCACTCGAACAATGTTCGTAAACCGACCCCCACCTCGATGGAGCTCCTTCGTGATCCAACGTTCGTTCGCCGCGTCCCGTTTCCTTGCCGGTGAATGGGTTGCTGCGCGTTTGACTTCATCGAGGACACCGAGGATCCTTGAGGTGGCGATAGAGCCGCGCAACGCGCGGTAACTGCTGGTGCAGTGGACGAGTGCCCGAGCTGGAAGGCTTGTTGTGAGCACGTCTGCTGCTGTGCCTGAAAAAGCTGTGCGTTCAACCCACGATCCCTCTCCCCCGCTGGTGGGCGTCGAAGGCATGCGCCAACCGGACTGGGCCAAGGCGAGAGAAAACGCCGCCGCCGCCAGTGGATGGCGAACCCTCCGGGCGATCCCTGGCACGGTCGCCGTCCTGGTGCGGCTCACCTGGCGCGCCTCCCCCGGCTTGTCCTTGCTGGCTGCCTTCCTCTACTGCGCCTCGGGCGTGGTGACATCGTTCGGCCTCCTGGCGACCGGCGACGTGTTCGGCGCCCTGCTACGCGAAGGACCGACACCGGACCGGGTGAAGAACGCCCTGCCGGCTCTGGGACTGGTGATCGCGGCTTACGCGACGCGCGGCGGCCTGACATCGGCCGTTGAGGCGGTGCGCGGGGCGTTGACGCCGCGTGCAGTTCGCGAGGCAGACCTGGAGGTCCACGGCGCAGTGTCGCAGGTGGATCTGATCGCCTTCGAAGACGCGAGCTTCCGTGAACTGGTACGCCAGGGAGGCCGCCGCGGCGTCCAAGCGGTCGAGTCCGGCGTGCGCGGCGTGGGCGACGTACTGGCGGGAAGCGTCGCACTGGCGGCCGCACTCGTGACGGTGGCGGTGCTGAACGTCTGGCTGGTCCCGACCCTGCTGCTGGTAGCCGTGGCTGATGGCTGGGCGGCGATGCGGGTTGCCAAGCTGCGCTATGAAACCTTCCTTGGCAATGCGGTCCACCAGATGCGCATGTTCGTCGTGGGCAGGCTGCTCACCGGCCGGGACGGCGCAGTAGAACGCCACGCCTGCACCCTGCAGGAGTCCCTTCTGGAGGAGTACCGCCGGGTCGCCACCGACCAGATGAAGGTGGCACTGCGCATGGAACGACGCCAGTCAGTGATCCGCCTGATCGGCCGTGTGCTCGTGGGCTTCGGCACTGCGCTGGCCTACGTGGTGTTGGGCGCGTTGCTCTACTCGGGAGCGCTGGCATTGGCACTGGCCGGGAGCGCGCTGATCGCCATGCGAACCGTCTCCAGCTCCCTGTCGGGCTCCGTCCAAGCGATCAACCGCCTGTACGAGGACTCGTTCTATCTCGATTTCCTCCAGCGTCTCGTGGAGGCAGCCGCCGAGCGGGAGCGCGCGGGCGGCGATGAGCGGATCACCCGGGCGCCCGAGACGATCCAGCTGCGAGGCGTCTCGTTCACCTATCCCGGACAAGACACTCCAGCTCTGACCGACATCGAGCTGACACTCAAGGCAGGCGAGGTGACTGCGCTTGTAGGCGAGAACGGCTCGGGCAAGACCACCCTCGGCAAAGTGATCACAGGCCTGTTCCCTGCCACCGAGGGAATCGTCTGCTGGGACGGCGTCGCCCTCGCCCACGCCGCCACGGACTCGGTGCACTCCCGGGTCGCCGTCATCGCCCAACAGCCCGCACAATGGCCCATGACCGCGGAGACCAACGTGCGCGCCGGGCGGCTGGAGGCCACCGACCCCGATCACACGCGCTGGAACAACGCGATCACTCTGTCCAGCGTCGACCAAGTGCTCGACTCCCTGCCGCACGGCCACCAGACGGTGTTGTCCCGGGAGTTCACCGAGGGGCAGGACCTTTCCGGCGGCCAGTGGCAGCGCCTCGGCATCGCCCGGGCCATCTACCGTGACGGCGACGTCCTGGTCGCCGACGAGCCCACCGCCGCCCTGGATGCCTACGCCGAGGCCAAGGTCTTCGACGGACTGACTGCAGCCGCCCGCCACAACGGACGCCACCGCCACACCATCCTGGTCACTCACCGGCTCGCCAACGTCCAGCACGCCGACCGCATCCTCGTTCTCCAAAACGGCCGAATCATCGAGGAAGGCACCCACGCTCAACTCATGAGCTCCGACACCCAATACCGACGAATGTTCCGCACTCAGGCCAAGCTCTACACCGACCAACCCGTTCCCCGGTTGGAGGACCAGGCCAAGTGAAGTCAGATCGACCGTGCGAACCGTGCGAAGCCCGGCGCTTGCCGCTCGGATCAGCGGTCGAAGCCGTCTACGACCTTGACGTAGCCACGTTCAACAAGTTGCGCCGTCCCCACCGATCTGCTGACCACTGCATGCCTCTCTTGCACTCAGTCCCGGCCGGTGTGGTCTCTCACGGGAGGGAATCGGGGGCAAAGGGCTCGATGAGGTTGCCCAGGGGATCGGTGAGCAGGAACTGGCGTCCCCCGGGGCCGACGACGACACCGGGGTAGAAGGTCAGCCCGGAGGTGCGCAGCCCGTGATGCTGCGGTCGTATTCCGGATGGCCTGCTCGCAGTGATGGGTGAGCCCCGCCTCCTCATGATCCAGGTGGCCCAGGACAAACTCGTGGAGAACGGCCTCGGTGGCTGCCTTGCTCTTGAGAGGCGGGCGGGACGATCCGAGCGGGCCCCCTTGCTGATCCGACATCTTCTACAGCACAGTCAACTTGGGTAAACATGTGGTGGAGTGCGCAGCATGTGGTGACGCGTCCCGAAAGGCAGAGCAGCGTGGCGGAGGCGGCGAGCTGGCAGAAAGAGCACCTCAGCAACGCCTAATCCTGGCCATCGCTACCCGCGGCGGGTACACCATAGGACGCTGGAACCAAGACAAGGACGGTGTGGACGTTACGCTCCACTCCGAAGGGCTCATGGTCGACCTCCAGCTGAAATGCACGCAAAGCCCGCGCACTGCCGGCGACGACTTCGTCTACGACCTCGACGTGGCCACGTTCAACAAGTTGCGCGATCCCCACCGATCCGCTCCTGGCTATCTGGCACTCGTCGTTGTCCCCACTGACCTCGGCGACTGGGTTCTCCACGAACCGACTCGCATGCTCATGGCATGTCACGGCTATTGGGCAAAGCTCCAGGACGAACCGGCGCCTGCCGGCAATTCGACGACCGCCGTTCACCTCCCTCGCTCACAGCCGTTGACAAGCGAAACCCTCAAACATATGTTCGGGGAGTCTCTGTGGCGGATACGACAGGGGCACGACGAGGGCGAGGCGGCATGACGCCAGACCTGAACCCCAGTGTGGGACCCTGAGGAGATCACGGCCTACCTCCGCTTCGAAGGGTGGAGGCCTTCCGAGAGCGGACCGCTGGCCCAGCTTTGGAGCCATGACCGCAGGCCGCATGATGGCCTGCTGGTACCGCTGATCACGACAGCCAGCGACTACCCAAGACGAGTCACCATCCTCTTCGAGGATTTGGCCAGGGCTGAGCACCGGGCCGTACACGAAATCGAAGACGACATCTCGCTGGTCTTTCACGACATCACACGAGTCCGCGCCACTCATCCAGACCTGCTCGACGGCACCATCCCCTTCCACACCGGTCTGCGCCTCTTCCAAACAGCACAACGGCTCATCAAGGCGTCCGCTGCCGCCACCATCCGCCGCCAGGGCAGCTTCGGGAGTTCAATGCCGGTCAGGGCCAGGGAACACCTGCTAAACGTGCGGCTAGGGCAGACGCAACGCGGCTCCTACATCCTCCCCATCATCAGCAAGGCCGTGCCGGCACCGCCGGTCAGCGACGATCCTCAAGAGGAACTCGACATCGGGCTGGAGGAGTCTCTGTTCGATCGACGCGGGACCAGCACGATGTCCGACGCCCTCCAAACTTTGCACGAGATAGCAGTAGTCCGCTCAGAGCAGCGCCCCAGCCGACAAGACGTCACCGATGCTGTCCACGACGGTGTATCACGCGAACTCTGCAACGCCATCGACACTGCGCTGACACGGGAAAGCGTCGCCGAACTGGACGTGACCTTCAACTGGTCACGCGCAGCCCAGGCTCCCATGGGAGCGACGGGGCAAGTGTCATTCCCCCGCGCGGCCAAGGAGAACGTCGAGTACATCGCCGACACGCTCAAGAAGCTGCCTAGAACCAGAGAGCACGTTCTCTTGGACGGATCACCTATCTCCACCATGAGGCCGACGACGAAGCGTCAGGTGGAGAAGTCGGCATGGAGACCATCATCGATCGCCGTCGTCGCACCGTCTGGTTTGACCTGGACGAAGCCAACTACCAGCAGGCGGTCCATCACCACGGTGCCAAGCAACGAGTCATGGTCCGCGGGATCCTGGACGCCCATCCAGGCCGCCGAGCCAAGCTGAGCGTCTCCGCCTTCGGCCCCGACGCCTCTCTCGTGCTCCCTCCAGGTTCCTGAACAGCCGCTGGATACACCGGCCGCGCTTCCACGGCCTTGAGCATGATCATCCATCACATGTCTCCCATTCCCCCACGAGAGCGAATTGCCCAGCCTGACCTGCCTGCTTGACCATCCGCCCCACTGCAGCTTGCGGTCGAAGGCCGTGGCGATCCGTTGCCCTGAGGGCGACTCAACCGTCGGGCGACCGATTCTGTATCGCCCATGCCCACGCCTGGCGCTGAAGTCGTTTGCCAGGCTGACTCGGACCAGGATCACCGGCCTCGCTCTCGGCCTGCACCGGTCCGCTTCCCTTCGCCCGGATCGAGTGTGCAGCGCGAAGTTGGCCCTGGAGGAGCTCGTACGCGCCTACAAAGGCGAAGCTGGGCCAGGCGGCGATCACTCGACCGATCAAGGTTGGCTCGGCGACGGCTACGTTGGCGGCGAGACTGGCCAGGCTGCCGACTGCGAGCAGCAGCCATGGAAGCAGGTCGGCTCGGCTGCCGGACCGGCTCGCCAGGAGGATCGACATGGAGCTGGCCACGACCATGCCGTCGACGCTGAGAGGGATGAGGACGGCCGTCCACGAGGACTCCCCGTGTTGGAGGGCCAGTTCGTTCATGTGGCGGTACGAGACGGCCGCGGCGATGCCAGCGAGGAGACCCACTGATGCGGTGGTGGTTCCCCGAACCCATCGGTCTCCGTGAATTGTCGTCACGGCTCGCCTGGCTTTGATCGAGTGCGGCTCGCCTCGATGGCATGAGCGCCGCGGAGGGGTTCGGGAGACTGACGGTCTCTTGACGGACTATCTGACGGGGAATTGCCTGGTCAGGGGGTATCACCCATGCTTTGTCTCCCCTGCCGGAGGCGCCGATCCCGACAGCTCGCGAACCTTCTCGGCGTCTACGTCACGGTGGGCGCCGGGAAGGCGGAATACGGGCTGGACGTGGTGGCGTCCGGTGACGCGGGCTTCGTGGACGCGGGACTGGATGAGCGCTTTGCGGGCTGCGGAGTGCGCCGTGGTCGACTGCCTCTTTGATGCGCTCCCGGACATGTGCGCGGTCGTTTTCGGTCGGTGCCTAGGGGACGTCGGCGAGGGCGTCGTGGAGTTCGATCTTGCGTTCGCGAAGCTGAGCGATGGTGTCGGCGAGTTCGCGGACGCCGTGTCCGCAGGTGTCTTCGGGCAGGGTCTTGGCTTCGAAGGCCCGCAGGTAGCGTTCGATGCTGGCCTTGAGCTGCCCCGGGTTTCGTGACGTCCGTGACGTACCCTGCTCTCGTAGGTTCGCCGATGTACCCCGCGTTTTGTGTCGGGATCCGTTCCCCCTGAAGGACCAAAGCTTCGGTCTAGGAGTCGCTGTCGCTAAGCATCCAGACACGGCGCAGCGGGAGCCTTGCGCGGATGTCTTCGGGGAGCCGGTCGTAGGTGCGCAATACCGCGGTAACGACATCGGCAGCCTGCCACACTCGTACGCGCAGCGCCTGGTTCTTCAAGGTGTCGCGGGCTGGCTTGGTCAGCCCGTCCCAAGCGACCAAGAGGCCCTGTTCGGCACCGTGAGTTGTCATGACGCCGTGCAATTGGGTGACCACTGGTGCCCCTATCTGTCCGCCGGATTTGATCTGTGCCAGCAGCCGGGGGCTATCCAGACCGAGAGGGCCTCGGCCGGCGGTGATATCGACGCCGCCGTCGGGGCCGGGTGGTGACTGGTCGCAGTAGAAGCCCTCCGCGGTCAGCACCGCCGACACCAAAGTCGCCAGCCCGTGACCCGCGAACTCCTCGGCGATGCGTGCGGTGATCTGGTCGAGAGCCGCCTGCTCGATATCAGTTGCCAGTTCTGGCTCGTCGACGTCGGTCCCTTCACCAGGTTCCGTTACCGTGGCGGTCCCGGGTGACGGGCCGATGAGGGCCGCGCTACCGGGATCCGCGCCGGTTGACAGGAGTTGCTCCAGACGCGTCACTGCGTTGTTCTTGCTCGGCGCAAAGATGGTCAGCGAACTCCCCAGGCTAAACAGCAGGTCCTGCTTGACCGCCGTGCGCGGAAGGTCCGTGCGTTTCCAGTCGACCTTGACCACGTGGCGTTTGTCCGGGTCCGGGTCGTCGCCGCGGTAGGTGTAAGCACCGGTCACGCGGCCGAACGCGATCTGTTTGGTTGTTTTGAGTGGCATGACGAGCAGGTCGCCTGCCTGGATACGGTTGCGCAGCGCCCACATCTGTCCGATGAAGTTGTTGAGGCGGCCATCAGACGCGGTGGGGAACGTCGCAGCGACCACCTTCGCCAAGTCCTCGCGAGTGGTGCAGTCGGTCAGATCCGGAACCTCACGCCAGCCACCACCAGACCATCCTTGTTCCAGCGCCCATTGATCCCGCTCGCCGTACCGTCCGGCTCGAACCACCCACGCCTGCGCCACGGAGCCTCCATCATCCAGGACCGGCCGTCGCCCGCTATGAGCAGACATCCCCAATGTGGGGCCAATGTAGGCCAACAATGTTACGGAGTGCCGACACTGCACTTCCGAAGGAAGGTGGTCCGTGAGAGCCATAGTCGAACCTCTGCGGACACAGACCTGCTGCGGGTGGACATGTTCGCTCGTTGTTTGCTCGTATGTTGCGGAACGCGTGGGCAGTAGGCGGCATAGAGCGGCATCGCAGGCTGCTGCTATTTCCTCATCATGGGACGCAACGACAGGTGCTGACACCCGGAATAATTGACCAACAGCTCCAACCTCGGACTTCTAATCCGACGGTCGCGGGTTCGAATCCTGCCGGGCGCGCCCCCGTCTGAGCTGCGGTTTTACCGTTGCCAAGAGCCCGGATTCTGTCCCGGTTCGTCCCCGTGTTCGCTCGATGTTCGACGGTTGGTTCGGAGGGGTCGGCCGTGGCTGGTCTGCGGTGGCGTCAGCTTGTCGCCTGGCCTGAGCGTTGTCCCCTGGCCTGGCGCTCGGTGTGGGCGGAGCGCGCTGCGGGCCAACCCGGCGACGGTGTGGTCTCCTGCGCCAAGCCGGTGAGCACGGCCTGGACGAGGCGTTCGGTGTGCAGGTCGGCGGCCCCGGGGCCGTCGAGGGTGATGAGTCCGTCGGCGAGCAGGGTGGCGAGGCCGTGGACGGCGGCCCAGACGGCGAACTCGGCGCCGGGGCGGGCTTGGACGCTCAGGTCGCCGATCTCGACGAGCCGGTCCAGTTCGGTGTCGAGCACGTCGTGCGGGTGCGGCGAGATCGCGGCGTCGCCGTCGCGGGGGCCGGAGCCGAAGGTCAGGCGGGCGACCGCGGGATCCTCCAGCGTCCAGCGAACGTAGGCGCGCCCTGCAGCCACGAGTCCCTGCCGGACATCGGCGCCCGGTGCGGCGGCTTGGGCGGCGGCGTCGGCCATCTGCTCCCCGAGCCGGGACAGGACGCGCACGGACAGGGCACGGACCAGCGCGTCGCGGGAGGAGAAGTGGTGGTAGGCGGCGCTCGGGCTGACTCCGACCCGGGCCGAGGCCTCACGCAGCGACCAGTTCGTGTCGCCGTGCTCGTGGACGAGTTCCTCGGCGGCGTCCAGCAGCGCGCCGCGCAGGTCCCCGTGGTGATAGCGACTCCTGCCCATAGCATCGATCTTAACAGTGCTCAGATTGGTGGTACGGTCGGAGACTGAATCTAAACACTGCTCAGATTGGAGGGCGATCATGTGCCCCACCGACCCCTCATCGAACGTCGTGCCCGAACAAACCGCCGGCCCGGACGTCGGCGGCGTGCCGGATGTCAGCGGCGCGCCAGCGCCGGTCGTGAGCGGTGAGCCGGTCCAGGTTTCCGACGGCGTCTACGTGATCCCGGACCGGCGGGTGGAGCTCGTCCCCAACGTCGGCATCGTCGTCGGCGAGAGGGCCGCGCTGGTCGTCGACACCGGCATGGGGCCGCGCAACGGCGCGCACGTCCTGCGGCAGGCGCGCCGCCTCGCCGGCGAGCGGCGCCTGTTCCTGACCGTCACGCACTTCCACCCCGAGCACGGCTTCGGCGCACAGGCCTTCAAGGGCGCCGCGACCATCGTCTACAACCGGGGACAACGCGACGAGCTGCATCGCAAGGGCGCCGCATACCTTGACATGTTCCGGGGCCTGGGCCCGGCCATCGCGGCCGAGCTCGAAGGCGTCGAGTTCGTCGATCCCGACCTGGTCTACGACGGTCAGGCCGAGATCGACCTCGGCGGTCACACGGCCGTGCTGCGACCCGTCGGCCCCGCCCACACCGCCGCCGACCAGGTCGTGCTCGTCGACGACCGGGTGCTGTTCGGCGGTGACCTGCTCGAGACCCGCATCTTCCCGATCACGCCGTACTTCCCGCCGCACGACACCGACGTCGACCCGCATCGCTGGATCGGTGTGCTCGACCAGCTCGGCGCCCTGGCCCCCGAGGTCGTCGTCCCCGGGCACGGCGAGGTGACCGACGCCTCGCTGATCGGCGACGTCCGCGACTACCTGACCTACGTCCGCGACGAAATTGGGCGCCTGCGGGCTACCGGAGTCTCCGCCGACGATGCGGCCACGGCCATCGACACCGATGCCCGCGCCCGCTGGAGCACCTGGGAACGGCCCGAATGGATCAGTTCCGCCGCTCGGGCCTTCTACGCCGCCGCCCCCTCCGACTGAGTGCCACATCATGAACACGCGAAGAGATGGCGCTCGCCCGGCAACCCCCGAATCCGATGGCCGGCGAGAGCGCGGCATCTCCGTCTACGCCGAGATCCTCAACGTGCCCGAGCCAGACGTGCTCGCCGCCTTCTCCGCGCGGGTCGGGCTGCCGTTCGCCGAGGAGCAACTGCAGGCGGCCGGCGGAGCCGCCTGGGCACACCCCGCCCTCACCGGACGCGACCGCGACATCGCAGTCATCACGGCCCTGACCGCCCAGGGCGTATCCGGCGACCGCCTGGCCACCCACCTGCGACAGGCCCGCCAGCACGGGCTCGGCGAGGACGCGCTCACCGCCCTGATGACGCTCCTTGCCGGCTACCTCGGATACCCCCGCGCCTCCCTCGCGATGGAAGCCGTCCACGATCTGTTCGACGCGGACCCGCCGGGTGCCACAGCGCACCCGCCGCCACCTGCTCCCCCAACCCCAAAGGACAACAGCAAAGAGAATTACGGCACCACTCAGCCCGCTCGACTCGCCACACAGGGTGAAAAAGGTCAATAACGTGAGCCGGATGGCCAGGGCGCCCGGTTGGCCCAGTCCTTTAGCTGGCGGGCCGGGCCCGTCACGCGCGTTCTTGTGAAGGTGCCGGGGTGATGTTCAAATTCTGCCGGGCGCGGCACCCCTGACCAGCCCAAACACCTAACCGCCCCTCTGCTTGTAGCCCTCGTAGCGCGATCAGGTGGAACGCCGCACAGCCGGT
The DNA here is from genome assembly GCF_044326375.1 of Actinomadura sp. 3N508. Taxonomy (NCBI): domain Bacteria; kingdom Bacillati; phylum Actinomycetota; class Actinomycetes; order Streptosporangiales; family Thermomonosporaceae; genus Actinomadura; species Actinomadura sp. 3N508. The sequence continues at coordinate 49,237 of NZ_JBIRAX010000015.1, forward strand.
GCTCATGGATCGCGTGCAGGAACTCGGCGGTCTGCGCGGCCGTCCACACCGCCACCGGAGGCCGCTCCCCCGTCCACTGCCAATGCTCCGACCCGTGCCGCAGTCCACACCACCGCACGCGGACGCCGCGCCACCGGCAACTCCACCCGCGACGCCGGATCATCACCGATCAGCCCGTGCCGGATCGCAGCGTTCAACGCGGTGCGCAGCATCGCCCAGATCCGGTTCAAGGTCGCCGCCGACAACGGCGCACCCCGCGCCTCCTGCCGACAGGTAATCGCCGCGAACATCGCCTGCACGTGCGCGACGACAACTCCGCCAGCACGATCCGGCCCAAGTACAGGGCGAAATAGCGGCGGACATGGCACGCGTAGTTGTTGATCGTGGACGCCGACCTGGCACGAGTGGCCAGCCACTGCGCGAGCCACTCCTCCACCGTGAGCAACCCACCACCCGCACCGGACGGCTTACCCAATTGCGCCAGGGCCTCCTCGACCGCCTTCCGCGTACCGAAGCCACCATGCCGGATCCGCCGGCGGCGCCCATCGGACCCGACCGGCAACTCAAGCCGGACATACCAGCACCCATGCCGACGACCAGTCCCCAGCTTCGGACACCGCGTACCCGTCCCAGCCGAGCGGGACGGCCGCGCCCGGCAGCCTCGGCCCGAAGCCCTACCTGGACGAGTTGGTCGTCAACGTCGTCAACGACGACTCGGCCCGGATGGACGCCTCGTGTCCGGCCAGGTCGACGCCATCAACCAGGTGCAGTACGCGCAGACGGCCTGCTCGCGTTCCCGTAGTTGGCGAACCGCTCGCACACCCACTGCCGGTTCGGGGTGAGGCTCTGAGCGGGCCCGGATCTCTTGTTCCAGGAGGATGCTCTCTTGTTCGAGTGCGGCATTGAGTTTGAGGACGGTGCCGAGTTGGCGTTCGAGCGCTTCGGCTTGGGATGTTGGGCAAGAGTCTTGAGGGCGGGGTTATCCCCACCATCGACGCCCCCCGGCTCAAGCTGATGGAGTCCCGGACCGGGGCGTGGAGCGGGATCTACATGAACATGCATTAGTCCCCCCTCGACGACCCGCGGGGGCGGCGGGCGCTGCGGTTGGCGATCGACCGGGAGCAGGCGCTCACGGCGTGCACGTCCGGGCACGGCGTGGTGGCGAACGACCTGCCCGAGCCGTCCGCCCGGCTATCCCAAGTCGCTGGTGCGCAGGCGGGACGTCGCCCGAGCGCGCCAGTTGCTCAAGGAGGCAGGTAAGGAGGGCGTCACGGTCGAGCTGGTCACCGGCCCGGTCTCGCCCGAGGCCGTGCCCATGTGTGCGGTGCTGGCGAAGAACGCCGCCGAGATCGGGATGACCACCAAGGTCCGGCAGGTCGGACACCGCCACGCTGTTCGGGCCCAACTTCCACGACTGGGAGTTCTCGGTCGACAAGTGGCCGCCGCAGGGCGACTATCTGACCCTGATGACGCTGACCGACCTCAGCGACACGACCACGCTGATCCGCCCGCCCGAGGCCGACCTCCGCGAGCTGCGGTCGATCTCCGAGAAGGCGCAGGCCACCCGGCGACCAGGCCGAGCGGCTGCGGCTCACCGAGCGGATGTACCGGATCCAGTTCGACCGTGGCGGCTGGACCATCCCGTTCTTCGCCGACGTCGAGAACGCCCACAAGGTCCAGACCGGCGGCTGGCCCAAGAACGACTTCTCCGGACGGACGTTCGGTAACGCCCACTTCGAGCAGGTCTACCTGGCCTCCGGCTGGCCCGCGGCCGGGGGGCGCGGGCCAGCCGTTACGCCGGGGTCAGCGGACGGGCGCCGGCATGATCGGCAGCGTGATCGACGACGGGTGCTCCGGGTCGTGCAGGACGGTCTGCGACGCGGGCTGCGTGGTCGTGTCGGCGCCGAACTTCCCGCCCGTGTTCGGGTTCCGGTCGTACATCGGGAAGTTGCTGCTGGAGATTTCCAGCCGGATGCGGTGGCCCGCCTTGAACAGGTTGCTGGTCGGCCACAGCTTGATCGTGTACTTGTAGACCTCCCCGGGGGTGATCAGCTCCGGCTTCTCCAGCGAGACCCGGTACCGGGCGCGCTGGATGCCGTCCCGGACCAGCATCGAGGTGCCGTCCGGGTGGACGTCGGTGAGCTTCGCCGTCCAGTCGGTGTCCTTCGCCGAGGACCTGGCGTACAGCGTGACCGAGATCGGGCCGGTGACCTCGGTGTCCTTCTGCAGCGGCGGGGTGCTGTAGACCAGCACGTCCGGCCGCTGCTCGACGGGCCGCTGGTCCTGCGGGCCGCCGGGCACCGAGCTCTGGAATCGGCCGCCGACGCTCGGTACCGGGTTCGCCGGGTCGTACTGGTACTGGTCGGCCTTCTCGTCCGTCGCGGGCGCGGTGGTATCGAGCGTGCCGCCGCCGTTCGCCGTGTTCGCGTCGCCCTTGCTGTGCAGGTAGTACGTGGTGTTGGCGGTGCCGGGGATCGGCCAGGAGTCAGCCGTGCGCCACTTGTTGGCGCCCATAACGAAGACCTTCACCGGCGGATCCTCGTCCACGCCGTTGTCGATCCCTTTCAGCCAGTGGTCGAACCAGCGGAGGTGCAGATCGCCCACCGCGACGACCGCCTCCGGACCGAAGTCGACGGCGCCCACCCTGCGGCCCGAGCCGCCGTGCGTCCACGGCCCGACGAGGAGTTGCGTGCCCTGCCGGGCGACCTCGGACCCGCCCTGGGCGCGCATCCCGGCGAAGTTCTCCACCGTCCCGTTGAGGAAGATGTCGGACCAGCCGCCGAAATTCAGCGACGGCACCTTGACCTGCGGGTACTTCGTGCGGATGCTCCAGCGCTTCCAGTAGTCGTCGTCGCTCGGGTGGTCGATCCAGTCGAAGTAGTACGGCGCGATGCGGTCGTCCTCCGGGTACAGCGGCGGGAAGTTGTTCAGCGGCTGGTGCTTGTACCACTTGGCGTGCAGGTCCCGCGACGCCTGGGTCATCTCCGCCCGCAGCTTCGCGCCGTCCGGGAGCTTGCTGATGACGCCCCCGTTGAGGAAGCTCAGCAGCCAGTCCTGGATGAACGCCTGGTACAGCGCGCCGCCCTCGTAGGTCCATCCGTCGTAGATGTCGGAGGACGTGAACGCCGGGGCGATCGTGACCAGGTGCGGGGGCGTGAGGGTGGCGGGCAGCCACTGCGTGAGCCCCGGATAGGAGAACCCGTACATGCCGACCTTGCCGTTGGAGTGCGGCAGAGCGGCGGACCACTCGATGGTGTCGTAGCCGTCCTCGGCCTCGCTCCGGTACGGGTAGAAGGTGCCGTCCGACTTGTACTCGCCGCGGACGTCCTGCACCACGACGAGGTAGCAGGCCTTGGCGTAACGGTCGGGGGCGCCATAGACGAAGCTCAGGGCGCCCTCCTTGTTGTAGGGCAGCCGCATCAGGATGACGGGGAACTCGCCGTCCCCCTTCGGCGTGAACACGTTGCTGCGCAACACCGTCCCGTCCCGCATGGTGGCGGGGACATCCTTCTGGACGGTGAACTCGCATTCCTCCGCCTTCGGTGCCGCCTCGACTGGGGGCGCGGCGGCGACGCCACCCAGCAGCACCACGGCCGCCGCTACAAGGGACAGCCGCCAGCTGCGACTTCTTCTGTTCGCCCAGGTCGTCCGCCGTCTCGCGCGCATCGCCGCAACTCCTTCCCGGCCGGGGCGGCGGGGCCGCCCGGCGACTGTTCGACGTCGTCGGGCGGAGCATCGCATGATCACGACGGCCGGTCAGGAGGGCGGTCAGAAACTGTCGGGCGAACGGTCGATCGGTGCGATGAGCGGTCTATTTGTGGCGAATTGCCGGAATCCATCGGACGCGCGAATCCGCTCCCTCGCGTCAGCGCAGGTTCCAGATCGTGATGGTGTCGCCGACGGCGCTGCCTCCGGCCAGCTTCGAGCCGTCAGGGCTGAACGCCAGCGAGCCGGCCTGACTGTGGAAATCAGCGGTGACGCGGCCGGTGGAGACGTCCCACAGACGGACACTGTTCTGCTTCTCGTCGATCCCGGCGATGACCTTCCCGTCCGGGCCGAAAGCGATGTCGCTGTCGTAGTGGACGCCGGTAACGATCCGGAAGCGGCGCCGGTCCTTCCAGCTCCAGAGTTCGATGGTGCCGCCGAAGGTGGCAGCGGCCAGCGTCGTGCCGTCCCGGCTGAAGGCCAGCGACCGTACCTGGCGGTCGGCCAGCGACCGTACCTGGCGGTCGCGGGTGCGGAGGACACCGGCCGACCGGCCCGTGGCGGCGTCCCACAACCGGGTACGGGGCGTCATGCGGCCGTATGGATCCCAACCCGGGTCCTCCCCGGTGATGAGGGTCTTCCCGTCCGGGCTGAACGCCACGGCCGGGATACCGACGCGGACAGGATCGAGGTCGGGTCCCGAGTCCAGGGAGGAGGGGACAGCGGTCGCGGTGATGCCCGTGACCGTGCGGCCGGTGGCCACGTCCCAGATCCGGATGTTCCCGTCGTGGTCACTTCCGGCCAGGCGGTCCCCGTCCCGGTTGAAGTCGATGTCGGCGACCTGGTCGCGGAGGCCGGTGAAGGCGCGGACGAGGCGGCCGGTGGAGACCTCCCACAGGCGGACGTCGTCACCCGCCCGCGCCGCCACGGTCCCGCCGTCCGGACTGAACTCGAGCGGTCCGGTGTCACCCTGGGCGTCCAGGGTGCGGATGGCGCGGCCGGTGGCCGGATCCCACAGGCGGACGGTTCTCTTACCGGCACTTGCCAGCGTCCTGCCGTCCGGGCTGTACCTCAGCGCCTCGAATGTCAGGTAGTCCGGGCCTCCGATCCCGCTGGCCGTGGGGGACGGCGCTGGGCCCGCGGTGCCTCTCCTGGGTTCCGGCCATAACGTGCCCGCGACGATCACGACGGCGCAGGCGACAACGAACAGCACTCCCAACGCGATGGCCTGTTTCCGGGAGGCGGGCGCATCCATGACAGTGCCTGCGGTCGGTGCGGCCGCGGTTGGATCCAATGCGACGGCGGATGCCGGTTTCGGGGCCGGTTCCACGATCGGTACCGCGTCGCGGGCGAGGAAGGCGAGCCGGTCGCGGACGCGTTCGACGGGCCACCGGTCGTCCGGGTCCTTGCGGAGGAGGCCGTCCAGCACCTCGGAGAGCGGCCCGGCGTGGACGACCGGAGCGGGCTCCTCGGTAGTGATCGCAATGTAGACGGAGCCGTGGGTCGGGCCGGTGAACGGCGGGCGTCCTTCGGCGGCGGCGTACAGGGTGGCGCCCAGCGACCACAGATCCGACCGGGGCGTGACAGGCAGGCCGCGCACCTGTTCGGGCGACATGAACGCCGGGGTGCCCAGGACCGTCCCGGACCTGGTGAGCGTGGTGTCCCCATCCAGGGCGGCGATACCGAAGTCGGTCAGGACGACCCGGTCATCACCCTCCAGCAGGACGTTCGCGGGCTTGACGTCACGGTGCACCACGCCCAGGACGTGTGCGGCGGCCAGAGCTTCCACCATGTGCAGGCCGATGCGCGCCACCCGGGCGGCCGGCAACCGTCCTCGCTCGTCCTCCCGGAGCAACTCGGCCAGGGACCCGCCGTGGACGAGTTCCATCACGATCCAGGGACGGCCGTCGTCCCCGATCACCCGGTCGTACACCGTGACGATGCCGGGGTGACGGAGGCGGGCGGCGGCCCTGGCCTCACGGTCCATCCGGGCGTACCGGACCCGGCGCTCCTCCTCGTCGAGGACGTCGGGGAGCCGTAATTCCTTGACGGCGACGTCGCGGTCGAGTTCGGTGTCGCGGGCACGCCAGAGCGTTCCCATCCCGCCCTGCCCGATCCGGTCGAGGATCCGGTACCGGCCCGCCAGTATCAACTCAGGATCCCCAGCCATGCCGGAAAGATGATCCGACTGGCACGCCCCCGGCCACGCCTTGTCGCCGAACGGCCAGGACCCCCCGCCCTCAACGGCGCATCAGCGCGAAACTCCCCAGCCGAGGTACTCGCGCCCGTACCACGCGTGGTGGACGGGGGCAGCGTCCAGCTCGGCCCGCACCTCGGCGGCCGGCCGGAACGGAGACTGTGCTTGGCGGGAAATCGGCACGCGCCAACGTCCACGCTTTAATCACGCTGTCCCTGGCCGCAAATGGGTCCGCCCCACCTCTTCGCAGCACCCACGCGGCTGACCCCTGTCAGTCGACGCCCCGCCGAGGGCTCGCGCACCATTCCCCATGCGTGCTCCCGTCGCCCCCGCCCCGAAAACCGAAGTGACGGGAGCACGCATGGTTCTCCAACAGTCCCGAACAAACGTCAACGAGCGTCAACACGACCACCGCTGACCCGCACCATCTCAAAAACCGCAGGTCCGCGATGATCGCGGACTACCTTGACACTGTAGGGACCGCTCTGTCGCTCTGCCGCTCTGCCGCGTCTGCGCAGCCCGCTTACGCGCGCACCCCCTGCGCCAGCTGCGGCAAGGCCCGGTCGGGCGCCTACCGCTATGTGCCAGCAGGGCCTCTTCGAGCTCGTACGCCGAAATATCGACGACCATCCAAGATGGAACGGTCTCGGCTGTGGTGCTCGGGAAGTTGTTGTTCAGTGGCCGATGTCGTGGTCGCCGACCTCGATCAGGCCGCTCTCGTACGCGAAGATCACGATCTGGGTGCGATCGCGCAGGCCGAGCTTGGCGAGGATGCCCGAGACGTGCGACTTGACGGTCGCGGCGCCGATGTGGAGCTCCTTGGCGATCTCGGGGTTGCTGGATCCGCGCGCGATGGCGGCCATCACCTCGCGCTCCCGGTCGGTGAGGCGCTCCAGCCGGCGCGCGGTGGCGGCGTTGACGGTGCGGTGCTCGGCGAACCGGGTGACGAGGCGGCGGGTGATCACCGGCGCCAGCAGCGCGCCGCCGTCGGCCACGGTGCGGACGGCGCCGGCGAGCTGGTCGGCGGGGATGTCCTTGAGCACGAAGCCGCTGGCACCGGCGCGAAGGGCCCGGTAGACGTACTCGTCAGGGTCGAAGGTGGTCAGGATCAGGACCCGGACGTCCCAGTCGGACTCGGTCAGGATGCGGGACGTCGCCTCCAGGCCGTCCATGTCGGGCATCCGGATGTCCATGAGGATCACGTCCGGACGGTGCCGCCGCGCCGCCTCGATCGCCTCCAGCCCGGTACCGGCCTCGGCGAGGACCTCGATGTCGTCGTGCACCCGCAGGATCATGGCGAAGCCCCCGCGGACCAGTGCCTGATCGTCGACCACGAGGACGCGGATGCTCACGCGGCTCCTTCCACGCCCGGCGGTTCTCGCCCGCGAGAGGCTGCGGCCCGTCGTCCGCTCACGCCGGCCGGCCCTCGGTGGGCAGATGCGCGACGACGCGGAACCCGCCGCCGGGGCGGGGCCGGGCGTCGACGGTCCCGCCCAACAGTAGCGCCCGCTCCCGCATCCCCACGAGGCCGTGACCTCCCGTACCGGCTCGCACGGCGCCCGGTCCGGCCATGACGGCGGTGCCGTGGCCGTCGTTCAGCACCTCGATGACGATCTCGCTCTCGCCGGCGCCGAGCCGCACCTCGGTGCGGGCGCCGGGGCCGGCGTGCTTCAGCACGTTGGTGAGCGCCTCCTGGACGATGCGGTAGGCGAACAGGTCCACGCGGGCGGGCAGTCCGTCCGGCGCCACGTCCGCCACCAGCGCGACCTCCACGCCGGCCGCGCGGATCTGCGCGAGGAGCCGGGGGAGGTCCGCGAGGCCCGGCTGGGGGCCGAGGCCGTCGAGGTCGGTTTCGGGGCGGAGGACGCCGAGCAGGTGGCGCAGCTCGTCCAGCGCCTGACGCCCGGCCTGCTCCACCGCTCCCATCGCCTGCAGGGCGCCGTCGAGATCCTGCGCGGCCACGGCCTTGGCCGCGCCCGCCTGGATCGTCATGAGGCTCACCCGATGGGCGACCACGTCGTGCAGTTCGCGGGCGATGCGGGTGCGCTCCTCGGCCAGGATCCGGCGGGACTCGGCGGTCTGCTCGCGCAGCAGCTGGGCCGCGCGCTCCCCGCGCAGCCGGAGGCGGCGCCCGACGTACCACGACCCGAACATGAAGAGGATGCCGACGATGACCACCTCCAACCAGGGGGCCGCATCGTCGCGGCCGTCGATGCCGAGCAGGATGATGGCCACGGTGATGCCCACCGGGACGTACCGGTTCACGGCGCCATGACGGCCCACGCTGTAGAGGGCGATGAGCACCGTGAGTCCGCCCTGCTCCCCGCCGCCGGCGATCGTCACGGCCCAGACGGCCAGCGCGACGCCGAGCACGATCAAGGGCCCCCGCCTGCGCCAGTAGAGCGCCGCGGCGCCCGCGGCCGACACCGGCAGGACGAGGAGTGAGACCTCGCCGGGGGGACGGATGAGCAGCGAGTCGCCGGGGCCGTCCTCAAGGAACACCGTGAGGAGGAAGGCGGCGAACGCCAGGACGGCGTCCGCGGCGCGGGGCCAGCGGGTGAAGGGGTTCACGCCTGTCTCTCTGACGTGCTCGCTCGGCGCGCGGGACGGCGCGCCCGGGCCGCTCACCGTCGCTCCCCGGTGATCCATGCGGTGGGCCATCGCGGCTGGTGGGCTGGCACGGGTTCACCGTAGGCGAGGTCCGGGACGCGGTCATCCGCCCGCAGTCGGAGGCGGGCCTCCGCCGCGCGGCGGGCGGGCGCGCGGCGCGGCGCCCGCCCAGCGTGGGACGGCGGAACCGCCTGCAGGCGGGCGACCTCGCAGGCCCCGGCGAGGACCGTGGAACGCGGCGCCGCTCCCGGCGCCCCGCCGCCCGGAACAGGAGCATCGGTCATGCATCGCCTCGTCCGCAGCATCGGCGCCGTCAGCGCCCGCAGGCCATGGATCGTCATCGGAGCGTGGCTGATCGCCGCCGCCCTCGTCGTGGGGCTCGCGGGCACCGTCGGCGGCTCGTTCGCCGACGACTTCGCCGCCCCCGGAAGCCAGAGCGAGAAGGCGATGGAGCTGCTGGACGAGCGCTTCCCCGAAGCGTCCGGCGGCAGCGCCAGAGCGGTGTTCGCCGCCCCGGAAGGGCAGCGGTTGGAGCGCTACCGACCCGCGGTCGAGGCCGCGGTCGCGCGGATCGCCGCCGTGCAGCACGTGACCGGGGTGACCGATCCGTTCACCGCGGGCACGGTGTCGCGTGACGGGCGCATCGGCTTCGCCGAGATCGCCTTCGACCGGCCGGACACCGAGCTGGGCGCGGAGCCGATCGCCGAGGTCGCGGACGTGCTCGAACCCGCCCGGGCGGCGGGCGTCAGGGCCGAGCTCGGCGGCGACGCGGCCTTCGTCAACGCCGAGCCGGTGACGTCGGCGACCGACGCCGCCGGGCTGGTGGCCGCGCTGGTCGTCCTGCTCGTCGCGTTCGGGACGGTCGTGGCCGCGCTCGTGCCGATCACGCTCGCCCTGGTGACGGTCGCCGCGGGCCTGGGCGGCATCGCGCTGCTGGCCGCCACGATGGACGTCTCCGGCGCCGCGCCGACCATCGGCGCGGTGATCGGCCTCGGCGTCGGCATCGACTACGCCCTGTTCATCACGGCCCGCTATCGCGAGAACCGCGCCGCCGGGCAGGACGGCTCCACCGCGCTCGCGGACGCCATGGGATCGGCGGGCTCCGCCGTCCTCTTCGCCGGCGGCACCGTCATCGTGGCGATGGGCGCGCTCCTGCTGACCGGCCTGGGCTTCCTGATCTCGGTGGGCATCAGCGTCTCGATCGTCGTGCTGTTCGCCGTGGGCACCGCCCTCACGCTGCTGCCGGCCCTGCTGTCGGTGCTCGGCGACCGCATCGACCGGGGCCGGCTGACGCGCCGCCGGCGTCCCGTCAAGCAGGCCGCGGACACGGCCTGGTGGCGCCACGCCCACCGTGTCTCCGGCCGGCCGTGGCCGTACCTGATCGTGGCATCGGCGGTGCTGCTCCTGCTGGCCGCCCCGGCCCTGTCGATGCGAACGGGCTTCCCGGACGCGGGCGACGACTCGCCGGGCACCACGCATCGCCGCGCCTACGACCTGCTGTCCGAGGGCTTCGGCCCGGGCTTCAACGCGCCGCTGCTGCTCGTCGCCGACCTGCGCGCCCCCGGTGTGGACGCCCGGGGCATCCCCGCGCTGTCGGAGCGCCTCGCCGCCGACCCCGGCATCGCCACGGTCGGAACTCCGCGGACCTCCCCCGGCGGCGACACGGTCGTGCTGCCCGCCATCCCCACGACCGCGCCCGCCGGCACCGAGACCTCCCAGACCCTCGAACGCGTGCGCGGCCTCGTCCCCGCCAATGTCTCGGTGTCGGGCCTGACGGCCATGACCGACGACCTCACCCGGCAGCTCGACGCCACCCTGCCGATCTTCGTCGCGGCGATCCTGGCCACGTCGTTCCTGCTGCTCATGCTGGTGTTCCGATCCATCGCGGTGCCGCTGAAGGCCGTCGTGATGAACCTGCTGTCGATCGGCGCCGCGTACGGCGTCGTGGTCGCGGTGTTCCAGTGGGGATGGCTGGCGGGCCTGTTCGGCCTCGAAGGGACGTACCTGATCGCCTCCCCGCTGCCCACGATCTTCTTCGCGATCCTGTTCGGCCTGTCCATGGACTACGAGGTGTTCCTGCTCTCCCGCATCCGCGAGGAGTACGACGCCACGGGCGACAACGCCGAGTCGGTCGCCCGCGGCATGGCGAGCAGCGGCCGCGTGATCACCTCCGCCGCATTGATCATGACGGCGGTGTTCCTCAGCCTCGTCCTCAACGCCTCGCCGCTGGCGAAGATGCTGGGCCTCGGGCTGACCACGGCGATCGTGCTCGACGCGACGCTGGTGCGGATGGTGCTGGTGCCGGCGGCCATGGCGCTGATGGGCCGCGCGAACTGGTGGCTGCCGCCCCGGCTCGACCGCCGGCTGCCCCACCTGAACGTCGAGCACGCCGGCGATACCCCACGCACGCCCCGGCCGGCACCCCGCACCGAGGCCCCCACCAAAGGCTGAAAGCTCCAACCGCAGATACCAGCTCCCATACCGTCGGTCGGGCCACCAACTTCGGGCAGCGGTCTCCCCACGCCTTCCCCGTCCGCGGATCCACACACCCACATCGTCGGCAGATCCCACCGACACTCTTGACGATCGCCCTACATGGTTCGTACACCAACCTGTCCTAGATCATCGTCGGCTTCCCGTGATGCGCGCTCACCAGAGCGGCCTACCGTGAGAAACCGCCCGATGCTCCTCCGCTTCACCGTCCTGCCCACGCTGGCTCGGACCGCCTCCCCAGTCCGGTGGGCTCCACTACAACCTCGACTGCATGCGGGTGGGCCAACTGCGGAGTGCCAAACAATGATCAAATCGTCGTCAGAGGAGATCAAGGACGTTTAGTCGGATCGCGCGCGTACTATGGCAATCGCCCCCCTGGCCCCCAGGACCACCCGTTGGACACGCACGTACCAAATCCTCGCCGAAAGAAGCGCGGCAATGGCGAACAATTGGGATCTTTCGCCTGAAAGGTCGATGTGGGACATCACGATCCCGACTGACGACACGTCCATCGTCCGGAGGAGAAGGGCCCTGGCGCCGATACAGGTGCTGACCGATATCGAGCGAAACAAGGGTCAGCTGGACGGCGGCTTTTGGCACCGTTACGACCTGTTCAACATCGCGCTCGCTGTGATCGACCAGGTGGCGCTGGCGATGGGCATCTCCGTCGGGCGCACGTGGGGCGAGGCCGTCGAGTACGCGGTCGAGCAGGCATCTCGTCAGGTGCCGGACGCGGAGCGTTCCGAGTGGCTGGCCGTCGCGGAGCGGGTCGTCGTCTCCCTCGTCACCACCGATGTCGAGGTGGTCCCGTATCTGATGCACGCACCGGATGGCCCGAGCTGGCTGGCGCAGCGTTTTCGCCTGTTGTACGTCCATCAGGGGAGCGAGGATGGCTCAGAGTATCTTCGTGCGTCTGAGCAAGCCATCAATATCTTTGTCGAGGCTCTCGACATCGATATCGAGGCGGCACAGATCGCCAACGAGGCGCAACTGAGCGCGCTGATCGCGCGCGGTGCTGTTGAGTCGGCCGTGCAGATCGCCCGGCATGCACGTTACCGGTCCATCCAATATCAGGAGCGTGTTCGGCGGATCGTCGCCGACACTCTGATCGATCCGGACGCGCATGACTGGATCGGCGATGTTCCCGGTTTGCTGGACGCCGCGCTGGCGCACGTGCGGGAACGACTCGAAGCCGAGGCGGTGCTGCTGGACGCGGTGGCCGACCGGCGCACGGAGATCGAGGACATGTCACGGCTGGCCGCGGCGAATCAGTTAATCGAGATTCTCCGCGAGTGCCGGCACAGGCATGACGAACTGCACGGCCATCTGATCGGGGCGCGCAGCCGGTATCGCGAGACGCTCGACGACCGTCTCAGGCGGCCCCCTGGCTCGGCCGACCGGGTCGACCTCACCTCGGATCTGCTCAGGCCCTACATGGCCCGGCCGATCCAAGAAGGTGTTGTTGCCGCTGGACGCCTGCTGGCCATCGTCGGCGGCTTAGCCGCGCGGTGGTGGCCGTCACTGGTGGTCCTCACCGACGAACTTTGTGCGACGGCCCGAAGGCCAGAGCCGGGCGAAGAGGTGGTTCCGCCGGAGTTCGATGAAGCGGAAGGAGCCGAGTGGTGGGAACCGTACGAGGCCACCGTGGAGGCGATGTTCGATGCAATCGAGGAGCCGATCCGGCTGTCCCAGCTGCTCGCACGCGTCGAGTCCGTGGCAGCCGAGTTCGCCGATGACTATGGCAGGCCGCTCGACCCGCATTTGCTCGTCGCGGCGGAGGTGCATGCCGCTCACCGAGCCTGGGCGACGCATCTCGCCGGCCGTTCTGCCGGCGACCGGGTCGTGGTCGCGGCCGACACCGGCGACGTGCTCGAAGCCCACGGCGTCCGATCGATGGATCTCCTGCTGGTCCCGGGTGTGGTGAGTGTCGACATCGACGCACCGGCGGATTTGCGTGGAGCCGATGATTCATCTGTCCCGAACGGGTCGGACATCTGGGAGGTGGAGGTGACCGACGATGAGCCTTCATGGTGACGCCGCCGATATCGGCCGGATGCTTGCCTGGGCCGCTCGCCCTCGGGAGCTGCCCGGCCGCCATGACGACTACCACCGGCTCGTGGTCCGGTACCGCCAGGAGCCGGACTTCGCGGCGGCGGTTGATGCCGTATGTTCCGGCGCCGGCCTGCATCTGATCGTCGATGAGCGCGATGGCGCGATCGTCAGCGCCGCCGCGGACTCGCCGCTGCGGGTCACCCTCACGGACGTGATGAAGCGCGCCCAGCCGAACCATCGCGCGGTCGTTGGCGCCGTCGTCCTCGCGATCGCTTCGGTGGCGTATCCGGAGGCCGTGATGGTGGATGACCCAGACCGGGTGGCGGTCTTCACGACCCGGTCCGTGGTCGACCATCTCGATCGCCTCGCACAGGCTCACTCCGAAGACGCCGAGCATGATGGCGGGCTGGAAGAGGACATGCTCGAGTCCTGGCGCGGCTGGTTCGCGCTCGCTTCCGCTCGGCCGAACGCTCAGCGCCGCTCCGGCAACGACAGACCGGGGATCGTCAACAAAATCTGCAAGCTGCTGGTCGAGGCGGGCTACCTGACCGCGCGTGGCGATGTCGACGGAGGCACGTGGTTGGCTCGTCCCCGCTTCCGCCACGCGGTCGCCACGCTCTGCGCGGACTCGGAGCTTTACGCTCTTGTCAACGGCTTGGGCGATGCCGGCTCCAATCGCCGGGGCGGTAAGGAACGCCCTTGAGCGGCATAGGAGCGGCACAGTCTGCTGGAGACCTGCCTGTACCGCCGTTGCGGTTGCGCAGGATCCGGCTCCACGGGGTCGGGCCCGACGGCGCCCGGTTCGACCCGCTGGACCTCGACTTCACCACTAGGGGCGGGGCCGCCGGCCGGGTCCTGCTCTCACTGACGAACACCGGCGGCAAGTCCACATTGATCACGCTGGTGTCCAGCCTTGTGGTGCCGGCCGCCAGGGCCCAGATGGGCGGCAAGAACCTCGGTGACTTCGTTCTCGCCGGCGATACCTCCCATGTCGTCTGCGAGTGGGAGGACGCCACAACCGCGACCCGGACGGTCACCGGCACGGTCATGGAGTGGAAAGACGGGCGCCGCCAGCCAGGGCACCGACAGCGCTCGACGACCAGGATGCACCGAGCCTGGTACCTGTTCCGCACTGGACCGGAACTGCCCGGCATCGACGACCTGCCCTTCGTCGTCAACGGTCGCCGTACGGTCTTCGAGAAGTATGTGGCGGCACTTCACGAGCTGGCCGCGAATTATCCGGACGCTCAGTCGGTTCTCGTGCGGTCTCAGCAGGAATGGACGCGCGCGCTGGAGGAGCGGACGAGCATCGATCCCGTCCTGTTCGGCTACCAGATGCGCATGAACGATTCGGAGGCCGGCGCGGAGAAGCTGCTAGCCACCTTCGACTCGCCCGACAACGTCATACGGTTCTTCGTCGCCGCCCTCAACGACGGCCGAGAGATCGCGGACTTCACCGACAAGCTCCGAAAATATGCGGAACTGGCCGCCCGCCGTCCCGCTCTGGAAGCGCTCAACGACTTCTGCACTGCGGTAAGTCCCGGCATGGGACTCATCGCAGACAGAGCCGAGGCCGTGGAGGTGGCCGCCGCGAGGCTGGTCCAAGCGCGGCTGCGCGGCGGAGAGCATGCCTGTGCGCTCGGGAATCGGCTCGGCCAGGACCGCGTGACGCTCCAAGAACTGGAAGCGACTCTCGAGGATGCCGCGCAGGAAGTGGTGCAGGCCCGGCGTGAGTACGGCCAGATCAGCGATATCCGTCAACAACTCCTACTCGAAGAAGCACGCGCTCGCTACGCGGCCGCAAAGATCGAGGTACAGGAGCGGACGGGGTCGGCCGAGCAGGCATCTTTGGAGGCAAGCGCCTGGGATGCCGTCGACGCCGTCCTCGAAGTGGCCAGTCGGCGCGTGGAACGCGATTCTGCCAAGCTCGCGTACGAAGCCGCCGAAGCCGGCCTTGGGCCGCTGCGAACTCGAGTCGCCGAGGCTGCGGCCCGCCTGGCGGGACGCCTTGACGGGCTCGCAGAGGAGGCACGCGGAGTCGCCGAGACCGCAGATGACCGGGTGGCGACCACGCGAAGTGAGTCGAAGCGCGCATTCACCGCCGAGAAGGAGGCTGCCAAACGCCTTAACAACGCGAAGCGGACACTCCAGGAAATCGACGCTCAGGTCCAAACTGCTGACAACGCGGGCGCGGCCGCGATGGCGGGCGGCTGGCTCGCCGCCGGTGAACCGCCCGAGGATTGCCTGCGCCGATGGCAGGAAGCCCGGGGAAGCGCAGGTCGCCTCGCAGAGCAGGAGAAGAAGCGTGCGGAAAGCGCCGACAAGGCACGAAGCGAGATAGACGGTGAGCTCGAACACCTCGACGATGAGTTGTTCCAGTTGCAGCGCACAGCGCAAGCGGACCAGAACCGTCTCGACGCCTTCGACTCCGACCGTGCCGCAGTCGCCGCGCACGAGGTGGTGCAGACGCTCCTGGGCGGCGCACCGCGGTCCGCAGCGAACGTCTCACGCGCCGCAAAACTCGCCGAACAGGCCGCTCACGCCGCCGACAGGCGCGCCGCCGACCACGAAGGCCGAGCCAGCGCCGCCCGCAGAGAGCTTGCCCATCTCGATGAGACCGGGACCGCCCCGACCGGTCAAGACGTGCTCACAGTCCTGACCGCCCTCCTCCACGATCGGATCGGGGCCGTCACCGGGCTCGAATGGATCGAGCACAACATTGCCGATCCCGACGCCCGTCCCGAATTCATCGCCGCTCACCCGGAGATCGCCGGGGGCGTAGTCGTAACCGACGCGACCAAATTCCCGTCCGCGGTCGAAAGACTCATGGAAGTCCAGCCCAGGACACGGACCCCCATCACAGTGACGACGACACCGACGGCCGTGGGGGCGCCGAACGGCGCGGCACAACAGCGGCACATCGTCCTGCCGCACCGTGAGACTTGGGACCGTCAGTGGGCGGCGACGACCAGGGCCAAACTGGAGGAGACCGCGACGACCGAGGGAAGCGCCGCAGCGCACGCACGCCAGTCCGCGAAGTCCTACAGAAAGGCTGCCGCCACGTGCGCCAGCTTCACCGACCGCTGGAAGGAGGCCACCCGCGAGGACCTAGTCAGCCAGGCCGACGGCTCCCTTAGCGCGGTGACATCGGCCGAGAGACGCCGACGGAACCTGCGGTCTGAGCGGGACCGCCAACGAGACGCCGCCCACGAGGCACGTGAACGTGCCGAGTCGGCCCGGAGTGATGCCGAACGTGCATACTCGCGGGTCAGTCTGGCCACCGAACTGGTGGAGGTGAAGACTGCCGCCCGGTCCGCGACCGCGAGGCGCCCAGCGGCTGAGACTGCTCGTATCCAGGCCGAACGCGACCAGAACGCTGCGGAGGCGGCTCGGGAGGCGGCCGCGGAAACCATCGATGCCTGCATCGAGGAGGCAGCCCAGGCACGCAGTGCGCGAGAGTCCTGGCAACGCGAACGCGACCGCCTCGGCGTCGAGCATGCCGCGTCCGACCCTGGCGGAAACCTGGACACCATCCGCACCACATGGCAGGCCCTGCGCGACGAACTCTCCACCGCGGAGCGAGGCATGGTCGAGGCGGAACTGCTGGACCGGGCCGAACGCGCGCTCGGCACGGCCCACGGCCGACGGCGCCTCTTCGAGGAACCCGTCTGGAAGCGCGCCGAGGTGCTGGCCACGACGACCGCAGCTTCATCACGGGAATCCCTGATCGGTGCCCAGCGACGTGCCAGAGATGTCTCAGCATCACGGGAAAAGGAACGTCTTGCCGCTGAGCACCGTCTGAAGACGGCTGAGACCGACATGCGAGCTGCAGAGCCCGCGTCCGGGGACAGGCAGAACCACATCGACCTGGCCAACGTCCCGGAGTGGTCGCCGGCATCGCCGAGAGACATTGCGGCGCTGCTGGAACGCCTGGAAGTCCATAACGTCGAACTCCGTGAGCGTCGCGACGCAGCTGAGCAGGCCGAGCGCGACGCCGTCGAACTCCGCGACGCGGTCGCCGCGGACGTCGAAGCCTTCGTCGATCTGGTTGCGATGTGGCCCGGAGACAGAACACCCACCGACCACGTCTTCACTGGTTCCAAGGACACGGCGAGAACCATGATGCACGAGCTGCTGAAGGCGCACCGCGGCGCCGACGGGGCCGAACGCGCGGCACGGGACGAGCTCCGCGAGGCGGTCAACGCGGCTCGGGCCGTCGCAAATGCCCCACGCTGGCTCGGGCTCGACACGCCCGTCGCGACACGGATCCGTTCGCTGCGCGAACCGGACCTGGTGGCTGAGGCTGAGCACCTCGCCCGCCGTATCAAGGCACTGGCCGAATCCGCCAGCGGTGATTTGAAGGCCCTGGACACGCACCGCTCCATCCTCCGCGACGGCCTGCTATCGCTGTGCCGGGAACAGCGTCGCCTTCTTCGGGAAGTCTCGAAGCTGTCGCGGCTTCCGTCCGGGCTCGGGGACCTTTCCGGCCAGGCCACCATCAAGATCCGGTTCGAGGACGCCCCCGACGATGAGGCTGCGGCGCATCTGGCCACCCGAATCGACTCCTGGGCGACCGAGTTAGCGGCCAACCCCAAGCGGGCCGCCTCCGCCGAGACCCGCGCCCGTTGGCTCGCCGACGCCGTCCGGGACACCGTCCTAGACCGCACCCGGGCCGGGGCATGGTCGATCGAGATCCTCAAACCCCGCATCGACGGCCGAGTCGTGCACTGCCCACCGGACCGAATCCCGCACGAGTTCTCAGGCGGGCAGGTCCTCACACTCGCCGTGCTCGTCTACTGTGCCCTGTCCGGCGTACGTTCAGCACACCGTCCAGGCGGCGCGCGGCCAGCCGGTACTCTCATCCTCGACAATCCCTTCGGCGCGGCGTCCGCGGAAGCCCTGATCGAGATGCAACACCGGCTCGCCGCCCACACCGGCCTCCAACTGGTCTGCGCGACCGGCCTCAACGACGCGAATGTCGACAACGCGTTCACCGGTCCGGGCTCGGTCATCGTCAAACTCCGTAACGACGGAGACCTCCGGCGAAACCTGTCGTATCTCCGGCTACGCACCCAGGTCGCGGACGGCGCCGACATCACCGCTTCGATCACCGCCGGGCGATCCGCCACCGCACCACAGAACTGGGTCGACGCCGTCCAGTACGAGATCCGCCAATGACGGACGCGCTCAACCGCCCTGCCGAAATCGCCGCGCTCGCCGAAGCCGTGGCATCGCACGGCAACGTACGAGTCTCCCTTCGCGACCTATGGCGGCTCTGGGCCGCCTCAGCACCCCGGCTCATCGGACATCCTGCCCAAGCGGCGGCCTTGGCGGCGGCTCTCACTGATCTCGCCGACCGAGACCTGATCGAACTCCCCCGCACCGCATGGGACACCTCCACCGCACCGCCCTTGCCCCGATCGATCACCGTTCCGAAATCGCGCCGACCCGGCCGTGTCCGCCGCTGGACGCAATTCCCGTGGTGCAGCGAGCTCGGTTGGGCGGCGTCACTACCGTCGCTGTCCGATGCACGATTCAACGATCTGGTAGCGATCAACGACTGGCTCGTCCGCACACGGGGAACCCGCCTGCCCGTCCTCCCCATGCGGTACCGGTCGGTCCAGCTCTTCGGCGACGAGAAGCACTTGGAGGCCATGGCCCGAACCAGCCTCTTCGGGCCGGACCGGCTCACTCTCGAGACGCTGGCCTGCGTGCGCATCCCGCCTCCCCTCGCAGCGGCCGCGGTAGGTGCCGGACCCGACGTTCTCGTGATCGAGAACAGCGACACTTACTGGACAGCCGTCCACGCCCTCCGCCACCAGATCACTCACAGCATAGGAATCGTGGCCTGGGGCGCGGGACGCGCATTCCCTTCCCAGGTGCCGACGCTGGCCGTCGACATCGCTGGCCGGGGGCCTGTCAAAGGCACCGTCTGGTACTGGGGCGATATGGACCCCGATGGGTTGGCCATTGCCAGCGGCGCCGCCGCTGTCGGCACGATCCCGATACTCCCAGCCCGCGCGCTGTGGGCGGCCATGGCTGAGCGTCCGGTACAAAGCCCCGGCACCGTCGACTGGACGGCGACTCCCGGACGGGAATGGTTAGGCCCAGAACTATGGACTCAACTCGCCGAGATACGGTCCGCCAGCGGCCGAGTAGCCCAGGAAGCCGTCCCCTCTACCGTCATCGCGGAGTGGGCTTCGGCCACATGAATGCAGGTAGTAGTCCCGACGATCCATGTTGCGACGGCTGCACCTCGATGTGAAACGCCGTCGCAGTTGCCTTCCGAACACCTTCAAAGCCGACATCGGGAAAAGCTGGTATCGCCTCTCATCAAGCGACTCAACGAGGCCCTCCGGTTGGCACGCGAACGAGAGTCCGGCAGCCGACGAGACTGACGTGTCGAGCGAGTTATCGAGGATTTCGCAGACGACCACCCCACCCGGATGACGGGGAAAGAACCAGCCGAGCCCGTTCACGCGCATCCGGGTGAATGGCGATGCAGTGGCGCTCCCGGGCTGGGCTCACGGATGCCTCTCGGGCTCGGTTGTGTTCATGACGCCGATCTGGGCGCGCGTCGTCGACCGGGTGATGGCTTCCGTACGCAAGGCGAGGAGCCAAACAGCGCCCGGGACGGCCATGACGCCCGGGACGGCCATGAGGGCGCCGAGGAGAAATGAGCAGGGCGCGGTGGCCGAGGCCGACGTGCAGGCCAGTCGGTCCCCGGACCAGACCATCGTGCCTTCCGCGCACTGCTTCTCGGCCAGTGCCAAAGCAGCGCCGCTACGGACCGCGGCGGGCCTAGGCCCGAAGCAGGCCAGGCAGGCGATGGGCATCACCGCGCCGAGGCTCACACTCGAGGATTGGCCTGTCAGTCGATCAGCATCGGATGGTGTTCGCACGTTCTTTCCTCGAATGTCGCGGAACGCTCTGGTAGCCAGCGGTACGAAGCGACAGCGCTGACCGCTGATGCCTATACAGAACGGGATAGACCGACGGTTTTGCACCTGGAAAAACGCACCGACAGGACCGGTAGCCGACTTCTAATCCGACGGTCGCAGGTTCGAATACTGCCGAGCGCGCCCCATCTGACCTGCGGTTTCAGGGTGGTGGCGATGAGGTCGGCGATCCGGGTGCGGTTTTCGAGGTCGCCGCTGATGGCCAGCCGCTCGTGGAGCCGGGTGAGCTACGGTTCCACCTGCACTTCACCCCACCAGTTCGTCCTGGCCAAGCCTGGTCGAGCGCTGGTTCGCCGAACTCACCAACCGCTCGCTGCGCCGCTCGGCCACGCCGCAGCGTGGTCGAACTGGAGCGTGACCTCCGCGGCTGGATCAACGAGTGGAACATGAGCCCCAAGCCCTTCGTGTGGACCAAGCCCGCCGACGAGATCCCCGAAATACTCGCCAAATACTAGCAGCGAATTGACGACTCACGACACTAGTTCAGCCATGATGCCCCAACTCGAAGTCCGTCCGTCGCTCACGAATCAGGGCTTCATCGTTCTTGCGACTGTTCTCGCATTGGAGTAGAGCGAGGAGCACGAAGACTGGGGCGGAGCTGCCGGCTATGGCGCTACTGGCCTGCACCCACTCAATGCCGGTCAAGTTCTGCAGCCAGTCGATGAAATGCATGCTACCAATCCCGCCGTCCAACCCCGCTGCGGTGATCTGTCCCGCACACTCTCCCCATTTTGCTATGGGCTACGCGGGAGGCCACGCCCGTGATCCCATCCATCCTCGGGTGTCAATGACGAGCGCGGCGAAGCCTTCGAACACCCGTAGCTGGGCTGCGACCTGAAGCTGGGCTGTCCGCGCGGCAGTACCTCAGAGACCTCTGGTGGTCGTCCCGGTGTTTGCATCGATCGCGTACAAACACCCATCGTTACTTCCGATGTAGACGGTGTTGTCGGCGATAGATGGCGATGACCAGACTTGTCCGCCTGTCTCGTAGCGCCAACGCTCGCTTCCGTCCTCACAGGACAGCGCGTAGACATACCCGTCGTTGCTACCGACATAGACGGTGTTGTCGGCGATAGATGGCGATGACCAGACTTGCCCGCCTGTCTCGTAGCGCCAACGCTCGCTTCCGTCCTCACAGGACAGCGCGTAGACATACCCGTCGTTGCTACCGATATAGACGGTGGAGCCCATGACCGCAGGCGATGACCACACATGGCCATCGGTTTGATAACGCCAGTACTGATGGCCTGCGGCGGCGTCGAATGCGTAGACGGCGCCGTCGTTGCTTCCGATATAGACCGTCTGTTCGGTGACAGCGGGCGATGACCAGACCTGCCCGCCGGTCGACTTTCGCCACCTCTCATCGCCCGTGGCGGCGTCGAATGCGTAGACGGCGCCGTCGTTGCTTCCGATATAGACCGTCTGTTCGGTGACAGCGGGCGATGACCAGACCTGTCCGCCGGTCGACTTTCGCCACCTCTCATCGCCCGTGATGGCGTGCAGCGCGTAAAGGTGGCCATCGTCGCTGCCAATATAAACCGCTTTGTTGACGACAGCGGGCGATGACCAAATTTGTCCTTCAGTCCTTGATTGCCATCGCTGACGGCCGGAGAAAGAATCCAAGGCGTAGACGATGCCATTGTGGCAGCCAAGGTATACCGTACCGTAGAGCACTGCAGGAGATGAGCCGATCCAGCCGTCGAAGATGAAGTCGTGGCTGCCCAGTTCAATAAGCCATCGTTGTTCGCCCGTAACGGCGTGCAGTGCGTACACGGATTTGTCGTGGCTGCTGAAGAATACGGTTCCCTCGGCCACAGTGGGTGAGCATGGAACCTTCCCGCCTGTTCGATAGACCCACGGCCATTCGCCGTACTCGCTGCTGTCGGTTGGATAGACGCCCAAACGCCGACGACCACCGCGAAAGATGGACACCGGATCGCCCACGGGGGACACCGGTCGACCCCGCACCGCCTCGGCGCGCGAGACGATCGCGGCGGCACGTTCCCTAGCATCGGCCATGATTTGGACGGCCGTCTGGCGCGCGTCCGCCAATTCCGCCTGTGCCCGCGCGCGGAGCGCGTCGGCCGTTTCGCCGCCCGGAGTTCGTGTAGTCTCAGCGACCTGTTCCCAGGCACGTACCCATGGCATCACTTCGCCGGACGGGACACCGCAGGCCCGGACGAAGGCGACAAGGGCGTCCCGCCCCGGAAAGCGTGAGCCTCGCAGGATCTCGCTGACCATTGACTTCGACAGTTGATCCCCTGCATTACGGGCGTGGGTTTCGAGAGCGCGGTAGGACGGGCTGCCGGCACGGATGTGCAACGTGCGCAGCAGAGCGTGCAGATCTGCAGGCGAGGCGGCGCAGGCCAGCTCCAGATCCGCGACGTTCGGAGGGACGTCCATGCCTGGACCTCCTGTCCTGGACCGTCCTCGAATGTCCATGAGCGTAGGCCCTGACGTCGTCACGATGGTCTCAATGTCCGGCGCGGATCGGTCTCTGTCCGATCTCGGACGGATTTCGGCCGCCCATGATCGGCCTTTGTCCAGGCATCTACTGGACGCTGTAGCACCAGGATTTGCTGGACGTATGCCGGACGGTACGGAGCCGGCTGGGAGCCGACCCCCCATCTCACGGTCGGAGAGCCTGGAGAGAGGCATGGCGCGTACGACGGCCAGTGATGAAAACCTGTACTGGCGGATCCGCATCGTCCTGGAAATCATCCGCATGACACTATGGTTGGTAGTGCAGACTACCCTGGCGTTGCTCAGCAGCGGTTGACCCCTGCGGGCGGAAGAGACGGAGATCTCTTCCGCCCGCACGATGCCTCTTAAACGGGCGCCCGCATCCAGGATGCCCAGCCAACCGTAATGCCTTATGATCAAATCCTCGGCAGCTGGATCAGTGAACCGGCTCGCTTGCCGTCCGGTCTGCTGCGTGCAAGAATCCGGGTGTGACATATGTTCCGCACAGCATGCCTCAACCTACCGCGGCTCAGGCGTCGGCATTTGCGCGAGATGTCGGATTTGGCTCAGTAATTTTGGGCCGGTCTCCCGATTATGCGGTCGCGCATGTTCCGATTCAAGTCATACTTGATTCGGCCTCGGGTGAGGCCGAGGAACTTGTTTTCCACTTCTCCACCAAAAACGCATTGTCCGATCTCCTGGTCGAGCCCGCCCAGGTGCTCATCATCTTTCGTGGGCCCGACGGGTACATATCACCACGATGGTACGACCACGAGAATGTCCCCACCTGGGACTATGCCGTTGTGCAGATGACGGGCCGGGCAACCCCCGTCGATGAAGGCCGGCTCCGGCAGCATGTCAAAGACCTGGTCCGCCAGTTCGAGCCGGAAGTTGCAATACGTGAGGCTTATATAGACCAGTATCTCGACTGGATCCGGGGCTTCTCACTGCGGTCCCCGGCGATCGAACCGGTATTCAAGCTCAGCCAAGACAAGAACGAGGCGTCGATAGCCGGCGTGCTGCACGGGCTCCGGCAACGCGCAAAGGGCCTCGACGAACAACTCGCCGCCGCGATCGAAGCGGCTCGCAGGTAGCGCTGACCGCACCCGGGGGAGGCATGTTCGATCTGCTCGGCTCTGGTGCCCTTGCCGCGGTCGCGGCCGCGGCCGGCGCCTCGGCGGTCGTTGTAGTCGGCCACTTCAGAAGGCGGGCGTCTGCCGCCCTGGACGGCCTACCGGAACTGCGCGGCGAGATTCCATCCATTCCCGAGGCCGGTTTCGTGGGCCGCGAGGAGGAACTGGCTCGCTTGGAGCAGCTCGCACGGCTCACCGATGTACGGCTGATCTCGATCGTCGGTGGCGGCGGGATCGGGAAAACCGCGCTGGTGGCCGAGTTCGCACGGTCCGCACTGCGGGGCGGCCGCGTATACCAGCAGGTCCATTGGTCCACCGTGCGGCTCCGCCCGCGGGCCGCCGACTTTCTGGCGGACGTGGTCTTGGCGCTGGCCTCGCGCCACTTCGAGCTGGCCCAGACCTTGACCGGACGCACCGACCAACTGACAGCACTGCTAAAGGAGAAACAGCGGCTCCTCGTGATCGACAACGCCGAGTCCGTCCTGGTGGGCGAGGGTGCGACCGATGCCGCACTCCGGCAGGAGTACTCGCACGTTCTGGACCGGATCATGCGGACCGGCCACCGATCGCTGGTGCTGATCACCTCGCGGATCCCGATGCCGCCTGACCTGCGGCTCGACCGGGGGACTCGTGCATATCGAGAGTTGCGGCTCGGAGAACTCCAACCCGACGACGCGCAAGAGCTGTTCAAGCGGCGCATGAGCGACCTGCTGGACGATCCCGGCATCGCCGAAGACCCGAGACTGGCCACGCTGGAAACCCAATCACCGCGAAACCCCTTGCTCATCGAACTGATCGCCCTGCAGTCCTTCTCGGCACCGGAGGGCCGGCTGCTCGGAGTTCCGAACTTCTCGCCTCGGGCGACGGCCGGCGGCTTCAAGGACGTCGTCGACTGGTACATGGAACGCCTTACACCGCTGTCGCGGTCGATTGCCTTCCAGATCGCACTCGCCGCGGAGGGCACCGATCATTACCAGCTCGCCGAGACCTTCCACCCGGCGATCGAGCATGCCGACATCGAAAGGGCCGTGGCCGAACTGGAGTTCGCATTGGGCCTTCGCCGTGATGGACTCCTATCCTTCCACGCGGTCATCAGCGAACTCCTCGGCGAAGTTTTGGTCGCTGAGTGTGTCACCGAGTTGATAGAAGAACGCTACGACACCCTCCGCAGGGTGCTGTTGCAGGACGCGCACGCCTCGACCGGGCAGAGAGGAGCGAATGAACGCCGGATCCTTGGCCCCATCCTCGACCGACTCGGCGATCTTCCACGCTCCGGTCGGCAGACCACCGAGCCGCTGGTCCAGGCCATCGCCGCAGCCCGCGGTGAACCGGCCCAATCGACCCTAGCCAGCAACGTCGTGACGCTGCTGCTCCTCAGGGAGGAGCGGTGCCAGGATCTCGACCTCTCCGGGCTGATGTTTCGGAAGGTCGACTTCACCCAGGCCGAACTTCATCGCTGTGATTTCGCTGGCAGTACCTTCGTTGACTGCCGGTTCACCAGCCCGCACGGAACGATCCTCGCGTTCGCCTGGTCGCCGGACGACCGCCAGCTTGTCGGTGTGGACGCGCTGGGCAACCTCCTTCAGTGGCAGGGTCACGGCCTTCGAGAGATGGCCACGGCACGGATCAGCCGAAGCTGGTTGAGGGCCGCCCAGATCATGGCGAACGGGCTCGTCGTGGCTGGCGGAGACGATAGCGAACTCATCGTGGTGGACCCGGCGTCGATGGAAGTGGTCGGCCGCACCCGTGAAGAAGGCATGTTCTGGATCAGGGCGGTCGACGGCTTCGACTCTGTCTACACGGGAAGCGAGGACGGCGACGTCCGCCGGTGGACGCTCGGGGCTACCGGGCTCGGCCGCGACACGTCCTGGTCGCTCGACGGAGGCGCCATCCGCGCCGTCCGAGCTTTTGGCAAATCCGCGGTGGTGGCCGGATGCGATGACGGGTCGATCGCCGTTCTCAACGAGAAGGAGTTGCCGGCGCACCGCATCCGCATCGGCACCCTTCGGGTCCGAGGGCTGGATGTGCATCGCGACCGACCGTTGATCGCCGTCGCGCTGGACGATGTCGGCCTCTGGGTCGGGGATCTCTCCACGAGGTCGTCGACGACGACCGGACCTCTCGATATGGGCTCCGTCCACGCCCTCACGTGGACGTCCGGCAGGTATGCCGTTCTTACGGCAGGGGACGACGGCGTTATCTGGGAATGGCCCGTCCGAGAGCGCAAGGGACGCGGCTTGTCGATCGGAGAACCGCGGGTGGTGACCGTTCTCAGCTCGCGGGTACTCAGCCTCAACCTCGCCAACGACGGGGATGCGCTGGCGGTGTCCTGCCAAGGCGAGAGCGCCTACCTCGTCGACCTGCCACAAGCGCGGGCCCGGGCCCTGTCCAACGGATGCACGCGGCGGATCTGGAGCCTCAGTCTTTCGCCGGATGGCCGTCAGATGGCCTGCGGAAGCGAGGATCGTCTTGTTCACGTCTGGCGGCTGGACGAACGCGGGCGCACGATGGAGGCCGGCTCCTTACGGCACAACGGGCGCGTATGGCGAGTTTGTCACTCCAGGACGGGTAAGGAGATCGTCACAGCCTGCGACGACAATCTGGTACGAATCTGGGACGCGGAGTCTCTCAGGCTGAAGGCCGAGATGGTCGGACATCGTGACTGGGTACTCGATGTGCGCACCTACAGCAAAGACGGTATCGAATACATCCTCAGTACAAGCAATGACCGCCGGATCGGCGTTTGGACGCTGGAAGGCGAGCGTGTGGGGTGGAGGACACATCATCGCGCTCGCGTGCTCCGCGTTACTGAAGTGCGGGATGGCCTCGCCGTCTCCTCGAGCAGTGATGAAAGGCTTGTTCTGTTCCATCCGATCAGTGGCGAAATCATCGAGCAGGGCGGCAGACCCGGGCACCGTGCCTGGGGACTTGACTACTCCCCGCGGTACAACGAGATCGCCACAGGTGGGGACGACGGACTCGTCTGCGTTTGGGATCTGCAGCGTGGCCTACGGGATCCGTTGGTCATTGGTGAGGTACCCGATACCGTGCTGGAAGTTCGCTACTGCCTAGATGGTGAACTGCTCATCGTCGGCAGTCTGATCGAAGACGGGCTGCGTGCCTTCCGACGCAGCGGAAGCCGATGGCGTCCAGCAGAGTTTCTGGAACAAGGGCACCGGGTGAGGGCGATCCAGGAGCTGGAATCTGCCTCGCTGCTGCTGGCGGCGGGCGCCGACGAGACCATCATAATGTACTCCCTGCCGGATTTGAGTCTCGTCGACGCGAGCAGGCTCACGCCCTTCTATACCGGCTGCTCGTTTGCCCGCGCACAGAACCTGACATCCGGGCAGCGGGCCGCGTTGCAGGCATTGGGCGCCGAGGTGGACTGATGGACGCATTGTCCGCACGAGCCCGAGATGACCGCGCCAATCGACGCTACGAACAGGTAGTGGGAGATCTTCGGAAGTTCACTACCGAAGAGTATGAGTTTCTCCAGCCGATATACGAAGAGATGCTCTGGGCGAGCCGCCCACGGCCATCGCTTCTCGACATCGGATGTGGGGTGGGCGTGCAAGCGGTGGCTGCGGCACGCTGCGGCTTTCATGTCGTCGGCGTCGACCACAGTCACACGGCCTTGATGGCGGCGAGGCACCTGGCCGCTCTCACCGACGTCACAGTCAGGTTGGTGTTGGCCGATGCCCGCTGGCTTCCGTTCGCTCGCTCGG
Source organism: Actinomadura sp. 3N508 (assembly GCF_044326375.1). Lineage (NCBI taxonomy): Bacteria > Bacillati > Actinomycetota > Actinomycetes > Streptosporangiales > Thermomonosporaceae > Actinomadura > Actinomadura sp. 3N508. Next base: position 76,574 of record NZ_JBIRAX010000015.1, read on the forward strand.
CTCGGTTCGATGTCGTCCAATGTCTCGGCAACGTCCTTCTCCTGCAACGAAATCTTGCAGAGGCGCAAGTGTTACTCGAGACCGCGGTCTCGAATCTCGGTACAGCGGGTTGGCTGCTGCTCGGTTGGCGAGACTACCAATCCTCGCATGGATGGTCTCCGCGCACGGACACGATCGAATACCGTGTGACTGTACACGAATCTTTCAGTACGCTCCGGCTTAGATCTTCCGGCCATGCCGATGAGCCGTTTGAGCACTGTTTTGAATTGCTGCGCCTGCCGCACGGATGGCTCATCGAACAAGGGGCTCGACTCGGCGTCCGGCAAAGCGCGGCCATCCGGACCAACGGCGGGTTCAACTATTCTCTGTTACGGAGCACGAGATGAAGTCGTACCGTAGTGCGTCCATGGCGATCAGGCAGAGTGCGATACATGGCACCGGGGCATTCGCCGTGCGTCCGATTTCGCAGGGGGAGATCGTCGCAGTCAGAGCCGGATCGGTTGTCTCTTATGAGGAAGCGCGACGTCGTGACGCCATGCTCGGTGGGTTCAGCATGCAGGTGGAAGAAGGCCTTTTCCTGTGCCCAGACACCGCGAACGACCTGCAGAATATCGCGGTCTTCCTCAATCATTCTTGCGCGCCGAATGTAGGCATCCGCGGACAGATCTCTTTCGTCGCTCTTTGTGACATTCGCGTGAATGAGGAGCTGACGTTTGACTATGCGATGAACGTATCCTTTCCCTATGCGTTCACTTGCCATTGCGGGGCGGACGCCTGCCGGGGACGGGTAACCGGGGATGACTGGCGCGATCCCGCGCTCCAGCGGCGGTATCAAGGGTTCTTCGATGCCGTAATCACCCAGAAGTTGAATCAATGGCCCACAGTCGGTGAAGTGGGAACACATCGGCCAGCCGTCCCTCACGAGGGACCGGTGTTCGATCGCATTTGCGCAGCACTGGACGGTTTTGATTTATTCGATGCCTGGCGCGACGGCGAGATCAGCCGATCGGTCTATGCGCAGGGGATCGACTCAGTCCTTGAGCTTCCTTCGACCCTTCCGCTGAATGAGAACGAAAGAGCGCTCAGTGCTCGGATCCACTGGCGGCCGGGCCCTTTTGTTGATCACGCTCTGCGCTCGTTACGCAGTGCCGGAGGACTGCAGGACACCGACTATGACTGGCGTGAGTTTCGCCGCCACAAGCGGATGATGGAACGATATTGGCAGCATGACGGACGCAGTACTTACATATTTCCGGAAGAGGCACGGCTGATCTTCGCAGTGGCCCAGCTTCGGGCTGCGTCGAACGTTGTTTTTCTTGGTTCCTACTATGCCTACTGGGCGTCTTTCGTGATCGCCGCCCTTGCTGGCCGGTTGCGCTCAGCCGTCCTGGTGGACACAGACCCCGAAGTTTGCGCGCTCAGCCGTCGTAACCTCGAGCGCCTCGGGCTGTCGGCCGGTGTCAGGGTTGTCGAGGAAGAGGCCATCGAGTTCCTGCGGAGCGAAGGCGACTCTTTCGACCTGGTCGTTCTCGACGCCGAGGGCCCGCAGAGCGGTACAGATCCACGTTACCTCGGTAAGGCGATCTATGGCCCAATAGTGGAAGCCCTTGCTGGATGCCTCGCGCCGGATGGCGCCTGTCTTATCGCGCATAATGTTCTTCTGGAGAACACCTTTTCGCATCCATACTTCGACGAGTTGTGTGCTCGCAACCGTTCTCAGCTTACCGAATTCTTGAATCGGGCCGGCGAACTGTTCTCCGAACACGCTTTGTTCGCCACAACGGAGGGTGTCGGGGTGTACTGGAGCTAACTCTTAATCAGTCCTTCCAATGCGAAGCCGTCACGTGCGCTGGATGTTTCCAGCACGCCAATGCTCTCGGCGAGCTTGAGGGTGTGACGTGCGGCGTGCCGCGTGCTTTCCTGGATCGCTTCGATCGAATAGACCTCCTCAATGACTGCTCGGGCGGTAGCATCGTTCAGTCCACATAGTTTCAATGAGGCCAGTATCGGAGTCAGGTTCGGATACAGGCAGGCTGTGATGATGCGCGGCAGGCGAGCAGCCGCTTCGGTCCGCGCTGAAGTGTCGAGATTCGTCCAGAGTTCTCGGAAAAATTTTGCGAAGTACGCATGATGCGCAGATTCGTCGTAAGCGTGATCACGGACGATCTCCCGCACGAACGGATGGATTTGCGGATCCTGGGGGATGTCGTGCATCATGTTTGTGAGCACGGTCTCGAACACAACCACCTGGAGTACTTTGACCAGCTCGCGAAAGCCGCTGTCGTTGGCCGGGTTCGCGAACTCCAACTGTCGGCGGATTGTCGTGAAATCATATCCCGGGTCGGGGACGCGGGTAATGGTCGCGAGCTGCCGGACGGCGTCGAAGGTGCACAGGGCGTGGTAGGCTTCATCGCAATATATTCTGTACGCATCAAGCCGCGCGTCGTCCTTCATCGGCACTGGCAGACGGTTCTCCGCGATCATTGCGGCGACCGGATTAACCACATTCAATTCGAGAAGTGTGGTGAAGTTCAGGTACTGATACAGGTGGCGAGCCATGAGAGCGTTCCTGGCATCCTTCGATAACGCCTGAATGGCCTCATGGCCTGCGTAAGGGATCAGATGCTCCGGGAAGAGGCGGCACTCTGATCCCATGGGCGCGGTCATCACTCGCCGGGGTCTCGACCGCACTGTAGCCAACTCGTGCCAGTTGCGCTCCATTGCCTACCCTTCGCAGGTATCAGCTGTACGGCCATGGTCTCCTTTTGCCGCATGAAGTCTGTGTCACACGACACTTGAGACCACAACAGGATGCGGCGCAGTGGGGCGACTTCGGGCAGGACGGAGGCGTAGGCGGCGATGGTCGGCACGATGCTGGAATGCCCCAGCAGGTCCTGCGCTACCTTCAACTCCACCCCCGCCGCCAGCGCCAGGATCGCAGCCCCATGGAGCAGATCGAGCAGCCGGCTCGACGGCAGCCCATGCTCGGCGATCAGGTCACGGAACAGGCAGGTCGGCTGGTCCGGGTTCAGCGGATCACCAGCAGGGCTGGTGAAACGTAGGCGCTGACGCAATGGGCTCGCCCCGCCTGCTGACGTTCGCATGCTCGGTCGCCTGGCCGGACTTGGCGGCCGGCTCGGGCCACCTGTGGCCCACCTGCGCGAGCCACAGCCTGCCGGTGGCGTCGAGGTACTCGCGGCCTTCGGTGTCCCCTCCCCGGACGCCATGACGATGCGCTCGTCGACGGTGCCGGGCAGGTTGGGGTGGGGATCGAGCGCCGGTCAAGCATGGGCGGCTCCTGCTCAGCGCAGATGGGCGGACGTCCTGGCTGCTGCCGGACCCCGGAACCGCACCCTGCGGCCGAGCCTGCCCCTCTTCCGCTCCTGCGGCTCCAGGGCCGTGTCGAGTTGCTGGTACATCTCGGCGATTAGTGGGGCGCTTGGTGAGGTCGTCGAGCATCACGCCGGACGTGTCCGACCGTTTCCGTGCTCGCTTCGGGGCGGTGGGTTACGGGGCTCTTAGGACGTCGGTGTGCCGGACGATTCTGGGGCCGCGGATCACGGTGCGGGCTTCGGTGGCGGTGGCGAGGGCCTCGCGGAGGGAGCCGGCGGCGATGGCGAGGAGTTCGGCTCGGGAGCCCGGTTCGATGCGGGCCGGCGGGAGGCCCATGACCTGCCGGGCGCCCTCGCTGACCAGGTGATACGCCTGGTCGACGGGGAGATGGCCGGCCATGACCAGCAGTTGCGCGGTCTGGAGGGGGTCGCAGCGGCCCAGGGGGTTGAACGGGTCCTGGACGTTGTCGCCGCCGGCCGCGACCCGTACTCCGGCGCGGAGCAGCTCGCCGACCGGAGCGAGGCCGCGGGGCGTGCCGGACTGCAGGTCGCGGCCCTGGAGATAGAGGTTGGTCGGTGGACAGGTCACCACGCCGACGCCCGCCGCGGCGACCGTCCGGGAGACCTCCTCCTGGACGGCGGGCGTCCGCATCCCCAGGCTGACGCAGTGGCTGGCCGTCACCGCGGGCGGCGCACCGGGGGCTCCGGCCAGACGGGCGAGGGCGGGCAGGTCGAGCGCCTCCCCGAGGTGCTCGTCCATGTGGAGGTCGACGGGTACGCCGTGTTCGGCGGCCAGTGACATCACCGTCCGCAGGTGGCGGGCCGGGTCCTCGTCGATGTGCGGGGCGCCGCCGAGCAGGTCCGCGCCCAGCGCCAGGGCGTCGCGCAGCCTGTAAGGGGATTCGCTGCCTGCTCCGGTGAAGGAGTTGGCCATCGCCACGACCTGGATGTCGACGAGGTCGCGCAGCTCGTCGCGCAGGTTCACCAGCGCCTCGACGGCGCGCAGCTCGATGCCGGGCCCGACGTCCGCGTGGGTGCGGATCGCCGTGACCCCGTACGACAGCGCGAGCAGCGCCGCGCGCCGGGCGCGCCCGGTGATGTCCTCGGTCGTGAGCGTCCCGCGATGCTCCCGCCAGGCGGCGACGGCGGCCGGGAGATCCGCGTTCGGCACCGGCACCTCGTCGGCGGTCAGGGCCTTGTCGAGGTGGGCGTGCGGTTCGGCGGGGGCCGGCAGGAGCAGGCGTCCGTCGAGGTCGGCGACCCTCTCGCCGGGCCGGGCGGTGGCCCGGCCCGGCGGAGCGACCTCGGCGACGAGGTCGCCGGAGATCCGGACGTCGGCGCGCGAGCCGCCGGCCAGCGTCGCGCCGCGCAGGAGCAGACCCTCTGGCCGCATTCAGCCCTCCGTCACGTAGGGGACCTTGAACGTGCCGTCCACGATCTGCTTCTTGACCTTCTCCATCTCCTTGATCGCCGTGGTCAGCCGGGCGTTGGCGGGGTAGTCCGGGTTGAGGGTCAGGTCCACGCCGCCCTGGGCGAGGCCGAAGTGGTACTTCTTGCCCGGCTGTATGCCGCCACCGGACAGGTCGTTCACCAGTGCCGTGTAGTACGGGACGAGGTTGTAGGTGACCGAGCCGACGAGGTTCTTCGGCGCCAGGGACCGCATGTCGCCCATGTAGCCGAAGCCGCCGGTGTTCGTGGCCTTGATGGCCTGCACCATCCCGTTGGCCGGTCCGCCGCCGCACGCGATGGCGACGTCGGAGCCCTGCTGATGCTGTGACATGGTCGCCTGCCTGCCCTTGGCGGCGTCGTTCCAATCCCCGATGTAGGTAGCGATCATCTTCGTGCCCTTGCGGACCCGCTGCGCGCCCAGCTCGAACGACTTGAGCAGCGCGTGGCACAGCGCGATGTCCTGCCCGGCCGTCCCGCCGATGACGCCGCTCTTGGTGATGTCGCCGGCCAGCATTCCGGCGAGGTAGGACGCCTCGTACAGCGGCTCCTCCAGCAGCGCGACGTTGTCGGCGCCGGTCGAGCCGTACGTGGCGAAATGCGTGTCGGCGAACTTCTTGGCCACCTCCAGAACCGCGTCGCCCCACGTCGAGTGGGCGATGACCAGGTCGGTGCCGGACTGCGCGTACTGCGCGAGCACCCGGGAGATGCCCGCGGTGTCCTGCGGGGCGTTGGTCGTCACCTTGAGTTCGATCTTGCCTTCGGACTCCAGCTTCTTGGCGGCGCTGAGCGCCTGCCCGCACCACGGGTCGCTGGCCGTGCACGGCATCACCAGCGCGGCCGTCAGCTTGCCCTCGGCGGCGGGGTCGCCACCGGACGAGTCGCCGCAACCGACGACTCCGAGTACCGGAAGGAGCGCCGCGGCGGCGGCCACGGTCCTGGTCCTGAGCTTGTCGAGCATGTCCTTCTCCAGTCGTCGTACGTCGGCGGATCTCTCGGGTCGGGAGGCTTCTGCGGCTGCACCCCTCAGGAACTCCTGGCCTCCTTCCGGAACGGGACGCCGAGCGCGGACGGCTGCGCGGCGCGGCGGCTGCGGATCGTCGCCGCGACCATCACCGCCAGCGTCACGACGTACGGGAGCGCCGCGAACATCTCGTACGGGACCGCGGAGTTGACCCCGCCGCTGATCGTCTGGACCCGGAGCTGGAGCGCGTCGGTCAGCCCGAACAGGAACGCGCCCGCCAGCACCAGCGCCGGGTTCCAGCGCCCGAAGATGACCAGCGCGATGGCGATCCAGCCGCGCCCGGCGGTCACGGTGTCCTCGAAGAGGTTGAGCTGGCCGACCACCAGCACCGCGCCGCCCAGCCCGGCCATTCCGCCGCACACGAGCAGCGCGATCCAGCGGACCCGGCGGACGTCGACCGACACCGAGTCGGCGGCCTCCGGCCGTTCGCCCACGGCCCGGATCGAGAGGCCGAGGCGGGTGCGGTGCAGGAGCACCCACGTCCCGAGCGCCAGAACGAGCGCCACGTAGAAGAGGAGGTTCTGCTGGAACAGGATCTCCCCCACCACCGGGATGGATCCGAGGAGCGGGACGTGCAGGTCCGGGATGCCGGGGATCGTCGGCTGGTCGGCGCCGCCGAAGAGCCGCTCGAAGACGAACGCGCAGATCCCCTGGGCGAACAGCACGATCGCGATGCCGTTGATGATCTGGTCGGTGCGCAGCGTCACGCTCAGGAAGGCCATCAGCGCGCCGAGCACGACCCCCGCGACCGGGCCCGCGACCGCTCCGGCGACCGAGCTCTCCAGGTAGTACGCGGCGAGGAACGACGCCAGCGCGCCGGAGAGCATCATGCCCTCCAGCCCGAGGTTGAGGACCCCGGCGCGCTCGGCGATCGTCTCGCCCACCGCGGCCAGGGCCGTCGGCATCGCCAGCGCCAGGCCGGTCTTGAACAGCACGATCAGGGCGGCGGATCCGAAGACCGCTGACCAGTCCATTCCCATCACCGTCACTCTCGGCCGAACCGGTCGGCGATCAGCAGGAACACGACGAAGACCCCGGTGATGGCGGCGACGATCGCGTACGGGAGGCCCTCCGTGACGCTCATCCCCTGGCCCCCGGTCACCAGCGCCGCCAGCAGCAGCCCGGCGGCCAGCACGCCGAGCGCCTGGAGCCGTCCGAGCAGCGCGACGACGATCGCCGTGAACCCGTACCCCTGCGAGAGGTCGGGGTCCAGCCGGTCCGAGACGCCCAGTACCTGCAGCGCCCCGGCCAGCCCGGCGAGCGCGCCGGAGATCAGCATCAGCCGGACGACCATCCGGCCGGGCGGCACGCCCGCCGCCTGCGCCGCCTCCTCGTTGAGCCCGAGCATCCGCACCCGGAACCCGAACGGGGTGCGGGCGCTCACGTACCAGACCAGCGGGACCAGGACGAGCACCGCCAGCGCGCCCGCGTGGACCTGGAGGCCGGGAAGGTCGGGCAGCGCCGCCCCCGCGGGCACCTGCTCGCCCTTGAGCGCCGATGTCGTGGACGGATCGCGCAGCGGCTTCCGGATCACGTAGCTGAAGATCAGCGTCGCGACGTAGTTGAGCAGCAGCGAGGTGATGACCACGTTGACGCCCCAGCGTGCGCGCAGCACCCCGACCGCGTACGCCCAGGCCGCGCCGCCGGCGACCCCCGCCGCCAGCGACGCGGCGATCAGCACCGGCGCGGAGCCGACGGGCAGCAGGATCGCGGTGGCCCCCGACGCGAGCGCGCCCATGAAGAGCTGCCCTTCCGCGCCGATGTTGTAGACCTTGCCGCGGAACGCCAGCGCGAGCCCCAGCCCGATCAGCACCAGCGGAACCGCCACGGTGAGCATCTGGCCCACGCCGTACGGCGAGCCGAAGGCGCTGTCGAGCAGCGCGCGGTACCCGGAGACGGGATCGCCGCCGGCGATCACCATCAGGGCCCCGCCGGCCACCAGCGCCAGGACGACGGCGACCGGCGTGGACACGACCGGCCGGCCCATCAGCCCGCCGGCCCGATCGGGAAGCGCGGAGTCCCGCCCCAGCCGTACTCCGGCCATCAGGCCTCCTCGAAGTCGGGGCTCGGGGTGCTCCCGGCCGGGCGAGCGCCCTCGGCCGCCGGACGGACGTCCCCGGGCGGGGTGGTCAGGGCGCCGCCCATGGCCAGGCCGATCTGTTCGCGGTCCAGGTCCTCGCGGGGCCAGGACGCGACCAGCCGGCCCCGGTAGAGGACGCAGCATCGATCGGCGATGCTCATCACCTCGTCCAGGTCGGTGGAGATGAGCAGGACGGCGAGCCCGGCGGCGCGGGCCTCGGCCAGGCGTGCCCAGACGAACTCGATGGCGCCCACGTCCAGGCCACGGGTCGGCTGGGCGGCGACCAGGCAGCGCAGCCCCGCGCTGAGCGCCCGGGCGAGCACCGTACGCTGGGCGTTCCCGCCGGAGAGCGTCCCCGCGGCCTGTGCCGGGGACGACACCGCGATCGAGAACCGCTCGATCTCCGCCGCCCCGTTGTCCTCGATCGCCTGCCGCGAAACCCGGAGCGGGGTGCCGAACGGCGCCCGCCCGATCCGGTCGAGGACGAGGTTCTCGGCGACCGAAAGGCCGCCGACGATGCCGCGCCGGTTACGGTCCGACGGGACGAGCCCGAGCCCGTGACCCAGCCGCGCGCCGGGCGGCAGGCCGGTGACGTCCCGTCCGCCGAGGACGACCCGCCCGGCCACCGGCGCCCGCAGGCCCATCAGGACCTCCTCCAGCTCGGGCTGCCCGTTGCCCTCCACACCGGCGATCGCGACGATCTCGCCCGCCGCGACGCTGAAGCTCACGTCGTGAAGCGCGACCGGGCCCCTGTCTCCGTGCGCCTTGATCCCGTCGACGGTGAGCACCGTGTCCTTACGGGCGGGCGGGCCCGTCCGCGGCGCGACCCTGCCCACGTCGCGGCCGACCATCATGCGGGCGAGCTCCGGCTCGGACGTCGCGGACGGGTCCAGCACACCGGCCCGCGTGCCGCGCCTCAGCACGGTGATCCGGTCGGCCCAGCGCATGACGTCGCCGAGGTGGTGGGTGATGAACACGACGGCCGCGCCCTCCCGCGCCATCGCGCGCAGCCGGGGGAACAGCCGCTCGCTCTCCACCGGCGCGAGCGTCGAGGTGGGCTCGTCCAGGATGAGGACGCGCGCCTCGTGGTAGAGCGCCCGCAGGATCTCCACCCGCTGCTGCTCCCCGACCGAGAGCTGCCAGACCTTGGCGTGCGGGTCGACGTCGAGCTCGTATCGCCGGGCGAGCTCGGCCAGCCGCGCGGCCACCGCCGCCAGCCGCCGCCGGCCGAGGAAGAGCCCGCCGGGCCTGCCGAGCACCATGTTCTCGGCCACCGTCAGCGTCGGGACGAGCATGAAGTGCTGGTGCACCATCCCGATGCCCTCGGCGGCCGCGTCCCGCGGCGCGGCGAACCGCACCGGCCGGCCGCCGATCTCGATGGTCCCGGCGTCGGGCCTGGTCATCCCGTACAGGACGTTCATCAGCGTGGTCTTGCCCGCGCCGTTCTCGCCGAGCAGCGCGTGCACCTCACCGGGCCGCAGCTCCAGGTCCACCCCGTCGAGCGCGCGCACGGCCCCGTACCGCTTGACGATGCCGCGCATGACCAGCGGCCCTCCTGCCGGTGGTGTACGCATCGGTTGCTCCCTCCCTCCTGCGACGACTGCTCGGACTCCAGGGGAAACCCGCTGGCTTCCCGGCGATCTACCGGGTCCATCAGGGGCTTCCGGCGCGGGCACCCGGTCTTCGGGCCTCCGTCCGGGACGCCGCGACCTCCGTCCGGGTGGCGACCTCGGCGTGGAAGCGCGCCAGGGTGTCCCGCACCTCCCCGCCGCCCGGCGGGGCGTACGGCACGATCACCACCTGGTCGATCTCCGGGAACGCGGCGAGCAGGCGGGCCAGTGCCGCCCGGCAATGCCCCGGGGTCCCGGCGAGCCCGAAACGCTGCAGAACGTCTTCGGGGAGCAGCTTCCCGGCGGCGGTGACGGCGGCGCGGTCCAAGCTCCAGCCGCGCGCCTCCATGGCATCGGCGTACCGGCCCGGCAGCTCGACGCCGAGCTCGCCGAGAATGGGCCGGCTGGTGGCGAGCGACGTCGCCACCATCGGGCGTATCGCGTCCAGCGCAGCGTCCGGATCGTCCGCGACGCAGCAGTAGAACCAGGCCACCAGCCGCACGTCGGCGAGCCGCCGCCCGGCCCGCGCCGCGCCGCGGGCGATGCGGCCGGTGGCGTACGACCAGCCTTCGGCGGTGGCGAGGTTGCCGACGATGACGCCGTCGGCGACCTCGCCCGCCACCTCAAGGAGCCGCGGGCCGCGCGCCCCGACGTAGATCGGCACGTCCGCGCGGAAGGGCGCGAAGTCGAGCCGCGCCCCGTCCGTGCGGACCACCCGGCCGTCGAGCGTCACCTCCTCGCCGGCGAGGAGGCCGCGGGCCACGGCGACGGCCTCGCGGAGCGCGGCGGCGGGCGCGTCCCGCCGGACGCCCAGCGGGCGGTGGCCGGTCCCGCCGGTCCCGAGCCCGAGCACCGCCCGGCCGCCGGACAGCTCGTCGAGCGTCGCCACGGCCGACGCCAGCAGCGCCGGATGGCGGGTGTAGGGGTTGGTCACGCCGGGGCCGAGCGCGACGCGGGAGGTGGCGCCGGCGATCGCGGACAGCAGCGCGATCGGGTCCCGCTGCAGCCGGTCGTCGTTGACCCAGACGTTGTCGTAGCCGAGCGCCTCGGCCTCGCGGGCCAGCGCGACCGTCTCGCGCGCCGGGAGATCACCGGGCAGCGCCACCCCCCACGCCCGCCGGCCGGTCATGTGAGGTCCAGGCGGAGGTTGAGGTGGCCGTCCACCCAGAGGTGCTGGCCCGGATGGACGAGCACCGTCGTGTCGACCGCCTCGATGATCGCGGGCCCGGCGAGCCGGTTGCCCGGACGCAGCTTCGCCGCCTCGTAGGTCGGGACCGTGTCGGACGTGCCGGGCCCGAGGTGCACCAGGCGCTGTCCCGAGCGCGCCGCCGAGGCGTCCTTGCCCTCGTCCGGGAGGGGTGCCGGCTCGGGGATGCCGAGACCGGCGACCGCCTCGACCGAGAACGTCATGGCCTCCACACCCGCCTTCCGGTAGGCGGTGCCGGGGCCGTACGTCTCCTCGTAGGAGTCGGTGAAGCGCCCGATGACCCGCTCGCCGCCGTCCGATGCCGCCAGGTCTGCGTCCTCGACCGGGACCCGCACGGTGTGCACCTGGCCGCGGAACTGCAGGTCCACGAAGCGCCGCAGGGTGAGGTCGTGCGCCGGGAGGTTCGCCGCGGCGAAGTCCGCGCGCAGCCCGGCGGCCAGGCCGTCGAAGGTCGTCCGCCACCGGTCCAGGTCGAACGGCGCCCGCGCCGGGTCGGACACCTGGGCGATGCGCTTGGCGTCGCTCAGCCCGATCCCCATGGCGGAGAAGACGGCCGCCTCGCGCGGGACCACGACGTGCCGGCAGCCCAGCGTGGCGGCGTACGCGCCCGCGTGCAGACCGCCCGCGCCGCCGTAGGCGAGCACCGTGAGCCGCGCCGGATCGAGGCCGCGCTCCACCGTCACCCGGCGGATGAGGTCGGCCATCTGCGCGTCCACGATGCCGATGACGCGGGCCGCCGCCTCCTCCGGCGTCAGTCCGAGCGGCTCGGCGACCTGCTCCCGGACGGCCTCGCGCGCGGCGTCCGCGTCGAGGCGGATCCGGCCGCCGAGGAAGTTGGCGGGGTCGATGCGGCCGAGGACGACGTTGGCGTCGGTGACCGTCGGCTCGGTGCCGCCGGCGCCGTAGCAGACGGGCCCCGGCGAGGCGCCCGCGCTCCGGGGCCCGACCTTGAGGACGCCGGTCTCCTTCTCGACCCAGGCGATGCTGCCGCCGCCCGCGCCGATCGACGCGACATCGATGATCGGCAGCGCGACGGGATGCTGGGCGAAGATCGGCGCCTCCGCGTACGCGGGCTCACCGTCCACCACCATCCCGATGTCGAAGCTCGTGCCCCCGACATCGGTCGCGATCACCCGGTCGAGGCCGAGCCGCGCGGCGAGGTTCCGCGCGCCGAGCATCCCGCCCGCCGGGCCGGACGACAGCAGCGCCACGCCCCGCTCGCGCGCCTCCTCGATGGACGAGACACCGCCGGAGGAGTGCATCACGGTGATCGCGCCCCGGTGCCCCTCGGCCCGCAGCCGCTCGGCCATGATGTCGAGGTAGCGGTGGACGCCGGGGGTCAGGTAGGCGTTGAGCACGGTCGTCGACGTCCGCTCGTACTCCCGGATGACCGGCGCGAGATCGCTGGACGCGGTGACGAACCAGCCGTCGTCACCGCCGGCGAGCCATTCGCGCAGCTTCCGCTCGTGCTCGGGGTTGAGGAACGACCACAGCAGGCTGATGGCGATCGACTCGACGCCCGCGTCCCGCAGCCGCTTGCGGAGCCCGTCCGGGCCCTCCAGCCGGTCCAGCTTCAGCGGCGCCACGATCTGACCGGCGCGGTCCACCCGCTCGTCGATGCCGTGGATGCTCGTGCGCGGCACCAGCGGCTCGGCCTTGGCCAGCGCGGCGACGTTGATGATCTCGGCCTCGGAGAGCCCGGCCACCTTCTGGACGGTCCGGCCGATGAGCATCACGTCCTCATGGCCGCGGGTGGTGAGCAGGGCGGTGCGCGGGCCCGTCCTCGTGATCAGGATGTTGGTGGCGACGGTGGTGCCGTGCGCGAACAGGGTGGTGCCGGCCAGCAGCGTCCCCAGCGGCATGCCGAGCTGCTTGGCGGCCTGGGTCACGGCGTCCAGGACGCCCTGCTCGAACTGCGGCGGCGTCGACGGCGCCTTCGCGCGGGTGGCGGTGCCGTTCCCGTCCAGCACGACGCAGTCGGTGAACGTGCCGCCGCTGTCGACGGCGATGACGTAGCTCATGAGCGGTTCTCCCCCTGCCGCGTGTCTTCGTCCCGTGCCAGGCGGGCGTCGTCCAGGACCGGATCGCCGGGACGGGCGATCTCGACCTCCAGAAGGGCCAGGCAGCCGGGGCAGTAGAACTCGCGCAGCTCGAAACGGGCGCCGTTGATCTTGTGCGGGTTGACCTCCGGGCCGATCCGCTGCACCGGGAAGCGCGCCTGCGCGGCGAGCTCCTTGTACGGACGGCCGGCGGAGCCGAGCACATGCCCGCACCGGCAGCGGACCACCGGCCCTGTGCCGGATGGTCCGGCGGGCCCGCAGAACAGCAACTCGCTCAACCGATCCCCGGCAACGTCACCGATGCCGTCCGTCCCATCGGACGGGCCCGAAATCCCGGCGGCTTTGGCACGTTCCCGGCGGAGGGCGGCGCGGCGGCGGGCGGTGGCGGCGGCGTCCACCTGGAGGGTGCCGGGGTCCAGGACGACGCCCCAGACGCGCTCGGCCCACTCGCGGCTGACGAGGAAGGCGCCGACGTCCCGGGCGACGAGCGCGGGGTCGCGCTCCAGCGGGTCCCCGTAACCGCCGCCGCCCATGGACACGACCCGGTACACGTCGTCGGACCGCATCGAGGTGGCGGCGAACGCGCCGAAGACCTCCAGCGTGCCGTCGAGGTCGTCGAGCTCCTGCGGCACCTCACCCCGCGCCAGGCGTGCCCGGACGTCCGACCCTCGCACGATGGCGAACTGGTTCGTCGTGGACGGGTAGCCGCCGCACAGGCCGGGCGACTCGGGCTGCTCCACGCCGAACGTGTGCAGGATCTTGGTCGGGATCTCCTCGACCCCGTGGACGATGTACATCATGCTGGGCCCGGCGCCGCCCCGGTACTTGCCCGGCCCGCCGGAGTCGCGGGTCTGCCGCCGGTAGAGGTACAGGATCGGGTAGCGCAGCTCGTAGCTCTCGACGTTGGCGATGGTCGCGCGCAGCGAGCTGGTGTGCCCGCCCGTGTCGATGCCGTCGCGGGTGGCGAGCGCGCCCCCGCCGCCGGCCATGCCGTCCAGCAGCGGGCCGCCGAAGCGCTCGCCGTCGGCCTCGTACCCGAACAGCTCCTCCAGCGCCTTGACGCCCTGCCACCCGGCCATCGCCCGGTGCCGGTGCGGTTCGCTGGCGGCGAGCATCTTGCCGCAGGTGATGCTCGCCAGGTTGCGGACCTCCCAGATGGAGGTCGTGGTGGATTTCGAGACCCCGGCGGGACGGGCCGCGTCCACCACCGAGCCCTCGCGGGACTCGATGGTCAGTGCCCGCCGGACGCCCGCCGGCGACCACGGGATGTCCCAGCACAGGTAGACCAGGACCGCGGCGAGCACTCCGCCGTGCAGCGCGGGGCGCGCGCAGTTGATGACGGCGGGCGCCTGGTCGGCCGTCTCGGTGAAGTCGAAGGCGAGGTGCTCGCCCTCCTTGCGCATCGTGACGTGGCAGTCGTAGATGTCGTCGCCGAACTCGATGTACGCGCGGTGCCGCCACGTGCCGTCGGGCAGCTCCGCGAGCCGCGCCCGCAGCCGCCATTCGGTGTAGTCGATGACGTCTTCCATCGCGGCGAGCACCGTCTCGGCGCCGAACTCGCGCAGCGTCTCCACCAGCCGGGTGCGGATGACCTGCACCGCCGCTACCTTCGCCCGCAGGTCGAGGCCGAGCAGCTCGGGCAGCCGCGAGTTGTTGAGATAGGTGTTCTCGACGTCCCGCCGGAACCTGCCGCCCTCGTACACCTTGATCGGCCCGATCAGCGGCTGCTCCCCGTAGATGTCGGCGGCGTCCGGCTGGACCTGGCCCGCGGTCGGGCCTCCCACGTCGATCGCGTGCAGCGACGCGCCGGCCCACGCCACCAGGTCGCCCTCGTAGAAGATCGGCGCGACGACCTGGACGCAGTTCTGGTGGCAGACCGAGACGTACGGGTCGTTGCACAGGAACACGTCGCCGTCCGCGAAGCCCGGGTTGTCTGCGTAGAACTCCAGCAGGTGCTTGACGTGCGCCGACAGGGTCGTCGCCTGCGCGCAGATGAAGTTGTCGATGTAGACCAGGTCGCCGTTCGCCGTCATCAGCCCGGTGTTCATGTCGAACACCTCGGTGGCCACCGGCGACCCCGACAGCCTGCTGATCGTCAGCGCGCCCTCGTCGTTGATGTACCAGAGCCGATGCCGGACGATCTCGAACACCGCCGGGTCGAGCCGCAGCCGCCGTCCGGCCCGCGTCCCGACCGTCATGCCGACGCCTCCACGGCCTCCGGCGACATGACCACCGAGGGAAACTCGCCGAGCGTGACGACGGCGCCGAAGTAGGTCTCCACCTTCGCGAGCGTGTCCTCGTGGAACCGCTTGCGAGGCCCGGCGACGCATTCGCGGACGACGATCACGTCGAGGTCGCGGTAGTAGCCGTCGCGGATCGTGGTCTCGACGCAGAAGTCGGTGTTGCAGCCGGAGATGATGATCTGCTCGATCCCCAGCATGCGCAGCTTGGTGTCGAGCGTCGTCTCGAAGAACACCGACGCGCGGTGCTTCTCGACGATGATGTCCTCGGGGCGCAGGACCTCGGTCACCTCGTCGACGAAGTCGGCCTCCCAGGTGCCGCGCAGGCACGGCGCCCACTTCTGCTTGTCGATGTGGGACGGGATGCTGCGGCGGCGCCGGGTCACGTCCTCCGGGTAGTGGATCTGCTGCGACCACAGGATCGGCATCCCGTAACCCCGGCACAGCTCCACCAGCTCGAGGATCCGGGGCAGGGCCGCCCGCTGGTTGGCGGTGCCGATCCCCGCCTTCTCCATCCGGCTTTCGGGGTCGCAGAATCCCTTCTGCATGTCGATGACCAACAGTGCGGTGCGGGACGGGTCGATGTACGGCTTGGTCGCCGGAACGTCGGTCATGCGCTTCCAATCTCGTTTCGTCGCCTGCGGTGCAGGCGGTGTTCGGATGCTTCGCGTGCGGCACCCGGAACGGCCGAGGTCATACCTGGCGGCCCGGGTCATGGACGTCGTACTCGGATACGCGCCGCGGGCTCGGATACGCGCCGCGGACACGCTCATGTCATGCGCGGGGGGCGGAGGGGAGGGGATGGCCGTCGCGGGCGCGGCACGCCCGGGCGGCGAGGATGTCGATGATCAGGCGCGCGCCGACCCGCGCGGTGTTCCCGGAGGCGTCGAGCATCGGCGCGACCTCGACGCAGTCCGCGGCGCAGATCGGCCCCGCGGCCACGATCTCCAGGGCCCGGACGATCTCCCGTCCGGTCAGTCCTCCGATCTCTGGACCACAGGTGCCCGAGACGTACGCGCCGTCGAGGACGTCGATGTCGATGGAGAGGTAGACGCCCGCGGTGCCGTCGGACGCGGCGGCCAGGGCGCGGCGGGCCACCTCGTCGATCCCCAGCCGGTCCACGTCGCGGACGGTGAAGACCCGCACGCCGTGCTCCTCGGCGATGTCCTTCTCGTACTTCGGGTTGGCCGCGCCGTGGATGCCGATGAGGACGACGTTGCTCCCGTCGACGTTCGGCAGGTCGAGCACCCGGTGCACGGGTGAGCAGTGCGAGAGCGGCTCCCCGTCGATGTCCGGCGCGGTGTCGAGGTGGGTGTCGAACATGATGAAGCCCATGGGCCCGTCCAGGTGCCGGGCGAGGGCCCGGGCCCCGGGGATGGTGGTCATGTTGTCGCCGCCCATCAGCACCGGGAAGCAGCCGGCGGCGTAGAGCTCGTCCAGCGCCCGCTCCGCCCGCTCGACCGTGACGGCGGCGCGGCCCGGGGCGCCGTCCACGTCCCCGCAGTCGACGATCTTGAGGTGCTCGGAGATGGTGACGTCGTAGTCGAAGTGGTAGCCGGCGCCGAACGAGAAGTGCGACGACGCGTCGCGGATCGCGCGCGGGCCGTGGCTCGCTCCCGGACGCGTGACGGTCGTGCTGTCGTACGGAAGCCCGAGGACCGCCACATTGGCGCCCACTGATCGGAGCTCGGATCTCTCCGGAGCCACGTAGGGAGACTGGAGAAACGTCGCGATGCCTGCGTGCAGGATTGCCACAGCGTTCAGCCCTTCTCAGGGTTCGAGGTAAGAGGTCGGACCTCTATTCGCTCATTCTTAGCCGGGTGGCCGCCGGCCGTCAATACCCCCGCCGGCCGCCGTCCGGCGGCCGTGTCCCCGAAACCGGGCCGCGGCTCGTGCTCCGGCGCGAGCGGAGAGCAATGGAAATGCCAGATCTTCCAGGCGCGCCCGCCCTCGCCGTCGTCCCTGCGCAGGACGCACGTCTCGCGGAATCGGACGTGCACCGTCCGCCCGTCGCCGTCGTACAGCGGAACGACCGCGTCCAGCGTGGCCGACCCCGACCCGTCACCGCTGACCTCGAAGGGCAGCACGCCCTCCGAGGTCACGTACGCCATGTCCCCCACGACGACGACCCTGACGTCCCAGAGCCGGGGCGGCTCGGCGGGCACGAGCCGCCCCTTGTAGTACTGGAAGAGCGCGATCTTCTCGTTGAGCCCGTAATACGGATGGCCGTTGAGGTTCCACATCAGGTAGCCGGGGGCGAAGCACTCGCGCATCCGCTCGACGTCCAGCCCCTGGTTCGCCTCCCACCACTGCCCGTGGACCCGCCGCACTTCCCGCACGTCCGCCACCGGCCCGAAATCACCCACGCCAAGCCCCTGCTCGGCCTCCGGCACATCGCGCCGACGCCCCTCCGCGGGCCGCCCGCGACCACCCCTGTCCAGATCCCGCTCAACCGACATGTCACCCTCTCCTTCTCCATGGCCCGGCCGACATCCGCCTCAGCAAGCACCCGGCCACCACGCGCGGGCGCGATCACCGCTCGACGCGTCCGGTCACCGGTCAGCCGGCCGTCGCCTTGCGGATCTCGGTGAGTACGACAGGGTCGATGCGGTCGGCGCCCCGGACTCGCTCCTCGAGGTTCTCCACACCGGCCCACGCGAACAGATCCGCGGCCAGGTCGCCCCCGTCGTGCCCGAGCGCGCGCAGGCGTTCGCGCAATTCGGCTCGCAGTTCCGCGTCCACGGCGAGCCAGCGGCTCTCCGGCGTCCGGCCGAAGTAGAGCTCGTGCAGCCCGCGCAGCCTGCGCAGCTCGACCAGCGGCCGCGCATGGTCGTCGACGCGAAGGTCCATCACGACGCTCGCTCCGCCGTACCCGCCGCCCTCGCGCATCACCCGCAGAACAGCGGACTGCTGGCCACGGCGATCACCGCCCGCCGCCTGCCCGGCCTCCATCGCGGCAAGCAACCGGTCGCCCAGCGGCTCCCCCGCCCGCGACTCGTACTCCGACACCAGAGCGTCGAGCGTGGCGGCGGAGACGAGCATGTTGCCCTGGGCTGCGTAGCCGTCGCCGGTCCGGCCGCCCGCCCAGTCCATGCAGCGCGAACCCGTGTAGGTGGCGGAGCGGCCCACGGCGTCCACGATCCCGAGCTGGCGCAGGTCACGCCCCTCGTCACCGGCCAGCAGCAGGTCAAGCGCCGCATCGGCGGACGTGCCGCCCGCCAGCAGCCGCAGGCCCTCTTCTCCGTGCGCGGCATTGATGAACGACTGCGTTGCGACGGCGCCGACCTCGGCCTCGGCCCACGCGCTGAGGGCACCGATGGCCAGGAACCGGGAGGCGATAGCGACCCCCCACTCCCGCCGGACGGGGTCGCAGGCGACGATCGAGAACGTGGCAGACCTCATGAGGCGGCTCCCTGGTTCGACCTCCGACGTCAGGTCATCAAAGACCGGCGCTCGCCCGAATGTCAATGGACCGGCTACCATGAGGATGGAGGTCCAACCCCTCGGTCGGACGCCGCTCGCGCCGCCGGAACCGTGCTACGACTGCACGGAGAGCGCGGGCGGAGACAACCGAACGCCGGCGACGAAGACCGGCGTGAGACACGGATTGGGGCACGACAGGTGACGCCGATGTCGCACGGTGAGCCCAGGCTTGAGCCGCTGCGCTCCGAGCCGATCAAGGAACGTGTGATCCGCGAGCTGTCCCGGCAGATCGAGGAGGGCGCGTTCCAGCCCGGCGACCAGCTGCCGAACGAGCGCAACATGAGCGAGCAGCTCAAGGTCAGCCGCGGCACGGTCCGGGAGGCCCTGCAGTTCTTGCAGACCCTGGGGCTGGTGGAGATCCGGCATGGCGTCGGCACCTTCGTCCGCTCCTCGGGCGACTCCCGGCCGTTGCGGACCGAATGGCGCCAGTGGACCGCCCGGCACGCCGACCAGGTCCACGACATGCTCGAGGTGCGCAAGGGCCTGGAGTCCTTCGCCGCCGAACTCGCCGCCCAGCGCGCCACCGAGGCCGACCTCGCCACCCTCGACGAGGCGTTCGCCCGGATGGAGGCCGCCTTCCACGACCGTGACCTGATCGCGATGGTTCAGGCCGACGTCGAATTCCACCGTGCGCTGATCGCCGGGGCGCACAACGAAGCGCTGCTCGAACTCGCGAACACCATGGGCGAGCAGCTCCTCCCGGAGCGCGGCGCCACCTGGGACCTGCCCGAGCGGCCCGAGAAGTCCATCACCGAACATCGCGCCATCCGCGACGCGATCCGCTCTCGCCGAGGCGAACTCGCGCGGTGGCACGTCATCGCTCATCTGGAGAGCGTCGAGCAGGACATCGCCGGCTCCCTGGCCCCGGACAACCGCCCGACCCCCGTCCCGGATTCCACCCCACCGCCCCCCTGACCTGCTTCCCTGGTCACCACCGAAGGCGGCGACCACAGCGCGGTCACGCAGCAGCAGTCCCAACGTTAGACGTCGGCTGCCGCCCCGACCGGAATCACGATGCCGCCACGCGCAGCCCGTCCGGGACACGCTCGGTGTCGAAGACTGCGTAGTCGAAATCCTGCCTCCAAGAAGCTCACCGAACTCCCCAGGTGAGACACGCTCTAAACCGTCGGCTCGAACGCATCGGGTATTTCGAGCGTGGCGGCGACAAGACCCTGCGTGTAGGGGTGGGAGGGTGCCGTGAGGACGGAATCGGCCGCGCCTGACTCGACGACCCGTCCCTGGTTCAGCACGACGACGCTGTCCGCGATGCTGCGCACCACCGCCAGGTCATGGGTGACGAAGATCATCGACAGTCCGTCGTCGAGGAGCGAACGCAGCAGTTCCACCACGGACGCCTGCACCGACACGTCCAGGGCGGACGTCACCTCATCGCAGATGAGGAGCTTCGGTTCGCACACGAGGGCGCGCGCGATCGCGACGCGCTGGCGCTGGCCTCCGGACAGCTCGGCCGGGTAGGAGTCGGAGAGCCGTGAGGGCATCTCCACCCGTTCGAGCGCCTCCCGCACCCGCTTTCTGCCGTCGCGCGCGCTCATACCGAAGTAGTGCCGCAGTGGGACGAGCAGGCTGCTTTCCACGCTGCGATGGGGATTCAGGGAGGCGTAGGGGTTCTGGGAGACGTACTGCAGTTCGCGGCGAGTACTTTTACCGCGTTTCCCCGCCCTGGCCGGAATCGGGCGGCCCTCGAACGTCAGAGTCCCCTCCTGCTCTTCGTGCAGGCCGATGAGGCAACGCGACATGGTGGTCTTGCCACTGCCCGATTCGCCGACGAGGGCCAGGCATTCGCCTCGGGCGAGGCCGAAGGACACATCGAAGAGGATCTGCCTGCCGCCATAGCCGGCGTTCATGCCGGAGACCGAGAACACGTCTGGTCCCGCGTCGGCGACCGCGTGCGTCTCGTGCGAGCGCTGCGGCGCCCGGGGCTTCCGCATCACCTCCTCCGTGCGCAGGCACCGGGCCAGCGTCCCCGACGGCGCTGGCACGAGTTCGGGACGGGTCGTCCCGCACTCGGCGACGGCGTGGTCGCAGCGCGGCGCGAAGACGCAGCCCCGCCGGCTTTCAGCGGCGCTGAGGGCGCGCCCGGGAATCGGGACGAGCCGGTGCCGGTGGGTCGCCGACGGAACGGCGGCCAGCAGGGCGCGGGTGTAGGGGTGGGCGGCGCGGAGCAGCACGTCCTTAGTGGTGCCGCTCTCGACCACCTCGCCGCCGTACATGACGGTGACGTGGTCGGCGACGTCCGCCACGACGGCGAGGTCGTGGGAGACGTAGATCGCCGCCATCTCGTGCTCGCCGCAGAGTTCGCGCACCATCTCCAGCACGCGGGCCTGGGTGGAGACGTCGAGTCCGGTCGTCGGCTCGTCGAGGACGATCAGCCGCGGTCCGGCCGCGACCGCCATCGCGATGGCGACGCGCTGCTGCTGGCCGCCCGAGAGCTGCCGAGGACGGCGCTTGAGGAACGCGTCGTCGCTCGGCAGTCCCACGGTTTCGAGGAGCCGCCGGACGCGCGGCAGCGCCTCGCGCCTGGGCCGGCGCAGTCCCTCGGTCAGCTGGGTCGCGAGGCTCAGGCTCGGGTTCAGCGCGGTCGCCGGGTCCTGCGCGACGTGGGCGACCCTGCTCCCCCGTGCACGACGCAACTCCCCCGGCGGCAGGGCGAGGAGGTCGACGCCGTCGATGACCACCCGGCCGCCCGTGATCGTCGCGCCCTTCCGGGCGAATCCCAGGAGAGCGAGCGCGAGGGTGCTCTTGCCGGAGCCCGATTCGCCGACCACGCCCATGACCTCGCCCCGGCCGAGCTCGAAGGAGACGTCCTGGACGATGTCGTTCCCCATGGCGCCGGCCGTCACGGTGACGCCGGAGACCTCCACCTCTTTCGCCATTTCAGCGCCTCCCTTCCGTACGGCCGACGGTCCTGGCGACGGACTCGGCGATGAGGTTCCCCCCGAGCGCCATCATGAGGATCAGCGCGATCGGTGCCAGGACCGGAAGCGGAGCGACCGAAAGGCTGTCCTGGTTCTCACCGACCATCAGGCCCCAGTCCGCCGCGGGCGGTGCGATGCCGAACCCGAGATAGCTCAGCGAGGCGATCGCCGCCACCGCCCAGACGAGCCGCATGCCGGCCTCCACCATGAGCGGCGAGGTGACGCCGGGCAGGACCTCCCGGACGAGGATGTGCGCCGGCGGCAGCCCGTTCGCCCTCGCCCAGAGCACGTACTCGCTGCCGATCACCGGGAGGGCCGCTCCGCGCATCACGCGGGAGACGCCGGGCACGAACGCCACGCCGACGAGGACCGCGGTCAGCAGCGTGCTCTTGCCGAGCATGGAGACGAACAGGAGCACGAAGATTATTTCGGGGAAGCTCAACAGGACGTCCATGCCGCGCATGAGCAGCGCGTCGATGATCCCGCCCTTGTAGGCGGCGGTGAGGCCGACGAGCGAGCCGAGGAACGTGCCCAGGCCCGCGGCGAGGATCGCCATCCACGAAAGGCTGAGCCCCCCGTGCAGGAGGCGGCTCAGGACGTCGCGGCCGAGAATGTCGGTGCCCAGCGGGAACGTCGCGCCCGGATGCTCCAAAGGCCGCCCGACGATCGCGTCGGGAGCATGGCGAGCGAGAAGGGGCCCGGCCACGACCATGAGGGCGACCGCCGTGAGGAGTGCCAGGCCGAGCCGGGCCTGCCCGGTGCGAACGGCCCGGCGGAGCAGCGAGAGGCTGCTCTTCCCGCCTGCCGTTGCGACGGCGGCCGGCCGCGCCGCGTCTCCGGTCACCGGATCGCCGGACGGCGGCGGATCGGATATCTGGTTCGTCGTCATCGCCTGCTCCTTCATCGCGACCTGCTCATTACCGCGAAGACGTCCGCGAGAAGGTTGAAGAGGTAGTAGGTGGTCGCGAGGATGAGAATGCATGCCTGCATCACGGGCAGGTCATGGGCGTTCACAGCGCCGACCACCGCCGTTCCGAGCCCCGGATAGGAATAGACGTCCTCGACCACGACGATGCCCGTGAGGGTGATCGCCGCGACGAGGCCGGCCGCCGGAAGGCTGGCCGCAATCGCGTTGGGAAGGGCGTGCCGGAACAGAATGCGGGGGCCGCTGAGCCCCTTCAGTACCGCCGTCTGGACGTACTCGCTGTTCATCGCGTCGATGAACGAGGCGCGGACCAAACGTCCCAGATACATGACACCCATGAGCGTGAGTGTGGCGACGGGGAGGACGAGTTCCGCCGGATACCACCAGGGCATGTCTCCGGGCGGGATGTTCGAGACGCCCGGGAGCACGCTCAGCACCGACGTGGCGAAGAACGCGATCAGCAGCATTCCCACGACGAATGAGGGGAGCGCCGTGAAGAGCGAGGACACCGCGACGAATGCCTTGTCCAGAACGCTGTCGCGCTTGTGGGCGCTGAAGACGCCGACGAGCACGGCGAGCGGGAGGATCAGGGCCATCGAGACGAAACCCAGGGTGAACGAGTTGAACATCCTCGGCCCGATGATCCCGGTCACGGGCTCGCCGTTCTCCAGGGACGTTCCCATCCGCCCGGTGAGCATGCCGGTGAGCCATTGCCAGTACTGGGCGGCGAGCGGCTCGTCGAGCCCAAGCCGCCGCCGTAGAGCCGCCACCTGCTCGGCCGTCGCGTCCTTGCCGAGAATGATCCGGGCCACGTCTCCCGGCAGCGCCTGCGTCACGAGAAAGAGCAGCACCGAGACCAGGAACAGGACGAGCACGCCGACAAGAAGCCGGCGCACCAGCCATGAGAGCGTCGCGCTCTCCGGCCCCGGTCGTGAAATGCGTTGGAAAGCGCGTATCCGCGTCGCCAGTGAGGACATGACAACCTGTCGTTCGGGTGCGGTGAGGGGCCGCCCGCCAGGCCGGACCAGGCGGCCCCATTCCAGGGATGAGGGAGGTGTCAGCTTCCGACGGTCACGTTCGTCAGGAAGGAGAGCGGGCGGCCGCTCACGTCCGTCACCAGCCCGCGGACCTTGCTGCGATAGGGCAGGAGGACGTCGACGAACGCGGGCGTGATCATCGGCCCCTGCTCGTACTCGATCCTGTGCATCTGATTCATGATCGAGCACTGCTGCGCTTCGGGCGCCGAGAAAAGTCTGCCGGCGAGCTTGGCGAACTCGGGATTCTCCCAATGCGCGGCGTTCGCGACACGCCGGGGCAGCAAAGAGGTGATCACATACGGCAGGTAGGGAAGCGTGTTGAAGTCGATGTACGCCGGCCACTTGCCCCATTTCGACAGGAACTCCTGCGGAGTGACGACGTTGACGTCGACCTTCACGCCCGCCTTCGCCGCGTTCTCGGAGAACACCTGGGCCAGTTCCTGCATACCTGGCAGAAGGCCGTCCGTCGCGATCGAGAACGACAGGTCGCTCTGGCCCGCTTCAGCGAGAAGTTTCTTCGCCTGCTGGATGTCCTGCGTGCGTTGAGGAACGTCCGGGGCGGGGCATTGCGGCGTTCCCGCCTCGTGGTCGTTCGCCACACGCGCGTACCCGCCGAAGGCGTTGGACACCACCTGCCGCCGATCGAGGAGGATGCGCAGAGCCTGCCGCACGCGTACGTCCCCGAAGGGCGCCACCGTCGTGTTGAAGCCGATCCGTAGCGTGAAATCGCCCTTGCTGTCGAGGAGCTTGATGTCCTTCTTTCCCGCCAGGGACTTCGCGATGGTCGGGGTCGCGCTTGAGGCGATGTCGACCTCGTCGGAGAGAAGGGCGTTCGCCTGCGCCTGCTGGTTCTGGTATTCGATGATGTCGACCGCTTTGAGCTTGGGCTTGGTGCCCCAGTAGCCGTCGAATCGTGCCAGCTTGGACTGCCGCCCAGCGGTGAAGGTCTTGACGGCGAACGGCCCGGTCCCGATCGGCTTCCCGGGCACCGAGCCCGCCTTGGTCATGGGCAGGAAGACGTTCGCCCAGAGGTCCTTGAACGGGCCGAAGGGTTCGCTCAGGCCGACCCGGACGGTCAGCGGGTCCACCGCTTCGACCGCGTCCGGCTTGATCTTCTCCAGGAGCGCCAGCCCCTGGACGGCGTGCTTGGGGTCGCGCAGGTACTTGATGCTCGCCACCACGTCGGCGGAGGTGAAGTCGCTCCCGTCGGTGAACTTGACGCCGGGGCGGAGCTTGATCGTCCACTCGGTGAGAGCCGCGTTCGGAGTCATGTCGGTGGCGAGGCGCCATTCGAGCTTTCCCGCGGGGCTCAGGTGGGTGAGGCCCTCGTACAGCAGAGAGCTGCGAAGTTCCTGGGTGGGGGTCTGATTGCTCGCGTAGGGGTTCAGGGTCTCGCCCGTGTCGGTGGCGGCGGCGATGCGTAGCGTGCCGCTCCTCCCGTCCTGCGCCCGTTCCGGAGGGGCGCAGCCTGCGAGGGTCGCGGCCGCGAGAGCCGCGCCGGTCGCGGCGGCGAGCGGTCTGATCGAGAAACGTCCGGCCGGCGTGCCTGGCACGGCGGCTGGTCCGGAGCGTGGGGGTCTGCGCAACACCGGGTCACTCCCGTTCCGAGTGGATGGATGGTCCACGTTCTAATCCGTTAGATCGGCTTCCCTCTGTCTGACCCCTGGCGAAGTTCGCCCTAGAGTACGTCGTCCACTGGCCTGGGGGAAGAGGTTCCATGAATCCCTCAGCCGACATGATGAGGGATGGTCTAATCGATTAGATTCTTGCTACTCTCGGCGCTGATCGCCGGGAGAACCACAGGAAGAGGGACCGATGGCCAGTCCGTATGAGCGCCTGTTCGTGAGGAAGATGCAGAACTGCATCGAGGACCTCGTCAACGAAGGAACCGCCGCCGGCGTCGTCGAACCGGACAACGTGGGCGAGCCGCTCGCTCTCATGCGAGCGAAGGAGGTCCCGAGGAGCAAGATCCACCTGACCTACACGTGGATCGGGAAGTGCGACAGGCCCGTGCAGTGGGTGAAGGAGCACGAGCACGACTATGACGAGGTGCTGATCTGGCACGGCAACGACCCGGACAACGTGGACGACCTCGGGGCGGAGATCTACCTCGACATCGAAGGCGTCCGGCACACGATCACCACGAGCGGCGCCGTCTACCTCCCCGCAGGCGTTCGCCACTGCCCTCTCGGGTTCAACCGCGTCGACCGGCCGTTCCGTTTCAGCGCGCTGTCATTGAGCCCGATCTACAAATCGGACGAGCACGAGCTCAAGCCGTAGGGCAGCTCGAAGGCCGCCGCCGGCCCCGCCGTGCGCTCGCGCGGCGGGACCGCGCCGTGCAGCCGCGCCGCCGCGCTCGACCTGAAGGATTGGAACGGGCGGGCCGCCGTGCTCAGCAGCCGCAGGTCACGCCGATGCTGAGGGTGCCGTCCAGGACCACCGACCCCGCCGACCCGCCGCCGTCGTAGAACGTGTCCTCCAAGGCGTCGAAGGCGCGGACCGCGAGTTCTTCGAGCGGGAGGCAGATGGTGGTGAGCGGAATGCTCCCGAACCGCGCCTCACGGACGCCGTCGAAGCCCACGACCGCGAGGTCGCCGGGGACCCGCAACCCGAGGCTCGTCGCCGTGCGGATCGTCGCGAACGCCTGCTCATCGGTCGTGGCGTAAATCGCCCGGGGCCGGTTCCCGCCCTCCAGGACGGGACGCACCGCCCTCTCCGCCTCGACCCTGTCGAACGGGACCCGGACGAGCCTGCCTTCCGTGGGCAGCCGCGCGTCTTCCATCGCCTGGCGCCAGCCGCCCTCGCGGCCTTTCGCCGGCCCTGCCTCGAGTTCCCCGGCCACGCAGAAGACATCCTCGTAGCCGTGCCAGAGCAGGTGCTCGACGGCGAGCCTCGCGCCCTGCAGGTCGTTGAACGTCACGCTCGGCGAGGCGGTGTCGGGGGAAGCCCACTGAACGTAGACCCTGGGGGTCTCGTCCTCCTGCCGCGGCTCTTCGCCGGTCGTCACGAAGATCCCGCGCGGCCGCAGCTCCGAGAACGCCTCCCCGTAGTCGTCCCCGAGGGACGCGCGATAGCCGGTGTTGCCGAGCAATGTGAGCAGGCCCCGGCGGCGCCCCTCCGCCTCGACGTAGCGGGAGAGTTCACCGAAGAAGGCGTTCGCCGTGTCCGGAACCAGCAGGCCGATGAGGTTGGACCGGCCACCGCTCAACGCGCCGGCGAGGGGGTTGCGGCGGTAGCCGAGCATCTCGATGGCTTCTTCGACCTTGACCCGAGTCGCTGCCGAGACCGGACGGGGCCCGCTGTTCAGCACGTAGCTGACGACGGCCGTCGAAGTCCCCGCGAGGCGGCCGACGTCCAGAAGAGTGGGCCTGCGCACGGGACGCGCCGTGCCCTTGGCTCCCCCGCCCCTGCTCCCTGCCATTTCGTGCAACCGCCCTGGTCCCGGAGATCGCGCCACCGCCTGCGACGTGATCGCGCCTTCACCTTAGATTACGCGGAATCGGCTTGCCGAACCGCCGGTGATGACTGCGCGGCACCAGGCCGATGAGCTTCCATGACAAATGCTGATCTCGGGCGGGCGGCCGGGGCCCGGCTGCGCAGGGTCCCGGCCCGTCGGTTTGGCTGGCTACTTGGGTGGCATCAGGACGGTGTCGATTATGTAGACGGTGGCGTTGGCGGTCTGGACGTTGCCGCACACCACGTTCGCGTTCTCTTTGCCGACCGTGTACGCATCGCCCGAGCCGGCGGTGGTCAGGCCGGCGCCCTGGAGGGTTTCGAAGCTGCCGGCCGACAGGCCGCCGGGCGTGATCTTCTGGCCGACGACGTGGTAGGTCAGGATGCCCTTCAGCGTCTCCTTGTCGGCCAGCACCTTGTCGAGCGTGCCCTTGGGGATCTTCTTGAACGCGTCGTTGGTCGGCGCGAACACGGTGATGTTCTGGGCGGAGTTGAGGGTGTCGACTAGCCCGGCCTGCTTGACCGCGCTGACCAGCGTGGACAGGACCGGGTTGTTGGACGCGGCGGTCGCGACGGGGTCGGCGGACATGCCGCTGAAGCTGCCCTTGCCGGACGCGGGGACGGCCGAGCACGCGGTGCCGAACGGCGTGTCCGCCGCGGCGGCGGTGCTGGCCGGGGCCGGAGCGGACGTGCCGGGGGACGCGGCGGTGGAGCTGCCGTCGTCTCCGCCGGAGCAGGCTGTGAGCCCGGTGGTCAGGGCCGCCGTGGCCAGGACGCCTGCGGCGATTCGGGTGTGCTTCATGGTGGACTCCTTCGGGGTTGGAGAACTGTCGTCGGCTGCCGGGGTCAGGTCACGGTGACCGCCACCGAATGCCAGCCGGTGGCCCCGTCCGGCAAGGGCGGTGACCGGTGCTCGGGTTGGGTCGTCCCGGTCCCGTCGGTGGCGCGGACGCGGAGCGTGTACGAGCCCGGGACGGCGTCCCACTCGGCGACCCACTGCCGCCAGGTGTCGATGCCGGGGACCGGGGCGAGCCGCGCCGGACGCCAGGGCCCGTCGTCGACCTGCCATTCGACGGCGTCGATGCCGCGGTGCTGGGCCCAGGCGGTACCGGCGACGGCGACGGGTCCGGCCTTGAGGCGGGCGAACGGCTTGGGGACGTCGATGCGGGAGAAGGTCTTCACGGGCGCTTGTTCGGCGTAGCCGCGTGCCGTCCAGTACGCCTGGTCTGTGGCGAACCGGGTGACCTTGAGGTCGATGACCCACTTGGTCGCCGACACGTATCCGTACAGGCCGGGCACCACCATGCGGGCGGGGAAGCCGTGCGCGACCGGCAGCGGCTCGCCGTTCATCCCCACGGCCAGGAGCGCGTCGCGGCCGTCGAGCACGGTCTCCAGCGGGGTGCCGAGCGTCATGCCGTCGGACGAGCGGGACAGGATCTGGTCGGCTCCCGGCAGCACCCCGGCCCTGCGGAGCAGCGGCGCGAGCGGCGCGCCGAGCCAGCGGGCGTTTCCGGCCAGGTCGCCGCCGACCTGGTTCGACACGCACGACACGGTGATGTCGCGTTCGAGCAGCGCCAGGCGGAGCAGGTCGTCGAAGGTCAGCTCGGCGGGGCGGGCGACCAGCCCGTGGATCCGCAGCGTCCAGTCCCGGGGATCGACCTGGGGCAGGGCGAGCGCGGTGTCGACCCGGTAGAAGTCAGGGTTGGCGGTACGGAACGGCGTCATGCCGGCGACCCGCACCTGGGCGCCCGGCGGGACCGAAGGCGCCGGGCCGGCCGGACGCGGCAGCCGCACGTTCGCCCGGATCGACGAGACGTCACCGCGGCGCAGGAGTATCCGCCCGGATACGCCGCTCACCGCGGCGACGCCGATCACCCCTGCGCCCGTCAGCACCCGCCGCCGACCGACCTCGGGCCCGGCGTCCTGCTCCGGCGTGGGGTCGCTGGACACGGAGGCGCGGAACAGGCGGGCGCCGGGGGTCAGCAAGGTCAGGGCGGCCATGCCCGCGAGCGCGCCGACCGTGGCCGGTACCGCGTCCACCGGTTCGGCGACCGGTCTGGTCAGCGCCGCGACGACCCCGACGGTTCCGAACGCGGCCAGCCCGGTCAGGCCCCAGGCGAGCCGGTGCCGGCCGAGCAGCCCGACGGCGAGCGCGGCCACGGCGATCCCGGTGCCGAGGCCGATCAGCAGGACCGTCTTGTCGTCGCTCCCGAACCGGCGGATCGCGAAGTCCTTCAACCACGCCGGGGTGAGGTCGATGAAGCCCGCTCCGACAGCCAGGAGCGGAGAGGACGACGCGCGTCCGAGCGCACCGGCCGCTAGCTCCGCGACTCCCATCGCGGCGGCCGCGGCGAGCAGCCCGCGCAGCGCCGCGGCGACCCGCCGCAGTCGCCCGGTCGCTCGTCTCGTCGTCACATCGGGTGTTCGGGACCGGGCGACGGGTGGATGGGTCGAATTCTTCAACGATCTCCCGGCCCATCCTTGAGGGCGTCGGCACCGAACCACAGGTGTGGAGATGACCCAGCCGACCGGCAAGCCGCCCAGAACACTGAAGCCGGTCAGTGGCGCGCCTGGGGAACCGCCCGACCTGGCCGAGCTGCTCGGCCAGGTCGCTCGCGGCGACCAGGACGCGTTCGGGCAGGTGTACGAGCAGCTGTCCGGGCCGGTGTACGGGCTGGCGCTGCGGGTCGTCCGCGACCCGGCGCAGGCGGAGGAGGTCGCGCAGGACGTGCTGGTCGAGGTGTGGCGCAAGGCGTCGCACTACCGGCCCGAACGCGGCAGCGCGACGTCCTGGATCCTGACCGTGGCGCACCGCCGCGCCGTCGACCGGGTCCGCTCCAGCCAGGCCGACCGCGACCGCGAGGAGCGCACCGCCGCGCCCGCGCCCGACTACGACGAGGTCGCCGAAGAGGTCGGCACGCGGCTGGAACACCAGCAGGTGCGGCGCTGCATGCGCGGCCTCACCAAGACCCAGCGCGAATCGATCGCCCTGGCCTACTACGGCGGCTACACCTACCGCGAGGTCTCCGAACTGCTCGGCGTCGGCCTCGCCGCCGTCAAGACCCGGATGCGCGACGGACTCATCCGGTTGCGCGACTGCCTGGGAGTCCAGCCATGACCCGCGACCCGCACGACCTGGCCGGGCCCTACGTCCTGGACGCGCTCGCCGACACCGAACGGCGCCGCTTCGAGCGCCACCTGCCAGGCTGCACCGCCTGTGCCGAGGAGGCCGCCGGACTCCGCGAGACCACGGCCCGGCTGGCGCTCGCCGCCGCCCAGCGCCCGCCGGACCGGCTCCGCGGACGCGTCATGGCCGAGATCGCCCGGACCCGGCAGTCTCCGCCTCCGCTCGCCCGCCGCCTGCCGTCCGCCCGCGCCCGCGGGCTGAGCCGGCTCGCCGCGGCGGCATGCCTGGTCCTGGCGCTGACCGGCGGCGGCGTGACCTGGCACCTCCACCGCTCGGCCGACCAAGCGCTGACCCTGAACCGCCAGGTCACGGCGGTGATGACGGCACCAGACGCGCACACTTCCACCGCGCGCGTCCAAGGAGCCGGCGCCGTCACCGTCGTGTCGTCGCGCTCGCTCGGCAAGGCCGTCGTCACCACGGCCAGGCTGGCGCCCTTGCCACCGGCCAGGGCGTACCAGATGTGGTGGCTCGGCCCGGCCGCGCCGCGCTCCGCCGGAACCCTGGACCCGGCGGGAACGCCGCGCCCGGTCGTCGCGGACGGCCTCGGGGACGCGCGGCGCTTCGGCGTCACCATCGAACCCGCCGGCGGCTCCTCCCGGCCGACCGGCCCCCCGTTCCTGACCCTCGACCTCGGCTGACCACCGCCGGCCCGCTCGGCTCGCCCTGGGGTGCCGCCTATCGCGTGCCGGGGTTCCGGGCGGTGATCAGGTGTTGCAGGGTGCGGCGGTGGTCGGCCGCGACGCCGTGGACGCCGTCGAGTTCGTAGAGCTCGGTCAGGGGCGTGACCTCTACGTCCGCGAAGCCGGCGGCGATGATCCTGTCCTGCCAGGCGGTGATGTCGTCCGCTTCGGCGAGCACCAGCGAGCGGCGGGCTTCGGCGTCGTAGGCGCGGGCCCGGGGGTCGGTGTCGGAGTGCCGCATTCCGCCGGCGTGCCAGGGGGCGTCCACGACGGCGAGGCGGCCGCCCGGCCGGAGCAGGCGGCGCCAGTTGCGCAGCGCGGTGTCGACGCCGGGCAGCGTCCAGAGGAGGTAGCGGCTGACGAGCGCGTCGAACGGGGCGCCTGGCGCTGCGGGCCTGACCGCGTCGCCCTGGACGAAGGTGATGTCGTGCCCGCGGCGGCGCGCGTTGTCGCGGGCGTGGTCCAGCATGGCGGGCGCGATGTCGATGCCCGTCACCCGGCGGCCGAGGGCGGCGATGGTGAGTGCGGCGTGGCCGGTGCCGGTGCCCACGTCGAGGACGGTTTCGGCGTCGTCGGGCAGTGCGTCCCGCCAGACGCGGGTCCATGCGGCGTCGTAGTCGGGGTGCGCGAGCCGTTGTTCCTGGAACTGCTGGTAGGCGGGGGCGTGCTGGTCCCAGTACCGGGTGATGCGGTCCTGGACGGGTGAGTCCGCGGACATGGCGGTCACTTCTCCTTGAAGTAGGTCGCCATGCGCTCCAGTCCGTCCAGGACGAGAGGTGTAGGCGGTTCGGTGAAGTTGAACAGCTGCACGTGGATCGCGCCGTTCTTCACCGCGCGCAGATCCTTGGCGCCGGGGATGTCCAGCAGCGCCTGCTTGATCTCCTGCTGGGTGCCGTCGGTGTGCAGCAGGATGATGGTGTCGGGGTCGCGTCCCAGCAGTTCCTCCATCGAGACCTCGAAGACGCGCTTGTCGGTCTCGGCGAACACGTTCTGGGCGCCGAGCGTCTTGAGCTGTGGTGTGGCCATGCTCTGGCCGCCGTAGGCCCCGACGGTCCCCTCGCCCCGGTAGGGCCACAGCACGGCGACCTTGCGGCCCTTCTGGTCGGCCGGCCCGGCCTGGACGGTCTGGATGCGCTTCTGGAGTTCCGCGACGGCCTGCTCGGCCTTGGCCTGCCGGTCGAAGACCCTGCCGTACAGCCGCATCTGCTGGTAGATCGTCTCGTAGCCGGGGTTCTTGATCCCGGCGGGGCAGAAGCTGGGCTCGTTGAGCACCGGGATGCCGACCGCGGACAGGGACTCGCGCGAGACGCCGTCCGGCAGCCCGAGCACCAGGTCGGGTTCCTCCGCGATGATCGACTCGGTGGAGATCTTCAGGTGCCCGTCGGAGCCGAGCCGGTCGGTGAGGGAGGGGACCTTGTTGACCGCGGCGAGGGTCTCCTTGGAGTAGTACTCCGGCGGGAACTTTCCGGCCCGCGACGACAGCTTGTCCAGCACACCGAGCGTGGACAGGTACTGCAGCGGAGCACTGTTGACGATCATGACGCGGGAGGGCGCCTTGTCCAGCGTGACGTCCACGCCGCAGTTCTTGACGGTGAAGGGGAAGTTCGCCGACCCGTTTGCCTGGTCACCGTCGCCGGAGCCGGACGAGCCGCAGGCGGTGAGCGCGGCGGCCAGCAGACCGGCCGTGAACCAGACGAGGCATCTCTTCATCGGGCGGGCTTCTCCTTGCAGGTGATCGGCGTGGCAGTGCGGGGGTCAGCCGGTGACGGTGGACACCGGGGCGGATTCGTTGTCGTCGAGCGGGTGGAAGAGGAACTGGATGCCGCGGGAGGTGTCGAGGCGTTCGACGCCGACGCCGTAGACGCCCTGGAGGAGTTCGGCGGTCAGCACGTCGGCGCACGGCCCGTGCGCGACGACGTCGCCCTCCTGGAGGACCAGGACGTCGTCGCAGTAGCGGGCGGCCAGGTTGAGGTCGTGCAGCACGATGACCGTGGTGATGCCGAGCCCGCGGATCATGGTGAGCAGCTCGTGCTGGAACCGGATGTCGAGGTGGTTGGTCGGCTCGTCGAGCACCAGATGCGTGGGCTCCTGCGCCAGCGCCCGCGCGATCAGCACGCGCTGCTTCTCGCCGCCGGACAGCCCGGCGAACAGCCGGTCCGCGAGATGCCGGGCACCGACCCTGCGCAGCACGGACGCCGCGATCCGGTGATCCGCCGCGCTGTTGCGGGAGAACGTCGTCTGGTGCGGTGCCCGGCCGAGCATGACCATGTCGGCCACCGTCATCGGCAGGTCGCCCACCGGCTCCTGGAGCACGACGGCGACCTGCCGGGCGAGCGCGCGGTGGGTGAGGGTGCCCAGCGGGCTCCCGTCGAGCAGGACCTGGCCGCGGCGCGGGGTCACGATCCCGGTGAGCATCCGCACCACCGTGGTCTTGCCGCTGCCGTTGGGCCCGAGCAGCCCGAGGATCCGGCCGGACTCGGCCCGCACGTCGACGTCGCGCACCACGGTCGTCGCGCCGTAGGCGTAGGTGAGCCCGCGTCCTTCGATCATGGGTGTCTCACTCGCTTCCGGCGTGCAGGCGGCGGACCAGGATGAGCAGGAACGGCGCGCCGACCATCGCGGTGATGATGCCGATCGGCAGCTCCTGCGGGCTCAGCAGCATGCGGGCGGCGAGGTCGGCCCAGAGCAGGAAGATGGCGCCGACCAGCGCGGCGACGGGAACCGCCCGGCGATGCGCGGCTCCCACGATGCGCCTGGCCAGGTGCGGGATCACCAGCCCGACGAACCCGATGCTGCCCGACGCCGCCACCAGCACCCCGATCGCCAGGGACACCAGGACCAGCAGCACCAGGCGGAACCGTGTCGGCGAGACACCCAGGGTGTGCGCGGTCTCGTCACCGATCGCCAGCGCGTCCAGCTGCCGTCCCCACACCGTGAGCAGCGCGATCACCAGGACGACGGCGGCCAGGACCACGACCAGCGGCGCCGACCAGTGCGCCAGCGCCAAGGTACCGAGCAGCCAGAACAGCACCGACCGGGATCCCTCGGCCGAGTCGGAGGCGAAGATCAGGAAGCTGGTGAGGGCGTAGAGCGCGTACCCGACGGCCACGCCCGTCATCAGCAACCGCGTCGAGGTGATCCGCCCGGCCGTGCGCGCTATCACGAAGACCAGCAGCGACGCGGCCAGCGCCCCCAGGAACGCGGCGATCTGCAGCGCGTGCTCGCCCCACCCCACACCGAACCCGAACAGGATCGCGGCCGCGGCCCCCGTCGAGCCGCCGGAGTTCACCCCCAGCAGGTACGGATCGGCGAGCATGTTGCGCACCATCGCCTGCAACGCCATCCCGGTCACGGCGAGCCCGGCCCCCACCGCCGCGCCCAGCAGCACCCGCGGCAACCGCACCCGCCAGACGATCGCGTCGTGCGAGGGCCGCCAGGTCACCTCGGCCGGGCTGCCGATCAGGTGATGACCCACGATGTTCAGCACGGTCAGCGGCGACACCGACACGGCCCCCATCCCGATCGCCGCGACGACCGTGCCGCAGAAGACCGCGACCAGCCCGAGCAGGAGCAGCACGTACCGGCGCCGCCGGGAGGACGCCCCCAGATCATCGTCGTCGGTCTCCGGAACCACGTCCGGCAGGACCACCGATGACGAAGCCATGCATCCCCTCCGTTAATGCATCTAATATGCAACAACTAAGGACATGCACTTACGACCTGTCAAGAGAGGACGACATGTGACAAACAGCTCGTCCGGCGACGGATCAAGAGGGCGTGGCTATTGGGCGCAGACCGCCGCCACGCCGACGTTCCAGTCGCCCGCGGTACCGCTCTCGTCCTCGACCGCGCTGATGGTGACCTGGTTCAGCGCGGAGTCGACGACGACGCGCTCGACATGCCGCCGCACCACCAAGGCTCTGATGGGCCGGGTCACCGGCGGTGCCGAGTTCGTCCAGTCGCGCCCGGTGGAGCTTGGCATCATCACCGATCAAGGCGCGGTCTTGGTGTCCGGTGAGGGAACCGAAGGCTCGGGCTTTCGGGGTGCCGGGTCGAGGTCTTCGGGCGGAAGGTCCTGCGGCTCGGGTTCGGCCGGTACGCGTACCAGCCAGACGGCGCACACGGCGGTGACCGCGGCCATGAGGACCAGCAGGACCCGGTAGTCGACGACCAGCGACAGTGCCGCGCCGAGGGCGATGGAGACGGTCTGCGGAGTGCTGACGGCGCCCATCGACGCGGTCAGCGCCCGGCCACGCAGGGCGTCGGGGGTTCGTCGCTGCACCGCCATGACCAGGCCGACGGTCGTCCAGCACATGCCGAAGCCGAAAAGGAACGCCCCCACCGCGACCGGGGGGATGGCGGGCGCCAGATAGACCAGGGACGCCAACGTGACCAGGGCGATGCCCAGCATCACCGTGCGCAGGTCGCCCACGCGGCGGATGGCGGCGCCCGCCGCCAGGCCGGCACAGACCGCGCCCGCGCCCTGCACGCTGCTCAGCACGCCGACGAACGCGGGAGCGCGGTGAAGCCCGTCGTCGACGATGGAGAAGATGAGGGTCTGGGAGAAACCCGTCACCAGCATGGCCAGGCCCAGCGCGCCCACCAGCGTGCGCAGTGCCGGGGACCGGTAGATGTGGCGCAGGCCCGACAGCACCTCTTTGCGCAACTCCAGCGCACCGGTGACATGACGCTGGTCACCGGGCGCCCGGATGAGCCACACGCATACGGCGGCCACCAGGAACGTCGCCGCGTCCAGCAGAGCCACTACGTGGCCGCCCGTCACAGTGAACAACGCCGCACCGAAAAGGGGAGCCAGCAGCTTCACTCCGTCGGCGGAGGTCTGCAGCAGGCCGTTGGCGTCGGGGAGTGCGTCCTCGTCCACGATCGCCGTGACGAGGGCGGCCTGGGTGGCGGTGATGATCACACCGGCGATGCCGTAGCAGAGGATGATCCCGTACAGCAGCCAGACCTGGCCCTCGCCGCGCACCAGCAGGCTGAGCAGCATGACGCCCGCCATCGCCAGGTTGGTCACGATGAAGATCTGGCGCCGGGGGAACCTGTCGATGAGCACACCGGCGAACGGGGCGAACAGAAACGGCAGGGCGACGAAGAAGAACGCGCCGCCCGCCGCGGCATTACTGCCGGTCAGCTCCTTGACCCAGATACCGAAGGCGATGATGAGCGCCCGGTCGCCCAGGGTCGACAAGGACTGGCCGATGATCAGGAGCCGGAACCCACGATTGGTCAGCAGAACCTTCACAGGCGGTCTCCTCGTCGGTGAGGCGAACCACAAGATCATGCCATAGCCGAGCGCGCAGGGAAATGGAAGACCGGTGGCCGGATCCGGCACTCGGCAATTTCGCCCTTCCCATTTACCATTCAGAAAGATCATGTGTCGGACGATCCATCGGACACCTGAGCGACAGCGCCGTCGTCCTCCCGGCTACCCGCACGGGCAGCGCCGGACGGGCCTGAGGCCGCTCGCCGGTTGCCGTCCGTGCGAGGAGGTCGGTATGTCGGAGGCGCCGGTCGCAGACCCCGCCGCGTTACTCGCGGAGCCCGCGGCTCTGCTGGATCCCTACTCCCTCTTCGGCCGCCTGCGCGAGAGCGCGCCCGTCTACCGCAGCGCCTTCCTCGACTCCTGGGTGGTGGCCGGGTACGACGACTGCGCCGCGGTGCTGCGCGACACGGAATCGTTCGCCTCGGACTGGCGCCGGATCGGCGAGACCGTACCGGAGCCGCTGCTGAGCATCCAGTCGCTCGACCCGCCCGAGCACACGGCCATCCGGCACTTCATGGTCGACGCGGTCCGCGGTCTCGACCTGGGCGAACTGCGCGAGCGCATCGCCGGGCAGGTCCGCCCCCGGGCCGAGCGGCTGCGCGCCGCCGGGGAGTTCGACTGCGTGTCCGACCTCACCGCGCCCCTCGCGCTGGACACCATCACCGCGGTGCTCGGGGTGCCGCCCATCGACGCCGCATGGTTCCTGCCCGTGTCGCAGACGATCGTGGACGGCATGGACGCCGGGATCTGGCCGGAGACCGCCGAACCCGCCGTGCAGGCCCGCGCTGAGCTGGCCGAATACACCGGCCGATGGCTGGACGACCCGCCGGCGGACGGGCTGGTGGGGCATGTGGCGGCCAAGTTATCCGGCTCCGGCATCGCGCGCCCGGTGCTGCTGAACACGCTGCGGGCCGTCCTGCACGCCGGGTTCGAATCGGCGGGGCGGCTGCTCGGCAACGCTCTGGTCGTCCTGCTGGACGCACCGGACACGTTGGAGCGTTTCGCTCGCGCCGACCCCTCACTCGCCGTGGAGGAACTGGTCCGGTACGTGACGCCCGTTCAGGCCGACGGGCGGGCGTGTGTACGGGAGACGCGCGTCGGCGGCCAGGTCATCGCGCCCGGCGAACCGGTGACGCTGCTGCTGGCCGCCGCGAACCGGGATCCGGCCAAGTTCACCGAGCCCGACGAGCTGGACTTCGCCCGCCATCCCAACCCGCATCTGGGGTTCGGCCGGGGCGCCCACTCGTGCCTCGGGCAGTCGCTGGCGACCCTCCAGGCACGGATCGTCCTCGGCCTGCTCGCGACCGAGTTCCCGGGCATCCGCCTCGCCGGCGAGCCCGTCTACCACCGGAATCTCACGCTGCGAGGCGTGGCTCGGCTCAAAGTCCACCTTGGGTGACCGACCTCAGCTCCGTCTTGACAGAAAGGAGGTGGCACGATGCGTTACCTCCACTGAGTGACATAGAGGGGTGCCCGGCATATCGGGGCACGCTTCCGACCTGCCCCGATATGCCGGGCATTCATTATTCACCACGCGGCCGCCCGCGGAGACTCCCTGCAGATATCAGCATGGTCTCTGTTTCTGGCATCGCATGTTTTCCTCTGGAGCACTGATGAGGGTGTTTGTGCGCACAAAAACAGCCTTGGTAACCGGCCTCGTCACCATGACCGCCATCATCCTTTCGGCCGCTCCACCGTCCGCCACGTCCCACGCCGCCGCAGCTTCACCCCGCACTCCCACGACCCCGCCCCATGCGACATCGGGCCACGCGGCGGCAGGTCCTTCGGCCGGCGGCAGGTCTGGGGACCTGTGGCTGGCGCGGCTGCTGGCGGAGTCCACCCGTGGCGGCGACGCGTGGCGGCACATACGGGTCTTTGACCGGATCGCCGCACGGAACGGCGGGGTGCGCGCCACCGGCACGCCGGGGTTCGAGGCCTCCGCGCGCTACGCCACCAGGGTGCTCACCGCCGCCGGCTACCGCGTTCACCAGCAGCAGGTGCCGTACACCGACTATCGGATCGACGCGGAGAGCGCGGCGGTGACCGCGCCCGCCACACGGCAGGTGCGCGCGCTGGTCATGCGCTGGTCACCCGTCACCCCGCCCGGCGGTCTCGACGCCCATCTCGTCGTGCCCCGGGCCACGGCGGGCGACGCCGCCGGATGCTCCGCCGCCGACTACGACGGGCTGCCCGTGGCGGGATCGATCGTGCTCGTCCGGCGCGGATCCTGCGGCTACACGGCACAGCAGCGCGTCGCCGCCGGGCTCGGCGCGCGGGCGATGCTGATCTACCTGGCCACGCCGAGTCCGGACAACATCTACCGGCTGCACGCGTTCAACCCGCAGGCGTTCACCATCCCGGTGGCCAGCGTCACGCAGACGCAGGCCGAACAGCTCGCCCAGGAGGCCGCGCAGCACCAGGTGCGGCTGCGTCTCGACCTGCGCGGGCACGAGGTCGCGGGAGTCACCACCAACCTGTTCGCCGAGACGCGCGGCGGCGGCGACGGCCGCACGGTCATGGCCGGTGCCCATCTGGACAGCGTGACCGAGGCACCCGGCATCAACGACAACGCCGCCGCGGCGGCCGCGCTGATGGCGACCGCGCTGCGGCTGGCGCCCCATCAGGACAAGGTGCGCCACAAGGTGCGGTTCGCGCTGTGGGGGGCCGAGGAGCTCATCGACATCGGCTCCTACCACTACGTGTGCAACCTGCCACCGGCCGAACGCGCCAAGATCGCGCTCTACCTCAACTTCGAACTGATCGCCGCGCCGAACGGGGTGCGGTTCGTTCTCGACGGGGACGCGAGCGAGCAGCCGCCGGGCACCCCGCCCGGCCCGGCGGGTTCGCAGGTCGTGGAGAAGGTCTTCAAGGACTACTTCGACGACGCCGGACTCCCCTACGAAAGCCACGACCTGCGGGCCGTCGGCTCCGACCACGAGCCGTTCATGGCCGCGGGCATCCCGGTCGGCGGCCTGAACGGCGGCGTCCTCGGGGTCAAGACGGCCGCGCAGGCGGCGCGGTTCGGCGGGACGGCCGGGCAGCTGTACGACCACTGCTACCACCAGCCATGCGACACGATCAGCAACCTCGACCGCCGGGCGCTCGGCGAGAACGTGCCCGCCATCGCGTGGGCCGTGGGCCGCTTCGCCCTCGACGTCTCCGACCTGCCCGCCGCCGGCGCCCAGGAGCAGCGACCATGACGACGTACCACCCGCCCATCGAATCGCTGGCGGATCCGCCCGCCGCCTACCCGCCGTCGTCGCCGATGCGGCTCAGCTTCGACGTCGATGCGCTGCGGGCCGACCTCGACCTGCTGCGGCACCAGCGGTGGCGCGCCCAGCGCGCCTACAGCCAGGACGGGACCGCCGCAGAGTCCGGCGTGGACTGGCGCATCCTGCCGCTGCGCAGCGTCGGCGGCGATCCGGCACGGACCGACCCGGGCGGCGCGGGCCTGACCGACTTCGCCGACACCCCATGGCTGGCCGACGTCCCGGCCCTCGCGCAGGTCATCGACTCCCTACCGGCACCGGTCCGGGGCGTGCGGCTGATCTCCCTGGGCGCGGGCGCGACCGTGCACGAGCACCGCGACTACAAGTACGGGTTCGAACGCGGGCTCCTGCGGCTGCATGTGCCGATCGACACCAACCCGGACGCCATCGTGGTCATCGACGGCGTGTCCGAGCACTGGACGGCGGGACGGCTGTGGTTCGGCGACTTCGGCCGAAGGCACTACGTGGCGAACGGCGGGGACCGCTCTCGGGTGCACATGGTGCTCGATTGCCTGGTCAGCCGGGAGATCGTCGGGCTGCTGCCGGACGAGTTCCTGGAGCTGCTGCCGCTG
Organism: Actinomadura sp. 3N508; assembly: GCF_044326375.1. NCBI lineage: Bacteria > Bacillati > Actinomycetota > Actinomycetes > Streptosporangiales > Thermomonosporaceae > Actinomadura > Actinomadura sp. 3N508. The sequence goes on from NZ_JBIRAX010000015.1 coordinate 116,396, forward strand.
AGCGAGGTGATGTTCGCCCGCGATCCGGTGCCGCTCACCGCGTCCGACTGCGACCGGCTGTGCTGCCGGTTCCGGCTGCCGGGCGACTTCGCGCAGTGGTCGGAGGAGGAGGTCGAGGTCAGGCCCGACAGCGACGCCGAGGTCCTCGTGCACGAGGACCGGCTCGTCCTCGCCATCGACGGCGAGCCCGCCTTCGGCCTGGTGCATCTCGGGCTGGGCGAGTTCCGCCTCACCGGCTGGAGCGAGGAACGCACGATCGTCATCGAGTCCACCGGCCAGGTGCGGATCAGGGAACGCGCCGGCAGCGCTCTCCGCGAGTGGACACGTCCGGCACAGCCCATCCATGGCGGCCGGACGACGTCCGCCACGCACGATCAACTGACGACGCGCCCTCGTCCCGACCAGACAGGCAGGTGACTCGCATGTCCTCCCCCGCCCGGGTCGCTCCGCTCGGCACCGACCCGTACGCCTTCCAGCCCGGCTACTACGACCTCTTCCGCGCCTCCCGCGGCGAGGGCGCCCTCCCCGACCCCCGGTTCTTCGCCGGCCGCGCACCCCAGGGCGGACACGCGCTGGAGATCGGCGCGGGCACCGGCCGGATCACGCTGGCCGTGGCCGAGCGAGCCGCGACCGTCCTGTGCCTGGAGCGATCCGCCACCATGCGCGCGGTGCTGCTGGCCAAGCTCGCCGAACGCCCGCACCTGCGCCCCCGCGTCACCGTGCTCGACCGCGCGGCACCCCACTTCGACCTGGCCCGCCGCTTCGACTTCGTGTACCTGGCGGGTGTGCTGGAGCACGTGCCGCACCCCGAACGGCCCGCGCTCTTCGCGGCGATCGCCGACCATCTGGCCGAGGACGGCGAGGTGGCGATGGACATGGTGCTGTCGGAACCCGTACCGGACTGGCCCGAGCACGTCGCCGACGAGGCCACCCTCGGCGACTGCCGGTACGAGATGTCATGCGAGGCGCGGCCCGACGGCGCCGACCAGGCGCACCTGCGGTTCGTCTACCGCACCTACCACCAGGGCGATCTGGTGGCGACCGAAGTGGTGGAGCGCGCCCACTACCTGCACCGGCCGGACGCCGTCGTCGCCGACCTGGCGGCGGCCGGGCTGACCCCGATCGCCGGAACCGCCCTGCACCCCGTCGCCAACGGCGAAGACCCCGGCACTCTGGTCGCCCGCCGTACGACCTGACCGGCCCAAACGTCAGCCATTTCATCCTGAGGAGAGTTCGCGTGCAGGTCATCGGTGTCGGTTTCCTCCGAACAGGGACGACTTCACTCGCGCTGGCACTCGACCGGCTCGGGTACGGCCCGTGCTACAACATGCGGGTCCTCAACGCCGAGCCGGAGCGGGCCGCCGACTGGGCCGCCGCGATGGACGGGCGGACGGTCGACTGGGGGAAGGTGTTCGCGGGCTACGGCTGCTCCATCGGCTCGCCGGGCACGGCGTTCTGGCGCGACATCGTCGACGCGTTCCCGGACGCCAAGGTGGTGCTCACCGTCCGCGATCCGCACCGCTGGTACGACAGCGCCGCGCAGACCATGTCCGCCGTGCTCGCCAAGCCGCCGCTCCTGGTGCGGCTGCTGAGCTGGCGAGGCCCGCGCCGCCCCGATCCCGTGGCGGAGGTCCTCGACCGCGTGCAGCGGACGACGTGGCACCGTGAGATCGGCGGGCCGTTCGGCGGGCGCGCGGAGATGGCCGAAAGATTCGAACGGCATGTCGCCGAAGTGAAAGCGTACGTGCCCGAAGACCGGCTGCTGGTGTTCGAGGTCAAGGACGGATGGGCGCCGTTGTGCGCCTTCCTCGGCCTACCGGTCCCCGACGAGCCGTTCCCCCGGGAGAACGACGCGGCCACGTTCAAACGGCGGCAGCAGCAGGCCCTGAAGAGAACGCTGGTCCCGCGGATCCTCGCCACCACCGCGATCGCGACCGGCGCCGCGGTCACCTGGGCGGTACACCGCAGGCGGCGCCCAAGCCGACCCGGCGGATAGGCCGCTCACGGTTTCTTCTTTCGGCGGTCGAGGAACGCGCTCATGCGGTCGCGCTTCTCGGTGGTCTCGAAGAGCACCGCCTGCGCGACGTCGTCGATCAGCGGGTGCGCCTCGCGCGGGGCGTGGAACAGGGCTTTCGTCAGCCGGACGGCGAGCGGGGCCGACGCGGTGATGCGGTCGGCCCAGCGGTGGCCCGCGGCGAGCAGGTCACCGTCCTCGACGATCTCCACGACCTCGTTGAGGAGGCGCAGGGCGTGCGCCTCGGCCGCGTCGAGTATCCGGCCGGCCAGGAGGATCTCCTTGGCGACGGGTTCCCCCACCAGCTCGGCGAGCCGCCAGGTGGCCCCGGCCGCGGCCAGGATGCCGAGGCCGGGCTCGGGGTTGCCGATCTTGGTGGTGGGGGTGCCGAGCCGGAAGTCGCAGGCGTAGGCGAGCTCGGCTCCCCCGCCGAGCGCGTAGCCCTCGATGAGGGCGATCGTCGGCATCGGGAGCCTGCGGATCCGGTCGAACAGGCCCGAGTTGATCCCCCGCAGGGCATCGTCGCGGCCGCGTTCCCGTAGCTGCCCGATGTCGGCGCCCGCGGCGAACGTCCCGCCGGAGCCTTGGACGAGCAGCACGCGCGGATCGGACTCCAGTACCCCGCAGATGTCGTGCAGGTCGTCCACCATGCGCTGGTCGATGGCGTTGCGGACGTCCGGCCGGTTCAGCGTGACGACGACGCGGTCGGTGCTCGCGTCGACGAGGATGGTGGCCTCGGTCATGGCCGCTCCACGAGTGGCGCGGCGCCCTGGCCCACGCCGCCGCGCATGGTGGCGAGGCCGTGTTCGGTCGTGCCTCTCGGTCGAGCCAGTGCCACCAGCGCTTCCCTCCGTTGACCAGGGGCCAGTGCTTGCCCACTGTGTCATATGCGTTGTAGTTCCATCTGGCGCCGGCCGAGCACGAGATCCAGGCGCACACCCTTGATCCTCAAGGTCACCTCAGCGGGGCGGCCCACACCTGGTCAAGGGCTTCGCCGGCGTCTGACCGCTCGCCCAGAGGTCTCGCCGTAGGCGAGGACGTCACCTCGCCGGTAGAGACGGCGGACACGGCCGCCGCCCAGAGTCTCCTGGCGGACGGGTTCGGGCCATCCAGCGGGTGGACGCTTCACATAGACGGTGACGCTGCTCTGCGCGAGGCCCAGGAGGCGCGCCGCCTCGGCCAACGTCACCAAGGCATCGGGATCTCCCGCATCGGGATCATCAGCGGTGGCGGAACGTTCCTGGTGGCCCGCGTACCAGGCCGCCCACTCCTCCTCGTTCCAGTAGAGGGCCTTACCCACCTGGTGGGCGGCGTCCGGGTGCCCGTTGCTCTCGCGTTCGCTCCACAGCTTCTTGAGCGCATGGCGGCTGAGACCGTACCTGTCGCTCAACTCGTCCCGCGTGACCAGGCCGGCCGGGACCTTCCGGCCCGTCTGACGCGCCGCGTACCAGCGGTCCCACTCCTCGGCGTCCCACGCGAGCTGCGAGCCGACCGATCCCACCGCTTCGGGATGGCCGTTGACGTCCTGCTCCCGGTACAGCTTCTCCAGCGTGCTACGCCCCAGCCCGTAGCGCTCCATCAGATCGCCGCGCGTGTACACGCGCCGCCCGTCCAGCATGGTCATGTCGGCATTCTCCCCGACCGGGGGCGGACCGCAGGCCGCCGCCTTCGCGCGTGCTCACCAGAACGCCGGGCCCGCCGCCGACGATCGAGTTACCCGCCCGGCGGCGTAGCCCGTGGACGGCAGGCCCGACGCGAACGCGCACCGGGCGACCGGACACCCGGCTTGTTGTGCCCGGATGAGCTCATTTAAGGCTGTTTTCGGAAGGCCAGGGCGGCTTTAGAGCCCTCAAAGGGCTCTGTTAGCGGGCGTCATTACGATGCTCCGAAGGAGTCTCTCTGCGCGGACGAGGAAATAGTCATGTCGAATGAAGAGAAGTTTCGCGATTATCTGCGGCGCGCTACCAACGACCTTCACCGCGCGCGGGAGCGGGTGCGGGAACTGGAGCTGGAGAAGACCGAGCCCATCGCGATAGTCGGCATGGCCTGCAGATATCCGGGCGGGGTCGGCTCGCCACACGAACTGTGGGAACTGGTCGCCGCCGGACGGGACGCGATCTCGGAATTCCCCGACGACCGGGGATGGCATGTCGACCGCCTCTACGACCCCGACCCCGAAGTTCCGCACACGACATATTCACGGCACGGCGGATTCCTGCACGACGCGGGGGAATTCGATGCCGAATTCTTTGGCGTCAGCCCGCGCGAGGCACTTTCCATGGACCCGCAGCAGCGGTTGCTGCTGGAGACGTCGTGGGAGGCGCTGGAGAGCGCAGCGATCGATCCGCTGGGGATGCGCAGCACCTCGACCGGGGTGTTCGTCGGCGTGATGTATCACGACTACGGGTCGCGGATCAGCCGTCCGCCCGAGGAGATCGAGGGCTATCTCGGGCAGGGAAGCGCGGGGAGCGTCGCGTCCGGACGGATCGCGCACTCCTTCGGGTTCCAGGGTCCGGCGGTGACGGTGGACACGGCGTGCTCGTCGTCGCTGGTGGCGATGCACCTGGCGGCGCAGGCGCTGCGTTCGGGCGAGTGTGAGATGGCGCTGGCCGGAGGCGTCACGGTGATGGCGACGCCTTCGGTGTTCCTGGAATTCAGCCGCCAGCGCGGGCTGTCGCCGGACGGCCGGTGCAAGTCGTTCTCCGACTCCGCCGACGGAACCGGCTGGGGCGAAGGCATCGGCGTGCTGCTGCTGGAGCGGCTGTCGGACGCGGAACGTCTCGGTCACCGCGTCCTCGCCGTCATCAAGGGCTCGGCCATCAACCAGGACGGGACCACAAGCCAGTTGTCGGCTCCGAACGGGCCGTCGCAGGAGCGCGTGATCGAGCAGGCCCTTGCGAACGCCGGTCTCACCGCCGACCAGGTGGACGCGGTCGAAGCGCATGGGACCGGGACGACGCTGGGTGACCCGATCGAGGCACAGGCTGTGCTCAACACGTATGGGCAGCACCACACCGCCGAGTCGCCTCTGCACCTCGGGTCGATCAAGTCGAACTTGGGGCACACGCAGGCGGCGGCCGGTGTCGCGGGTGTCATCAAGATGGTGCAGGCGATGCGGCACGGCGTCCTGCCGAAGTCGCTTCACATCGACCAGCCTTCGGCCCATGTCGACTGGGACACCGGGCACATCGCGCTCCTGGACCAGGCGCGGCCGTGGCCCGAGACGGGGCGTCCGCGCCGGGCGGCGGTGTCGTCGTTCGGGATCAGCGGCACCAACGCACATCTCATCCTGGAGGCCGCGCCTGAGACGTCCGTCGAGGACGCCGCCGGGCCGGAGGCCGGTCCCGTGGTCGCCGTGCCGTTGTCGGCCAAGACCCCTCAGGCTCTGCGCGACGCCGCCGGACGGCTGAAGGACCACCTTGCCGAGCATCCCGACCTCGGCCCGGCCGACCTCGCCGATCCGCTGAACAAGCGCGCCCTGTTCGAGCACCGGGCCGTCGTCGTCACCGGCCGCGACGACCGCGATGAGATCGCAGCGGCCCTTCAGGCGCTGGCGGACGATCAGCCGCATCCGTCCCTGATCACCGGCACGCCCCAAGCCGGCAGCGGCGGCGGTGTGGTGTTCATGTTCAGCGGCCAGGGCAGCCAGTACGTGGGCATGGGCCACGAGCTCTACACCACCTCACCCATCTACGCCCAGGCCTTCGACGCGATCTGCGAGGCGGTCGATCCGCACCTGGACCGCCCGCTTGCTGATGTGGTGTTCGGCGACGACGCCGACCTGCTCAACAACACCCGCTACGCCCAACCCGCACTGTTCGCAGTCCAAACCGCCCTCTACCGGCTGCTGGAACATCACGGCGTCACCCCCGATCACCTGATCGGGCACTCCATCGGCGAACTCACCGCCGCCCACCTGGCCGGACTATGGACTCTTTCCGACACCGCCGCCCTCATCACCACCCGCGCCCGCCTCATGGCCGCACTCCCCACCGGCGGCGCCATGCTCACCACCCACACCACCCAGGAAACCCTGCAACCCCTCCTCGAAGGGCACGACAGCGTCGCGATCGCCGCGGCCAACTCACCAACCTCCACCGTCCTGTCCGGAGACCGCGAGGCTCTGGAACAGATCACCGGGACCCTGGACGAGCAAGGGATCAAGTACCAGTGGCTGAAGGTCAGCCACGCCTTCCACTCCCCACTCATGGACCCGATCCTGGAGGAATTCCGCGAAGCCGCGGCCGGGCTCACCTATCACCCGACCACCATCCCGATCATCTCCAACCGCACCGCAACCACCGCCACCCCCCAACAACTCAACGACCCCGACTACTGGACCGGACACATCCGCGACACCGTCCGCTTCCACGACGGGCTCACCCATCTCGACCAGACCCACCACCCTGCCCTCTACCTCGAAATCGGGCCACGACCCACCCTCACCACACTCGCCCACCAAACCCTCGCCACCACCCCCACCATTCAGGCCACGCTCAATCCCAAGCAACGCGACGCCACTGCTTTCCACAGCGCGCTCGCTCACGTTCACACCACCACCAACATCTCCATCGCCTGGCCCAACAGTGATCGCCAGCTCACCGACCCGCCACCCACCTATCCCTTCCAGCGCACGCGCTACTGGCTCGACGCCGACAGTCACGGTCCGGGAGACATCACCGAGCTGGGACTTCAAGCAGCCGAGCACCCGTTGCTCGCCACCACCGCGACGCTCCCCGACGGGACCTGGCAGGCCACCGCCCGGGTCTCCCTCGAAACCCAGCCCTGGCTCGCCGACCACGCCGTCAACGGGACCCCACTCCTGCCGGGCACCGCGTTCGTCGACCTGGCGCTCCACGCGGGATTCGCCGCCGGCTGCCCTGCTGTGGAGGAACTGACGCTGCAGTCTCCGCTGGTGTTCTCCGGTGACGAGTCCTGGGATCTGCACGTCACCGTAGGCCCGGCCACCGACGAGGGGCGACGCGACTTCGCAGTCCACTCGCGGCCGCAGCACGGGCAGTCCGTCTGGACGACTCACGCGATCGGCGTTCTGGGCCCCGATGACGGAACCGTCCCTCCGCCTGCCGACAGCGAAGACGCTTCAGAGAAGGTCGACGTCGCGAGCTTGTACGAGCGGCTGGCCGATCAGGGATACGGCTACGGCCCCTCGTTCCAGAACCTTCGCGAGCTGCACCGCGACGGCAGCGTCCTGCACGCACGTGTGCAGGTCGGCGCCGACACTGCCCTCACCGGCTACGGCATCCATCCCGCGCTTCTGGACGCGGCGCTTCACGCACTGGCCGCCAACACCGCCGACGACAACGACGACGACAACAGCGCCCCCAGCCTGCCCTTCTCTTGGAGTGGCGTCCGGCTGCACGCCACCAGCGCCGACACCCTCCACGTCCGCCTCACCCAAACCCGGCCCGACACCGTCACCCTCCACGCCACCGACCCCACGGGCCAACCCGTCATCACCATCGACGAGCTCACCCTTCGCGTCTTGACGGGTGACATCGCCCCGCCGGCGCCCGTCGCGCCCGCCGCATCCGATCTCTTCCATCTGGAATGGCGGCTGTTCTCGGACTCCGAAGCAGATCCAGCCATGGACGCGGCATTCCTGGGCGACGCGTTCACCAATGACGAGCCGACCATCTACATCAGCCTGGACCAATTGGCCGCCGCAATCGATCAGGGGATGGACGCGCCCGGCGAAGTGATCGCCCTGCCGTCCCTGTTCGACGGTGAGTGCGCGCACGGCACCGGAGGTGATTGCTCGTGCCCGCAGGCCGTGACCGCCGCTACCGAAACGGCGCTCGCCCTCGTCCAGGAATGGCTGGCCTCGGAGCACTTCGAGCAGAGCGTCCTCACCCTGGTCACCCGGCACGCGCACCTCGTCGCGGACGACGATCAGGCTCTTCGTCCTGCACAGGCGGCGGTCTGGGGCCTCGTCCGTTCCGCGCAGAACGAGCATCCCGGACGGTTCCGCCTCCTCGACAGCACCGCGACGGATCTCGATGCGATCAGCCGTGCCGTGGCTTCCGCGGGACTGCACGACGAAACGCAGGCGGCGCAGCGCGGCTCGGCCATGTTCCACGCCAGGCTGGTGAACAGCCGCGAGGAGTTGCTGGTCCCGCCGAGCGATGTCGGCTGGCAACTGGAGACGACGGCGCAGACGGGGTCTCTTGACGACATCGTCCTCGCCCCGACGAGCAATCACGATGACCCGCTTCATCCGGATCATGTGCGTATTCGCACCCACGCCGCCGGGCTCAATTTCCGTGACGTGCTCGTGTCACTCGGAATGGTCAATCACAGGGCACCCATTGGCGGTGAGGAAGCCGGTGTGGTCATCGAGGTGGGCGAGAACGTGCGGACGTTCAAGCCCGGCGACCGGGTCACCGGCATGTTCACCCACGGTGGCATCAGCCCGACCGCGACCACCGACCACCGCCTCATCATGCGGATCCCCGACCACTGGACCTGGCCGCAGGCAGCCACCATCCCGGTCGCATTCCTGACCGCCTACCACGGCCTGATCAGCCTCGCGAACCTGCAACCCGGGCAGAAAGTCCTCATCCACACCGCCACCGGCGGCGTCGGACTAGCCGCACTACAAATCGCCCGCCTGCACGGCGCCGAAATCTACGCCACCGCCAGCCCCCACAAATGGCCCACCCTCCGCGAGCACGGCCTAGACGACGACCACATCGCCAGCAGCCGCACCACCGACTACGAACAACACTTCCGCACCACCGCACCCGACGGCATCGACGTCATCCTCAACAGCCTCGCCCACGAACACACCGACGCCTCACTCCGCCTCCTCAACCCCCACGGCCACTTCATAGAAATGGGGAAAACCGATATACGAACACCCGACCAGCTCACCCACCACCCCCACATCCATTACCAAGCCTTCGACGTTCTCGACAACGACACGTCCCATCTGCAGCAACTCATCACCACCCTGAACGACCACTTCACCGCCGGCGCCCTGCGGCCTCTCCCTGTCACCAGTCACCCCATCACCCACACCCACCGGGCGATCCGGACCCTTTCCCAAGCACGCCACATCGGGAAGATCACCCTCACCCTCCCCCAGCCGCCCACCACCCACGCCACCACCCTCATCACCGGCGGCACCGGAACCCTCGGCGCCCTCGTCGCCGAGCACCTCGCCACCCACCACGAAGCCACCCACCTGCTGCTGACCAGCAGGCGCGGACCCGACACCCCCGGCGCGGCCGAACTCGAACAGCGCCTGGAACGCCTCGGCGCACGGGTCACCATCGCCGCCTGCGACGCCGCCGACCCCGATGCGCTCGCCCAGCTCCTGGCCACCATTCCGGAGGACCGTCCGCTCAAGACCGTCATCCACGCGGCCGGAGTCCTGGACGACGCGCCCCTGGAGAACCAGACGCCCGAACGTGTGGCGACGGTGTTCCGTCCCAAGGTCGACGCCGCATGGAACCTGCACGAGCAGACCCGCGACCTCGACCTGGACGCATTCGTCCTGTTCTCCTCCGCCGCCGGAACCCTCGGCAACCCAGGCCAAGCCAACTACGCCGCCGCCAACACCTACCTCGACGCCCTGGCCACCCACCGCCACCACACCGGCCTACCCGCAACCTCCATCGCCTGGGGACTGTGGGCACACACCAGCGCCATGACCAGCGCACTCACCACCACCGACCACGCCCGCATGAAACGCTCCGGAGTCATCCCGCTAAGCGACGAACACGGGCTCGCACTCCTCGACACCGCACTCCAGCTCGGCACTCCCCACGTCGTCGCGACACCCATCACCGCAGCGACCACCGCGCACCCCTCGCCCCTCCTCCGCGCCCTCGCGCCGCAGCAACGCCGCAGTGCCGCGACCGGCGCGTCCACGACGGAGAGGTCGAGTGCGAAGGACCTCGTCGCCCAGCTTGAGGAACTCACGGCGGACAAGCAGCGCCGGTACCTGCTCGACCTGGTTCAGACGCATGCCGCGGCGGTCCTCGGTCACAGCAGCGCGCAGACGATCGCCCCGGAGCGGCCGTTCAACGACCTCGGGTTCGACTCCCTCACCGCCGTCGAACTGCGCAACCGCATCACCAGCGCGACGCAGCTCCGCCTGCCCCCGACGCTGATCTTCGACCACCCCAGCCCGACGGCGCTCGCCGCCGAGCTGCACGCACGGCTCGCCCCGGCCGCGGCCGGCACGGTGCCGGGGCTCCTCGCCGAGCTCGACGGCATCGAGGCCGCGCTGTCGGCGGTCTCCGCCGACGACGACGAGCGCTCCGCCGTCACCGCACGCCTGGAGAGCCTGCTCCGCGCATGGAGCGGCCGGATGAACGACCAAACGAACGCCACGGACACCGATCTCGCGTCCGCCACGGACGACGAGATCTTCGACGTCATCGAGAACGAGCTCGGAATCTCCTGACCGACGACCCACGTGAGGAATCCAGATGTCCAATGAAGAGAAGCTCCGGGACTATCTGAAGCGCGTCACGGCGGATCTGCGTCGTACCCGTCAGCGTGTCCGCGAGGTGGAGTCGGAGAAGTACGAGCCGATCGCGATCGTCGGCATGGGGTGCCGCTTCCCCGGCGAGGTGCGCTCGCCCGACGACCTGTGGAACCTGGTCGCCACCGGGCGGGACGGGATCTCGGAGTTCCCCACCAACCGCGGCTGGTCCAGCGACCTGTACGACCCGGACCCCGAGCACCCCGGCACGACCTACACCCAGCACGGCGGTTTCCTGCACGACGCCGACCGGTTCGACGCCGCGTTCTTCGGGATCAGCCCCCGCGAGGCCTTAGCGATGGACCCGCAGCAGCGGCTCCTCCTGGAGATCGCCTGGGAGACCGTCGAGGACGCCGGTCTGGACCCGACCGCGCTGCGCGGGCACAACGTCGGCGTGTTCGCCGGGGTGCTGTCCAGCAACTACGGCTCCCATCTCCTCCTCGAGACGCCCGAGGAGATCCAGGGCTACCTGTCGACGGGCATCAGCAACAGCGTCGCGTCGGGCCGGGTCGCCTACACCTTCGGTTTCGAGGGCCCCGCGCTGACCGTCGACACCGCCTGCTCGTCGTCCCTGGTCGCCATGCACCTCGCGGCTCACGCGCTGCGTTCGGGCGAGTGCCGGATGGCGCTCGCCGGAGGCGTGACGATCATGGCCACGCCCACCCCGTTCGTCGACTTCAGCCGCCAGCGCGGCCTCGCCGCGGACGGACGCTGCAAGCCGTTCGCCGCCGCCGCCGACGGGACGGGCTGGGGCGAGGGCGTCGGGCTCCTGCTGATGGAGCGGCTGTCGGACGCCGAACGCCTCGGTCACCAGGTCCTGGCCGTCATCAAGGGCTCGGCGGTCAACCAGGACGGCGCGAGCAACGGTCTCGCCGCGCCGAACGGGCCGTCGCAGGAGCGTGTCATCCAGCAGGCTCTCGCCAACGCGCAACTGACCGCGGACGAGGTCGACGCCGTCGAAGCCCACGGCACCGGCACCCGCCTTGGCGACCCGATCGAGGCCCAGGCTCTGCTCAACACCTACGGACAGCACCACACCGCCGAGCGACCCCTGCACCTCGGATCGATCAAGTCGAACATCGGTCACACGCAGGCCGCTGCCGGAGTCGCGGGCGTCATCAAGATGGTGCAGGCCATCCGGCATGGGACGCTTCCGGCATCCCTGCACATCGACCAGCCCTCAACTCACGTCGACTGGGACACCGGACACGTCGCCGTCCTGGACGAGGCACGCCCCTGGCCCGAGACGGACCGTCCGCGACGAGCCGCCGTGTCCTCCTTCGGGATCAGCGGCACCAACGCGCACCTCATCCTCGAAGCCGCACCCGTGCCGGAGGAGTCCGAAGAGACCACCTCGGACGAGGCCCCGGCACCCGCCGTCGCACTCCCACTGTCGGCCAAGGACCCGAAAGCGCTCCGCGACGCCGCCGAACGCCTCAAGCTCCACCTTGCCGAGCACCCCGACCTGACCCCTGGTGCTCTCAGCCCTTCCCTGAACACGCGTGCCTTGTTCGACCACCGCGCCGTGATCGTCACCGGACGAGACGACCGCACCGAACTCGACGCCGCCCTCACCGCACTCCACACCGACCAGCCGCATCCTTCGCTGATCACCGGCCCCGACACCCTGCCCACCACCAACGGCACCGTGTTCGTCTTCCCCGGTCAAGGTTCGCAATGGGCCGGCATGGGCGTGCAACTCCTCGCCGAGTCACCCGCCTTCGCCCAAGCCATCGATGAGTGCGCACAGGCGTTGCAGCCCCACACCGGCTGGAACCTGCTGGATGTGCTGCACGCCGATGAGCCGCCCGCGGCGACCGAGGTCATCCAGCCGACGCTGTTCGCGCTCATGGTGTCGCTGGCCCGGCTCTGGCAACACCACCACATCCACCCCGACGCCGTCATCGGCCACAGCCAAGGCGAAATCGCCGCCGCCCACATCGCCGGCGCCCTCACCCTCGACCACGCCGCCCACATCGTCACCACCCGCGCCCAAGCCCTCACCACCCTCGCCGACACCGGCCGCATGATCTCCCTCCCCACCACCATGGAGAAGGCCCAAACCCTCATCAGCGACCTCGGACTCGACGACCTGCACATCGCCGCACTCAACGGCCCCCAACACACCATCATCGCCGGAGCCACCAACCAGGCCCAAGCACTCGTCGCGCACTGCACAGGCCACGGGATCGACGCGCGCATCATCCCCGTCGACTACGCCTCCCACACCCCGCACATGCACGCGATCCGCGAGGAACTCATCCAGGCCCTATCCGGGATCACACCCCAGAACGGCGACGTGCCGTTCTACTCCACCCTGACCGGGCAGCTCATCACCGACACCACCACCCTGAACGCCACCTACTGGTACGACAACCTCGCCAACCCCGTCCAGTTCCACCCCACCCTCACCCAGCTGATCCCGAATCATTCGGCGTTCATCGAAACCAGCCCGCATCCCATCCTCGCTCCGGCGATCCACGCCGCCATCACGGCACCCGCAGCCGCGCACCCCACCCTGCGACGCGACCACGGCGGATACCGCCAATTCCTCACCTCACTGGCCGCACACCACACTCACGGCGCCAAACCCATCTGGCATGTTGAGGCCAAGCGGCCCGACGTTCCGCTGCCCGCGTACCCGTTCCAGCGTGAGCGCTACTGGGTCGAGGGTGCCGTTCCCGTCACCGAGGTATCTGGGTTCGGGCTGACCTCGGCCGAACACCCTCTTCTGGGCGCCGCCGTCACGCAGCCTGACGGAACGTTGGTGTTCACCGCCCGTCTCTCCCTCGAAACCCAGCCCTGGCTCGCCGACCATGCCGTAAACGGGACGCCGCTCCTGCCGGGTACCGCGTTCGTCGACCTGGCGCTCCACGCGGGATTCGCCGCCGGCTGCCCGGCCGTGGAGGAGCTGACGCTGCAGGCTCCGCTGGTGTTCTCCGCCGACGAGTCCTGGGATCTGCACGTCACCGTGAGCCCGGCCGACGATGAGGGACGACGCGACTTCGTCGTCCACTCACGGTCGTCCGTCTCGACGCTCGGTGACCAGTCGACCTGGATCACGAACGCCACGGGGACCCTCACCTCGGACGAGAGCACCGCCTCGCCTTCGGCCCCCGCCACCACCGACAGCGGCACGAACGTCCAGATCACAGGGTTGTACGAGCGGCTGGCCGAGGAGGGATACGGCTACGGCCCGGCGTTCCAGAACCTGCGCGAACTGACTGAACAGGACGCGACGACGCTGCACGCGCGCGTCCAGCTCGACCCCGAGACCCCGGTCGCCGGCTACGGAATCCACCCTGCGCTCCTGGACGCGGCGCTTCACGCACTGGCCGCCAACACCGCCAGCACCGACAACGGCGGCAACAGCGAAAGCAGCGCCCCCAGCCTGCCCTTCTCGTGGAGTGGCGTCCGGCTGCACGCCACCAACGCCGACACCCTCCAGGTCCGCCTCACCCAGACGCGACCCGACACCGTCACCCTCCACGCCACCGACCCCACCGGCCAACCCGTCATCACCGTCGACGAGCTCACCCTCCGCCAGTTGAGCGGTGACCTGGCCACGACGACCGCGGCCCCGGTCGCCAATGATCTGTTCCAGCTCGCGTGGAATCCGCTGCCCGAAACCATTCCGGCTGATCTCGGCACTCCGGTATTCCTCGGCGAGGCCCCCGCGGACGGCGATGCGCTCGTGCACACCGGGCTGGACGCCCTGATCGCCGCCGTCGACAAGGGAATGGACGCGCCCGGCGAAGTGATCGCCCTGCCGTCCCTGTTCGACAGCGAATGCGCGCACGGCACCGAGGGTGATTGCTCGTGCCCGCAGGCCGTGACCGCCGCTACCGAGGCGGCGCTCGGCCTCGTCCAGGAATGGCTGGCCTCAGGGCACTTCGAGCAGAGCACCCTCACGCTGACCACGCGTTTCGCTCAGCACATTCTCGAAGACGACCAGGCCGTGTCGCCCTCGCACGCGGCCGTATGGGGCTTGGTCCGCACCGCGCAGAACGAGCACCCCGGACGGTTCCGCCTTCTGGACTTGGACGGCGAGACGGACACGGCCGCCATCGTCCGCATTGTGGGAATGGCGGAGGCTGCCGACGAGCCGCAGCTGGCGCTCCGCGGCGAGACCGTTCATCAGGGACGGCTGGTCAACGCTCGTGAGAAGTTCCTGGTCCCGCCGAGTGACATCGGCTGGCAACTGGAGACCACCGCCCGGACGGGCACTCTGGACGACATCGTCCTCGCCCCGATCACCCGTCATCTCGACCCTCTTCACCCCGATCACGTGCGAATTCGCACCTGCGCCGCCGGGCTCAATTTCCGTGACGTTCTGGTCGCCCTGGGAATGGTGAACACCAACTCCCCGATTGGCGGCGAGGAAGCCGGTGTGGTCATCGAGGTGGGCGAGAACGTGCGGACGTTCAAGCCCGGCGACCGGGTCACCGGCATGTTCACCCACGGTGGCATCAGCCCGACCGCGACCACCGACCACCGCCTCATCATGCGGATCCCCGACCACTGGACCTGGCCCCAGGCAGCCACCATCCCGGTCGCATTCCTGACCGCCTACCACGGCCTGATCAGCCTCGCGAACCTGCAACCCGGACAGAAAGTCCTCATCCACACCGCCACCGGCGGCGTCGGACTAGCCGCACTACAAATCGCCCGCCTCTACGGTGCGGAAATCTACGCCACCGCCAGCCCCCACAAATGGCCCACCCTCCGCGAGCACGGCCTGGACGACGACCACATCGCCAGCAGCCGCACCACCGACTACGAACACCACTTCCGCACCACCGCCCCCGACGGCATCGACGTCATCCTCAACAGCCTCGCCCACGAACACACCGACGCCTCACTCCGCCTCCTCAACCCCCACGGCCACTTCATAGAAATGGGGAAAACCGATATACGAACACCCGACCAGCTCACCCACCACCCCAACATCCACTACCAAGCCTTCGACCTCATCAACACCGGCACACCCCACCTTCACTACCTCCTGGAAATCCTTCAGGAGCACTTCGTCACCGGCACCCTGCAACCTCTTCCCGTCACCAGTTACCCCATCAGTGAGACCCACCACGCCATCCGCACCTTCTCCCAAGCACGCCACATCGGGAAAATCACGCTGACGATTCCCGCCCCATTCACCACCACCAACACCACCACCCTCATCACCGGCGGCACCGGAACCCTCGGCGCCCTCGTCGCCGAACGTCTCATCACCGAGCACGGCGCGACTCATCTGCTGCTCACCAGCAGACGCGGACTCGACGCGCCGGGGGCAGGCGAACTCAAGGATCGCCTCGAAGGTCTGGGCGCACAGGTCACGATCGCGGCCTGCGACGCCGCCGACTCCGGAGCACTCGCCGAACTGCTGGCCGGCATCCCGGACGAGCGTCCCCTCAAGACCGTCATCCACGCGGCCGGGATCTTGGACGACGCGCCCCTGGAAAGCCAGACGCCCGAACGTGTGGCGGCGGTGTTCCGTCCCAAGGTCGACGCCGCGTGGAACCTGCACGAACAGACCCGCGACCTCGACCTGGACGCATTCGTCCTGTTCTCCTCCGCCGCCGGAACCCTCGGCAACCCAGGCCAGGCCAACTACGCCGCCGCCAACACCTACCTCGACGCCCTGGCCACCCACCGCCACCACACCGGCCTACCCGCAACCTCCATCGCCTGGGGACTGTGGGCACACACCAGCGCCATGACCAGCGCACTCACCGCCACCGACCTCGCCCGCATGAAACGCTCCGGAGTCATCCCGCTCACCGACGAGCAGGGACTCACACTCCTCGACACCGCGCTTCAGCTCGACCAGCCGCACGTCGTCGCGACACCCATCACCGCAGCGACCACCGCGCACCACTCGTCGCCCCTCCTGCGCGCCCTCGCCCCGCAACAGCGCCGCACGGCCGCGACCGGCGCATCGGCGTCGGAGTCGCTCACCGGTCTCGCGCAGGAGCTGGCCGGTCTGTCTTCCGAGCAGCAGCTGGAGCACCTGCTCGGCGTCGTGCAGACCCAGGCTTCCGTGGTCCTCGGCCATTCGGCGACGGACGCGATCGCCCCCGACCGGCCGTTCAAGGAGCTCGGCTTCGACTCCCTCACGGCCGTCGAGCTGCGCAACCGGCTGGCCAACGCGACCAGTCTCCGGCTGCCGCCCACCCTGATCTTCGATCATCCCAGCCCGACCGCGCTGGCCGAATATCTCCAGTCGAAGATCGTCACTACCTCCGCCCCGGCCGTCACCGTCACGCGCAGCACGGCGACGACGGATGAGCCGATCGCGATCGTGGGCATGGCCTGCCGCTACCCCGGCGACGTCCACAACCCCAACGACCTGTGGAACCTGGTCCACAACCAAAAAGACGCCATCAGCCCCTTCCCCACCGACCGAGGCTGGCACCCCCACCTCTACAACCCCGACCCCACCACCCCCCACACCACCTACACCAACCACGGAGGCTTCCTCAACGCCGCCGACTTCGACCCCGCCTTCTTCAACATCAGCCCCCGCGAAGCCCTCGCGATGGACCCCCAGCAACGCCTCCTCCTCGAAACCACCTGGGAAACCCTCGAAAACGCCCACCTCAACCCCACCCACCTCAGCAACCACACCATCGGTGTCTACACCGGGGTCTTGGCCAGCAATTACGGGGCGCATCTGCTTTACGAGGCCCCGGAGGAGGTCTCTGGCTACCTTTCGACGGGCATCAGCAACAGCGTCGCGTCCGGGCGAATCTCCTACACGTTCGGGTTCGAGGGACCGGCCGTCACCATCGACACCGCTTGCTCGTCCTCACTCGTCGCCATGCACCTCGCCACCCAGGCACTCCGCTCCGGCGAATGCGACATGGCCTTTGCCGGCGGCGTGACGGTGATGGCGGCTCCGACACCGTTCCTGGAATTCAGCCGCCAGCGGGGTCTTGCGGCCGACGGACGCTGCAAGCCCTTCGCCGCCGCCGCCGACGGCACCGGCTTCTCCGAAGGCGTCGGACTCGTCCTCCTCGAACGCCTCTCCGACGCCCAACGCAACGGCCACCAGATCCTCGCCATCGTGAAGGGCTCGGCAGTCAACCAGGACGGTGCGAGCAACGGCCTGTCCGCACCCAACGGGCCGTCGCAAGAGCGCGTCATCCAGCAGGCGCTGGCCAACGCCGGACTCACCGCCGACCAAATCGACGCGGTCGAAGCCCACGGCACCGGCACGACGCTGGGCGACCCCATCGAAGCCCAAGCCATCCTCAACACCTACGGACAACACCACACCGCCGAAAAGCCGATCTACATCGGCTCCATCAAATCCAACATCGGTCACACCCAGGCCGCCGCTGGTGTCGCGGGTGTCATCAAGATGGTCCAGGCGATGCGCCACGGGACGCTTCCCGCATCCCTGCACATCGACGAACCCTCAACCCACGTCGACTGGAACACCGGACACGCCGTCCCACTCGCCGACAGCATCCCCTGGCCCGAAACCGACCGAGCCCGGCGAGCCGCCGTCTCATCCTTCGGAATCAGCGGCACCAACGCCCACCTCATCCTCGAAGCCGCACCCATGCCCGAGGACACCGAGGAGACCGCCTCGGACGAGGCCTCGGCACCGGCCGTCGCGCTCCCGCTCTCGGCCAAGGACCCGGATGCGCTGCGCGACGCCGCCGAACGCCTCAAGCTCCACCTTGCCGAGCACCCCGACCTCGCCCCGGCCGACCTCGCCGACCCCCTCACCAGGCGCGCCCTGTTCGATCACCGGGCCGTGATCGTCACCGGACGAGACGACCGCGACGAGACCACGACAGCCCTTCAAGCGCTAGCGGACGGGCAGCCGCACCCCGCCCTGATCACCGGCCCCGACACCCTGCCCACCACCAACGGCACCGTCTTCGTCTTCCCCGGCCAAGGCTCCCAATGGGCCGGGATGGGCGTGCAGCTACTCGCCGAGTCACCCGCCTTCGCCCAAGCCATCGACGAATGTGCCCAAGCCCTCCAGCCGCACACCGGGTGGAACCTGCTCGACGTTCTACACGCGGACGAGCCGCCTGCGGCGACCGAGGTCATCCAGCCCACCCTGTTCGCGCTCATGGTGTCGCTGGCCCGGCTCTGGCAACACCACCACATCCACCCCGACGCCGTCATCGGCCACAGCCAAGGCGAAATCGCCGCCGCCCACATCGCCGGCGCCCTCACCCTCGACCACGCCGCCCACATCGTCACCACCCGCGCCCAAGCCCTCACCACCCTCGCCGACACCGGCCGCATGATCTCCCTCCCCACCACCATGGAGAAGGCCCAAACCCTCATCAGCGACCTCGGACTCGACGACCTGCACATCGCCGCACTCAACGGCCCCCAACACACCATCATCGCCGGAGCCACCAACCAGGCCCAAGCACTCGTCGCGCACTGCACAGGCCACGGGATCGACGCGCGCATCATCCCCGTCGACTACGCCTCCCACACCCCGCACATGCACGCGATCCGCGAGGAACTCATCCAGGCCCTATCCGGGATCACACCCCAGAACGGCGACGTGCCGTTCTACTCCACCCTGACCGGGCAGCTCATCACCGACACCACCACCCTGAACGCCACCTACTGGTACGACAACCTCGCCAACCCCGTCCAGTTCCACCCCACCCTCACCCAGCTGATCCCGAATCATTCGGCGTTCATCGAAACCAGCCCGCATCCCATCCTCGCTCCGGCGATCCACGCCGCCATCACGGCACCCGCAGCCGCGCACCCCACCCTGCGACGCGACCACGGCGGATACCGCCAATTCCTCACCTCACTGGCCGCACACCACACCAACGCCGCCAAACCCACCACCACCTGGTACACGCCGACCGCTGCCCCACACACCCAGCCGCCCACCTACCCCTTCCAGCACGAACGCTATTGGCTCGACTCCGTTTCGACGGGCGACGCCACGGGCTTCGGTCTGAACAAGGCCGAGCACCCGCTGCTGGCGACCACCACTCCTCTTCCGGACGGACGGTGGCAGGCCACCGCTCACCTTTCCCTCGGCACCCTTCCCTGGCTCGCCGACCACGCCGTCCACGAGACGCCGCTCCTGCCCGGCACCGCCTTCCTCGACCTCGCACTCCACGCCGCCCACGTCCTCGGCACACCCACCCTCGAAGAACTCACCCTCCACACACCCCTGACCCTCACCACCGACAACCCACGCGACCTCCACATCAACGTCACCGCACCGGACGACGATGGCCGTCGCCAAGTGACGTTCCATTCGCGGGTCAGCGCCGACGACGAGCCCGAGTGGGTCATGCATGCGACGGGCGTCCTCAGTGCCGACGAGCCGGCGACGGCCGCACCGGCCTTCCCCGGCGGCCGCCCCACCACGGATCCGGTCGATGTCTCCGATCTGTACGACGTCCTCGCCGAGCGCGGCTACCACTACGGCCCGTCGTTCCAGAACCTCCGCGAGCTGAACCGGGACGGCACCACCCTGCACGCTCTCGTCCAGCTCGACCCGGACACCTCCGTCACCGGCTACGGAATCCACCCCGCACTGCTGGACGCCGCGCTGCATCCGCTCGCGGTCCAGGGGATGGACGCCGATGAGACCCCGCTCCCCTTCTCCTGGCGGGACGTCCACCTGTCGGCGACATCCGCGACTCAGCTCCAGGTCCGGATAACCACGACGGGGGAACGGACGGTCCGGATCGACGCGTGGGACGATTCCGGGTTCCCGGTCGCGTCCATAGGCACGCTCACACTGCGGTCGGTCAGCAGCGAGGAGTTCCTGAAGGCGTTCGCGGCGAGCAACGACCGTTCGCTTTTCACGGTGGAATGGTCACCGGCCAGGGCGACCGGCGAATCCGCGTCCGAGACGACGACGGTCCGACTGGACGACGCGACGACGCTGGACTCCCTTGCAGAGGCGATCAGCGCGGGCACCGACGCGCCACAGCACGTGCTGCTCGACGTCCGAAGCACCGGAGACAGTCGTCCGGCGGACATCGAGGCGCTGACGGGCGATGTCCTCGACCGCCTCCGCCGCTGGGTGTCGGACGAGCGATTCGCCGAATCCCGGCTGGTGGTCCTCACGCACGGTGCGGTGGCCGTGGAGCCGGGGGACGTCGCGCTGGGTCAGGCGTCGATCTGGGGGCTCTGCCGTTCGGCCCAGACCGAGCACCCGGAGCGGATCGTCCTGCTGGACACCGACGACCATACGGATTCGGTGCAGAACCTCGAAGCCGCATTGGCGACCGGCGAGGCTCAGCTTGCTCTTCGCGCGGGCCGGGTCCTGACACCGCGACTGGTATCGGCCGCCCGCCCCACGCCGGCATCGCTCGTCCAGGCAGGGGACGGCACAGTGCTGATCACCGGCGGCACCGGAACCCTCGGCGCCATGGTCGCCGAACACTTCGTTACGGAGCACGGCGCCGCGCATCTGCTGCTCACCAGCAGGCGAGGGCTCGACGCCCCCGGCGCGGCCGAACTCCAAGAACGATTGGAAGGCCTGGGGGCGCACGTCACGATCGCGGCCTGCGACGCCGCCGACCCCGACGCACTGACCGAACTCCTCGCCGCCATTCCGGACGACCGTCCGCTGAAGACCGTCGTCCACGCGGCCGGAGTCCTGGACGACGCGCCGCTGGAGAAGCAGACGCCCGAACGGCTGGCCGCGGTCTTCCGACCCAAGGTCGACGCGGCGTGGAACCTGCATCACCAGACCAGCGACCTCGACCTGGACACGTTCGTCCTGTTCTCCTCCGCCGCCGGAACCCTCGGCAACCCGGGCCAGGCCAACTACGCCGCCGCCAACACCTACCTCGACGCTCTGGCCGCCCACCGCCACCACACCGGGCTGCCCGCGACCTCGATCGCGTGGGGACTGTGGGAACACACCAGCGCCATGACCAGCGCGCTCACCGCGGCCGACCTGGCGCGCATGAAGCGCTCGGGAATGCATCCGCTCACCGATGAGCAGGGTCTCGCACTCCTCGACGCCGCGCTTCGGCTCGACCAGCCGCACGTCGTCGCGACACCCATCACCGCGGCGACCACGGCTCACCACTCGTCGCCCCTCCTGCGCAGCCTGGCACCGCGGGGCCGTCGCGCGTCCTCGTCCTCGACGAACGCACTCGCGCAGCAGCTCGCGAAGCTCAGCTCTGAGCAGCAACTGGAACATCTGCTCAGGGTCGTCCGCGATCAGGCGGCGGCCGTGCTGGGGCATTCCACGGCCGGGACGATCGTCGCCGACCGGCCGTTCAAGGAGCTCGGGTTCGACTCCCTCACGGCCGTCGAGCTGCGCAACCGCATCACCAGCGCGACACAGCTACGGCTGCCCCCGACGCTGATCTTCGACCATCCGACCCCGACCGCGCTGGCCGGTCATCTGCGGAGCAAGCTCGCAGAACGTCCCGCCGGGGCGACCACGGCGAAGCGGCGTGCCGCGACGACGGATGAGCCGATCGCGATCGTGGGCATGGCCTGCCGCTACCCCGGCGACGTCCACAACCCCAACGACCTGTGGAACCTGGTCCACAACCAGAAAGACGCCATCAGCCCCTTCCCCACCGACCGAGGCTGGCACCCCCACCTCTACAACCCCGACCCCACCACCCCGCACACCACCTACACCAACCACGGAGGCTTCCTCAACGCCGCCGACTTCGACCCCGCCTTCTTCAACATCAGCCCCCGCGAAGCCCTCGCGATGGACCCCCAGCAACGCCTCCTCCTCGAAACCACCTGGGAAACCCTCGAAAACGCCCGCCTCAACCCCACCCATCTCAACCGGCACAACATCGGCGTCTACACAGGGGTGCTGAGCAGCGACTATGGCGCCCGGATGCTGAACGACACTCCGGAGGAGTTCGAGGGCTACCTCCTCACGGCGAACGGCGGGAGCGTGGCCTCGGGGCGCGTTTCCTACACGTTCGGGTTCGAGGGGCCTGCCGTCACGGTCGACACCGCTTGCTCGTCCTCACTCGTCGCCATGCACCTCGCCACCCAGGCACTCCGCTCCGGCGAATGCGACATGGCCGTGGCGGGCGGCGCCACCGTCATGGCGACCCCGTCCGTCTTCGTCGAGTTCGCCCGGCAGCGGGGGCTCGCGGCCGACGGACGCTGCAAGCCCTTCGCCGCCGCCGCCGACGGCACCGGCTTCTCCGAAGGCGTCGGACTCGTCCTCCTCGAACGCCTCTCCGACGCCCAACGCAACGGCCACCAGATCCTGGCCATCGTGAAGGGCTCGGCGGTCAACCAGGACGGTGCGAGCAATGGGCTGTCGGCGCCGAACGGGCCGTCGCAGGAGCGCGTGATCGAGCAGGCCCTGGCCAACGCCGGTCTCACCGCCGACCAGGTCGACGCGGTCGAAGCCCACGGCACCGGCACGACGCTGGGCGACCCGATCGAGGCCCAAGCCATCCTCAACACCTACGGGCAACACCACACCGCCGAAAAGCCGATCTACATCGGCTCCATCAAGTCGAACTTGGGGCACACGCAGGCGGCTGCCGGTGTCGCGGGTGTCATCAAGATGGTCCAGGCGATGCGGCACGGAACGCTTCCCGCTTCCCTGCACATCGACGAACCCTCAACCCACGTCGACTGGACCACCGGACACGCCGTCCCACTCGCCGACAGCATCCCGTGGCCCGAAACCGACCGGGCCCGGCGAGCCGCCGTGTCCTCCTTCGGGATCAGCGGCACCAACGCCCACCTCATCCTCGAAGCCGCACCCATGCCCGAGGACACCGAGGAGGATGCGGCCGAGCCGCCGGCCGGTCCGGTCGCCCTACCCCTGTCGGCGAAGACCCCTCAGGCTCTGCGAGACGCCGCCACACGGCTGAACGACCATCTCACCGACCGTCCCGACGTCGCTCCGGCCGAACTGGCGGGGCCGCTCGCGCAGCGAGCACTGTTCGATCACCGAGCCGTCGTCCTCACCGAACCCGACGACCGAGACGAACTCAGCCACGCCCTCACAGCACTGGCAGCCGACCAGCCCCACCCCCTCCTGATCACCAACACCGTCCAGGACAACGGCGGTGGTGTGGTGTTCATGTTCAGCGGGCAGGGCAGCCAGTACGTGGGCATGGGCCACGAGCTCTACACCACCTCACCCATCTACGCCCAAGCCTTCGACGCCGTCTGCGAAGCCGTCGATCCGCACCTGGACCAGCCCCTCAAGGACGTCGTGTTCGGCGACGACACCGACCTGCTCAACAACACCCGCTACGCCCAACCCGCACTGTTCGCAGTCCAAACCGCCCTGTACCGGCTGCTGGAACACCACGGCGTCACCCCCGATCATCTGATCGGGCACTCCATCGGTGAACTGACCGCCGCCCACCTGGCCGGGCTGTGGACTCTGTCCGACACCGCCGCCCTCATCACCACCCGCGCCCGCCTCATGGCCAACCTCCCCACCGGCGGCGCCATGCTCACCACCCACACCACCCAGGAAACCCTGCAACCCCTCCTCGAAGGACACGACAGCGTCGCGATCGCCGCAGCCAACTCACCAACCTCCACCGTCCTGTCCGGAGACCGCGAAGCTCTGGAACAGATCACCGGAACCCTGGACGAGCAGGGGATCAAGTACCAGTGGCTGAAGGTCAGCCACGCCTTCCACTCACCACTCATGGACCCGATCCTGGAGGAATTCCGTCAGGTCGCGGCCGGGCTCACCTATCACCCCACCACCATCCCGATCATCTCCAACCGCACCGCGTCCACCGCCACCCCCCAGCAGCTCAACGACCCCGACTACTGGACCGGACACATCCGCGACACCGTCCGCTTCCACGACGGGCTCACCCACCTCCACGACACCCACCACCCCGCCCTCTACCTCGAAATCGGTCCACGCCCCACCCTCACCACGCTCGCCCACCAAACCCTCCCGGGCGGGTCCGCCATCCAGCCCACGCTCCACCACCAGAAGACCGACACCACCGCCTTCCACACCGCACTCGCGCACGTTCACACGGCCACCAACGTCTCCGTTACCTGGCCCACCACCAGTCACCAGCCCGTCGACCCGCTGCCGACCTACCCGTTCCAGCACAGCGCCTTCTGGTACGAGCCCAAGGCAAGCAACGGGCACGGCGCGGCCGGGACGGTCCCGGGGCAGGAGACCGCGTTGTGGTCGGCGATCGATCAGCATGACCTGGCGGCGCTCTCCTCGACGCTGGACCTCGACCTGGACGACCCGGCCAAGCGCGGGCTGCTCGCCGAGTTGCTTCCTGCGCTGTCGGCGTGGCGGCGGAGCGGGTCGTGGTGGTACGAGCCGTCCTGGGAACGCGTCCCGGTGTCCGGGGACTTCTCCCTTCCGGGTTCGTGGCTGCTGCTGCGGGTCGAGCCGGGCCGGTCGGACGACGGCGCGCTGGCGGAGGTGCTCGCCGAGCGCGGTGCCGACGTCGTCACGCTGGACATGCCCGTCGACGCGGACGCGGACCAGCTCGCCGAGAAGATCGCCCGGAGCGTCCAGGCGACGCAGGTTCGCGGCATCCTCTGCCTGACCGGCCCCACCAACCCGAACGACGACGAGGACGAGAACGAGACGCTCGCATCGCTGCACCGCCAGGTGGTCGGCATACCGGAGGCGCTCGCGCTCGCCGGGGTGGACGCTCCGCTGTGGTTCGTCACGCGCGGCGCGGTGAGTACGGCGCCGGGTGGGCTGCCGGACGATCCCGGGCTCGCTCAGCTGTGGGGCGTCATCGCGACGACCAAGAACAGCAGCCGGCGCCGCCTGCTGCGGGCCGTCGACCTGCCCGGGACGTTCCCGGGACGGGCGGGTGCCCGGTGGCTGGCCGCAGTGCTGGCGGGCGGCGACGAGATGGCTGCGGTCCGCGAGGACGGCGTGCACGTCAGGCGCCTGATCCCCGCAACCGCGAACGCAACCGCGAGCGCGAGCGCCGACGCCCCAGGGAGCACGTCCTGGACGTCGTCCGGCCCCGTGCTGGTGACCGGCGGGACGCGCGGTCTCGGGGCCGAGGCCGCCCGCCGCCTGGCGGGGGCCGGGGTGACGCGGCTCGTGCTCGTCCGCGATCCGGCCGATCCGGAGGGTGCCGGGCTGCCCGCCGAGCTGGCCGGGCTCGGCGCCCACGCCACGGTCGTGACCTGCGACCTCTCGGATCGCGATGCCGTCCGGAACCTCTTCGAGGGGGTCTCGGCGGAGGCGCGGCCGAGCTCGGTCGTCCATGCCGCGGCGCTGCCGTCCGGTACCGAGCCGGAACCGCGGGCGGCGGCGGACGCGGCCCGGAACCTGCACGAGGCCACCGCGGACCTCGACCTGTCGGCGTTCGTGCTGTTCGCTCCGCTGACCGCCGCGGCCACCGTGTGCGCCGGCCGGCCGGGTGAGCTGGCGGTCGGGGCCGTCCACGAGATGGTGGCGCGGCAGCGGCGGCGGGACGGCCTGGCCGGGACGGCGCTCGCCTGGGGGCCCGTGGAGGGCGAAGCCGCCGGTGACGCTCCGGGGCTGCGTCCGATCCGCGCGGCGGTCGCGCTGCGCGATCTCCCCCGCTTCCTGACGGGCAATGCCACCGAGCTGGTGGTGGCCGAGCTGTCCGAGGGATTCCCGGGTGTCGGCCCGCGCGAGACGGGAGACCCCGAGCGGGCGCCCGTGGACATGAGCAAGGGCGCGCTGCTGAGGCGGCTCGCCGGGCGGTCGCCGGAGGAGCGCGACGGGCTGCTGCTGGAGTTCGTGCTCGCGCTGACGGCGGAGGCCCTCGGGCACGACCCGGGCAGTCCGGTGCCGCCCGACGCCGACTTCCTCGATCTCGGGATGACCTCGATCGGCGCGCTGACCATGCGGGACCGGCTGACCGAGGGCACGGGCCTCGCGCTGTCGGCGAGCGCGGTGTACGACCTGCCGACCCCGGCGGCGCTGGCGGCGCATCTCGGCGCCGAGCTCGGCGCGGCGGCGGACGCCTGACACGCACGTCCATCACATCGACATCGACATCGACAGAGCGGGAGAACATCATGAACGACCATGTCGTGATCGTCGGAGCGGGGCCCGGCGGGCTGATGCTGGCCTGCGAGCTGGGTCTCGCGGGCGTCCGGACGACCGTCCTGGAGAAGCGGACGGGCCGGTCGCACGAGTCGGGCGGCGGGTTGCTGCACGCGCGCTGCGTGGAGACGCTGAAGCAGCGCGGGATCGCCGACCGGTTCGGGGACTCGAACACGCCGCGCTGGGGGCGCTCGCACTTCGGCCTGATCACCATCGAGTACGACGACGAGCTGGCCGAGACCGAGTACGACATGCTCGTCCCGCAGGTCCGCACCGAGGAGGTCCTGGAGGAGCGGGCAGTGGAGCTCGGCGTGGAGGTGCTGCACGGGCAGGAGGTGACGGCCGTCGAGCAGGACGCGGACGGTGTCACCGTCCGGGTGCGGTCGGCCACGGGCGAGCGGGACGTGCGCTGCGCGTACCTGGTGGGCTGTGACGGGGTGCACAGCACGGTGGCGCGGCTCTGCGGGTTCGAGTACGAGGAGTTCGCGCCGTCCTACTACGGCATCACGGCCGACGTGAAGCAGTTCGAGGGCAACCGGGACACGTTCGTCCGGGGCCTGTACCCGAACGGGCAGCTCGGCATCCTGCCGTTGCAGGAGGGCCGGATCCGGCTGATGACGGTCGAGTTCGTCGGGGAGCCGGCGGGGCCCGAGGTGCCGGTGACGCGGGAGGAGGTCCTCGCGAGCATCCAGCGGATCACCGGTGAGGCGCCCGCGATCGAGGAGCCGAGCTGGATGGAGCGCAACGGCCATCCGACCAGGCTGGCGACCCGCTACCGGGACGGCCGCGTGCTGCTGGTGGGCGACGCCGCGCACTCGCATCCCCCGTCGTCGGGCAACGGCATGGTCACCACCGTCCACGATGCCGCGAACCTCGGCTGGAAGCTGGCGGCGCAGGTGCGGGGCCGCGCGCCGGACGGCCTGCTGGACAGCTACCAGGAGGAGCGGCAGCCGGTCGGGCGGCGTGCCTGCGTGCGGGCGAAGGCGCAGGTGGCGGCCATGTATCCGCTGGAGCACGTGGCGGCGCTCCGGGAGGTGCTGACGGGGCTGATCGAGATGAAGGAGGTGCAGCGGTACCTCGTCCAGTACGTGACGGAGGTCTCCTACGACTTCGAGTACCCGGGGCTCCCGTCCGGGGACGGCGCGCACCCGCTGATCGGCACCCGGTTCCAGGACGTGCAGGTCGCCACCCCGGACGGCTCGAAGCTGTCGACGTACGACCTGCTGGTGGACGGCCGCGGCGTGCTGCTGAACCTGACGGGGCGGCCGGGCGCCGTCCCGGAGGTCGGCGGCCAGGTGGACGTGGTGACCGTCGAGCCGACGTCCGAGCTGGACGCCCGCGCGGTGCTGGTCCGCCCGGACGGCTTCGTCGCCTGGGCCGACCGGGACGGCGACGGCGACGAGGGGCTGCGCGTGGCCGCCCGGACCTGGTTCGGGTGACTCCCCCGGCCCTGGGCGCGGCCCCTTAAGGAGGCGGTTAGGGCACCTTTATAGCACTCCGGGAGGATGGGCGTGGCAATTAAATGGAATTGCCACGCCCATCCCACTCCCGGAAAACGAGGAAGTCCATGAGCGAAAACTCCCTCCGCGTTCTCGGTACCGCGAGCCACGTCGCGCGGCTGCTCGGCGACGACGATGTCGTGCACAGCCTCTACGGCCCCGAGGGATCCCCCGTCTACCATTTCCTCACCCGCTACGACGAGGCCGACGCCGAGGCGATGCTACGCGTCGCGAAGGACCGGAAGGGCGCGCTGCTCGAATTGGCGTGCGGGTCGGGCCGGCTCACCTTCCCGTTCCTGGAGAACGGGTTCGACGCGGTCGGCCTCGACATGTCGCCGCACATGCTCGCCCTGTTCAACGAGCGGCTCACCGAGGAGAAGGAGGAGGGCAACGACTACAGCGGCCGGGTCTCGACCGTCCAGGGCGACATGACGAGCTTCGAGCTGGACCGCAAGTTCGACTTCATCACGCTCGGCGCCAACGCCATCAGCTACCTCGACGAGAAGCAGCGCGCCTCGCTGTTCGCGTCGGTGCGCGGGCACCTGGCCGAGGACGGCCGCTTCCTGATGACGCTGATCGAGTTCCCCGGCATCGAGGAGCGCGACGAGCCGTTCGAGACGCAGGCCGTCGTCGCGACGGGCGCCGACGCCGACATCCCGATGCTGCTGACGCTGCTCGACTTCGTCGACCCGGACGAGTCGCTGCGCTCCAGCAACTTCCTGGCCCAGCGGGTCGAGGACGGCACCATCGTCGACACGAAGATCTTCACCGCGCTGTCGAACATCCTGCCGGCCGCCCGGCTCCGCGCGGAGATCGAGGCGGCCGGCCTGCGGGTGCTCGCCCAGCACGAGGTCGTCAGCGAGTTCCAGATCCAGGCGTCGTTCGCGATCAAGCCCGAGATCTACCTGCTGGAGACCACCGTCTAGGGAGCCGGGTCACGCGCCGTCCGGGAGGCTCTCCATCGGGGAGCCGCCCGGGAGCGCGTTCCCGAGCTCGGAGTAGGACTCGCCGCCGTGCGTACCCCACAACCGTGTGATCGCCTCCAGCGTGCAGTAGTCGCGGAACAGCACGATCTCACCGTCCCGGACGCGCATGAGCTGGATGTAGGGGGCCTGGAACCGCTCGCCGGTCTCCAGGTCCTCGGTCTGGGACACGAACTCGGCGATCACGACCTCCGGGTCGTCGGTCTCGTAGATCGTCTCCTCCAGGTGGCCGACCAGCCGGCGCTTGCCGAGCTGGGCGTGCGCGAGCGCCGCCGAGGTGACGGCGCGGATGGTGTCCCGGCCCTCGAAGCGGCGGGGCAGGCCATCGGCGGCGAAGGGGACCTCAAGGACCCCGTCCTCGGCGAACAGGTCCGCCTGGCCGTCGGCGTCCAGGCGGCAGATGCGCTCTTGTTTGAGCAGAAAGACCTCGCGCGGCGTCCGGACGTTCTGGTCAGCCATTTTTTGGCCTCTCTCTCGCTTCTTGACTGCGGGATTCCGTTCGCAGCCGACACTTTCGCACCATGAAACACCAGTCCTATTAACGGGCACTTTCGGCGCACTAAAGCGACCTTGCAGGGACCCGGTAGCGCCTGGTATCGAAGGACGAGGATAACAGGCCTTACAGATACGAGGAATCTCGATGCACGAGCCGATCGCCATTGTTGGAATTTCCTGCCGGCTTCCCGGGGCCAATGATCCGCTGCAGTTCTGGCGGCTGCTGCGGGATGGCCGCAGCGCGATCACCGAGGCGCCGGAGGACCGCTGGCGCGATCTCGATCTGCCGCTGCGCCGCGGCGGATTCCTCGACCGGATCGACGCGTTCGACCTGGGCTTTTTCGGGATCTCCCCGCGCGAGGCCGCGGTCATGGACCCGCAGCAGCGGCTGGCGCTCGAGCTGGGCTGGGAGGCGCTGGAGGACTCCCGCATCGTCCCCGGTGAGCTGCGCGGTTCCAGCACGGCGGTGTTCGTCGGCGCCATCTGGGACGACTACGGCGCGCTGCTGCGCGGGCAGGCCGACATCACCCAGCACACGCTGACCGGCACCCAGCGCGGCATCATCGCCAACCGCGTGTCCTACACCCTCGGGCTGCACGGTCCGAGCCTGACCGTCGACACCGGGCAGAGTTCCTCGCTGGTGGCGGTGCGGCTCGCCGTGGAGAGCCTGCGCCGCGGCGAGTCGGAGCTGGCGCTCGCCGGGGGCGTGAACCTGAACATCCTCGCCGCGAGCACGCTCGGCGCGCAGCGGTTCGGCGGCCTGTCCCCGGACGGCGTCTGCTACACCTTCGACGAGCGCGCCAACGGCTACGTGCGGGGCGAGGGCGGGGCGCTGGTCGTCCTCAAGCCGCTGTCGGCCGCCCGCGCCGACGGCGACCGCGTGTACTGCACGATCCTCGGCGGCGCGGTGAACAACGACGGCGCGACCGACTCCCTCACCGTGCCCGGCCGCGAGGGGCAGGAGGAGGTGCTGCGCCGCGCCTACGCCGACGCCGGGGTGTCCCCGGCCGACGTGCGGTACGTGGAGCTGCACGGCACCGGGACGAAGGTCGGCGACCCCGTCGAGGCGGCCGCGCTCGGCGCGGTGCTCGGCGCGGGACGCCCCCGGGAGCGGGCGCTGCTGGTCGGCTCGGCCAAGACGAACGTCGGGCACCTGGAGGGCGCGGCGGGGATCGTCGGGCTGGTGAAGGCGGCGCTGAGCCTGCGGCACGGGGAGATCCCCGCGAGCCTCAACTTCGTCCGCCCGAATCCGGCGATCCCGCTGGACGAGCTGCGCCTCGCGGTGCAGACGGAGCTGACGCCCTGGCCGGAGCCGGCGCGGACCGCCCCGGCCGGGGCGTCGCCACTGCTGGCGGGTGTCTCCTCGTTCGGCATGGGCGGCACCAACTGCCATCTCGTGCTCGGCGGGCCGCCCGAGCCGCCGTCGCCCCGCACCGCCCCGGAGCCGGTCCCGGCCCCGGAGGTCGTGCCGTGGCTGCTGTCGGGACGCACCCGGAAGGCCGTCCGCGCGCAGGCCGCGAAGCTGCTGTCGTTCCTGGCCGAGCGGCCGGACCCGTCCGCCGCCGAGATCGCCGCCGCGCTCGCCACGACCCGCACCGGTTTCGAGCACCGGGCCGCCGTCGTCGGCGCGGGCCGCGACGCGCTGACCGCCGGGCTGCGCACGCTCGCCGCCGCGCCCGGCGAGGCACCCGCCGCGCCAGAGGACGTCGTCACCCGCGTAGGACGCACCACCACGGGCACCGGCCCGGCGTTCCTGTTCACCGGGCAGGGCGCGCAGCGCGCCGGGATGGGACGGGAGCTGGCCGCGCTCTTCCCGGTGTTCGCCGCCGCCCTGGACGCCGCCTGCGCCGAACTCGACCGGCACCTGCCACGGCCCGTCCGGGACGTGATGTGGGCCGAGCCCGGCACGCCCGGCGCCGCCGAACTCGACCAGACCCGCTACACGCAGGCGGCGCTGTTCGCCGTCGAGGTCGCGCTGTTCCGGCTGGTGGAGTCGTTCGGCGTCCGGCCCGCCATGGTCGCCGGGCACTCCATCGGCGAGTTCGCCGCCGCGCACGCCGCCGGTGTGCTGACGCTCGCCGACGCCGCCGCCCTCGTCGCCGCCCGCGGCTCGCTCATGCAGGAGCTGCCCGAAGGCGGCGTCATGGTCGCGATCCAGGCGTCCGCCGACGAGGTGACCGGGCTGCTGACCGGCGGCGTCGGCCTGGCCGCGGTGAACGGGCCGCGCTCGGTGGTGATCTCCGGCCCCGCCGAGGAGACCCTGGCGGTCGCCGCGGCCTTGGCGGAGCGGGGGCACCGGACCCGCCGGCTGAAGGTCAGCCACGCCTTCCACTCGGCGCTCATGGAGCCGATGCTGGACCGGTTCCGGGAGGTGGCCGAGGGCGCCGAGTTCGGCGCGCCGCGGCTGCCGGTCGTGTCGATGCTGACCGGGCGGCCCGCGGCGGACGAGCTGCGCGACCCCGGCTACTGG
Organism: Actinomadura sp. 3N508; assembly: GCF_044326375.1. Taxonomy (NCBI): domain Bacteria; kingdom Bacillati; phylum Actinomycetota; class Actinomycetes; order Streptosporangiales; family Thermomonosporaceae; genus Actinomadura; species Actinomadura sp. 3N508. The sequence goes on from NZ_JBIRAX010000015.1 coordinate 148,369, forward strand.
GTGCGGCAGATCCGCGAACCCGTCCGGTTCGCCGACTGCGTGACCGAGCTGCGCGCCGCCGGGGCGGACACGTTCCTGGAGCTGGGCCCCGGAAAGGTGCTGACCGTCCTCGCCGAGGAGAACCTGGCGGACGAGTCGTCGGCGTTCCTGCCGACCCTGCTCGACGGCGCGGAGGAGCGATCGTTCGTCGCGGCGCTCGCCGGGCTGCACGGGCAGGGCGTCGAGGTCCACTGGCGGACGCTGCTCGGCGAGGGGACCATCGACCTTCCCACCTACGCCTTCCAGCGGCGGCGCTCCTGGCCGGAGATCCCCGTGGACGGCGCTCCGGCCGGCGACGCCGCGGCGGTCCCGCCCGTCCCGCACGTTCCGCACGACGACGCGGAGGAGCCGGACGACGACGAGGACGGGCCGTACGCCCGCCGCCGCCTCGCGCTGCTGCCCGCGGCCGAGGCGCGGCAGAAGCTCGCCGACCTGATCCGCGTCGGCATCAACGCGACGCTCGGCTACAGCCCCGCCGACGTCCTCGACCTGGGCAGCACCTTCAAGGAACTCGGCTTCGACTCGCTCACCGGCGTCGAGCTGCGCAACCGGCTGCAGGCCATGAGCGGCCTCCGGCTGCCCACCACGATGATCTTCGACTGGCCGACGCCGCTCGACCTCGCCGAGCACCTCGGCCGCGATCTGACCGGCGCGCCCGACGGCCCCGCCGACCTGCCCGCGGCGCCCGCCGCGCCCGACGAGCCGATCGCGATCGTCGGCGTCGGCTGCCGCTTCCCCGGCGGGGTCCGGTCGGCCGAGGACCTGTGGCGGCTGGTCGTGGACGGCACCGACGCCGTCACCGAGTTCCCCGCCGGCCGCGGCTGGGACCTCGCGGCGCTGTCCGGCGACGCCGACCGCCCCGGCTCCAGCACCCGGCACGGCGGCTTCCTGCACGATGCCGACCGGTTCGACGCCGCGTTCTTCGGGCTGAGCCCGCGCGAGGCGACCGCCATGGACCCGCAGCAGCGGCTGCTGCTGGAGACGTCCTGGGAGGCGTTCGAGCACGCGGGCATCGACCCGTCCGGGCTGGCCCGCCGCCCGGTCGGCGTGTTCGTCGGGGCGACCGCGCACGGATACGGGCCCGAGCTGCGCGAATCGGTCGACGGCTACGACGGCTTCCGGTTCACCGGCAGCACGGTCAGCGTCGCGTCGGGCCGCGTCGCCTACACCTTCGGGTTCGAGGGGCCCGCCGTCACGATCGACACGGCCTGCTCGTCGTCCCTGGTCGCGCTGCACCTCGCCGCGCAGGCGCTCCGGACGGGCGACTGCACGATGGCGCTCGCCGGAGGCGTCACGGTGATGAGCTCACCAGGCATGTTCCTGGAGTTCAGCCGCCAGGGCGGCCTGTCCGCCGACGGACGCTGCAAGCCGTTCGCCGCCGCCGCCGACGGAACCGCCTGGGGCGAGGGCGTCGGGCTCGTCCTGATGGAGCGGCTGTCGGACGCCGAACGCCTCGGCCACCAGATCCTGGCCGTCATCAAGGGCTCGGCCATCAACCAGGACGGAGCCAGCAACGGTCTCTCCGCGCCGAACGGGCCGTCGCAGGAGCGCGTCATCGAGCAGGCCCTCGCCAACGCCCGGCTGACGGCGGACGAGGTCGACGCGGTCGAGGCGCACGGCACCGGGACTCGTCTCGGCGACCCGATCGAGGCTCAGGCCCTGCTCAACACCTACGGGCGACGCCACACCGCAGAGCAGCCGCTGCAACTGGGGTCGATCAAGTCGAACATCGGGCACACGCAGGCTGCTGCCGGTGTCGCGGGCGTCATCAAGATGGTGCAGGCGATGCGGCACGGCGTCCTGCCGAAGACGCTTCACATCGACGAGCCCTCTGCCCATGTCGACTGGGACACCGGACACGTCGCCCTTCTGGACGAGGCACGGGCGTGGCCCGAGACCGACCGCCCGCGCCGGGCGGCGGTGTCGTCGTTCGGGATCAGCGGCACCAACGCGCACCTGATCCTGGAAGCGGCACCCGAGACGTCCGTCGAAACCGCCGCTGCCGAAGAGGACCCGGCCCCGGTCGTCGCGCTCCCGCTGTCGGCCAAGGACCCGAAGGCGCTCCGCGCGACCGCGGCGCTGCTCAGCGAGCACATCGCGGAGCACCCTGAACTCACTCCGGCCGACCTCGCCGCTCCCCTCGCCGGACGCACGTTCCTCAGCCACCGCGCCGTGATCGTCACCGGACGAGGCGACCGCGAGGAGACCACGACAGCCCTTCAAGCACTCGCGGACGGGCAGCCGCACCCCGCCCTGATCACCGGCCCCGACACCCTGCCCACCACCAACGGCACCGTGTTCGTCTTCCCCGGCCAAGGCTCCCAATGGGCCGGGATGGGCGTGCAACTCCTCACCGAGTCACCCGCCTTCGCCCAAGCCATCGACGAATGCGCACAGGCGTTGCAGCCCCACACCGGCTGGAACCTGCTCGACGTCCTGCACGCCGATGAGCCGCCCGCGGCGACCGAGGTCATCCAGCCCACCCTGTTCGCGCTCATGGTCTCGCTGGCCCGGCTCTGGCAACACCACCACATCCACCCCGACGCCGTCATCGGCCACAGCCAAGGCGAAATCGCCGCCGCCCACATCGCCGGCGCCCTCACCCTCGACCACGCCGCCCACATCGTCACCACCCGCGCCCAAGCCCTCACCACCCTCGCCGACACCGGCCGCATGATCTCCCTCCCCACCACCATGGAGAAGGCCCAAACCCTCATCAGCGACCTCGGACACGACGACCTGCACATCGCCGCACTCAACGGCCCCCAACACACCATCATCGCCGGAGCCACCAGCCAGGCCGAAGCACTCGTCGCGCACTGCACAGGCCACGGGATCGACGCGCGGATCATCCCCGTCGACTACGCCTCCCACACCCCGCACATGCACGCGATCCGCGAGGAGCTTCTCGAAAGCCTGTCCGGGATCACACCCCAGAACGGCGACGTCCCCTTCTACTCCACCCTCACCGGGCAGCTCATCACCGACACCACCACCCTGAACGCCACCTACTGGTACGACAACCTCGCCAACCCCGTCCAATTCCACCCCACCCTCACCCAACTGATCCCGAATCATTCCGCCTTCATCGAAACCAGCCCCCACCCCATCCTCGCCCCAGCCATCCACGCCGCCATCACGGCACCCGCCACCGCACACCCCACCCTGCGACGCGACCACGGCGGATACCGCCAATTCCTCACCTCACTGGCCGCACACCACACCCACGCCGCCAAACCCACCTGGCACGTCGAGGCCAAGCGACCCGACCTTCCGCTGCCCGCATACCCGTTCCAGCGTGAGCGGTACTGGCTGAATCCTGCTCCGGCGGCGAAGGACGCGGCCGGGCTCGGGCTGAGTGCGGCCGAGCATCCGCTTCTCGCCACCACCACGGCGTTGCCCGACGGGAGCTGGCAGGCCACCGGGCTCCTCTCCCTGGACACGCAGCCCTGGCTCGCCGACCACGCCGTCCACGGAACCCCGCTCCTGCCCGGCACCGCCTTCCTCGACCTCGCACTCCACGCCGCCCACGCCCTCAACACACCCACCCTCGAAGAACTCACCCTCCACACACCCCTCACCATCGACGCCCCACGCGACCTCCACATCAACGTCACCGCACCCGATGACCAGGGTGTTCGCGAGATCAGCGTGCATTCGCGTCCGCACGAGAGCGACGGCGACTGGATTCTGCACGCGAGCGGTGCCCTGTCCCCGGCGGAGCGGAGCGTCCCGGACGACGACGCCGCCTGGCCTCCGGAGGGAACGGCGCCCACCGACCTTGGCGGCGTCTACGCGGCGCTGTCCGAGCGCGGATACGAGTACGGCCCGGCGTTCCAGAACCTCCGCGAGATGAGCGAGCAGGACGCGGCGACGCTGCACGCCCGCGTCCAGCTCGACCCCGAGACCCCGGTCACCGGCTACGGCGTTCACCCTGCGCTCCTGGACGCGACGCTCCACGCGCTGCTTTCGGCGACCGTCCTGCGGGAGGACGGCCCGGTGAGCCTGCCGTTCTCGTGGTCGGGTGTCCAGGTGCACGCGATCGAGGCGGACACGCTGCACGTCCGGTTGTCGACGCTGCGGCCCGGCACGATCGCGTTGCACGCCGCCGACCCGGCGGGACGGCCCGTCCTCACCGTCGAGGAGCTCACGCTCCGGCCGCTGAGCACCGATCTCGCGGCCGCGGCGGCGCCCGCCCGCGCCGCCGGCGACGACCTGTTCCTGCTGGAGTGGCATCCCGCCGAGACGACCGCGGAGGCCGGGACACCGGTCTTCGTCGGCGATGCCGAGCACGGCTACGGGACGCTGGCGGAGCTGAGCGCGGCGGTCGAGGCGGGGACGCTCCCGGCCCCCGCCGACGTGGTGGCGCTGCCCGGCCTGTTCGCGGCGCCCGGCAACGACGACCGCACTGGTCCCGACGCCGTCGAGGCGGTCTCGGCCACGGCGCTCGGCCTCGTCCAGGAATGGCTGGACGCACCGCACCTGCACACCGGCACCCTCACGGTCTGCACCCGGCGCGCGCACGCGATGTCCGGCGACGACCACGAGCTGAACCTGGCGCACGGCGCGGTGTGGGGGCTGATCCGCACCGCGCAGAACGAGCATCCGGGCCAGTTCCACCTTCTCGACTGCACGTCGTCCGACATCGCCGGGATCTCCGCTGCCGTCGCCGCCGCGCACGCCCTCCGCGAGCCGCAGCTCGCGGTGCGCGGCGACCGCGTGTACCGGCCGAGGCTGGCACGGGCGGGGGCGCGAGGGCCGCTCCCGGCCGCGCCGGCCGCGTGGCGGCTGGACACCTCCGCCCGGACCGGCAGCCTGGACGATCTCGTCGTCGTCCCGTCCGATGCGCGGGACGTCGCGCTGCTCCCGCACCAGGTGCGGGTCGCGGTGCGCGCGGCGGGTGTCAACTTCCGGGACGTCTTCGTGACGCTCGCCATGCGCGAGGGCGAGACCGGCCTCGGGCTGGAGGGCGCGGGCGTCGTGCTGGAGGTCGGGTCCGACGTCACCGGGCTCGCGCCCGGCGACCGGGTGACCGGCCTGTTCGAGCACGCCTTCGGGCCGGTCGCGGTCGCCGACCGCAGGCATCTGGCGCGGCTGCCCGACGGGTGGACGTTCGAGCAGGGCGCGGCCGTCCCGATCGTGTTCCTCACCGCCTACCACGGTCTGGTGAACATCGCCGGGCTGCGTCCCGGGCAGTCGGTGCTCGTGCACGCGGCGGCGGGCGGTGTCGGGATGGCTGCCGTGCAGCTCGCCCGGCACCTCGGGGCCGAGGTGTACGGGACGGCGAGCGCCGGCAAACGCGACGCCGTGCGGGAGCTCGGGCTGGACGAAGCGCACACGTCCGACTCGCGCAGCCTCGTCTTCGAACCTGAGTTCCGGGAGGCGACCGGCGGCGCCGGGTTCGACGTCGTGCTGAACTCGCTCGCCCACGAGTTCGCCGACGCGTCCCTGCGGCTGCTGCCGCGCGGCGGCCACTTCGTCGAGATCGGCAAGACCGACATCAGGGACGCCGCCACCGTCGCCGCCGACCATCCCGGTGTCGTCTACGAGGCGTTCGACCTGCTGGCCGTGCCGCCCGAGCACGTCCAGGAAATGCTCGGCGCGCTGATGGAGCTGTTCGCCGAAGGTGCCCTGCGGCCGCTGCCGGTGCGCTGCTGGAACCTGCTCGACGCCCGTGAAGCGCTGCGCCATCTGCGCGAGGGCGCCAACATCGGCAAGATCGTGCTGACCCCGCCGCGGCCGCTCGACCCGGACGGGACGGTCCTGATCACCGGCGGCACCGGCACGCTCGGCGGGCTGGTGGCCGAGCACCTGGTCACCGAGCACGGAGCCCGGCGGCTGCTGCTCACCAGCCGCCGCGGGCCGGACGGGCCGGGCGCCGCCGAACTCGCGGCCGGCCTGGAAGCGCTCGGCGCGCACGTCACCGTGGCGGCCTGCGACGTCGCCGATCCCGCCGCCCTGGGCGCCCTGCTGTCGGACGTGCCGGACGCGCATCCCCTCACGGCCGTCGTGCACGCCGCCGGGGTGCTGCGGGACGCGCCCGTGACCGGGCTGACCGGCGAGCACCTCGCCGAGGTGCTGCGTCCCAAGGTGCACGCCGCGTGGAACCTGCACGAGCAGACCCGCGACCTGGACCTGGCCGCGTTCGTGCTGTTCTCCTCGGCCGTCGGCGTCCTCGGCAACCCCGGACAGGCGAACTACGCCGCCGCCAACGCCTACCTCGACGTCCTCGCCCACGAGCGGCACCGGCACGGGCTGGCCGCCGCGTCGGTGTCGTGGGGCCTGTGGGAGCACAGCAGCGGCATGACCGGCGAGCTGACCGACGCGGATCTCGCCAGGCTGCGGCGCGCCGGCCTCACCCCGCTGAGCGACGAGCACGCGCTGGCGCTGCTGGACACCGCCGTCCAGTTCGGCCGCCCGCACCTTGTCGCGACGCCGCTGCCGGCGGCGACCACCGCGCACCACCCGTCGCCGCTGCTGCGCGATCTGGCCCCGGCCGCCGCGCAGCGCCGCACCGCCGCCTCCGGCACCGCGGCCACCGAGGTGACCTGGGCGGAGTCGATCGCCGCGCTGCCCGCCGACGACCGGTACGCGCGGGTCCTGGGCGAGGTCCGCGCGCAGGTCGGCGTCGTGCTCGGGCACGCCGACCCGAGCGGGCTGGACGACCGGCGCGCGTTCAAGGAGCTGGGCTTCGACTCGCTGACCGCCGTGGAACTGCGCAACCGGCTGAACTCGCTCACCGGTATGCGGCTGCCGACGACGCTGGTCTTCGACCGTCCGACGGTCCACGCGATCACCGGCTTCCTGATCGAGGAGGCCGTGGGCGACGACGCCCCGGCACCGGTCGCCGTCGCGACCACCCGCGTCGACGAGGCCGATCCCATCGTGATCGTCGCGATGGGCTGCCGCTTCCCCGGCGGCGCCGACACGCCGGACGCGCTGTGGCGGCTCGTCCGCGACCAGGTCGACGCGATCGGCCCGTTCCCCGACGACCGCGGCTGGAGCGGCGGCCTGTACGACCCCGACCCCGACCGTCCCGGCACGTCCTACGCCCGTTCGGGCGGCTTCCTGTACGAGGCGGGCGACTTCGACGCCGAGTTCTTCGGCATCAGCCCGCGCGAGGCCCTCGCCATGGACCCGCAGCAGCGGCTGCTGCTGGAGACGTCCTGGGAGACGATGGAGAACGCCGGGATCGACCCGTCGACGCTGCGCGGCGGCCCCGTGGGGGTGTTCGTCGGCGCGGTCTCCCAGGACTACGGGCCGCGGATGCACCAGGGCCCGAAGGACGTCGGCGGCTACCTGCTCACCGGCAACATCAGCAGCGCCATCTCCGGCCGGGTCTCCTACACCTACGGCTTCGAAGGCCCGGCGGTGACGGTGGACACGGCGTGCTCGTCGTCCCTCGTCGCGATCCACCTGGCGGCGCAGGCGCTGCGCTCGGGCGAATGCGACCTGGCGCTCGCCGGTGGCGTGACGGTGATGAGCTCACCCGGCATGTTCCTGGAGTTCAGCCGCCAGCGCGGCCTCGCGGCCGACGGACGCTGCAAGCCGTTCGCCGCCGCCGCCGACGGGACGGGCTTCGCCGAAGGCGCGGGCGTGCTGCTGCTGGAGCGGCTGTCGGACGCCGAACGTCTCGGCCACCGCGTCCTCGCCTTCGTCAAGGGTTCGGCCGTCAACCAGGACGGTGCGAGCAACGGGCTGTCCGCGCCGAACGGGCCGTCGCAGGAGCGGGTGATCGAGCAGGCGCTCGCCAACGCCGGGCTGTCGGCCGGGCAGGTGGACGTGGTCGAAGCGCACGGGACGGGCACCAGCCTCGGCGACCCGATCGAAGCGCAGGCTCTGCTCAACACGTACGGGCAGCACCACACCGCCGAGCAGCCTCTGCACCTGGGATCGATCAAGTCGAACATCGGGCACACGCAGGCCGCCGCCGGCGTGGCGGGCGTCATCAAGATGGTCCAGGCGATGCGGCACGGGACCCTTCCGGCGTCCCTGCACCTGGACGAGCCGTCGCCGCACGTCGACTGGGAGACCGGACATGTGACCCCGCTCGCCGACAGCACCCCGTGGCCCGAGACGGGGCAGCCGCGCCGTGCGGCGGTGTCGTCGTTCGGGATCAGCGGCACCAACGCACATCTCATCCTGGAAGCAGCGCCCGAGACGCCGGTCGAGGACGTCCCCGGGCCGGACGCCGATCCTGTGGTCGCCGTGCCGCTGTCGGCGAAGACCGCTCAGGCGTTGCAGGACGCCGCCGTCCGGCTGGGCGACCATCTCGCTGATCGTCCGGAGACCACTCCGGCCGAGTTGGCGGGGCCGCTCGCACAACGGACCTTCTTCGACCACCGCGCCGTCATCGTCACCGCACACGACGACACGACCACTCTCGCCCACGCCCTCACCGCCCTGGCTTCCGACGAGCCACATCCGTCGTTGGTCACTGGCACCGTCCAGGGCAATGGCGGTGGTGTGGTGTTCATGTTCAGCGGGCAGGGCAGCCAGTACGTGGGCATGGGCCACGAGCTCTACACCACCTCACCCATCTACGCCCAGGCCTTCGACGCCGTCTGCGAAGCCGTCGACCCGCACCTGGACCAGCCCCTCAAGGACGTCGTGTTCGGCGACAACGCCGAGCTGCTGAACAACACCCGCTACGCCCAACCCGCACTGTTCGCGGTCCAAACCGCCCTCTACCGGCTGCTGGAACACCACGGCGTCACCCCCGATCACCTGATCGGGCACTCCATCGGCGAACTGACCGCCGCCCACCTGGCCGGGCTATGGACTCTGTCCGACACCGCCGCCCTCATCACCACCCGCGCCCGCCTCATGGCCAACCTCCCCACCGGCGGCGCCATGCTCACCGTCCAAACCGGCGAGGAAGCCCTGCACCCGGTTGTGGAAGGACACGACAGCGTCGCGATCGCCGCAGCCAACTCACCGACCTCCACCGTCCTGTCCGGAGATCGCGAAGCTCTGGAACAGATCACCGCCCAGCTCGATGATCAGGGAATCAAGTACCAGTGGCTGAAGGTCAGCCACGCCTTCCACTCACCACTCATGGACCCGATCCTGGCGGAATTCCGCGAGGTCGCGGCCGGGCTGACCTATCACCCGACCACCATCCCGATCATCTCCAACCGCACCGCGTCCACCGCCACCCCCCAGCAGCTCAACGACCCCGACTACTGGACCGGACACATCCGCGACACCGTCCGCTTCCACGACGGGCTCACCCATCTCGACCAGACCCAGAACCCTGCCCTCTACCTCGAAATCGGGCCCCGGCCCACCCTCACCACGCTCGCCCACCAAACCCTCCCGGCCGGGCCCGCCATCCAGCCCACACTCCACCACCAGCAATCCGACACCACCGCCTTCCACACGGCGCTGGCCCGGGTGACCGTCCGTGTTCAGGCGGGGCTGCGTACGCCCTCGGGGCCGGTGCCGGAGACGCCGCCGCCGACGTACCCGTTCCAGCACCGGCGGTTCTGGCTTTCCAGCACGTCCGGAGAGGCAGCGGACGTCGCGAACCTCGGCCTGGACGAGGCGGAGCACCCGCTGCTGGCCACCACGACCGCACTCCCCGATGGCGGCTGGCAGGCAACGGCCCGGCTCTCGCTCGAAACGCAACCGTGGCTCGCCGACCACGCCGTCCACGGGACCCCGCTCCTGCCCGGAACCGCGTTCGTCGACCTGGCGCTGCACGCGGCGCAGGCCGTCCAGTGCGCGTCGCTCGAAGAGCTCACGCTGCAGGCGCCGCTGTTCCTCGCTCCCGGCCGGCCGCGCGACCTGCACGTCAGCGTCACGTCTCCGGACGGGGCGGGCCGCCGCAGGATCAGCATGCACGCGCGTACGGACGACGCGGATCAATGGACGGAGCACGCCACCGGTGTCCTCGTCCCGGCCGGGGATCTTCCGGACGCGCCCGTGACGGAGCCGCCGTCCGGTGCCGAGCCCGCCGATCTCACCGGCGTCTACGAGCAGCTGGCCGTGCACGGCTACGACTACGGGCCCGCGTTCCAGAACCTGCACGACCTGCACCGCGACGGGTCCACCTTCTACGGCCGGGTGCGGCTGTCGCCCGACCTGGCCGCCTCTGGCTACGGCGTCCACCCCGCTCTTCTGGACGCCGCGCTGCACCCGCTCGCGATCCAGGGCATGGCCGACGGGGAGACGCCGCTGCCCTTCTCCTGGCGTGATGTCCGGGTGGCTCCGGTGGAGGCCACCGAGTTGCTCGTCCGCATCGCGGTGAACGAGCCGGGGTCGGTCGAGGTGGTCGTCACCGACCTGTTCGGGGAACCGGTGGTGTCCGTCGGCGGGCTGGCGATGCGCACCGTGTCCGCGGAGGAGTTCCGCCGCGCCTTCACCGAGCGGCACGACGGCTCGCTGTACCGCCTCGAATGGGTGCCGGTTCAGGTCGCGGGCGGCGACGCCCCGGAGGCGGCCGCCGACGTGCTGGACGTCCCGTCCGGCGAGGCGGCGGCCCTCGCCGTTACCGAACACGTCCTCGAATCCGTTCAGCGGTGGGTCGCGGAGGACCATCCCGCGGAAGCCCGCCTGGTGGTCGTCACCCACGGCGCCGCAGGGCCCGGAGCCGGTGACCTCGCGCAGGCGCCTGTCTGGGGGCTCGTCCGCGCGGCCCAGGCCGAGCACCCGGACCGGATCGTCCTGCTCGACGTCGGCGGCGAGCAGGCGACCGTCGAGGTCATCGCCGCCGCCCTCGCGACCGGACGGCCCCTGCTCGCCCGCCGCGACGGCGCCTTCGTCGCGCCGCGCCTGGTGGCGGCCTCCTCCACGCCTCGGGACCGCCACTCCACCGAGGGAACCGTGCTGATCACCGGAGGCACCGGAACTCTCGGCGCCCTGGTCGCCGAACACCTCATCACCCGGCACGGCGCCACGCATCTGCTCCTCGCCGGCAGGCGAGGGCTCGACGCCCCGGGGGCGGCCGAACTCCAGGAACACCTGGAGAGCCTGGGCGCCCAGGTCACCATCGCGGCCTGCGACGCCGCCGATCCGGACGCGCTCGCCGAACTGCTGTCCGGTATTCCGGACGAGCGGCCCCTCAGAACCGTCGTTCACGCGGCCGGAGTCCTGGACGACGCACCCCTGGAGAACCAGACACCCGAACGGCTGGCCACCGTGTTCCGTCCCAAGGTCGACGCCGCCTGGAACCTGCACCAGCAGACCCGCGACCTCGACCTGGAGCTGGACGCGTTCATCCTGTTCTCCTCGGCCGTCGGCGTGCTCGGCAACGCCGGCCAGGCCAACTACGCCGCCGCGAACGCCTACCTCGACGCCCTCGCCGTCCACCGGCAGGACGCGGGCCTGCCCGCGACCTCGATCGCCTGGGGACTGTGGGCCCACGCCAGCGCCATGACCAGCGCACTCACCGCGACGGACCACGCGCGGCTACGCCGATCCGGCATCACCCCACTCACCGACGAGCAAGGCCTCGCACTCCTGGACGCCGCGCTCGGCTCCGCCGAAGCCCACCTCGTCGCCGCTCCGATCGACCTGACCGCGCCGCTCGTCGCCCCCCTGACGGACGGGCCGTCCCGGCCGCGAGGCCGCCGGGCGACCGGTCAGGGCACGGGACTCGCGCGCCGCATCGCGGGGCTCCCCGAGGCGGAGCAGACGCGCCTGCTGGCCGAGCTTCTCCGCACCCACATCGTCGCGGTCCTCGGACTCGACGCGGACGCCACCCCCGACCTCGACGTCCCCTTCCAGGACCTCGGTTTCGACTCCCTCGCCGCCGTCGAGCTGCGCAACTCGCTCGGCAAGTCGACCGGCCTGCGGCTCACGACGACGCTCGTCTTCGACCATCCGTCCCCCAACGCGCTGATCGCCCACCTGAAGGACGAGCTGACGGGCGCCGAGCGCACCGCCACCGCCGCGCGCCCGGCACGGACCGCCTCCGACGAGCCGATCGCGATCGTCGGCATGGCCTGCCGCTATCCCGGCGGCGTCCGCTCCCCGCGCGACCTGTGGCGGCTCGTGGCCTCCGGAACGGACGCGGTCGGCGAGTTCCCCACGGACCGTGGCTGGGACGACGACCTGTTCGATCCGGACCCGGAACGGACCGGGAAGTCCTACGTCCGGCACGGCGGCTTCCTGTACGACGCCGGTGACTTCGACCCCGCCTTCTTCGGCATCAGCCCGCGCGAGGCCCTCGCCATGGACCCGCAGCACCGGCTCCTGCTGGAGACGTCCTGGGAGACGCTGGAAAGCGCCGCGATCGACCCGGCCGCCCTGCGCGGCCGCCAGATCGGCGTCTTCACGGGCGTCATGTACGACGACTACGGATCACGGGTCGCCCGCTCGTCCGGCGGCCTGGAGGGTTACCTGGTCAGCGGGAGTGCGGGGAGCATCGCGTCCGGACGGGTCGCCTACACCTTCGGCTTCCAGGGTCCGGCGGTGACGGTCGACACGGCGTGCTCGTCGTCGCTGGTGGCGATGCACCTGGCGGCGCAGGCGCTGCGTTCGGGCGAATGCGAAATGGCGCTGGCCGGAGGCGTCACCGTGATGGCGACACCTTCGGTGTTCCTGGAGTTCAGCCGTCAGCGCGGGCTGTCGCCGGACGGCCGGTGCAAGTCATTCTCCGACTCAGCCGACGGAACCGGCTGGGGCGAAGGCATCGGCGTACTGCTGCTGGAACGCCTCTCCGACGCCCAGCGCAACGGCCACCAGATCCTCGCCGTCGTCAAGGGCTCGGCGATCAACCAGGACGGTGCGAGCAACGGCCTGTCGGCACCCAACGGGCCGTCGCAGGAGCGCGTGATCGAGCAGGCGCTCGCCAACGCCGGTCTCACCGCCGACCAGGTCGACGCGGTTGAGGCCCACGGCACCGGCACGACGCTGGGCGACCCGATCGAAGCCCAGGCTCTGCTCAACACCTACGGGCAACACCACACTGCGGAACGGCCCTTGCACCTCGGCTCGATCAAGTCGAACCTGGGGCACACGCAGGCGGCTGCCGGAGTCGCGGGCGTCATCAAGATGGTCCAGGCGATGCGGCACGGGACGCTTCCGGCGTCCCTGCACATCGACCAGCCTTCAGCTCATGTCGACTGGGATTCCGGGCACGTCGCCCTCCTGGACCAGGCGCGGCCGTGGCCGCAGACGGGGCGCCCGCGCCGGGCGGCGGTGTCGTCGTTCGGGATCAGCGGCACCAACGCCCACCTGATCCTGGAAGCCGTGCCCGAGACGCCCGTCCAGCAGGACGCTGCCGAGCCGCCGGCTGGTCCGCTGGTCACCGTCCCGCTATCGGCCAAGACCCCCCAAGCCCTGCGCGACGCCGCCACACGGCTCAACGACCACCTCACCGAACACCCCGACATCGCTCCAGCCGAACTGGCCGGACCGCTCGCCCAACGAGCACTGTTCGACCACCGAGCCGTCATCCTCACCACACCCCACGACCGAGACGAACTCAGCCACGCCCTCACAGCACTGGCAGCCGACCAGCCCCACCCATCGCTGATCACCAACACCGCCCACGACAACAACGGCGACGTGGTGTTCATGTTCAGCGGCCAGGGCAGCCAGCACGTGGGCATGGGCCACGAGCTCTACACCACCTCACCCATCTACGCCCAGGCCTTCGACGCCGTCTGCGAAGCCGTCGACCCGCACCTGGACCGACCGCTTGCTGACGTGGTGTTCGGCGACGACACCGACCTGCTCAACAACACCCGCTACGCCCAGCCCGCACTGTTCGCAGTCCAAACCGCGCTGTACCGGTTGCTGGAACATCACGGTGTCACCCCCGACCACCTGATCGGGCACTCCATCGGCGAACTCACCGCCGCCCACCTGGCCGGGCTGTGGACTCTGTCCGACACCGCCGCCCTCATCACCACCCGCGCCCGCCTCATGGCCAACCTCCCCACCGGCGGCGCCATGCTCACCACCCACACCACCCAGGACACCCTGCAACCCCTCCTCGAAGGACACGACAGCGTCACGATCGCCGCAGCCAACTCACCAACCTCCACCGTCCTGTCCGGAGACCGCACCGCCCTCGAAGAGATCACCACCCAGCTCGATGAGCAGGGAATCAAGTACCAGTGGCTGAAGGTCAGCCACGCCTTCCACTCACCCCTGATGGACCCGATCCTGGCGGAATTCCGCGAAGCCGCGGCCGGGCTCACGTATCACCCAACCACCATCCCGATCATCTCCAACCGCACCGCAACCACCGCCACCCCCGGACAACTCAACGACCCCGACTACTGGACCGGACACATCCGCGAGACCGTTCGGTTCCAGGACGGGTTGAGCCATCTCGACGAAGTCCACCACCCCGCCCTCTACCTCGAAATCGGACCCCGGCCCACCCTCACCACACTCGCCCACCAAACCCTCCCGGCCGGGCCCGCCATCCAGCCCACGCTCCACCACCAGAAGACCGACACCACCGCCTTCTACACCGCGCTCGCGCACGCACTGGGGCCCGTTGACTGGAAGCCGGCCGGGAAGCAGCTCGACGAGCCGCTGCCGACCTACCCCTTCCAGCACCGCCGGTTGTGGCTGACCGGGGAGGCGGAGACCGGGACCGCGTCCGGTCTGGGGCTGACGGCATCCGAGCATCCGCTGCTCGGTGCGGCCGTGGAGCTTCCCGATGACAGCGTCGTGTTCACGGCGCGGCTCTCGTCCGGCGCCCATCCGTGGCTGCTCGACCACGCCGTCCACGGGACCCCGCTCCTTCCCGCCGCGGCCTTCGCCGATCTGGCGTTGCACGCGGGGCGGCTCACCGGGCATCCCCGCGTCGCGGAGCTGACGTTCGAGGCGCCGCTGGTGCTCTCCTCGGACGAGGCGCGCGACCTCCAGGTGACGGTGGCCGCGCCAGGTGAGGATGGGGATCGGGCGCTCACCGTCCGCTCCCGCCGGCACGGCGACCAGGAAGGCTGGACACGGCACGCGACCGGTGTCCTCACCGCCGCCGGATCCGAAGCCGAGCCCGTCTCTCCGATGCCTTCCGGCGCGACGGCCCTCGACGTCTCGGACGCCTACGCCACGCTCGCGGCACGCGGCTACGACTACGGACCGGCCTTCCAGAACCTGCGCGAGCTGCGGGAGCACGGCGCCACGCGCTATGCCCGCGTCCGGCTCGACGCCGATGCCGAGGCCGAGACCGGAGCCGGGACGGCCGGTGCCGGCTTCGGGCTGCATCCGGCGCTGCTCGACGCCGTCCTGCACCCGCTGGCGCTGGACGACGCGGCCGAGCCGGGAGGCCTGACCGTCCCGTACTCCATGTCGGGCATCGAGCTGCACGCCACGGGCGCGACCGACGTCCAGGCGGCGATCGAGCGGACGGGCGAGGACACCTTCGCCATCGCGCTGCGCGACCCGGATGGCGAGACGGTGGCGACTGTCGCGGCGCTGACGGTCCGCCCGCTGCGCCCCGAGGCATTGGCCGTCGCGTCGCGCACCGCCTCGGACGTCCTCTACGCGCAGGAATGGGTCGCGGCCACCACCGCGACGCCCGTCGCGGACGCTCTCCCGCCAGGCACGGTCCTGCTGAACGTCCCCGACGCCACCTCCGAGACCCCGGACGTCGTCAGGGCGACGGCGACGCAAGTCCTCAACGACCTGCGCGCCTGGCTCACCGGCGACCAGGATCCCGAGGCCCGGCTCGTCGTCGTGACCTCCGGGGCCGTCGCGGCGGAGGCTCCCCGGCTCGGGCACGCGTCGCTGTGGGGGCTGGTCCGTTCAGCGCAGGCCGAGCATCCGGACCGGATCGTCCTGGTGGACACCGACCGCGATCCCGCCTCCGAGCGGGCGCTGGCCGGAGCGCTCGCGTCCGGGGAGCCGCAGCTCGCCCTCCGCGAGGGACGCGTCCTGGTTCCCCGGCTCGCGCCCGTGCCCGCCGCGGACGTGGCGCGCGGCCCGGCGGTCTCCGGCGGCACCGTGCTGATCACCGGCGGCACCGGAACCCTCGGGGCCCTGGTCGCGGAACACCTCGTCACCGGCCACGGCGCCACCGACCTCCTGCTCACCGGCAGGCGGGGTCCTGACGCCCCCGGCGCCCGGGAACTCCAGCAGCACCTCGAAGGGCTGGGCGCGAACGTCACCATCGCCGCCTGCGACGCCGCCGACCCCGGCGAGCTCGCGCGGCTCCTCGCCGCCATCCCGGAGGACCGTCCCCTCAAGACCGTCGTCCACGCCGCGGGCGTCCTGCGGGACGCGCTCCTGGAGAACCAGACGCCCGAGCACCTGGACGCGGTGTTCCGTCCCAAGGTCGACGCCGCCTGGAACCTGCACGAGCAGACCAAGGACCTGGACCTGGACGCGTTCGTGCTGTTCTCCTCTGCCAGCGGCGTGCTCGGCACTCCGGGCCAGGCCAACTACGCGGCCGCCAACACCTATCTCGACGCCCTGGCCACCCATCGCCGCCACGCGGGTCTGCCCGCGACCTCCATCGCCTGGGGGCTGTGGGAGCAGGCGGGAATGGGCGAGTCCCTGTCCGAGGCCGACCGGGCACGGCTCGCGCGAACCGGCGTCCACCCGCTCACCACGGAGCAGGGCCTGGCGCTGTTCGACGCGACGCTGGCCACCGACCGGGCGGAACTGGTCGCCATCGCCGTGAGCAAGGCGGGTGCCGCAGGCAGCGTCCCGGCCGTCATGCGCGGGCTGTTCCCGTCCCGCCGGACCGCACCGCGCAAGGCGGACGCGGCGGGCGACGCGCGGTGGCCCGAGCGGCTCAGCGGGCGCTCTCCCGAGGACCGGCCGAAGGTGCTCGGGGACCTCATCGCGGGGATGGTGGCCGAGGTGCTGGCGCACGACAGCGCGTCCGCCGTCGTGCCCGACCGCGGCCTGTTCGACCAGGGGCTGGACTCGCTGATGGCGCTCGACCTGCACCAGCGCCTGTCCCGGGCGACCGGGCTGCGGCTGCCGAAGACGCTCCTGTTCGACTACCCCACGCCCCGCGAGCTGGGCGACTTCCTCCACGAGCGGCTGACCAAGAACGACGGCGCGGGCGCGGCGAACAGCGGCGGGGGCGATCCGCTGGCCGCCCTCGCCGGGCTGGAGGCCGCGCTCGCCGCCGCGTCCGAGGACGGAGACGTCCGGACCACCGCGGTACGCCGCCTGCGCGACCTGCTGGCGCGGATCGACGGCACGCCGGCCGACGCCCCGGCGGACGAGCCGTTCTCCGCCGCGAGCGACGAGGAGATGTTCGCCTTCCTCGACAACGACGGGTCCTGAAGGAGATGAGCACGGGAAAGGCCGTGGGCCCTGGGATCTCCCAGGGCCCCCGGCCATCCGGGGAACCG
>NZ_JBIRAX010000016.1:0-153566 GCF_044326375.1 Actinomadura sp. 3N508
GGCCCTGGTCAGCGCGGGCGACACCCTGGGCCTTGGCCGCTGGTGGGGCGACACCCGCCTGGTCAAGCGCCTGCCCGTCCTCAAGTAGATCCCGAACACCAAGGGACGCCTACGCAGGTAGGCGTCCCTTGCCGTTCCCGCGCTCAACGTCGCCATCATGGGCCATTTTTCGATCTTGCAAAGTCATGGTCACCAAAGTCGCCTCAGGCCCTGTTTGCGACACATGGGGTTGCCTCAAAGACGTTTGATCAAGCCGCCTGGTTGTCGCCGGACCGAGAGCGGTCATGAGCATTGAGAAATGCGCCAAGCGCAGTAATCCTCAGCCAAGGATCGTTTGTTGAGTGCCGGACGAAAATCACACCGTGGAGGCGCGCGGGCAGTGTGGAAGAACCAGCTTCTGTACGGCGATAACCTCGACATGCTGTCGAAGATGGACGACGCCTCGGTTGATTTGGTCTACCTCGATCCCCCTTTCAACTCCAACCGCTCCTACAACGTCCTGTATCGGCACAAGGATGGCCAGGAGTCCCAAGCCCAGATCGAGGCCTTCGACGACACGTGGACCTGGAGTCAGCAAAGCGAAGAGCTGTATCAGTTCCTCGTCAGCGGCGGCTCGCCGGTCAGAGTCGCCGATGCCGTGGAGGCCATGAGGCGCCTGCTCGGCCAGAATGACGTTGTCGCGTATCTGGTGATGATGGCCGCACGCCTGATCGAACTTCGCCGCACGCTGAGGCCTACGGGGTCCCTCTACCTGCATTGCGATCCGACGGCCTCGCACTATCTGAAGATTCTCCTGGACGCCCTCTTCGGCGCGGCCAACTTCAAGAACGAAATAAGCTGGCTGAGATCCGGGGCGAAGAACGACCCGCGTCGATACGGCAGATCTCACGATGTCGTCCTATTTTATTCCGCGGGCAAGACCTATACCTGGAATACGCAATACACTCCTTTCGAGCAAAAATCGATTGAGAAGAACTACACGCATGTCGAGCCGGAAACGGGAAGACGTTACCGGCGAGGTGACCTCACCGCGGCCAAGCCGGGCGGGGATGTCGACTTCGAATGGCATGGCGTCCGGCCCTACAAGGGGCGTCATTGGGCATATTCCCGGGACCGGCTGGATCGGATGCTCGAAGAGGGTCGAATCGAGTTCCGCAGTACCGGGATGCCGGTGTACAAGCGCTACCTGGACGAGCAGCCGGGCGTACCGCTGCAGGACGTCTGGACCGATATCCGCCTGACGTCCGCTGACAAAGAGCGCCTCGGCTATCCCACTCAGAAGCCTCTCAGCCTGCTGGAGCGTGTCATCGTCGCCAGCTCCGATCCTCACGACGTGGTGCTGGATCCGTTCTGCGGCTGCGGCACCGCCATCGACGCAGCTCAGCGGCTAGGGCGCCGCTGGATCGGCATCGATGTCACCTACCTGGCGATCGACCTGATCGAAAAGCGCCTCCGAGCCGTGTACGGAGAGTCCATAGTCGACACGTTCTCGGTGATGGGAATCCCGCGAGATGTGGAGGCGGCTCGTGCCTTGTTCGAGCGCTCGCCCTTTGAGTTCGAGCGGTGGGCGGTGTCTCGGGTTGACGGGCAGCCCAACGAAAGGCAGGTCGGCGACAGAGGGGTCGACGGAGTGATCCGTTTTCCCGCCGATGGGAAGGGGCACGTTGAGAAGGTCCTGGTATCCGTCAAGGGCGGACGCCGGCTCGGTCCGCAGATGGTGCGAGACCTGCTAGGAGCGATAAGCACGCAGCGCGCGGCAGGCGGCCTGCTCATCACCCTTGAAAGACCCACGCCGGGAATGGTGGAAGCAGCGAACCACTCAGGCATCTTCCATGCGAATCGACAAGGACGCTCCTATCCGAAGGTCCAGCTTATTTGCGTGCAGGACATCTTTGACGGGAAGCGTCCCAAACTCCCTCCCGTCCTGCTTCCGTACATCCAAGCCCAGCCCAGAAGGGCCGCTGTCGACCAGTTGACTCTGGATGCTTAGCAGCTGTTGGAACGATGCTCGCTAGAAGCGTGACGCGAGCGTCGAAAGGCGGGAATCCGCTCGGTTCCTGGTCAGCCGGGGGAGAGGAGCGGGCGGCGGGGCCAGAGGTGTTCGGTGCCGTGCGGGCGAAGAGCGGCAAGGGCCTGTTCGACGGCGTCGGTCACGGCTGCGCCCGTGTCGATCGTCGTTGCCTCGGGCCACGGTGCCGCATCGGCGCGCATGGCGGCGGCGATCTCGGCGTCGGCGTCGGAGGGGCCACGCGTGCGGGTGCGGATCCGCTCGGTGGTGAGCGTCTCGGAGGCCTCGCAGCGCAGGGACGACAGGTGTGCGTGTTCGCGTGCGGCGATCGTGGTGAGGAGGTCTCGGTGTTCCTTGGAGGTCCACGAGGCGTCCAGGATGACCGTCTCGCCTTGGCGAAGCAGTTTCCCGGCGCGGTCGGCGAGTTCGCGGTAGGTGCGGCGGTCCCAGTCCGGGCTGTAGATGCCGGTGCCGTAAGGGGCCGCCGCGGAGTCGAGCGGCGCGAGTCCGGCGAGTTCCTTGCGGACGCGGTCGCTGCTGAGCAGCGAGCAGCCGAGCCGGTCGGCCAGCGCGCCGGCCAGCGAGGTCTTGCCGGTGCCGGGCAGGCCGCCCACCAGGATCACCTCGACCCGTCCGGCGCGCAGATGACGAAGCGCTATGGCGCTGTAGGCGCGTGCGTCGGCGGCCGCGTCAGGGTCGCCCTGTGCGTGACGCAGGCAGGCGACCTTGGCGCGGACGAACGCCCGGTAGGCGACGTAGTGGTGCCGCAGTGAAGGCGGCGCGGGGTCGGCGGCGAACTCGGCGTACCAGGTGATGAAGCGTTCGGCGAGGTCGGGGGCGCCGAGTCGTTCCAGGTCCATGGCCAGGAACGAGGCGTCGTCGATACCGTCCAGGCTGCGCAGCTTCTCGTCGAACTCCAGGCAGTCCAGGATGCGCGGGCCGTCGTCCAGGCAGAAGATGTCACCGGCGAGCAGGTCGCCGTGGCCGTCGACGATGCGGCCGTCGGCGATGCGGGCGTCGAACAGGGCCTGGCGGCCGGCGAGGAACTCGGTGGCCACTTCTTCGATCTCGGTGGCCGTTGCGGCGTCGATTACCTCGCCGTGGAAGGGGCGGACCTGGTCGAAGCTGTCGTTCCAGCGGGCCTGTAGGGCGTCGCGGGTGCCCTGGGCGGAGATCCCGGGTCCGCGGGGCGCGCGGGCATGCCAGGCCGCGAGGGCGCGCGCGATGTCGCGCAGCGCGCCGGTGACCGGTTCCCCGGCCCGGACGAGGGTGGTCAGGCGCCGGTCGGCGGGCATCCGCCGCATGACGACCAGATGGTCGCAGACCTCGCCGCCGGGATCGTGCACGTCGGCGACACCGAGGTAGACGTCGGGGGCGAAGCGGCGGTTGAGCCGTACCTCCTCGTGGCAGGCCTGTTCGCGCAGCTCGCGGGTGCTGAAGTCGAGGAAGCCCAGGTTCACCGGCTTCTTGAGCTTGTAGGCGCGGTCGCCGGCGAAGAATACGATCCCGATGTGGGTCTCGCTGACGGCGGCGCCGTCCCAGGTGTTACGCATGCGCCTCACGCTCTTGGATACGGCGTCGGGTGGGTGTCGTCGATGTCGTAGCCGAGGGTGTCGACGACGTCGACGACGCCTTCGGTGGCCGCGCTCATGCGCACGATGACCGGGATTAGGGTCTTCTGCTCGACGCGGCCGGTGAGGTGGACGATTCCCTCCTGGACGCGGATATGCACCTGCGCGGGGTCCTGCCAGAGCCGGTGGATCAGGACGTCCTGGATGATCTCGTCGCGGATGTCGGAGTCGGACCGGTGGAACACCCGCAGCAGGTCGCGGCGGGCCACGATGCCAGCGAGCCGTCCGTCCTTGCCGACGACGGGCATGGCCTTGAAACCGTGGGCGTTCAGCAGCCGCGCGGCCTCGGCGACGGTGGTGTGCGGCGCGACTGACACGGCCGGGGCGCTCATCAGGCCGCGGGCGTCGACGGCTGCGGCCTTGGCCTCGTCCTCTGCTGTGGAGCGCCGCCGCAGCACGCCTCGGCGGTGTGCGGTGCCGTCCTTGTACTCCTGTTTGTGGAGCAGGTCGGCTTCGGTGACGATGCCGATCGGGCGGCGGTCGGTGTCCAGGATGGGCACCGCGCTGATGCGGTGTTCGGCGATCGCGTCGGCGATCTCGGCGAACGTGGTGTCCTCGCTCGCAGTGATGACGTTCGTGGTCATGACGTCGGCGACGGTGCGGCGTTTCATCGTCTCCTCCAGAGGTTCTCGCCAGCCTGATCAAGGGGCCGTGGACGTGGCGGTGTGGTCGGCGCAGACCACGACCTCGCACCGGGCGCGCTCGCGCACGACCGGGACGGTGTCGCCGCCGAGCGGGTTGCCGTACTCCGAGTGCGCCCGGGCGCCGATGACCAGCAGCTCGGCGTGTTCCGCCGCGCGGGCCAGCGTTTCGCCTGGCGCGCCGGGGACGACGCGGAGCCGGGTGGTCAGGTGCTGGACGCGGGGAAGCGCATGCGCCACCGTGCGCCGCAGCCGCAGCCATTCACGGACGGTCCGCAGCGGCCGCGGCGCGCGCGCACCCTCCGGTTCCAGAACGCGGACGACATCCAGCCGTGCGTGCCGTTCAAGGGCCTCCCGCGCGGCGCGCCGCAACGCGGCCATGGAGTTGGGTGAACCGTCCACCCCGACGACGACGGAACGCGGCTCGGGCATGATCCACATCGGTGACCTCCCTTGGTCACCTCCACCGTCGCAGCCGGGCCGGGCCCTGGGTCAGTGCCAGGCGTCCTCACCGGGCGGGACTTTCGGCCCAATCGGGCCGACCATTCGTGATGCGGGCGGCGAGCGCGGGTCGACGCAAGGACGACGATCCATCCCCCGGACGACCTGTTCGTTGCGTCCCTCCGGCGGAGGTCCCCGGCCAAGGAGCCTTTCGGCCCTGGCTTGGCGACGAGGCCCGGCGGTCGGATGGAGACGGGCCGAGCTCCGGGAGGACGTCATGGCCCATGCTCCGCCGCGGCCATCAGGGACTCTCCTTGGGACGAAGGTCCCTAACGACGATCACGGACGTCCACGAGCGTGAACCTGCGGGAGCCGATCACGGCCTCCCGGGTTCATACGGGGCCTGGCGATGGAAGCGGTGCGGCACGATGACTGAGCCCGGACAGCAGAGAGACTCAGGTCCGGCGGGGCCGGCTCGCAGCGGTCGGCGTCCGATGGTGATGCTCGTGACGGCCACGGTCGGGTTCGCGGTGAACTTCTGGGCGTGGGCGCTGCTGAGCCCGCTGGGTCCGCGGTTCAAGGACTCGCTGGCCCTGTCGTCGTTCGAGCAGGCGCTATTGGTCGCGGTTCCGGTGGTGGTCGGGTCGGTAGGACGGATCCCGGTGGGTGCCTTGACCGACCGGTTCGGTGGGCGGGTGATGTTCCCGGTGGTGTCGCTCATCACGATCGTCCCCGTCCTGTATCTGGGGCTGCTGGGCCATTCGTCGCTGGCGGCATTGCTGGTGGGCGGGTTCTTTCTCGGCGTCGGCGGGACGGCGTTCGCGGTGGGCGTCCCGTTCGTGAGCGCGTGGTTCCCGGCGGAGCGGCGCGGCTTCGCGATCGGCGTGTTCGGCGCCGGGATGGGCGGCACCGCGATCAGCGCGCTGACCACGGTGAAGCTCGTCGACGGACTAGGCTCGGCCGCCCCGTTCACGCTGACAGCGATCTTGCTCGCGACCTACGCTGTGGCGGCGTGGCTGGTGCTGCGGGAGGCGCCGGGACGGATGCCGCCGCGCGAACCGCTCGCCAGGCGGCTGGCGGACACCGGCCGGATGGCCGTCACCTGGCAGGCGTCGGCGCTGTACGCGGTGGCGTTCGGCGGTTACGTGGCGTTCTCGGTGTACCTGCCGACGTACCTGAAGACGGAGTACGGGTTGTCGCAGTCGGACGCGGCGAACCGGATGGCGGGGTTCGTGCTGCTGGCGGTGGTGATGCGCCCGGTCGGCGGGTGGCTGTCGGACAGGGCAGGGGCAGTTCGGGTGCTGAGCGCCTCCCTGGTGGTGACGGTCGTGGGAGCAGCCGTGCAGGCGTTCACGCCGCCGCTGATGCCACTCGGGACGATCGCGTTCCTGGCAATGGCCGCCGCGCTCGGCGCCGCCAGCGGTGCGACGTTCGCGCTGGTGGCGCGGCTGGCTCCGGCCGGCAAGGTAGGGGCGGTCACCGGCGTGGTCGGTGCCGCGGGCGGCCTGGGCGGGTTCGTCCCGCCACTGGTGATGGGCTCCATCTACGGAAGCCTGGGCTCTTACGCGCTGGGCTTGGCGCTGCTGGCGATCGTGGCCGCGGCGACCGCGGCCTTCACCGCCATCGTGGTGCGGCGCGCGGTGGTGGAACACGGGGCGGCGGCTTGATGAGGAGATCCGGTTTCGCTTCCGCTCGCTCCGGCGGTACCCAGCCTCACGGTGTCCGGCAGCTGCGGCAACCGCACCCCGATCGCGGCATCCCGCTATAGCCGCTCGCTCTCCACTGTTGGAGCCGCTCGTCCGCCGGCGGACCGGGCATTCGCGGTCCCGAGATGCTGGACGGGCCAGGTCGCGAACAACGCGAGGGCTCAGTTCAATGGTGAACGCTCTGGGCCCTGACGGCGATCGGAGCCGGAGTCGTCAGTGGACCGTGATGCCGTCTGCATGCCGAGCGTCAGGGCGCGATGTCCGGCCTGGAGGAGGCGCCGATGCGGCGGCCAGTGATGAGCTGGGGGCGGATGCGGATGTAGGTGTCGCGTCGTCCCGGGGCCCAGCTCTCCAAAGGGAGGGCCTCCAGGGAGGCGATCTCGGCGGGATCGGTCACGCGCCGGGCATGTCCGACCGTGACCACCGACCAGCCGGTCCGGTCCTCGGTGTCGAACTCGTCGACCTCGAAGGCGACGATGGTGTCGGCGGCGGCCGTGGCGAGCCTGGACGTCTGTGAGGCCTTGATCAGGATGTCACCCCGGTCGAGGACGAAGTTGACCGGCTGGACGGCGGGCAGCGCCTGGTGGGTGAAGACGATCCGTCCGATCGTGGAACCGCTGAGGAGGGCGCGGCACTCGTCCCCATCCAGGATCTCCAGGCCGCTCTGGTCGAGCTGCATGCCTCCACGGTGACACGGGCGCGATGCGAAGCGTAGGGACCAAAGTCCTGAACTTGGTGTCTGCTCGGTATCGGTCGTCCCGGCGTCATGCGGAGGCCACACCGGGCCCCGACCAGGTGGTGGGTTCGCTGGGAAGCCAAGCCGGTCGGGACCGGCTTGGCTCCGCGCGGTCACAGGTGGGCGGCGATGTGGTCGACGAGGTCGGCGAGCCGGCAGGTGTAGCCCCATTCGTTGTCGTACCAGCCGAACACCTTCACCAACTCGCCGCTGGACTGGGTGAGCGGGGCGTCGAAGACGCAGGAGGCCGGGTCGCCGATCACGTCGCGGGAGACGATGGGGTCGGTGTTGTAGCGGACGATCCCGGCGAGCGGCCCGCCCGCGGCCTCGGCGAAGGCGGCGTTGATCTCGTCGGCGCTCGCCGGGCGCTCCAGCAGGCAGGCCAGGTCGACCAGGGAGCCGTCCTCGATAGGGACGCGCAGCGCCATGCCGTCGAACCGGCCCGTCAGCTCGGGGACCACGAGCCCGACGGAGCGGGCGGCGCCGGTGCTGGTCGGGATGAGGTTCACGGCGGCGGAGCGGGCGCGGTGCAGGTCCTTGTGCGGGGAGTCGAGCAGGTTCTGGTCGTTGGTGTAGCCGTGCACGGTGGTCATGTAGCCCTTGATCACGCCGAAGGTGTCGTGCAGGACCTTGGCCATGGGCGCGACGCAGTTGGTGGTGCAGGAGGCGTTGGACACGACGGTGTGGCGGCCGGGGTCGTAGACGTGCTGGTTGACGCCCATCACGATCGTGGCGTCCACGTCCTTGCCGGGCGCAGACAGGATCACCTTGCGGGCGCCGGACTTCAGGTGGACGGCCGCGTCCTCGCGCCGCCGGAACCTGCCGGTCGACTCGATGACGATCTCGGCTCCGGCCGCGCCCCAGTCCAGGTCGGCGGGGTCGCGGTGCGCGGTGACCGGGATGCGCCGGCCGTCGACGATCAGGGCGGCGTCGTCGTGTTCGACCGTGCGGCCGAGGCGGCCGTAGGTGGAGTCGTACCTCAGCAGGTGCGCGAGGGTGGCGGTGTCGGTGATGTCGTTGATCGCTGCGATCTCCTGGCCGCGTTCCAGGGCCAGGCGCAGGTAGTTGCGGCCGATGCGGCCGAATCCGTTGATCCCGATCGGGGTGGTCATCTCTTCTCCTAATGGCGGTGTGATGCCGACTCCTCCAGGCTTCGTCGTACCGGTGGGACGGCACCAGGGACCTTCGTCGTGAGCACCCGCCCGGGGTCGCGCAGCGAGTGGGGACCTTCGCCCCTAGGAACGTCCGGGGCACTGACGTTCACTGGAAGCGAGTGGGGGAAGCCTGGTTGAACGGCACGGAGAAGCGGGCGAACCGCGCACCGTGCATCATGTGACGCCGCCTAAGCGGCGCAGGACTTCCCCCACTCGCCTGGAGCAGGACCCCGATCCGCCCAGCCGAGCGCTGGCCGGACGTCAGTCCGTGCGGTCGCCGTGGGCGATGATCGTCGTGCAGGGCGCGTGGCGGACGAGGTACTGGCTGACCGACCCCAGCACCAGACCGCGGACTCCGCCGGCGCCGCGCGAGCCGACCACCAGCATCCTGGCGTCGGTGGCCGCGTCCAGCAGCACGTTGCGAGGCTTGCCGGAGCTCGTCACCGTCCGATGCCGAACCGACGGGTACTTGGCGGTGAGCCGTTCGATCTCGCGGTCGAGGTCGGCGAGCCCGGGGGACTCTCCGCCGTGCTCGGTCTCCGCCGGCACGGCACGCAGGACGATGAGCGGGGCGCCGTGCAGTTCGGCCTCCAGAAAGGCCGCCCCGAGCGCTTCGCGTGCAGGGCCGGAGCCGTCGAACCCGGCCACGATGGGCATGTCCGGTCGCCGATCCAGGGGAGGCCGCGCGATCACGACGGGGCACCGGGCGTGTGCCGCGACACCGGAGCTCACCGAGCCCAGCAGGCTGCCTATCGCGCCTCGTCCGCGCGAGCCGACGACGAGCAGGTCGGCCTGCGCGCTCGCCTGCCTCAGCTCGGTCACCGGGAAGCCGCGCAGGAGCTGCGGGTGCACCGGGACGCCGTGCTCCCAGCGACGGGCGAGGGCGATCGCTTCACGCAGCGTCCGGCTCGCTCCGCTGCGGAACACCTCGGCGGTGAGCTCGTCCATGCCCGCGTCCCAGGGCGGACTCCACACCTCGCACACGGTGACGGCGCTGTGCCGCAGCCGGGCCTCGGCGAGCGCCCACCCGAGCGCGAACCGGGCGTCGTCGGAGTCGTCGTAGCCCACGAGCAGGCCGGGTTCGTTCCATGGCCTGGTGTCACGCTCGGTTCTCATCGAGTCCGCCATTCCGGTTCGCCAGGACGGATACTTCCCGATCAAGGGTCTCTGGTGCCGGGCCGTGACTCCACCCCCCGTTGGTCGTGCGGCTTCGGGACCAACGGCACGGCTTCTAGCGCTGCTCCGGCTCCGGCGGGCCGATCTCGGCGGGACCGTCCGAGGGCGGGTGCTCGTCTTTCCAGCGTTCGTATGCGGTGACGGCCGTGGGCAGGGTGGGGTACAGCCGGTCGGCGCCGATCGCGTCGACCAGCCCGAAGGCCGTCAGGTCGTCGAGGAGGTCCTGCTTGACTCGGGCCAGCGCGAAGACGATCCCTCTGCCGGTGAGTTCGGCTCGTAGCTCGTCCACCGCCTTCAGCCCGGTGAAGTCGACCTCGACGTTGGCCTCGGTGTTGAGGACGAACCAGCGAACGGCGTCCCCGCTCGAATCCACCGCTGCCAGGGCGCGGCGCTTGAAGTCGGTGGCGTTGGCGAAGAACAGTGGCGAGTCGTACCGGTACACCACCAGGCCCGGGATCGTCCGCGCAGTGGGGAAGTCGTCGACGTCGTGCATCCCGGCGATGCCCGGCACCTGTCCGAGGATCGCGTCATGGGGCCGCGCGACGCGTGACAGCAGCACCATGACCGACAGGGCGACGGCCACGAGGATGCCGTACAGGATGCCGAAGACGAGCACCCCGGCCAGCGCCGCGACGGCGAGCAGCAGTTCGCTGCGCCGGAACGCGGCGAGCCCGCGGAACCCGGCCAGGTCGACCAGGCGCACCGCCGCGTAGATCACGATCGCGCCCAGCGCCGCCGAGGGGAACCGGGCGAGCAGGGGATGCAGGAAGAGCAACACGCCGAAGAGGGCGCCGAGCGCGGAGAAGGAGTACAGCTGGGTGCGGGCGCCCGCGGCCGCGGCGAGGGCGGTGCGGCTGCCGCTGCTGCTGACCGGGAAACCCTGGAAGAACCCGGCGCCGATGTTCGACGCGCCCAGCGCCAGCAGTTCCTGGTTGCCATCCACCTCCCTCTCGCCTCGGACGGCGAACGCGCGTGCGGTCAGGACGTTGTCGGTGTAGCCCACCAGCAGCACACCCAGGGCCGGGACGAACAGTGCGGTCACGTCCGTGAGAGAAGGTAGGGCGGGCTGCGGCAGCCCCGCGGGCACGTCACCGACCACCTTGATGCCCCGCCGCTCGAGATCGAAGGTCACCACCGCGGCGGTGGCGAGCAGGACGGCCAGCAGCGGTCCCGGCGCGCGAGGGAACAGCCATTGCAGGCCGAACAGGAACACCAGGCTCACCGACGTGAGCAGCACCGTCCCGGCATGGGCCTGGCCCAGGCCCCCGGCGAACGAGGCCAGCTCGCGGAGCGCGCCGTCGCCGTCGGTGGCGACCCCGGTCGTGCCCGGCAGCTGACCGATGATCATGATCACGGCGACGCCCGCCATGTAGCCGATCAGGACGGGCTGGGACAGCAGATCGTTCACGAAACCCAGCCGCAGGCACCACGCCGCCAGCGCCAGCAGACCGACGATCACGGCGAGCGCGGCGGCCAGCGCGGCGTACTCGCCCGGGTCACCGGCGGCCAGCGGCCCGACGATCGTGGCCGTCATCAGCGCCGTCGTCGACTCCGGTCCCACCGACAGCCGCCGTGAGGAGCCGAGGACGGCGTACAGCACGATGGCGGGGACCATCGCCCACAGACCGGCGATCGGCGGCAGCCCGGCCAGCACCGCGTACGCCATCACCTGCGGCACCAGGTACGCGGCGACCGTGATCCCGGCCGCCGCGTCCCCCGCCAGCCACGAACGCCGGTAGCCGCGCAGGACCCCGATCCCGGGAAACGACCGGCCGAACACTCCGGCCCATCGCCGGCGTGCGGGGCTCGGCGGGTCAGGGAACATCGTCACCTCCGCTCCGGGCCGAAGGTCCCGGCATGAGGGACTTTGGGCACCGTACCGCCCGCCGTGCGGCCCGGCAGCCTGGAGGTGCCGGGCACTCACGGCTGGAGGTCATCATGATCGGCGCAACACGGTCCGCAGCGAAGAGCAGAGAGGTTCACGCGGGGCCTCCCGGACGCGAAGGGCCTGATCTGGCGGCGCGGTTCGTCGTGCGAGCGGCGATCCTGGCGCCGTCGGTCCACAACACCCAGCCGTGGCGGTTCGTCGACCGGCCCGGCGGGCTGGAGCTGTGGGCCGACCGGGCCCGGCTCCTGACGATGGCCGACCCGACAGGACGCGAGATGGTGATCAGCTGCGGCGCGGCGTTGTTCAACGCGCGGCTGGCGGTCCGGAGCCTCGGCTTCACCCCGCTGGTGCGGCTGCTGCCCGACCCGGCGTACCCGGACCTGCTCGCCCGGATCGGCTGGGGGAGCGGCACGGCGCCCCGCCCGTACGAGGACCTGCTGTACCGGACGATCCCGCGCCGCCACACGCACCGCGGTGCCTTCCTGACGACCCCGCTTCCGCCGATGCTGACGACCGTGCTGGCCGGCATCGCGCGGCACGAGGGCGCGGGCCTGCGCGTCGTGTCCGACCTCGCGCAGCGCCGGCGGCTGGCCGAGCACATTGAGGTCGCCGAGGCGGCCCAGCGCCGTGATCCCCGCATCTCCGGTGAGCTGCTCGCCTGGGTCGCGTCCCCGACCGGTGAACGGCGCGACGGTCTCTCGCCGGGCTCGTACCCGATCCAGCCCGACGGCCTGGAGTTCGCCTCCCGCGACTTTGCCGCCGCGACGCGATGGGGCCGTCGGCGTCAAGGACGGCAGAACGCTGATCCCGACACCGCCCATCCGGCCGCCGTCGGGACGGTGGCGGTGCTGGTCACCCGCGAGGACAGGCGCCTGGACTGGCTGCTCGCCGGTCAGGCGCTCCAGCACGTGCTGCTGCATGCGGAGACCGCCGGGGTGAGCGCGGCCTTCCACACCCAGCCGCTGGAACTGCCCTACCTGCGGGCTGCGATGCACCGCGACCTGTGCGGACACGCCCAGATGGTGCTCCGCCTCGGCCGCCCGGCACACCGCCTGCGCAGCCGGCGTCGCCCGGTCACCGATGTGCTCAGCGGCGAACAGAACCCATCAACAGAACATGACCCCGGCACTACCCGCCCCCTGCGCCACGGCGCTCGGAGCTGATGGTGGCGGCCCAAGCGAGCCGGCCCGCCTGACGGCAGGTCGCCGGGTGTACGGCCTGAGAGGAGAGCCCGATGAACGGTAGCGAGATGCCTGTCCGGGTGGACGGCCGGCTGGACGAGCCGCTGTCGCGATGGCTGTGGCTGGTGAAGTGGCTGTTGCTGATCCCGCACTATGTCGTGTTGTTCTTCCTGGGGATCGCGTTCGCGGTGCTCACCGTGGTCGCGTTCTTCGCGATCCTGCTCACCGGGGTCTACCCGAGGTCGATCTTCGAGTTCAACGTCGGGGTGCTGCGCTGGGCGTGGCGTGTGGCCTTCTACGGATACGGCGCGCTGGGCACCGACCGGTATCCGCCGTTCACGCTCAAGGACGACCCCGGTTACCCCGCCCGCCTGCGCGTCGACTACCCCGAGCAGCTGTCGCGGTGGCTGGTGCTGGTGAAGTGGTGGCTGCTGGCCATCCCGCACTACCTGGTGATCGCGCTGTTCACCGGCGGCGGCCTCGGCGGGGGCGATGGGACCTGGAACGCGCCTGGGCTGGTCGCAGTGCTGGTGTTCATCACCGCCGTCGCGCTGCTGTTCACGACCCGCTACCTGCGCGGCGTCTTCGACCTCGTCATGGGGATGAACCGCTGGGTGCTGCGGGTGGCTGGCTACGCGTTCCTGATGACCGACCGCTATCCGCCGTTCCGGCTGGACATGGGCGGGCCCGAGCCCGCCGCACCGGATGACGCTGCGGTGACCGGGCGGGGCCGTTAGGACCTCGCGCCCGGACGTCGTCCCGGCTATAGGCCCGGCCAAGGCCGGGCCTTTCGGTTTCGTCGGGGTGGGTGGTTCAGGCGGCGGTTCCGTAGCCGTTGACAGGCGGGTTCGGCCCTACTCGCACTCCTGAGACGCGCTGGCAGGAGATCCGGACGAACTCCGGGGACGAACCGGCCGTCCATGCCCGGAGCGCCTCGCGGGCGCGGTCTCCCGGATCCTGGACGACCCGTGCCCGCCCGACGATGGTGACCGACCAGCCGGTGGGGCCGGCGGCGTCCAGGTCGTCGGCCTGGAACGCCACGATCGTGTCGCGGGTCGCGGCGGCCAGACGGCCCGAGCCGGATGGGACGCACATGACCACGTCACCGAGGTCGAGGACGAATCCGACCGGCATCACGGCCGGGAGTGCCTGCTCAGTGAAGATGACCCTGCCGACCTTCACCGTGCTCAGCAGGCCAAGGCACTCGCCTCGGGTAAGGCCCTGTGGCGTGTTCCTTACGTCCTTCATGTCTCCATGGTCCGTCGTCGCCGGTGTGGGCGGCAGGGGCCAACGTCACAGGCGCGGATGCCCTCCGTCCCTCCCCGGCCGGACGTTCGCGCCCGCCGTCGGGAGCGCCGCCGCCGCGCACGACGCCGGGCGGGACGAGCACGACAGGGCACACCGAGCGCCGCAGGCATGCCGTCCGGACCGGACCGACGGCCGCCGTCGACGCGGAGCCTGAGCGGTGGCCCCCGAGGACGAGGAGGTCCGCCGTCGCGGCACGGTCGAGGAGGGCCGTTGCCGCTTCTCCGAAGGCCAGCTCCTGGCGCACCCGCACCGTGGGATCGGGCCCGAGGACGGCCCGGACGTCGGCCGCGAGTGCGTGCCGCGTCCGCTCCCGTTCCCGTTCGGGGGAGGGCCGGCGGTTCGCCGCCGCGTACGGCGGCACCCATTCCCGCCTGGCCCGCCACGCCCGGACGGCCACCAGCTCGGCGTGCCGCAGCGCGGCCTCGGCGGCGGCCCAGCGTAGGGCGCGCAGCGAGGCCGGGGATCCGTCAACGCCGACGACGATCCGGCATGTGCTGGGGAAAGGTGTCATCGTTCTCATCTCGATCCAGGTGTGAACGGAAGACGGGGGCATCGGACCGGGCACGCGGTCCGATGCCCCTTCGGCCGACGCAGACCCGGCGTGGGCGCGCCTGCGGCGGTCAGTCAGGGCCTAGACGGCCCTGGCCCGGGTGCGCGGCGGGTTGAGGGACCACGGGCTCGACCCGGTAGAGGGACGGCATGCCTCCCGCGCGCGGAGGGATCTCACGGTGGGCGCCGGCCAGCGCCGCGATCAGGTCGTGAGCGGTGATCAGCCCGACCAGGGCGCCGTGTTCGTCGGTCACCGGTGCGTAGTCCATGCCCGCCTCCAGCATGACCCGGGCCGCCTCGGCGACCGTGGCTCCCGGACGCACCGCCGCCGGACGCCGGGAGGGCAGGAGGGTCGTCACGCGCCGCCGGGCATTACGCGGGGTGGTGGCGTTCCAGGCGGCGGTGAGCGTCTGGGCGTCGACGACGCCCAGGAAGCCGCCCTCCACGTCGGTGACCGGCAGGTGGTGGACCTCGGCCTTGCACATCAGCTCCCAGGCCATGAGCACGGACTCGTCCTCGGCGATGGTGAGCAGGTCACGGGTCATCAGCTCGGCAACGGTGCGTTGCTCCAGCGGGGTGGTCATGGCTCCCCCTTCCAGGCCGTTTGGCGCGGTCATCACCGCAGCTTGGCCAGTCGCTCGTCGTACTCCTCGGTGCCGATCTCACCGCGCGCGTACCGCTCGGCGAGGATCTCTCGGGCGCGACCCCGTCCCGTGGCCGGGGGACTCGGTGTGCCGACGCGTCCTGCCGCGGCGGCGCGGACGGCCAGCCAGGCCACCACACCGATCACGACGATGCAGGACAGCAGCATGAGCGTCCCCCAAAGCCACATCCAGCCGGAGCCGCCGCCGTTCCCCATGTGCCTCCAGCCGTCGCCGGGGTCGGCGATCGCCAGGGCGTATCCGATGTTCATGTGACACCTCCTGACGTTTCCAGGCTCCCGGTCTCCGGTAAGGGGCTCTAGGGCCGAAGGTCCCTGGCATCGGTGGACCCACGCCTCTGAACATCGCGTCCACGGGCGACCAGGCTCGGAAGTCAGGAGGTGACGAGATGGACGGACGAGAGGTCCTGGTCGGTTTCGACGCTTCACCGGCCGCCGAACGCGCGCTGCGCTGGGCGGCGGTCGAAGCGTCCCTGCGAGGCATGCCCTTGCGGGTCTGCCACGCGTGGCACTGGCCGTATCCGCAACATGCGCAA
This sequence comes from Actinomadura sp. 3N508, assembly GCF_044326375.1. Lineage (NCBI taxonomy): Bacteria > Bacillati > Actinomycetota > Actinomycetes > Streptosporangiales > Thermomonosporaceae > Actinomadura > Actinomadura sp. 3N508. Next base: position 15,617 of record NZ_JBIRAX010000016.1, read on the forward strand.
GACCGTGACGCGATGCAGATCGTCCGCAGGATGGGCGCGCTGACGTTGGACGCCGGTGTGCGGCTCGCAAGCGAGACCGTCCCCGGCCTGGACGTGCGGCCGGTGCTGCTGAAGGGCACGCCCTCGGGAGCGCTGCTGGCCGCGTCGAAGGACGCGGCGCTCATCGTGCTCGGCGCCCGTGGGACGGGCGGTTTCGACAGGCTTCCGCTCGGGTCCGCGGCCGTGCACGTCCCGGCGCATGCCGACCGTCCGGTGGTCGTGGTGCCCGCCCATGACGGGCCCGAGCGCCCGAAACGGATCGTCGTCGGGATCGACGGCTCCCCGGCCAGCGAGACCGCGCTGCGGTTCGCGCTCGCCGAAGCGCGCCTGCGCGGCGCCGTGGTGACGTTGGTGTGCGCATGGTGGGACCCCGGCGCGCTTCCCGGCCCCGACCGGCTCCCGTTCACCGACCCGCAGGCCGTCAAGGAGCAGGCCAAGGCGCGCTTCACCAGCGCCGTGGGGCCGTGCCTGGTCGACTATCCCGATGTCGCGGTCGAGGAGCGCTTCGTGAGAGAGCGCGCCGGACGCGTCCTGGCCGACAACGCCCGCGACGCGATGCTGCTGGTGGTCGGTGACCGCGGAATCGGATCGTCCCCCACCACCCTGCTCGGCGCCGTCACCCGGGCCGTGCTGCACGAGATGCCGAGCCCGGTCGCGGTCGTCCACGAACGCGACCCGAAACCGCAGGAGTCGTCATGACGCGAGTACTGGTCGCTTACGCCTCCGAACGCGGAGGAACCGCCGAGATCGCCGACTGGATCGGCACCGCGCTGCGCGAGGCCGGGGTTGACGCCGACGTCCGCCCGGCGGGCGAGACCGCAGGGCTGGACGGGTATGACGCCGCCGTGCTGGGCGGCGCCCTCTACGCGGGGCGCTGGCACCGGGAGGCGCGGCATTTCGTCCGCCATCACGCCGATGCGCTGGCGCACCGGCCGGTGTGGCTGTTCAGCAGCGGGCCGCTGGACCACACCGCCGAGGAGAAGCAGATCGCGCCCGCGCCCGGCGTCGCCAAAGTCGCCCGGCGGCTGAACGCCCGCGGCCACGCCACCTTCGGCGGCCGCCTGTCCCCGGACGCCCAGGGCTTCCTGGCCTCCAAGATCGCCAAGCGGTCGAGCGGCGACTTCCGCGACCGCGACCAGGTCACCGGGTGGGCCGCCGGCATCGCCCGGGAACTGCGAGGAGCCGCTGTATGAGCAGGCACGGTATGAACAGGATCGTCGTCGGGGACGACGGATCGGAATCGAGCCTGCTCGCGATCGACTGGGCCGCCGACGAAGCGTCCCGGCGCGGCGCGGCACTGCACGTGGTCCATGTCGTCACGCCGTGGTTGTTCGACGTTCCGGGCGACCCGGGAGCGACCCGGGTCCGTCAGCAGCTGCTCGACGGCGGACGCGACGTCGTCGACCTCGCCGTGGCCCGCGCCCGCGACCGAGTCCCCGGCCTCGAGGTGACGGGGGAGCACGCCGGCGGGCAGCCCGCCAAGGTCCTCATCGAACGGGCCGAGGACGCGCTCATGGTGGTGACCGGTTCCCGCGGGACCGGTGAGCTCACCGGTCTGGTGCTGGGGTCGGTCGCGATGCAGGTCGCCTCCCATGCCCGTTGCCCGGCCGTGGTCGTCCGCGCCACCGGCGCCTCCGCTCGGGGCGAGGTCGTGGTCGGCGTGGACGGATCCCCGGCGGGGGCCGACGCGGTCGGGTTCGCGTTCGAGGAGGCGTCCCTGCGCGGGGCGCGGCTGCGCGCCCTGCTGGCCTGGTCGCATCCGGTCTCCACCGGGCCCGGTGACATGCAGCCCCTGGTCTACGACCGGGAGATCGTCGCCGAGGAAGAGCGGCGCGTCCTCGCCGAGTCCCTTGCCGGCGGGCGGGCCGAGTACCCGGAGGTGGAGGTAGTGTCGGAAACCGTCCATGGCAGGACGGTGAAGGTCTTGGCCGAGGCGTCCGTTCACGCGGACCTGCTGGTCGTCGGCTCGCGGGGACGCGGGGGCTTCACCGGCCTGCTGCTGGGATCGGTCAGTCACGCGATGCTGCACCACGCACAATGCCCGGTAGCCGTCGTCCACGGACACCCCTGACCGGTGCCGCCCTGGGACACCTCGGCAGCGTGCCGCGGCGCCCTCAGCACCGGCTTCTAGTCCAGCCTTTCCCTGGAAGCGGACGAGTCGGCTTTGAGTTGGGCGGCGAGGGCGGCGGCTTGGGTGCGGCGGCTCATGCCGAGTTTGGCGAAGATGTTGGAGATGTAGTTCTTGACGGTCTTTTCGGCGAGGAAGAGTCGTTCGCCGATTTGCCGGTTGGTGAGGCCTTCGCCGATCAGTTCGAGGATGTGCCGTTCTTGTTCGGTGAGGCCTTGGAGGGGGTCTTTCTTCTCTTGGCGGGTGCGGATGCGTTCGAGCATGCGGGCGGTGCTGCGGGGGTCGAGCAGGGATTGGCCGGTGGCGACGGTGCGGACGGCGCCGACCAGGTCGGAGCCGTGGATCTGCTTGAGGACGTAGCCGGCCGCGCCGGCCATGACGGCGTCGAACAGGGCGTTCTCGTCGTCGAAGGAGGTGAGCATGAGGCAGGCGAGTTCGGGCATCTGGGAGCGGATGTCGCGGCAGACGGTGACGCCGTCGCCGTCGGGGAGGCGGACGTCCAGGACGGCGACGTGGGGCCGGGCGGCGGGGATGCGGGCGAGGGCTTCGGCGGCGGTGCCGGCCTCGCCGACGATCTCGATGTCGTCCTCGGCGGACAGCAGCGCGGCCACCCCGCGCCGGACGACCTCGTGATCGTCCATCAGGAACACCCGGATCGTTCCCGCGTTCGCTGGCGATTGGCCCGTCATAGCTTTCGTTCCCCGCAGTCGAAGTGCATGTCTCCCAGCGTGACGGAAGATTTCGGCGGTTCGTAGGGACCAACGTCCCTGGCCCGGCTTGGTGATCTCCGGCGGGACGTGCCGGAGGCGGGGACGTTGGTCCCCCCATCGGTGCACCGAACGGACCTGCAGCGCAGGTCAGCGACGGAGTTGACTCGGAGGTGAAGCGAACGACGATGTGATGGAAGGTGAGAGGCGATGGCGCTCTCTGAGCACAAGGCCCGTACCGGGCGCAGCACCCTGATCCAGGTGGTGACCCCCAAGCCGCTGACCGAGTCGCCCGCCGCCCGCTATGTCTGGGCGATCGCCCGGGTGGCGCTGGGCTGGGTGTTCGGGTGGGCGTTCCTGGACAAGATGTTCGGGCTCGGCCACGAGACCCCCGCCGCCAAGGCGTGGGTCGATGGCGGTAGCCCTACCGAGGGCTTCCTGAAGAACGCCCCGCAGGGTCCGTTCGCCGGTCTCTACCACGACATCGCCGGAGCGGCCTGGGCCGACTGGCTGTTCATGCTGGGCCTGGGCGCGATCGGCGCCGCGCTGATCCTGGGCATCGGCCTGCGGATCGCCGCCGTGGCCGGCGCGGCCCTGCTGGTGATGATGTGGACCGCGGTCCTGCCTCCGGAGAACAACCCCTTCATGGACGACCACCTGATCTACGCGATCGTGCTCATCGGCCTGGCCCTGGTCAGCGCGGGCGACACCCTGGGCCTTGGCCGCTGGTGGGGCGACACCCGCCTGGTCAAGCGCCTGCCCGTCCTCAAGTAGATCCCGAACACCAAGGGACGCCTACGCAGGTAGGCGTCCTTAGGCGTCCCCAGGTGTGGTGACGTCCCTCCTCCGTACCCAGGACTTTCGGCTCTTACCTGCGGAAACGGAGCGATCGACACTGAAGGTAGGCCAGGAACCGATTTGAAAGGGAGGTGGACCGATGAACGAGATGAGGGTCGTACACCGCGAGGGCCACGCCTTCGCCGTGCTCGTCCGGGATCACGTGATCCATGTTGACCAGCCGTACACGGCGGGTGGCCTGAACGCCGGTCCGACACCGGTCGAGCTGTTCGTGGCGTCCCTGGCGGCCTGCGCCGCGCATTACGCGCGGCAGTACCTGGTACGGCGCCACCTGCCCGCGGACGGGCTGGAGGTCACTGCGGGCTTCACCATGAGCGCGGGCGCGCCTGCCCGGGTGTCCAGGGTCGAGCTGCGGGTGCGTCCTGCTCTCCGGTTGTCGGATGCGGACACCGGCGGACTCCTGGCGGCCGTCATGGGCTGCACGGTCCACAACTCGATCGTCGATCCGCCGCGCATCGACGTGCGGCTGGAGAGCGAGGCCCAGGCCGCCTGACTCCGGCGGCGGAGGACGCCACCCTTGCGGTGGTGGGCGCCCGGTCTGAGAAGCCGGAGGGAGGGTGAGTCGAGTGAGCATGGTGATGGCGGCCGATCTCGCGCACGAGCCGTTTCTGAGCGGCATGAGGACCGCCGATCTCGGCAGGCTGGCGTCGGCGGCACGGTTCACCAGCGTCCCCGCGGGGCGCCGCCTCTTCGAGCAGGGCACCCCTGCCGAGCGGTTCTGGCTCCTCCGGGAGGGGACGGTGGCCGTCGACCTGGACATGCCCGGCGACGGGCGGGTCGTCATCGAGACGCTGGGGCCGGGCTCGGTGGTGGGCTGGTCGTGGCTGTTCCGCCCGCACCGGTGGAGGTTCGGCGGCGTGGCGGCCACGCCGGTCCGGGCGATCGAGGTTGACGGCCGGCTGCTCCGGACGCTGTGCGCCGTAGACCCGTCGCTCGGCTACGAGCTGACGCGCCGCTTCGGCGAGCTGGTCGTAGAGCGGCTTGAGGCGACCCGGAGCCGGCTGGCGGCGGATGCCCCGGCGAGGTAGGTCCGGGAACTGCTGGCCGGCAGGACGTCAGGGTGTCAGGTGGGTTCGTCCGTGGGTTCGATGCGTTCCGTGGTGACGCCGCCTGGATGCAAGGGGATCCGGCGTCCGGTGATGCTGCGGGGGCTCAGCCGAACGAAGGACGCGTCGGGCCAGGTGATCCACGTGATGAGGGGCAGCGTCCGGAGGCGCTCCACCTCGCCGGGATCGGTGACGATCTCCGGTCGGCCGGTGGCCAGGACGCTCCAGGCGGTCCGGAGGGCGGGCTCGAAGTCGTCCGCCTCGAAGGTGAGCAGGCGGCCGCTGCGGACGGCGTCGAGTTTGGCTCCGGGGGCGGTGGCGAAGACGAGCGTTTCCCCGTCCAGGATGAAGTTGACCGGCAGGACGCTGACGGTTCCGTCGTCCTCGGCCCAGGCGATGCGGCCGACCTGGACACCGCGGAGCAGCGCCAGGCAGGTGGCTCGGTCGAGTGTTTCCAGGTCGGTGCTCATGGGGCCTCGATTCGCGTGCCCGCGGTGCCGGACAGGAGCGCGGGGACGTCGGTGAGCGAGCCGATGACCGCGACGGCGCCGCGGCGCTGCTCGGCGAAGCGGCAGGCCGCCTCGGCCTTGGGGCCCATGGACCCGTCCGGCAGGTCCAGGTCCCGCAGCCGGTGTGGCGTGATCTCCGCGATGGGACTGGCGTTCACGGTGCCATGGTCACGCATGACGGCCGGGACGTCGGTGAGGAGCAGCAGCGTGTCGGCCTTGAGGCGGGCCGCGAGCAGCGCAGCCGTCAGGTCCTTGTCCACCACGGCCTCGACGCCCTGATGGTCCGGGCCGACCGGCACGCCGCCGCCCCCGGCGGCGATGACCATGCAGCCGTCGTCGACGAGCCGGGTGATCGTCGCGAGTTCGACGATGTCGCGAGGTTCAGGGGACGGGACGACCCGGCGCCAGGCGGACCCGTCGCGGCGCAGCGCCCATCCGTGTTCGGCCCGCATCCGGGCGGCCTCGGGGGCCGGGTAGGCACGTCCGACGAACTTGGTCGGGTTCGCGAACGCCGGGTCGTCCGGAGCGACGATCGTCTCGGTCAGGACGGCGACGACCTCCCGGCCGGGCAGGGCCCGGCGCAGTTCCCGGGCCAGCCAGTATCCGATCATGCCCTGCGTCTGGGCGCCGAGGGCGTCCAGCGGGTAAGGCGTGGAGAGCGCCGGGTCGGACGCGCTCTCCACGGCCAGCAGCCCTACCTGGGGCCCGTTGCCGTGCGTGATGACCAGCTCGTTGCCGGTCGCTGCGGCGGCCAGGCCGCGGACCGCCTCACGCACGTGGCCGATTTGGACGGACGCCTCCAGCGGCTCGCCCCGGCGCAGCAGCGCGTTACCTCCCAGGGCTGCGACGATCCTCATCGGCGCCCTCTCAAGCGGTCTGTGAGCAGGGCGTACAGGACGGCCTGGGCGGCGGTCAGCCGGTTGGCGGCCTGCCGGAAGGCCAGCGAGCGGCCGCCGTCGATGACGCGGGCCGTGACCTCCTCGCCCCGGTGCGCGGGCAGGCAGTGCATGAAGACGGCGTCACGGCGGGCGCAGGTCATCAGTTGCTCGTCCACCTGATAGGGCGCGAGCGCTTTCCGGCGTCGTGCCTGTTCTTCCTTCGGGTCGCCCATGGACAGCCAGACGTCGGTGTAGACGACGCCGGCGTTCTTGACCGCCTCGGCGGGGTCGGTGGTGAGAGTGAAGCCGCCGCCGTTGCGGTCCGCTTCGGTGGCGGTGAAGCGGATGGCCTCGTCCGGGGGTTCGTATCCGGGCGGCGTCGCGACGGCGACGTCCATGCCGGCGAGCGCCGCCGCCTCCATCAGGCTGCGGGCGACGTTGCCGCCGTCGCCGACATAGGCGATGCGGTGGCCGCGCAGGGTCCCGAAGCGTTCCTCGACGGTGAGCAGGTCGGCGACGGCCTGGAGCGGATGGTGCCCGTCGGTCAGCGCGTTGACGACCGGGATCGGCGCCGCCGAGGCGAGCTCCTGCACGTCGGTGTCGGCGAAGGTCCGGATCACGATGGCCGCGGCGTAGGAGCCCATCACGCGGGCCGTGTCGGCGATGGTCTCGCCGCGGCGCAGCTGCAGCTCGTCCGGGCCGACGGTGACGGGCGTACCGCCGAGGCGGGCCACCGCGGCTGCGGTCGACAGGCGCGTCCGGGTGGAGGGCTTGGCGAAGTACATCGGCACGATGCGGTGGCTGAGGAGGTCGTGCGCGAAGGCGGGATTCTCCTCGACGCGGGCCGCCAGCTCCAGCAGCACGGTCAGGTCGTCCGCGGTCAGGTCGGCGATGCGCAGCAGGTCCTTCATGGGGTCGCCTCGTCGCGCTGGAGCGGGCAGGTCATGCAGCGGGGACCGCCGCGGCCGCGGCCGAGCTCGCCGCCGGGGATGGTGATGACCTCGATGCCGTGGTGGCGGAGCATGGTGTTGGTGGTGACGTTGCGCTCGTAGGCGATGACGACGCCGGGTTCGACGGCCAGGACGTTGTTGCCGTCGTCCCATTGCTCGCGTTCGGCGGCGCGGACGTCCTGCTCGGCCGACAGGACGTGGACGCGGGGCAGGCCGAGGGCGCGGGCGATCGCGGGGAACAGCGCCTCGTTCTCGTGCACGCGGATCTCGCCGTCGTGTCCCGGGGTGAGGGTGTAGGAGCGCAGTGGCGGCAGTTCGGGGTAGACGGTGAAGGTGTCGTGGTCGACCATCGTCAGGACGGTGTCCAGGTGCATGAAGGCGCGGCGCCGGGGCAGTTGGGCGGCGATGACACGCCGTACCGTGCCGGCGGTGAACAGCCGCTGGGCGAGCAGCTCGACGGCCTGCGCAGTGGTGCGCTCGCTCATGCCGACCAAGACCAGCCCTTCGGCCAGGACGTGAATGTCGCCGCCCTCGATGCTGGGAAGCGCGAAGTCGGCTCCCGGGTACCAGACGGGGATGTCCTGAGCGGTGAACAGCGGGTGGTGCCTGTAGATGGCGTCCAGATGGACGGTCTCGCGGCGCCGCGCCGGTTTGGCCATCGGGTGCAGGGTGATCCCGCGGCCGATCCACGCGGACGGGTCGCGGGTGAATAGGTGGTTGGGCAGCGGTGGCAGCACGAAGTCGCCGTCGTCCAGGGACGACAGCAGCAGGCTGTGCGCCGCCAGGCCGAGCTCTGCCTTGGTGATCCCGCCGATCAGATGGCGGGCGAGCGTTGCGGGGTCGAAATCCTCTAGCGCGGCCCGGACGGGCGCGGCCAGCGTCGGCCCAAGCGCGGTCTCCGACGCGGTGTGGTCGAGGATCCGGGCGCGGGCGTCGTCGAGTTTGAGGGTCTCGGCGAGCAGGTCGGCGAGGTAGTGCACCTGGACGCCGCGTTCGCGCAGGGTGTCGGCGAACACGTCGTGCTCCTGGCGGGCGCGCTTGGCCCACAGCACCTCGTCGAACAGCAGGTCGTCCTTGTTGGCCGGGGTGAGGCGGAGCAGTTCCAGGTCGGGGCGGTGCAGCAGCACCTGCCGCAGCCGCCCGACCTCGGAGGAGACGGTGAACACAGGTGGTCCTTTCAGGCGGCTTGGGCGGGCGGTTCGGGTTCGCCGGCCGGGGGCTCCTGGACGGCCTGGACGGGGCCGCGCTGGTCGCGGTACTTCAGCCAGGCGTAGACGGGCATCCCGGCGAAGATGAGCAGGGTGCCCTTGTAGACGACCTCGTAGCCGGACCCGGCGATCGCCCACACCGAGTACCCGAACGCCAGCAGCGCGATGACGGCGGAACCGGCGAGGCGCCGGCCGGAGAACGCGGCGCGGTCGGTGGCCAGCAGCACCAGCTGGGCGGCGGCCGCGTAGGCGTAGGGGATGACGGTGGTGAGGGTGGCCAGCAGGATGATGAAGGTGAACTGGTCGACCAGGCTCGCGTTGTAGTTCATCGCCATCAGCCCGGTGACCAGGACGCTGGAGACCACCAGCCCGACGATCGGGGTGCCGCCGCGTCCCGTGCGGGCGAACACGCGGGGGAACAGGCCGTCGCGGGCGGCGGCGTAGGGGATCTGGCCCTGCAGCAGGATCCAGCCGTTGAGCGCGCCGAACGCGCTGATCGCGGCACCGGCCGCGACCAGGTCGGCGGCCCAGCCGCCGAACGCGGCGTCGGCGGCGTCGGCGAACGGCGCGGTCGAGGTCGCCAGCGCGGCGGCGGGCACCAGGCCCAGGACCGCGACGGTGCCGAGGATGTAGATCAGCGCGGTGACGGCCGTCCCGGCGACGGTGGCGCGCGGGATGGTCTTCTCCGGGTTCTGCACGTCCTCGGCGGGGACGGTCGCCGACTCCAGCCCGATGAACGCCCACAGCGTCAGCGCGGCCGCGCCGGTCACCGCGCCGAACGCGCCCTCGCCGCTGGCGTTGAACTCGCCGAAGTTGCCGGACTCGATGAAGAACAGCCCGCCGACCGCGATCAGCAGCAACGGGACCAGTTTGATGATGGTGGTGGCGACCTGGACGGCGCCACCCTGCCGGATCCCGTAGGAGTTGACGGCGGTCAGCAGCCAGATCGCCGCCAGCCCGACCCCTGCCGCCAACGCCTTGTTGTCGGCCAGCTCGGGCCAGAAGTGCGCCAGGTATCCGACGAATGCGACCGCGATGGCGGCGTTCCCGGCCCAGACCGCGATCCAGTAGCCCCACGCGGTCTGGAACCCGACGAAGTCGCCGAACGCCTTGCGTGCGTAGGCGTACGGTCCGCCGGTGCGCGGGTAGGCGCGGGCGAGGCGGGCGAAGACCAGTGCCAGCAGGATCGCCCCGGCCGCGGTGAACCCCCACGCGACCAGGCTGATCGGCCCGTAGGCGGCCAGCGAGCTGGGCAGCAGGAACACGCCCGATCCGATCATGTTGCCCACCACCAGGGCGGTGGCCATCCACAGCCCCAGCCTCCGGCGGGCCGGTTGCGCGCTCATCAGCGTCTCCTTCTCCTCAAGCGGCGTCGCCCTGTCGCGGCGCGGCCTTGCTCGTCACTCGTAGGGGCGGACGACGGCGACCGGGCAGCGGGCGTGGTGGATCAGGCCGTGGCTCACCGATCCGAGCGGGATGGACCGGCCCCGCGAGCCGACGACGACCAGCGCGGCGTGCGCGGAGGCGGTGGCCAGCGCGTCGACCGGGTGGTCGATCACGATGTCCTCGGTGACCTTGACGTCCGGGTGCCGGTCCCGCCAGGGGGCCAGGGTGGAGGTCAGGCGGGTGCGGAGGATGTCGTTGACGATCCGCGACTCCACCCGTGTCTCGATGGCCAGGGGCGAGGGACGCCAGGCGTGCAGCGCGCGCAGCGGGGCTCCGCGGACGTCGGCGGCGGCGAAGGCGTGGTCGAGTGCCGGCGCGGGATCCTCGGACAGGTCCAGGCCGACCACGACCTCGTCCGCGGTGGCGTCGGCCTGCTCGCGGACCACGATCACCGGTCCGGGGCAGTGCCCGGCCAGGCGCAGGCTGGTGGAACCGAGCAGCAGCCCGGTGAAGCCGTCCCTGCCGCGATGGCCGACCACCACCGCCGTGGCCTCGTCGGCGTACTGCCGCAGCCCGGCCTGCACGCTGCGCTGGTGGATGAGCATGGTCTCGATGGTGAGGTCCGGCTGCCACCGCAGGGCGAGGGCGCTGCCGTTCCGCAGGACCTGATCGCCCTGCTCGGCGAGGGCCTCGGAGATGCCGTCGGTGGTGTGCCCTGGGATGTCCAGGGTGGTGGTCTCCACGATGTGGAGGATGCGCAGGGATTTCCCGGTGCGGGCGGCTTCGTCGGCGGCCCAGGTGATGGCGTGGTCGGATGGTGCGGAACCGTCGGCTCCGACGAGGATGGTCGTTCGTTGCGTGGACATGTCGTTCCTTCCCGGGTGTCAGTGCGGGTTCGCGTGCGTCACGGGCGGTAGCACGAGCAGTTCGTGCGCTCACCGCGCTACCGGTGCGGCGCCGTCGTCCGGCGCGTCCAGGGGAGTGCCCTCCAGGGCGGAGGCCAGCAGGCGGGTCGCTTCGGTGAGCGCGGCGACCTGCCTTTCCAGCACCGCGACACGGTGTTCCAGGGCCAGGACGGGGGAACCGGTGGAGAGCTGCCTCGCCATCGCGAAGCTCCTTCCGGGTCGGCGCGCCGCCCGGCTGGCGGCTGCGGTGCCGATTCCAGCGTCTGCCGGGTGCGGCTCCGGCGCGTAGGGACCTTCGTCCCGTGACCTGCGCCGTCCGGCCCCTGCGGGCTCTTCCGGCGCGGGGGGTGGGACAGCGGGTCAGGCGGTCGCCGCGGTGTCGCGGCGTGCCTTGCGGCGCGTGTCCCAGGACCGGGTCAAGTGCTCCACCCGGGCGCGCAGCCGGGTGCCCGCCGTGCTGATGGCCTCGGGCATCGAGGTGCCGGAGGCGTAGGCGTTGACCGGGACGCCGTTGAGGTCCACCCGCAGCGAGACCAGGTTCGGCCGCGGCACGGCGGGGTCCTGGAGGACATTGAGAGTGATCTTGGCGTGCAGGACCGGGCGCGGGGCGTGCGCCAGCACGCGGGCGACGACGTCCCGGGCGCGCTGGACGTCCTCCTGCGGGACGTCCTGGATGGTGGTGACCTGAATGTCGACTTCGTTCGGCGCTGTGTCAGGCAACGTCGGCCTCCTCTTGCGAAATGATCAGCGCAATCAGCGTCGGCCTTGCGCGTGCACCGCCCCTAGGGACCTACGTCCCGCGCCACGGCGCCGTACGGCCCGGCGTCGCCGCGGCCGGAGCTCCTCGGCGGTCCGGCTCGGTGACCTGCCCAGGAGGGCCGATGGTCCCTCGTCCCGTGGACCGAAGCCCCTCCACCGGGACGGTCTCCGCCGGTCAGCCTGAAGGTGTCCGAACGACGGAGACGCGAGGGGGAGTGGGCATGAACACCGAGTCGATCACGGGTGTCGTCGTCGGCTATGACGGCTCTGAGGGCAGTGTCCAGGCCTTGGACTGGGCAGCTGAGGAGGCTCAGGCCCGCGGCTTGCCGCTGACGGTGCTGCACGCATGGGGCGCCTACCGCGGCGGCCCGATGGCCGTGCCCGTCCTCGACGTGAAGAGGATCGCGGAGGACGCCCTGAACGACGCCCTGGAGCATGTCCGGAAGGTGTCGCCCGACCTGACGGTGCGGGCGGTGCTCCGGCGCTGGCCTGCGCCCGGGAGCCTGATCGAGGCGGGTGAGAGCGCGGATCTGATCGTGCTGGGCCCGCGCGGTCTCGGCGGATTCGTCGGGCTGGTGCTCGGTTCGGTCGGTGCGCAGGTGGCCGCGCACGCCGCGTGCCCGGTCATCATCGTCCGCGGCGCCCCGGACCCCCACCTGGAGGAGCCGGGGCCTGGGCGTGTCGTCGTCGGCGTGGACGGTTCAGCGGCCTCGCGGGCGGCGTTGGCGATGGGCTTCGCCGAGGCCGACGCGCGTGGGCTGTCGTTGAGCGCGGTGGTCGCCTGGGATCCGGTGCCCGCGAAGGACCTGCCGCCGCTGGTGGACGAGGCGGGCCTGCGCGAGGCGGCCGAGACCGCTATTGCGCGGCTGATGATTCCGCTGCGCGAACGCCATCCCGGGGTGGACGTGCGGACCGAGGTCGTGGCCGGGTCTCCGAGGGATGTCCTGCTCGACGCGGCGGGTGAGGCGCGTCTGCTCGTCGTCGGCTCGCGAGGGCTGGGCGGCTTCCGGGGCCTGCTGCTCGGGTCGGTCAGTCACGCCCTGGTCCACCACGCGCCCTGCCCGGTGGCGGTCGTCCACGCTCCCGGTGAGGCGGGGGACGTCAGGGACGAAGGTCCCCCCGGCCGGTGACCTTGGGACGATGATCCGCGGGCTGCTCCCGTCCGACGCTGGAGGTATGGCACAGGACCTCATGAGCGCGCGGGTGTTCGCGCTGCTGACCGATGGAACGCAGGTCGAGATCAAGCGGCTGGACGCGGCGGATCGGGACGCGGTGTGCGACCTGCACCGCGGCCTGAGCGAGCAGAGCCTGTACCTGCGGTTCTTCGGCCTCAACCAGGCGATGGCGGGACAGGTGGCCGACCGGATCTGCCGCTCCGACGGCGACGATCACGCGGCCCTCGGCGCATGGCTGGGCGGTGACCTGGTCGGGGTGGCCGAGTACGAGCCGACCGGCGTGCCCGGGGAGGCCGAGGTCGCGATGGCGGTGGCCGACCGGATGCATCACCGGGGCGTCGGGACGTTGCTGCTGGAGCATCTCGGGTCGCTGGCCCGCGCCAACGGGGTGGTGGCGTTCCGCGCGGACACCCTGGCCGAGAACACCCCGATGCTGCGGGTCTTCGCCGACGCGGGGATGCCGGCCCGCCGCGAGGCCTCCGGGGGCGTGGTGGAGCTGACCCTTCCGCTCGTCTCCGACGAGCGCTACCTCGACGCGGTGGCCGAGCGGGAACGCCGCGCGGACGTGGCCAGCCTGCAGCGGCTGCTGCAGCCCCGGACGGTCGTGGTCGTCGGCGCGTCCCGCCGCCGGGGGACGGTCGGCGCCGAGATCCTGCACAACATCGTCGACGGCGGGTTCAAGGGAACCGTCTACGCGGTCAACCCACATTCGGCGGGCGCCGATCTGCACGGGGTGCCGTGCGTGGCCGCACTCGCCGACCTCCCAGAGCCGCCCGACCTGGCGGTCATCACCGTGCCCGCGGGGTCGGTGCCGGGCGTGGCCGCCGCCTGCGGGCGGTCCGGGGCGTCCGCCCTCGTGGTGATCAGCTCCGGGCTCTCCGCCGCCCAGGGACGCGATCTCCTGGCGATCTGCCGCGAGCATGGCATGCGGCTGGTCGGACCGAACTGCCTGGGAATCGCCAACACCGCGATCGGGCTGGACGCGACGTTCGGCGCCCACCGCCCCCTGGCCGGGGCCGCGGGCGTGGTGGTGCAGTCCGGCGGCGTCGGGATCGCCCTGACCGAGCGGCTGTCCCGCCTCGGCATCGGCGTCTCCACCTTCGCCTCCGTCGGCGACAAATACGACGTCAGCGCCAACGACATGCTCATGTGGTGGGAGTCGGACGAGACGACCCGGCTCGGAATCCTGCATGTGGAGTCGTTCGGCAACCCGCGCAAGTTCGCGCGGACGGCCCGCCGGGTCGCCGCGCGGATGCCGCTGCTCACCGTGCTGGCGGGCCGGTCGCTGCCCGGCACCCGGGCGGCCGCGTCGCACACGGCGGCAGCCGCGACCCCGGAGATCACTCGGCGGGCGCTGTTCGCGCAGGCCGGGATCGTGGCCACCGACGACCTGGGGGAGCTGGTCGACGCCGCCGCGCTGCTGGCGACCCAGCCGCTGCCGGACGGGCCGCGGGTGGCGGTGGTGTCCAACGCGGGCGGCGGCGGGGTCCTGGCCGCCGACGCCTGCGCCGATGCCGGGCTCGCCGTCCCCGTCCTGGGGCCGGCCACGCAGCGCCGCCTCGCCGACCTGCTTCCGGTGTGCGCGGCGGTCGCCAACCCCGTCGACACTACGGCCGCCGTGTCCGCCGAGACGTTCCGCCGCGCGCTCGATGTCGTCGCCGAAGACGAATCGATCGACGCCGTTCTCGCGCTGGTGGCGCCGACGGCGCTCGGCGACCTGCGAGAGGCGCTCGCCGGCGGCGGCAAGCCGCTGGCGGGTGTGGTGCTGGGCCAGGCGGAGACCGTCACGATCACCGATGACGGCGTCCCGTGCTACGCCTACCCGGAGAACGCGGTCCGCGCGTTCGCGCACGCGTGGTCGCACGCCCGGCGGCTCGGCGTCCCGCCCGGCACGCCGCCGACGCTCCCGGGACTGCGGCCGGACGAGGCGGCGGGCATCACCGCCGGGTTCCTCGAAGCCTCCCCGGACGGCGGATGGCTGCCGCCCATCGACACCTTCCGGCTACTGGAGTCCTACGGGTTGCCGCTGGCGCCCTGGCGCTGGGCCCGGTCGGAGGACGAGGCTGCTGCGGCGGCCCGGGAGCTGGGCGGCCCGGTGGCGTTGAAGGCGCACGTGCCCGGGGTCGTGCACAAGACCGCGGCGGGCGCCCTGCAACTCGACCTGCACGGTGACAAGGACGTTCGCGGCGCCTTCCGGTGGCTGGCCGGCCGGTTCGGCGGCGACCTCGAAGGCGTGGTCGTCCAGGCCATGGCGGACGAGGGCGTCGAGGTGCTGTGCGGCGCCGTCCAGGAAGAGGTGTTCGGCCCCGTGGTCGTCTTCGGTGCCGGTGGCATCGACACCGACGCGCTGGCCGATCGCGCCGCCCGCCTGGCCCCGCTCACCCCCCAGGAGGCCGACGACCTGATCCGCGAGCCTCGCCTGTCCGCCCTCCTGCTGGGCCATCCCGCCCGCGCGGCCGGCGACGTCGAAGCGCTGCACGACACGCTGCTGCGCCTGTCCAGGCTGGTCGCCGACCATCCCGAGATCGCCGAGCTCGACCTCAACCCCACCATCGTCCGCCCGGACGGGGTGGTTGCCGTCGACGCCCGCGTCCGTGTCGCGCCCCGCAGGTCGTGGGACCCCTACCTGCGCCGCCTCCGCTAACGGGAGCGCACAGGCCGGGCCCGTTCGGCCGGGCGTTGGCCCTGCTGGGCGAAGCGCAGCAGCATGGAGGTCATGAGGCCGTCCAGCCAGCCGAGAGCGGCTGCGCAGGCCGTACGGGCGCCCGCGACGCCGCAGTGTTCGTCGAGCGGCGGGAACAGCGCGCGCATCTCGGCGGCCAGCGGCGCGGAGACCGACCGGGCCACTTCGTCCAGCAGGACGTTGAACATCATGGCGGCCCGGTGGGCTCCCGCCTCGTCGGCGTCGTCGGCGTGCAGTTCCGCGTTCATGGCCGACAGCAGCCGCCAGGTGCGCAGCAGCCGGGCGGGCGCGGTCACCTCATAGCCTTCGCGCGCCTCGCGGCCGACGCCGATCGGGATGGTCATCCGCGCCGGCCGAGGCGCCTGCGCGGGCCGCTTCTCGTGATCGGGTGGCCGGTGCCGGGTGGTCATCGGTCTCGCCTCCTCGTGTTCGAAGCCGATCAGTCGGTTGGGTCAGGGGAGGCGGACGTGGCCGTTGCGGGCCTTCCACAGGAAGTACCTCTCGAAGGCGAGCTTGGCCACGTGCGCCTGGGGGCCGGGGATCAGCACGCCCGCCTTGCGCGGTGGGAGCATGCGGTCGGCGAGGATCATCACGCCGTTGTTGCCGGCGTCCATGACGCACACGGCGGGGATGTCGCCGAAGCTCTTGTGGCGCGTCTGCTCCTCGCCGCGGATCCGGGCGGCGATGTTGGCGGCCGCCACGCGCGCCTGGACCTCGGTGGGGAAGCCGGTCTTGGGGACGCCGACCGGGATGGCCGTCGTCCACGGGACGGTCACGGCGGCGGCGACGCCGACGGCGTAGATGTTCGGGTAGGTGATCGCCTGGTAGGTGTCGTGCACGGGGACGAAGCCCTTGGCGTCCGCGAGCCCTGGCGTGGCGGCGATGACCTGCTGGCCGAGGAACGGCGGGATGATCACCGAGTAGGTGAAGTCGAGGGCGCCGCCGTCGTCGAGCAGGAGTTTTCCGGGGGAGGCTTCGGCCAGTGCCGTGCCGGTGATGGCCCGGATGCCCTCTTTCTTGCAGAACAGCTTGAGGAGGCGTTCCCCACCGGGGAGGCCGCCGATGCCGAAGTGGCCGAGGAACGGTTCGGCGGTCACGTAGGTCAGCGGCACCCGCCTGTTCAGCCCGCCCTTCCTGAGCTGGTAGGCGGTGTTGAACAGGAACTCGTACGCCGCGCCGAAGCAGCCGGTGCCCTGGACGGCGCCGATCACGATCGGGCCGGGGTCGTCCAGGAACCGGCGCCAGCCCTCGCCCGCCTGCTCGGCATCGGGCAGCGTGGTGATGGTGTGGACGCCGTTGGCCGGTTCCAGACCGGGCAGCACGGCCATGTCGTTGCGGTAGCCGGTGGCGATGACCAGGTAGTCGTAGGCGTAGGTCCCCGCGGTCGTCTTGACCCGCTTGGCGAGGGGTGCGATCGCCTTGGCCTCGGCGTGGACGAACTCGATGCCGTGCGTCTCGAAGGTCGGCGCGAGCGGGAAGGTGATGTCGTCTCCGGTGCGCTTGCCGAACGGCACCCAGATGAGCGAGGGGTTGAACAGGAACCGGTCGGACGCCGACACCACGGTGACGTCCACGTCGCCGTCCAGGGCGTTCTTGACGCTGATCGCCGCGGTCAGCCCGCCGAAGTTCCCGCCGAGGACCAGGACCTTCTTGCGCATCACGCTCACCTTCTCCGGTAGGGGCCTCCACCTCCAGGCTCGCGCCAGGGCGGGCCGTTCCGGTACGCGCGAAGGTCCCTTCCGGGCAAGGACGTTCGGTCCTTCCAGCAGGACGAGGTCGGTCGCCCGGCTCAGGCCGGGACGCGCGCCGTCTCCTTGAGGAGTTCGTCGATGCCGTCGCGGATGCCCACGCACAGCGTCCCCAGGTCGGGGACGGCGTCGTGGTCGGCGGTGACCCCGAACGACAGGCCGCCGTCGTAGGAGACGACGCCGATCGAGATCCGCAGGCCGACGGCGATCGGGATGTAGGGGGCCAGTTCCAGCATCCTGCGCCCCATCACGTACAGGGGGAGCGGCGGACCGGGGACGTTGGTGACGATCGTGTGGACCAGCGGCTGCCGCAACCGCAAGGCCGTGTGAGCGGCCACGGCGAGGACACCGGGGACGCCGCCGAGGAGGTTGACGAAGGCGTCGGGACCGGCGGCCTGCCCGCCGGCCTTCCAGGCGTCCATCTGCTCCCGGACCAGCCGGAACCGGCGCAGCGGGTCGGCCTCGCCGCACGGCAGGTCGACCAGGACCGCCGACACGCGGTTCGACAGCACGCCGCGCTCGCCGTCCGGCCGCACGGACACCGGGACCACGGCACGCACGACCGAATCCTCCATGAGCATGCCGCGCGCGGCCAGCAGATCCCGAAACCCGGACGCCGCCGCGGCCAGCGCGACGTCGTTGACCGACCCGCCGAACGCGCCCCGGATCTGGTCCACCTCGTCCATCCCGACGCCGACCCGCGACCATCGGCGGGCCGGACCGGTCGGACCGTTGAGTCTCGGCGCACCGGTTCCCCATAGCCGCGCCGCGTACCCCGGCAGCGCGCCCGCGACGGCGGCCGAATCCCGCAGCGCGGGCAGGAACAGCTGGGACGCCTGCCGCCCGAATCCCTTCAGCTCGTCCGCGATCCCATCGCGTATGAGGGACCACGCGGGCGGTTCGGGCTCGGGCGTCCATGCGTGCGGATCGGCCGGGGACCAGCCGGGCTCGGGGTCCAGCAGCACGGCGAGCAGGTCGATGCCCGCCAGCCCGTCGACCATGCAGTGGTGCACCTTGAAGATCAACGCCCAGCGGCCGTCCTCCAGGCCGTCGACCAGCCACACCTCCCACGGGGACCGGGACAGCTCCAGCCGCCGGCCGAGGATGTGTCCCGCCAGTTCGTGCAGCTCAGCGGGTCCGCCGGGGGCCGGAGCGGTCGCATGGAGGACGTGATCGCTGATCGTGAAGCGCTGATCGTCCACCCAGACGGGGTGGGCGAGGTGGAGTGGAACGGTCCGGACGCGCTGCCGGCAGCGCGGCGCGAGCCGGAGCCGGGCGAAGATCTCCCGCACCAGATCCGGGAACTCGGGCGCCGGGCCCTCGAACACGGTCACGATCCCGATCTGGAGCGGCCTGGTGTCGTTCTCGGCGAAGAACATCCCCGCGTCCAGCGCGTTCATCCGTTTCACCGCTCGCCCCCCTGCGCGGATGCGGGCCCGCCGCCGCGGGTTGACGCTTGGTCGCGCATGAACCGCTGGTCGAGGCCGGTGATCCGCAGGATCTTCGCCAGCTGCGGCCGGATCCCGGCCAGCGTGACGGCGCCGCCGCGGCGGTGGGCCAGCTCGTCCGCGGCGACGAACGCCGCCAGCCCTCGCGCGTCGCAGAAGGTCAGGGAGGAGACGTCGACGACGACGTCCGGGCCCCGGTCGCCGATCACCCGGGCCAGGCGGGCGGTGAACGCGGGGGCCGAGGCCATGTCCAGCTCGCCGGTGATCAGCATGCGTGGCGGACCGGCACCATCGCCCTTGAGCGACGTGGCGAGGTGTGCGGACGCGTCCTGCCGGGTGACGTGCGTGCCCATGACGGTTCCTCCCGTGGGCCTTCTGGTCACTCCAAGACTCTCCCGTCGCTCGCGGCACCAGTAGGGACCTACGTCCCGGCAGCCGGCCCACCAACGTCCCGGGGTTCGCGCCGTGCCGGCCGGCGGGGGATTCAGGGACCTTCGACCGCTGGCAGGCGCTGATCAGCGGCCTAGCGTCGATGGCGGAAGGTGGAGGAGGTGCGCTGTGGTCGCGTGGCGATACGGACCGAGGGCCTGACGAAGCGCTTCGGGGGCGGTCGACGGGCTGGACCTAGAGGTCGCCCGCGGGGAGATCTTCGGCTTTCTGGGGCCGAACGGAGCGGGAAAGTCAACGACGATCAGGCTCTTGCTCGGCCTCGCCAGGCCGACGGCCGGCCGGGCCTGGATCATGGACGTGCCCGTAGGGGACGTCGGATGGGCCCACCGGCATGTGGGCTACGTCGCCGGTGACGTCGCGCTCTGGCCGGAGCTGACCGGGCTGGAGACGCTGACCTACCTCGGGCGTCTGTCCGGCAGCGTCGACGTGCCGTTCCGGGACGAGCTGATCGAACGGCTGCGGTTCGACCCCGGGAAGCGCGCCCGCTCCTACTCCAGGAGGAACCGCCAGAAGCTCGCCCTGATCGCCGCGCTGATGATCAGGCCCGACGTGCTGCTGCTGGACGAGCCGACGTCCGGCCTGGATCCGCTGAAGGAGGCCGTGTTCCAGGCACTGGCCCGGTGACGGGCGCGGGCGTGGGATTGGCGGGCACGCTCGCCGCCACCCCCGCTGCCGGTCGCAGCCCTGGCCACGGGCCTGGCGGTGGTCCTGCTCGGCGCGCGGCCGCGGCTGACCGTCCCGGCGTCGGCGGCCGCGGGGCCGTCACCGCTTACCTGATCGAGACGATCGGGCCCGCGCTGGACTGGCCGGACCTCGTGCTGGCCGTGTCCCCGTTCCACCACCTGGCGGCCGTCCCGGCGGAACCGTTCGAGCTCGCCGCCGCGCTCGTCATGACCGTCGCGGCGATCGTGCTGGCCGCCGCCGGGTGCCTGCTCTTCGAGCACCGCGACCTCACCGGCGACTGAACCGCCGCCCGGTCCCGGCCGGGGAGCGCAGGGCGAGGGCGCCGGGAAGGATCGGCAGCCAGAAGCTGAGGACCCTGTAGACGAGGACGGTCACGACGGCCTCGGTCGGCCCGGTCCCGAAGGTCACCAGCGCCAGCACGAGGACAGGTTCAACGATCCCCACGCCACCCGGAAGGGGGCCGAGCAGCCTCAAGGGGATCAGCAGCAGGTAGACGGCCGCCAGGACGGCGGGGGAGATCGGCGCGTTCATGGCATGGCAGACGGCCAGGAAGGCGAGCACCGAGCAGGTGGTGACCGCGGAGCTGCCCGCGAGCAGCGCGATGAGGCGCCTGGGACGGCGCAGTCGCTGGGGCAGACCGGCCGCGGCGGCCCGCAGGGGCGGGAGGAGTTCGGCCCGGCGGCGCCACACCAGGACCGTGCCGAGCGATGCGACCACGGCGACGATCAGGATCAGCGGCTCGGCCCAGCCGGGCGCGTGCGGTGATCCCCAACCTTGCGCAGTGGCGGAGGCCAGCGCGAGAGACAGGGCGGTGAGGTGGACGAGCGCGCCGGTCAGCCGGGTGAGTGCGATGGTCGTGGCGGCCTCGTGCGGTCCGGCCCCGTGGTCGCGGAGATAGACGCCGAGGACGGCGCCGCCGCCCCGGCCGGTCGGATGCTGGCGGGAGAGGTAGGACGCGGCGGCCTGGTGCAGGCAGGTTCGTCCGAAGGCCAGGTCTCGCAGGGAGGCGCCCATCAAGGAGAGGGCGGCGCCCGCGTAGGAGGCCGCGACCAGCAGGGCGGCCAGCAGGAGCCATCGGAGGTGGACGTCCGCGAGCACCGGCACGGGGGAGCGCAGGCCCGTGATGCCGATGAGCGCATGGTAGGTGGCGTATCCGGCGGCGACGAGCAGCAGCAGGGACCAGGGCCGGGACGGGATCCGTGACAGCGGCCGGGGCGCGATGCCGGTGGCGCCCGCACCGGTCAGCTCCCGGCGGAGTTCGTCCAGGAGGAGGGGGTGGTCCCGGAGCGCCGTCCGGGTGGATCCCGCGAGGGCGAGCGGTTGCAGGTAGGGCACGGCGGCCTCGGCGGCGGGCAGCCCGAGCACGTCGACCGCGGCCTGGACGGCCCGCCGCGGCCCGGTGACCAGTGCGGTGGAGACGAGGAGTTCGGCCACGTCCTGCGCCAGCCGTCCGTCGCGGGCGGCGTCCTCGGCGAAGCCGAAGTCGACGAGCACGGGACGCCCGCCGGTGTCCACCAGGACGTTCGCCAGCCGCAGGTCGCGATGGGCGATCCGCGCCGCGCGGAGTTTCGCGACCTCCGACCACAGCTGCCGGAGGCAGGCGTCATCGGGCGCAGGGAGGGCACGGCCGCCGGTCTCGATCGCCTCCTCGGCGAGGATCCAGGTGCCGGGACCGGCGGGCGCCACGCCGATGACGGCGGGGACGCGGGCGCCGGCGGCGGCCGCGCGCAGGAGCATGTACGCCTCGTGCTCCACCTGCCGCTTGGGTGTCGCCATCGGTGTCTCGTCCTCGATCTCGCGGTAGAGCAGGAACCGGGCGGCCTTGAACAGCAGGTCCGCGTCGCGCTGGTCGCGGCCGAGCGCCTTGACGAAGACCGCGCGCCCGTCGGCGGTGACAGCGGTGAAGGGCACCGAGCCGCGGGCGTCGGCCTTGAGCGGAGCGACCTCCGGGCCGGTCAGGCCGCAGCGGGCGAGTCCCGCGGCGACCTGTTCCGGTGCCGGGACGTGGTTCGGCGTGCCGCGTGCGAGGTGGACCGCGCCGCCGACCGCCCAGCCGAGCGCCGTCCCGGCGACGACGTCGAGCGGGAAATGGGCGCCGACGTAGACGCGGCTCACCGGCACGGCGATCGCGACCGTCCACAGGACCCACCGGACCGGGCGGCGGACGTGCGCCGAGGCGACGGTGGCCAGGGCGGCGGACACGGCGGCGTGGCCGGACACGAATCCGAGCCCGCCCTCGTGCGCGCCGCGCAGGACGACCTCCGACAGCAGCGCACCGGGCCGTCCGCGGTCGGCGAGGTCCTTGACCAGCTTGGCCAGCAGCCAGGCCAGCGAACCGCCCAGAGCCAGGTCGGCGGCCAGCCGGACCCGGCGGACGGCCAGCGCCGCCGCGGCGGTCACCGCGACGGCGCCGAGCGCGCCCGTCTGCATCACGACGTGGACCGGCCGGAACAGCCAGCCCGGCAAGCCGTTGACCAGGCGGAACACGCCGGCCTCCGGGCCCAGCAGCAAACCGTCCGCGGCGAAGAGGGCGAGGGAGAGGCACAGACCGAGCCCGGCGACGACCCGGATCATGTCGGACGGATGCCGCGCCGTGGCGGGCGTCCCCACCGGGAACAGGCCGAGGCGGGGTCTAGGGAGGAGGCGCGGGCGGAACCGTCGCTTGCGAAGTGGCCCAGAAGGCTCGTGCTCTGGGTCGATGATGCGACGCGCCGCCGCCGGCGCGGGCGTCGTGGCTGAGGCGGTCATGGTGAGGAGCCGGGCCGTGTCCTCGTCGAGCAGTGCCGGTGCCGTATCGGTCTCCGCCCGTCCCCAGCCGACGATCCAGGGCCGTCCATGCCCGTCGACCAGGACGTTCTCCGGGGTGAGGTCGCGGTGGGCGATGCGGTCGCGGCGCAGAGCCGCACCCTGCCGCCACAGGTCGTCCAGCGTGTCCCGCGTCGGCTCGCCGGGCCCGTCCAGCGGTCGCCCGTCGACGTGATCCATGACCAGGGCCCAGGTGCCCGGGCCGACCTCGGTCACGAACCTGACGGCCGGCACCCGCGCACCGGCCCGCCGGGCGCGCATCAGCAGATAGCCCTCGTGCTCGGCCAGCTGCTTGGCGGTGGCGAACGGCGGCTCGCCCGGTCTGCGCCGCCACAGCCGGCCCAGCCGGTGCAGCGTGTCGGCGTCGCGCTGGTCGCGTCCGATCACCTTGACGAAGAGCCGTCCGGCCGAGGTGTCCGCGGCGATCGGGACCGCGTGCCGCAGATCGCCCGGCACGCGGTGGACGTCCGTCACCGTCAGCCCGTGCCTGGCGAGCGTCTCCCGGACCGCCGCGAGCCGGGGCCGGTGCCCCGGCGTCCCGACGACGAGCAGGGCCGCCGCGCCCGCCGCCCAGCCCAACGCCGCACCGCCGAGCGCGTCCAGCGGGAAATGCGCTCCCACGTAGACCCGCGCCGCGCCGACGGCGGCGACCACCAGCCACAGGACGCGCCGGTACGGGCGGGGAAGGTAGGCGCCCGCCACCGTGACCAGTGCCGCGGCCACCGCCGTGTGCCCGGCGACGAAGCCCGTGCCCCAAGGGGTCGCGTCCGCCCGGAGCGCCACACCGTCCAGCAACGCCGCGGGGCGCGGCCGTCCGGACACGTCCTTGACGGCCTTGGCCGCGATCCACGCGAGCGTCCCGCCCCCGCACAGCGTGACGGCCAGACGGAACCTGCGCAGGAGGACGGCGCCCAGCGCGGCGATGGCGACGGCTCCGAGCCAGCCGGCCTGCATCAGCAGCCACATCGGCGGCTCGATCGCATCGGGCAGGTCGTTCACCAGCCGGAACAGGTCGGCGTCCCAGCCGGGCACGCCCCGGCTCGCCGCGACCAGCACCGCCAGCGAGGCCAGGGCGAGCACCAGCCGGACGGCGTCCATCGGGTGCCGGAACACCTCCTCGCGCGGCCGCCCGGCGTCCGCCGGGCGGCCCCACCGCCACCACGGCCACAGCAGCCCGCCCATCGGCAGGTAGAGCAGGTAGGTGAAGAACCGGAACAGCAGCACGCCCGCCGTCACCGCGGGCAGGTCGGCCCCGGTGAGGTCCAGCCCGCCGATCAGCGCCAGGTCGAGCACACCCGCGCTGCCGGGCGTGAGCGGGATGACGGTCACCTGCCGCGCGACCGTGTAGACGGCGAACGCCTCCAGCACCCCCACCCGGGCCGCGCCCGCCGCCTGCAACGAGGCGTACAGCACCGCGAACACGCACACGTGGTAGCCCACGGACGACAGCGTCAGCGCCGGCCACCGGGCGCGGATCAGCTCACGCGCCCCGGCCTGGAACCGCGCCACATCACCGGCATGACCGTCCACCCTGCGGTGCAGCAGCCGCGCGACCGGACGCGCCGCGCGGACACCGGCGGCCACGATGGCCGACGCCGCGCGATCGTGCCAGAGCATGACGCCCGCCAGCGCGACCAGCACGGCGGCCAGGCCCAGCCCCAGCACCCCCGCGCCGCGCACCTGCGGCGGCACGTCCGACGCCAGCGCGAGCAGGCCCAGTGCGAGCAGCGGCAGGGTCAAGCGGGTGAGGACGTTCCACAGGCCGGTCACCAGCACCTGCAGCGCGATCGGGCCCGCCCGGAAACCGAGCTCGCGGCACATCGTGACGTTCAACGCCGCCCCGGCGGCCCCGCCGCCCGGCAGGGCGTACGACAGCGCGGTGGTCACCACGTTCATGACGGAGGCGGGAACGATCTTCAGGCCCGGGAGCGCCGCGCTGAGACCGACGGCCGACAGCAGCACCGACAAGACCGTTAGTCCTGACAGCAGGAGGAGCTCGAGGGCGCTCACCCGCGTCCGCAGGATCTCGGTGACCCTCTCCAGGTCCACCAAGCCGGGCAGCACCTTGCCGAAGATCGCGGCGACGACCAGCAGCGCGAGGGCACGCCCGAACCACGTCCGGGCACGTCCCCGGCCCGGGTCGCGTCCCTCGGACGCCGGTGAGCCGGTGTGGTCCTGCTCGACGATCCGCGTCACCGGTGTCTCCTTCAGGGCTGTCAGTGCGTGGCCGGGGCGTGGACGTCGGCCAGGACGAAGTAGTTCTCCTCCTCCTGGGCGAAGTGCAGCCGGAGGACGGCGTACAGCTCCTGGACGGTCCGCCGCAGGTCACCCGCCGTCTCCGGTGCCGCGGGGTTCGCTCGGAGCTCCGTGACGAGCGCGCCGATGCGCCGCGCCAGCTCGGCGATCTCGGTGTGCCCGCGGCTCATGGGGCCGGTCGGGTCGCAGCCGCCCAGTGCCCGCGCGACGGCGGGGTAGAGCAGCCGTTCGTCCTTGCGTTCGTGGGTGGCGAGGTCGGTCAGGAACCCTGTGAGGGTGTCGATCGCCGCGTCGCGTTCCCGGCCGGGGGAGGCGGTGATCGCGTCCGCCAGGGCGGGCAGCCGTTCGATCCGGGGCCACAGTGCGCGATGCTCCTCGTCCAGCCGGCGGACGAGTTCGGCCTCGTCGCCGCGCAGGCGCGGGGCGCGGTCGCGTCCCGGGCCGAGGACGCGCAGCGCGGACAGGATCGCGGCGACGTCGATGCCCTCCTGGAGCAGCGCGCCCGCCGCCGGGGCCAGCAGCCCGAACGCGGCCGCGACCATCGCGGCCAGGGACAGGCCCATGCCCGTCAGGACGCTCTGCCGCGCCACCGTCCGGGTGCGCCGTGCGATGGCCAGGGTCTCGGCCAGCCGCTCCAGCCGGTCCACGGTGATCACGACGTCGGCCGCCTCCGACGAGGCGGTGGCGCCGCGGGCGCCGAGCGCGACGCCGACTCCGGCGGCGGCCAATGCGGGCGCGTCGTTGACGCCGTCGCCGACCATCACGGTCGCCGCGCGGGCGCTCTCGGCACGGGCGACGCCGACCTTCCCGGCGGGTGTCAGCCCGGAGTGGACGCTGTCGGCGCCGACCAGTTCGGCGATCGGGCCGGCGACGTCCGCGCGGTCGCCGGTCACCATGACCGTCCGGGCGATGCCGGCGTGGCGGAGCAGCCGGAAGGTGCGGGGCGCGTCGGGACGGAGGCGGTCGCGCAGCAGCAGCGCGGCCGCGATCTGCCCGTCCACACCGGCGAACACGGTGATCGCGCCGCGGGCGGCGGCGCGGCTCCGCACCCGGTCCAGCCAGGCGGCGTCGGCGTGCCCGGCCCAGGCCGCCTTGCCGACGCTGACCCGGTGCCCGTTCACGGTGCCGCGCACGCCCTGGCCGGGGGTCTCGGTGACGTCGGACGGCTCGGCGAGCCGCAGCCCGCGTTCGGTGGCGGCGCGCACGATCGCCGAGGCCAGCACGTGCGGGGAGACCTGGTCGAGGGAGGCGGCGAGCAGCAGCGGGTCCGCGGCGGTCGCGTGCCGGGCGGGGATGATCTCGGTGAGCGCGGGCCGTCCGGTGGTGATGGTCCCGGTCTTGTCGAACAGCAGCACCCGGGCGCGGGCGAGGCGTTCCAGCGTGCCGCCGCCCTTCACCACGACACCGCGTCGCGCGCAGCGCGACAGGCCGGAGACGAAGGCGATCGGTGCCGCGATGATCAGCGGGCACGGGGTGGCGACCACCAGCACCGCGACGGCCCGCACCGGATCCCCGGAGGCGAGCCATGCCGCCCCGGCCAGCAGCAGCGTGAGCGGCAGGAAGACCGCCGAGTACCGGTCGGCGAGCCGCACGAACGGCGCGTTCTCGGCGGCGGCCTCCTCCGCCAGCCGGACGATCCCCGCGTAGGTGCTGGAGCGGGCGTCGCTGGTGGCGCGCAGCGCGAACGGCCGGCCGCCGTTGACCGTCCCGGCGCGGACCGCGTCCCCTGCGGGACGCTCCACCGGCAGCGGCTCCCCGGTCAGCGTGGATTCGTCCAGGACGGCGGTCCCGGACTCCACCTGCCCGTCCACCGGCACGGTCTCCCCGGCCCGGACCAGCAGCCGGTCGCCGGGCCTGACCTCGCCGACGCCGACGGTGTCCAGACCGGCGGCGGTCCGGCGATGCGCGACGCGGGGCGCGAGCGACAGCAGGGCACCGAGGTCGCGGCGGGCGCGGCGCCCCGCACGTTCCTCCAGCAGCCGGCCGCCGCTGAGCATCACGGCGATCACGGCGCCCGCGAACGCCTCGCCGACGGCCAGGGTCCCGGCCAGCGCCAGCACCGCGATCACGTCGCTGCCGAACCTGCGGTGCAGCAGGCCCTCCACGACCCACCACACCGCCGGACCGAGCGCGAGCACCGTCACCGTCAGCCAGACGATGTCACCGGCGTCCGCGCCTGCGGCCCAGCGCACCAAGGCACCGGTCGCCAGACCTCCGCCGGTCACGGCGAAGAGCACGTCGTGACCGTGCCGCATGAGCGTGCTCCGTGCGTCCATCTCGCCGCCCTCCGGGTGTCGCCTCCACGCTCGCCGGTGAAGGTCCAGGCCGCCCAGGGGCCGACGGGTGGCCGCGGGCGTGCCGATCGGCCCGTCCCGGGAGGGCCGGTGGGCACCCGCCGGGGGGACTTTCGGCCCTACGACGGCGGCGCCCCCGCGATGAAGCGTGGAACCGATGGCCGTGCTCACCGGCCCCTGCACCTGACCTGCTGGGCCGTACGGAACCGCGGCCCACCGCCGTGAAGAGGAGGACCCGATGACCGAGCCGATCGTCGTCGGCGCCGACGGATCCGACGAAGCCGGCCGCGCCCTCGACTGGGCCGCCGGCGAAGCCGTCCTGCGCGACCGCCCGCTGCACATCGTGCACGCCGTGGAGATCCGGCAGTACAGGGCGCCCGTGTTCGTGCCGCCCGAGACCCCCGAGTACCTGAACCGTGCCGGGCACGAGATCCTGGCCGCCGCCCGGGAACGCGTCCAGAAGCGGTGGCCGGGCCTGGTGACGACGACCACCCTGGTCACCGGAGAGGCACCGCGAGCTCTGCAGGAGGAGTCGGAGAAGGGGTTCGAGCTCGTGCTGGGCAGCCGCGGGCGGGGCGGGTTCGCCAGCCTGCTGCTGGGCTCGGTGAGCCTGCGGATGGCCGGGCATTCCGCCGTCCCGGTGGTGATCGTGCGCGGGGACGCCACCGACCACGGCGAGATCGTCGTGGGCATCGACCTGATCCGCGACGCCGACGCGGTGCTGGACTACGCCTTCGACGCCGCGAGGGTCCACGGCGCCCGTCTCCGGGTGGTCCACGCCTGGCAGACGTTCGCGACCCTCGTCGAGGCCGGCTACGCCTTCGACTACGAGCAGATCGAACTGGACCTGCGCAACGCGGTCATCGCCGCGTACGAACCCTTCCGGGCCAAGTACCCGCAGGTCGACGTCGTGGACGAGATCGTCCTGAAGCACCCGGTGACCGCGCTGTCCACCGCCTCGCGCAACGCCCGCCTGCTGGTGGTCGGAGCCCACGACCGCCGCTGGAACGCCCCGCAACTCGGTTCGGTCTGCCACGGCGTCATCCACCACGCTCCGTGCCCGGTCGCCATCGTCCCGCCCGCCTGAACTTCCGCGAAGGAGAAGATGATGAGCACCGTCGTCCGCAGAGCCGCGCTACCCGTTCTCGCCGCCGGCGCCTACGCCGCTCTGGTCCGTCCTCGCCTGCTGCGCTGGGGCGCGACCGCCGAAGAGTCGGCGGCCGTGTATCCGGGCGACGACCTCGTTCAGGACGCGACGGCACAGTCGACCATGGCCGTCTCGTTGCCCGCGCCGCCGGAGGAGGTCTGGCCGTGGCTGGTCCAGATGGGCTGCGGGCGAGGCGGATGGTACAGCTGGGACCTGCTCGACCACGGCGGGCGGCCGAGCGCCGACCGCATTCACCTCGAATGGCAGGAAACGGCGGTCGGCGACCACCTGCCCACGGTGCCCGGCGGCGGATCCTACTTCCTGGTCGAGATGCTCGATAAGCCCCGGACCCTGATACTGCGGGCCGACTTGGAATTGCCGTCCGGTAAGCCGTTCGACCCGCGCGGCCCCAGGCCCAAGGCCTACACCGACGGGATCTGGGCGTTCCACCTACGGCCGCTGCCCGACGGCGGGACACGGCTGGTCGTCCGCACGCGCGGGCGGGGGAGCCCCGCCATGGCCGACCGCCTCGTCGCCCGGCTGTTCGGCGAGCCCGCGCATTTCATCATGCAGCACCGGCAATTCCGCAACCTCCGCCGTCGTGTCAGCGGAGACGGAGGTGGGCGCGGGCCTTCGGCCCAGCGCTTGAGAAGTGCCGCACGATCGTTCGGCAAACGGCGCGAAATGTCAGGAGGAATTCGATGAAGGCGAACATCGGCGATTGGGTGATCGTGCGAGGCCACCAGGTGGGAGAACCGGCCCGCAAGGCGCTGATCCGTGAAATTCACGGCACCGACGGCGCGCCTCCTTACGTCGTGGAATGGGACGACGGGCACATCAGCACCTACTTCCCGGCCGCGGACGCCGTCATCGAGGCGCACCCGGCGACCGGCCGGCCGACCTGAGGGATGCGCGCCACTCCGGAAACGGCCACGAGCGGGAGGGACGATGTTCTCCGATCGGCGGGACGCGGGACGGCGGCTCGCCGCCAGGCTGCACCGATACAGCGGCACGAACGTGCTGGTACTCGGGCTCGCCGGGGGCGGGCTCGGCGTGGCGGCCGAGACGGCCGCGTCGCTCGGCGCTCCGCTGGACGCGCTCGTCGTGCGCGAGATCACCCTCCCGGACGGTGCTCGTGTGGGCGCGATCTCGGAGGGCCGGGCACGCGTTCTGGACGAGGACGCCGTCCGGCAGGCGAAGGCCGGTGACGAGGAGATCCGCGGGCTTGAGCGGCGTGTGCGCGCCGACGCGCGAACGCTCGGCCTCCGGCTCCGCTCGGGCCGCCCGCGCCGTCCACTGACCGGTCGCGCCGCCATCGTCGTCGACGACGGCGCGGCGTCCCGGCCCGCCCTGGACGTGGCGTGCCGCGACGCCCGGGCGGAAGGCGCGGCACGGGTCGTCGTCGCCGTGCCCGCCGCGTCACCGGCCGACGTCGACCATCTGCGGATGGTCGCCGATGAGGTGGTGTGCCTTCTGGCCCCGGCCTTCTTCACGACGGCGAGCGACTTCTACCTGGACTTCAGGCCGGTCTCCGAGGCCGACATCACCCGCCTGATCGGACGCGCGGCCGAGTACACCGCCTGACGGCCATCGACAGAGAGCGGCACCTCGCCCCGAGGAAAGCCACACACACGGAAACGGCTGGACACATGGAACTCAAGGAGATGCTGGGCGACGAGGCACAGTCCCTCCTCACCCACGAATGCGAAACGATCTCACGCAACCGGCTGCAGCTCCCGGGACCCGACTTCGTCGACCGGGTGCTCGCGGCCGGTGACCGCCCGCCGGCCGTGCTCCGCAACCTGCAGCACGTGTTCGACACCGGCCGGCTGGCCGGCACCGGATACCTGTCGATCCTTCCCGTCGACCAAGGGGTCGAGCATTCCGCGGCCGCGTCGTTCGCCCCGAACCCGGCCTACTTCGACCCGGCCGCGCTGTGCGAGCTGGCCGTCGAGGCGGAATGCAACGCCATCGCCAGCACCGTCGGCGTGCTGGGCATGACCTCCCGGCGGTACGCGCACCGGATCCCGTTCATCGCCAAGCTCAACCACAACCAGCTGCTCAGCTACCCCAACACCTACGACCAGGTGATGTTCGCCTCCGTCCGGCAGGCGTTCGACCTGGGCGCCGTCGCCGTCGGAGCCACGGTCTACTTCGGCGCCCCCGAGAGCATGCGGCAGCTGCAGGAGGTGCGGGAGGCGTTCGCCCACGCGCACGAGCTGGGGATGTTCACCGTCCTGTGGGCCTACCTGCGCAATGGCGCCTTCACCAAGGACGGCGTCGACTACCACGTCAGCGCCGACCTGACCGGGCAGGCCAACCACCTGGCGGCCACCGTCGAGGCCGACATCGTCAAGCAGAAGCAGCCGCAGAGCAACGGCGGGTTCCGTGCGCTCGACTTCGGCAGGACGGATGAGCGGGTGTACGGCGAGCTGACCACCGAGCATCCGATCGATCTCACCCGCTGGCAGGTCGCCAATTGCTACATGGGACGGGTCGGGCTGATCAACTCCGGCGGCGCCTCGGCCGGAGGCGGCGACCTGGCCAAGGCCGTCCGCACCGCCGTCATCAACAAGCGCGCGGGGGGCATGGGCCTGATCGTCGGACGCAAGTCGTTCCAGCGCCCCCGGGGCGAGGGCGTCGCGCTCCTGCACGCCGTCCAGGACGTCTACCTCGACGACACCGTCACCATCGCCTGACCACAACCCGTTCAGGCCGGGAAGACGGGGCAGATCTTCGTTCCTTCGATCGGGACGATCATTCACCCCCTCGGCACCGATTCAGTGGCCTTTGTGGGGAATACTGGCTATGTGTCTGAGGAGTCTGACGTCGGCAGGAACCGGGCGCGGCTGATCCTGCCGCAGCTGCAGCTGGACGATCTGCTGACCGAGCTCCAGGCGCGGCTGGAGGCGGCGCGGTCGACGCGGGATCGTGTGCACGCGCTGCTGGAGGCCGTGGTGTCGGTCGGCAGCGAGCTGGACCTTGAGTCGGTGCTGCGGCGGATCACCGAGGCGGCCACCACCCTGGTCGACGCCCGCTACGGCGCTCTCGGCGTGATCGACGAGGAGGGCGAACGGCTGGTCCAGTTCGTCACGGTCGGTGTCGGTGACAAGGAGATCGAGGCGATCGGGCACTGGCCGCACGGTCATGGGATCTTGGGGCTGCTGATCCGTGAGCCGCATTCGATTCGCCTGCCCGATCTCGGGGGACATCCCGACTCTTACGGCTTCCCGGCGAACCATCCGCCGATGCGGACGTTCCTGGGCGTCCCGATCCGGGTGCGCGACGAGGTGTTCGGCAACCTGTACCTGACCGAGAAGGCGGGCGGCGAGGAGTTCGATCAAGAGGACGAGGTCGTCGTTACCGCGCTCGCCACCGCAGCCGGGGTCGCGATCGAGAACGCCCGGCTGTACCAGGAGACACGGCGGCGGGAGCGCTGGCTGGAGGCTTCACAGGAAATTTCCACGGCGCTGCTGTCGGGCACGGACCCGCACGAGGTGACCACGCTGGTGGCCCAGCGCGCTCGGGAGATCGCCGACGCCCATCTGGCGACGGTGGCACTGGTCGAAGAGGGAGAGACCGATTTCGTCGTGGAGTGCGCGCACGGCGAGGGCGCCGAGGATCTCGTAGGACTGCGGGTGCCCCTGGACCATTCGGTGGCCGGTCCGGTCTTCGCCGACGGTGTGGCGTTGCGGCTGGCCGACGGGAACGCGGCGGCGCGTGAGGCGAACGTCCCGGAGCGGGTGCCCATCGGGCCGTTGATCGTGGTGCCGCTGGGTGTGGGCGCCTCGGCGCGCGGGGTGATCTCGGTGATCAACCCGCCGGGCGGCACGGTGTTCTCCGACGGGACGCAGCGGCTGCTGGAGGCGTTCGCCGGGCAGGCGGCCGTGGCGCTGGAACTGGCCGAGCGGCGCCGCGACGCCGAGCGGCTGACCCTGCTGGAAGATCGCGACCGGATCGCCCGGGACCTGCACGACACGGTGATCCAGCGGCTGTTCGCCACCGCGATGGCGTTGATGGCGACGATGAAGCTGGTGCAGCGGAAGGAAGTGGCGGTGCGGGTGCAGCGCGCGGTGGACGACCTGGACGACACCATCCGCCAGATCCGCTCGTCCATCTTCGCCTTGCAGGTCGCCGACGAGGAGGAGTCGCTGCGCAGCCGCGTCCACGCGCTGGTCGACATGGCCGCCGAGCAACTGCAGTTCGCGCCGTCGGTGCGGCTGGACGGGCTCCTGGACACGGTGGTCGACGAGGAGACCGGCGAGCATCTGCTGGCCGTCGTCCAGGAGGCGCTGTCCAACGTGGCCCGGCACGCCCAGGCCACCGAGACGGCGGTGAACATCGACGTCGGCGACGATGTCACGGTGCGAGTCGAGGACAACGGCGTCGGCATCCCCGAAGGCGGCCGCCGCAGCGGACTCCGCAACATCGACGAGCGAGCCAAGACACTGGGCGGCACGAGTACGACCGAGCCACGACCTGGCGGCGGGACCACGCTGACATGGCAGGTACCTCTCAAGCAGAACTGACCGGTCAACGGCCCGCCGACCGCCGCCCGAGCGCACACGGGATCGCGTCGCGGGAGGCCGCTCCCTCCGGCCTTCGGCCGTCGGTCCCTTCATAGGGCCGTTGGTCACCCGATCAGGGACCTCCGCCCCTGGGTGGTCTATACCTCTCCCGGCGATAGTCGAAGTGAGCGAGACCATCGGAGGCAGGGATGACGGCGATCGGGCTAGACGACGTCCAGCACGACCAATCCGCATGGCGCGGGTTCCACGGTAGGACTTGGCGGGAGCACATCGACGTACGCGATTTCGTCCAAGCGAACTACACGCCGTACGAAGGCGACGCCTCATTCCTTCAAGGCTCCACGGAGCGCACGCGCGAGGTCTGGGGACGGATCGCCGCCATGTTCGGGGAGGAGCTCCGCCGCGGCATCCTCGACGTGGACGCCTCGACACCGTCCTCGATCACCTCGCACGCGCCCGGCTACATCGATCGTGACCGCGAGCTGATCGTGGGCCTGCAGACCGACGCGCCGCTCAAGCGCGCCATCATGCCCAACGGCGGCTTGCGCATGGTGGAGAAGGGCCTGGAGGCCTACGGTTACGACCTGGACCCGTCCGTGCGGACGATCTTCACCGCCTACCGCAAGACCCACAACGACGGCGTGTTCGACGCCTACACGCCCGAGATCATGCGGGCCCGGCGCTCGCACATCATCACCGGCCTGCCGGACGCCTACGGACGCGGGCGCATCATCGGCGACTACCGCCGGGTCGCGCTCTACGGCGTGGACCGCCTGATCGAGGCCAAGCGCGCCGATCGGCGCACCCTGGACGACCTGCCCTCCAGCGCCGACGTGATCCGCGACCGCGAGGAGCTCGCCGAGCAGATCCGCGCGCTGGACGAGCTCAAACACATGGCCGCCTCCTACGGATACGACATCTCAGGCCCCGCCCGCACCGGGCGCGAGGCGCTCCAATGGCTGTACTTCGGCTACCTGGCCGCCATCAAGGAGCAGAACGGCGCCGCCATGTCGCTCGGCCGCACGTCCACGTTCTGCGACATCTACCTCCAGCGCGACCTCGCCGAAGACCGCCTGGACGAGACGGCCGCCCAGGAGCTGATCGACGACTTCGTGGTCAAACTGCGGATCGTCCGGTTCCTGCGCACACCCGAGTACGACGAGCTGTTCTCCGGCGACCCCACCTGGGTGACCGAGGCCATCGGCGGCATGGGCACCGACGGGCGCACGCTCGTCACCCGCACCTCCTACCGTCTCCTCCAGACCCTCTACAACCTCGGCCCCGCGCCGGAGCCGAACCTGACCGTTCTGTGGTCGCCCCGCCTGCCGGAGCCGTTCAAGCGGTTCTGCGCCAAGGTCTCCATCGACACCAGCTCGGTGCAGTACGAGAGCGACGACCTGATCCGGCCGCGCCTCGGCGACGACGCCGCGATCGCCTGCTGCGTGTCGGCCATGGAGGTCGGCAAGAAGATGCAGTTCTTCGGCGCCCGCGTCAACCTCGCCAAGGCGCTGCTGTACGCGATCAACGGCGGCCGCGACGAGATCACCGGCGAGCAGGTCGCCCCCGCGTTCCCGCCGCTGGACGGCGACGTCCTCGACTACGAGCAGGTGCGCGCGGCCTACGACCGGATGCTGGACTGGCTGGCCGCCACCTACGTCGACGCGCTCAACGTCATCCACTACATGCACGACAAGTACGCCTACGAGCGCGTCGAGATGGCTCTGCACGACCACCCGGTCATGCGCACGCTCGCCTGCGGGATCGCCGGCCTGTCAGTGGCCGCCGACAGCCTGTCGGCCATCAGGTACGCGCGGGTCCGCGTGATCCGGGACGCGACCGGGCTCGCGACCGACTACGCCATCGACGGCGACTTCCCCGCCTACGGCAACAACGACGACCGCGCCGACAGCATCGCCGTGGACCTGGTCACCACGTTCATGGCCAAGGTGCGCGCCCGTCCGGCCTACCGGGACGCCGAGCACACGCTCTCGGTGCTCACCATCACCTCCAATGTCGTGTACGGCAAGCACACCGGCAACACCCCGGACGGCCGCCGGACCGGCGAGCCGTTCGCGCCCGGCGCCAACCCCATGAACGGCCGGGACCAGCACGGCATGGTCGCCGCCGCACTGTCGGTCGCGAAGATCCCCTACGACCAGTCCCGCGACGGCATCTCCCTCACCGAGACCATCACCCCGGCGGGCCTCGGCCGCACGCCCGAGGAGCGGATCGGCAACCTCACCGGGATCCTCGACGGATACACGGACGCCGGCGGCTACCACATGAACGTCAACGTCCTCGACCGCGCCACGCTCCTGGACGCCATGGAGCACCCCGAGCGGTACCCGCAGCTGACCATCCGGGTGTCCGGCTACGCGGTGAACTTCGTCCGCCTGACGCCCGAGCAGCAGCGCGACGTCGTCAACCGCACCTTTCACGCAGCACTGTGAGACCCCGATGACCGCACAGACCCACGCCCGTCCCTGCGAGACGGACAACAGCACCGGCTCAGTGCACTCCTGGGACATCTCCACCGGGGTGGACGGCCCTGGAACCCGGTTCGTCGTCTTCACCGGCGGCTGCCCGCTCCGCTGCCTGTACTGCCAGAACCCCGAAACTTGGCGGATGCGCGACAGCCGCCGCGTCTCCGTGGCAGAGCTGATGACCGAGATCGGCAAGTACCGCCGCTTCATCGAAGTCGCGGGCGGTGGGGTCACGATCAGCGGCGGCGAGCCGCTGCTCCAGCCCGCCTTCACCGGCGAGCTGCTGCGCCGCTGCCACAGCCTCGGCCTGCACACCGCACTCGACACCTCCGGGAACCTCGGCGACCGTGCCACCGAGGCCCTGCTCGCCGACACCGACCTCGTCCTCCTGGACATCAAGGCCTGGCATCCCCGCACCTACCGCACCCTGACCGGCGGCGACGTGGCCCCGACCCTGCGGTTCGCCCGGCGCCTGGCCGACCTGGGACGTCCCACCTGGGTGCGGTACGTACTCGTCCCCGGCCACAACGATGGCGACGACGAAGTCGACGCCGTCGCAGCCTTCGTCGCCACGCTGCCCAACGTCGAACACGTCGACGTCCTGCCCTTCCACCGCCTCGGCGCCCCCAAGTACGAACGCCTCGGTATCCCCTTCCCGCTCGCCGACACCGCGCCGCCCTCCGCGGAACTCCTCGAACACGTCCACACCCGATTCCGCGCCCACGGCGTCAAAAGCCGCTAACACCCACCGACGCCGTCAGCGCCAGCCACAGTGCTTGAACACCGCGTACAGGACGCCTCAGCCCGCCGGTTTCGAGGTTCTTCGGCTTCTGATAGGTGGCGCCAGCGGGGGTCAGGGATCGGGCTGGTCGGTTGGTGGGCAGCAGGTGCGCAGGTAGGTCTGCAGTTCGGTGAGCGAGCGTTCCACGGCGGCGGTGTCGATGCGGTAGTGCACTTGCTTGCCCTGCTTGCGGGAGATGAGCAGGCCACCGCGGCGCAAAAGCGCGAGTTGCTGGGACGCGGTGGGCTGGGCAATGCCCAGACGTTCGGCGACGGTGCCGACGGTGAGCTCGATCCCGCCGGTGAACAGCTCCAGCATCTGCTGCCGCTGCTCGCTGGCCAGCGCCCGGAGGA
Organism: Actinomadura sp. 3N508; assembly: GCF_044326375.1. Lineage (NCBI taxonomy): Bacteria > Bacillati > Actinomycetota > Actinomycetes > Streptosporangiales > Thermomonosporaceae > Actinomadura > Actinomadura sp. 3N508. The sequence goes on from NZ_JBIRAX010000016.1 coordinate 51,826, forward strand.
ACTCTCGCGCCTGCCCGCCGAGTTGGGCGGGCCCACCAGTGCCGCAGCCGGGGGCGTCCGGTGCAGGCTCGGGTGGCGTGCTCGCCGCATGGTCGACCATCGGTTCGCTCACCTCACCTCCACGGTCCGTATCGGATCCTAGAGCACCCATAGTCATATTGACATTTAACAAAATAACAATATGTTGGGGTGCATGGACTCCGACCTCGTAATCATTGGGGGCGGTCAGGCCGGGCTGGCCACCGCCCACGTCTCCCGCGGGCTCGGCTTCACACCGGTGCTGCTGGAAGCCTCGCAGTCCACAGCCGGATCGTGGCCGTACTACTACGACAGCCTGACCTTGTTCTCCCCAGCACGTCGCAGCGCTCTGCCCGGGGCCCCGTTTCCCGGCGATCCGGACGGCTACCCCACACGGGACGAGGTCGTCGCCTACCTGACCGACTACGCCGGAGGCCTCGACGCTGACATCCGCACCGGGTATCGCGCGGTGAAGGTCGCCACCGACTCAAACCCGAGGCCGGGACGGCGATTCGAGGTTGCCGTCGAGAGCGGGGAGAGTTTCACCGCGCCGATCGTGATCGCCGCGACCGGTGCGTTCAGCCGCCCGTACCGTCCCGACCTCGCGGGCCTGGATTCGTTCACCGGCACCGTCCTGCATTCCTCGGACTTTCGGCGCCCGGAGGAGTTCGCCGGGCGGCGGGTAGTGATCGTGGGCGGCGGGAACTCGGCGGTGCAGATCGGCATTGAGCTGGCCGGGCACGCCCGTGTCACGCTCGCCACACGGCATCGCTTGCGGTTCATGCCGCAGCGGGTGCTCGGCGTCGACATGCATCTGTGGCTGCGGCGCACCGGCCTGGACACCGCCGGGTGGGCTCGTCGGCTGCTCACCGGCGGGAAGGGCACGCCGGTGTTCGACACCGGCACCTACCGGGCTCAGATCGCCACCGGCAACCCCGACCGGCGCCCGATGTTCACCCGCCTGGACGGCGACTGCGTGGTGTGGCAGGACGGCACGCAAGAGCCCGTCGACGTGGTCCTGCTGGCCACCGGGTTCCGGCCGAGCGTGGGATTTCTGGAGGAGTTGGGGGCGCTGGCCGAAGGCGATCAGCCTCTGCACCACGGCGGCGTTTCCACCACTCACCCCGGGCTGGGATACGTGGGGCTGGAGTGGCAGCGCTGCTTCGCCTCGGCAACGCTGCGCGGCGTCGGTGCCGACGCCCGGCACGTCCTGACTCGGTTGCGCGAGTCGATGCCGCGTCGATAGCACACTGTCTGGCCCGGGGGCACCGGCGTGCAGCACGAAATCCAGGCGCTCCTCGCTGTGGTGTGGGCCGCGCCGCTTGTAGTTGGGGTGGGCTTCGATTCGCCCGGCCGCCACCAAGCTCGACCGGTACCGCTGCGTCGCCGCCGATCCCACCGCGGCCCCGGCACCGATGTGCTGGGCTGGATCGCGGCCACCCGGGTCTCCGACCGCTGCTGTTATGCCGGCGTCATCGAGCACAGCATCTACATCAGCTCGCACGCCCGTGGCCGGGGGAGTCGGCGCCCTGCTGCTGACCACCTTCATCGCCGCCACCGAGGCCGGCGGTATCTGGACCATCCAGGGCGGCGTCCTTCCGGAGAACACCCCAAGCCTGCGGCTGCACGCCAAGGCCGGATTTCGCACCGTCGGCACCCGGCAACATCTCGGCCAGTTGCACGGCCAGTGGCGCGACGTCGTCCTTCTAGAGCGCCGCAGCCCAACCGTCGGTACCTGAGTTCCGCCGCACCGGAGTCGGGGGCCACTTCTCCTGGCCAGTACCTGGTCGGGATCATCGCCCTACCCTGCCGTCCGCTGCGGGACTTGTGGCCTCGCCGGTAGCGGACAGCGGATAGAAGGCCACGATCAGGGCTGCGCCGATGGCGGCGCCGAGGAGTTGAGCGGCGACGAAGCCGGGCACCGAGGATGGGGCGATCCCGGCGAAGGTGTCGCTGAATGCGCGGCCGACGGTGACCGCGGGATTGGCGAAGGAGGTCGAGGAGGTGAACCAGTAGGCGGCGCCGATGTAGGCACCGACGGCCGGGGCGGCGGCCAGCGCGGCCCGCTCGGTTCGGACAAGCGCGAAGATGAGCAGGACCAGGCCGAGGGTGGCGACGGTCTCGCCCAGCCACAGATGGGGCTGGGAGCGGTCCCGCTCGGAGGCGGTAATGGCCGGTAGGTCGAACATCAGGTTCGCCAGCGTCGCGCCGCCGATCGCGCCGAGCACCTGCGCCGGGACGTAGGCAGCCGCGTCCCGCAGGGGCCGGCCTTGGAGCAGGCAGTCGACGGCGGTGACGACCGGGTTGAAGTGCGCCCCCGATACCGACCCGAACATCAGGATCAGGGCGGCCAGTCCGAAGGCGGTGGCGGTGGAGTTCTCCAGTAGCTGCATCCCGACGTCGTCCGGGGACAACCGAGCGGCCATGATGCCCGACCCGACCACCACGGTGACCAGCAACGCGGTGCCCACCGCCTCGGCCAGGGCCCGCCGCGGCAACGACACCGAATCGTTCCTCCCAGCGAGTGGCAGGACGGGTTCTTCGGCGGACTGGGTGCCGGTCACGGAGGTGGTCTTGGCTGAGGAAGCGGTGCGTGACGCCGGGGGCGTCGGTGAGGTGGCCGGGTCGGGTGAAGCGGTCACGGACGGCAGCCTTTGCTGGTGAGAAGGGCTGGTGGACGAGCAGAGGACAGCATCAGGGCGGTCCACGGCGCATGGCAGGTCAGGCGCGAAGGGGGACGTCCAGGTCGGTGAGCAGGCCGCGGACGCGCTGTTCGATCTCGTCGCGGATGGGCCGGACGGCGGCCAGGTCTTGGCCGGCGGGGTCGTCGAGGGTCCAGTCCAGGTAGCGCTTGCCGGGGAAGACCGGGCAGGCGTCGCCGCAGCCCATGGTGACGATGACGTCGGCGGCCTGGGCGATCTCGGTGGTCCAGGGTTTGGGGAACTCTCCGGTGATGTCGATGCCGCGCTCGCGCATCGCCTCCACCGCGGCGGGGTTGATCTGGTCGCCGGGCTCGGATCCGCCCGACCAGCCGATGGCCCTGTCCTCGGCCAGGTGGGTGAAGAAGCCCAGCGCCATCTGCGACCGCCCGGCGTTGTGGACGCACATGAACAGCACGATCGGGGTGCCGGTCGCGTCCTTGCCCTCGACACGGGCCAGGGCCTGCAGCCGCTGGCGGGCGAACCGCTCGGCCAGCAGCGGCAGGAAGTGCGGGACGCTGGCGCGTCCGGCGAACTGGTCGTAGCTGGTGTGCAGGTACCGGTCGATGGTCTCGGTGCCGAAGGTGCCGGAGAACTCCTCGGCCAGGTTGCGGGCGGCGGTGAACAGCGCGTGCTGCTGGTCGACGCTCAGGTCCTCGCGACGGTAGGTCTCGGTCATCGGGTGCTCCAAGGCGGTTTGCGGGCCGGTCGTCCGACCCAAGGTCAGCCGGGCGAGTCGGCGGGATCGGTTCGGGACGATTCCGTGGTCGAATCTCCGATTGGGACGTCGACGGCCGCGCTGAGCCGGTCGACGCGGGCGGCGATCTCGGTGAAGGCGTCCTCGAACGCGGCGTCAGTGTCGACGCGGACCGGGTCGGGCACCGACCAGTGCAGTATCGAAGCACTCCGATGCCGGCGTTCGGTTCCGAGTTCCTCGTAGGCGTTGTCGCAGACGGCCACCATCAGGTCGTCGTCGGCGACCACGTCGCCGACATGGCGGGTCAGCCGCTTGTTCAAGGTGAGGCCGTGACGGCGCGCCACCGCGACCGCCCGCCGGTGCACCCCAGGGCCGGGACGGGTCCCCGCCGACACCGCCGGGATACGGCTGCGATGCGCCCACAACACGGCCGCCAGCTGCGAACGCGCCGAATTGCGCGTGCACACGAACACCACCCGCGGTGCCGTCACCGGCTGCGTCCACGCCGCGGGCGACAACGCCGCCAGCGCCTGCGGGACCAGCCGCACATACCAGCGGCGCCGGTCGGCCTCCGAGCGCACCCGCCGCACGACCCCCGCCTCGGCCAGCACCCGCAGATGGTGCGCCACGAGATTTGACGGGGCGCCCAATTCGGCACCCAGTTCCCCGGGCGAGGCGTCCCCCAGCAGCAGTGCGTCCACGATCGCCAACCGGGCGGGCTCACCAAGCGCGGCGTGGACGGCGGCCCGCCGCTTCCGCTCATTCACCTCAACCATGATTGAGTCAATCCTCATTGAGGTATCGCTTTGAAGTCAAGGCCCGGTGCCCGGGGTGGCTCGTCCAGGGTGGGGTTCGGGCTGGTACGGGTGGTGCGCCCGGCGGGATTCGAACCCGCGACCGTCGGATCAGAAGGGTTGCGAGGTGAGGGAGTGCAGTGCGGTTTGGATGCGCGTGCCCGCGTCCTCGGCGACGCTGCGGAGTTCGTCGCGTTCCGGGACGGTGACCATGACCTGCGGGTTGAGGGCCTGGACCAGGGTCCGGCCGTCGTCGGCGGCCCGGACGACGACGTTGCACGGCAGCAGCAGGCCGATCTCGCGCTCGACGTCGAGGGCCGTGTGGGCGAGGACGGGGTTGCAGGTGCCGAGGATGACGTACTCCTCCATCTCGGCGCCGATCTTCTCCTTAAGGGTCGCCTTGACGTCGATCTCGGTCAGCGTGCCGAACCCCTGGGCCTTGAACGCCTCCTTCACTCGGAGCACGGCGTCCTCGTAGGGCATGTCCAGGCTGATGGTGAAGGCGTAATCCATAGTGTCGTCCCTCGGTAGGGCTGTGCGGTGGCCGCCGCCTCCGGTCAGGCGAGCGCCAGGAACAGCTTTTCCAGTTCTTCCTCGGTCATCGGGGGCGCCTCGCCGTCGGCGGCGGACATGCACTGCCGCATGCCACTGGCGACGATCTTGAACCCGGCGCGGTCCAGGGCGCGGGAGACCGCGGCGAGCTGGGTCACCACGTCCTTGCAGTCCCGTCCGGCCTCGATCATCGCGATGACCCCGGCCAGTTGGCCCTGGGCGCGGCGCAGACGGTTGAGTACCGCGCCCATCGATTCCTCGTCCACGCTCATACCCATGGTCGCCTCCGTTCACTGCGGACTCGCTCCCATATTACCCCCGGGGGTATAGGAGGGGGACGGCCGGAGGATCAGGGGCAGCCGAGGGAGTCGACCGTCCAGCCGACCGGGACGTAGCCCAGGCCGTTCAGGAGGGTGACGTCGGAGGCGGTGTAGGCGCCATAGGGGAAGCGGAACAGCGCGCGCGGCTCGGCGCCGTTGGTGTTGACGATCGCGGTGCGGGCGGCGGTGACCTGCGTGCGGGCCGTCGCGTCGCTGATCTTGGTGAAGTCGGGGTGGGTGTTGCTGTGGTTGCCGATCCGGAAGCCGGACCCGGCCAGCAGGTTCGAGTAGATCGGGAAGCGCCGGGTGAAGTCGCCGACCAGGAAGAACGTGGCGGGCACGTTCTCGCGCTGGAGGGTCGCGCGGATCGAGGCGACGCCGGAGGCGTCCCAGGCGCCGTCGAAGGTCAGCGCGACGACCTTCGCGGTGGTCGTGATCCGGGTGACGTTCTTGCCGCGCAGCGTGGACGGTACCCCCGGAGGCGGGCCGGGGGCCCAGGCGCGCTGGTCGGTGGTCCACGTCGTACCGGTGGTGGTGCGGCTCCACAGCGCGCCGTCGCGGCCCCGTCCGGCGGCGACGGTCTTGCCTCCGGCGAAGGACGCGCCGGGCCCGTCGACGTACAGGCCGCCCATGATCTGCCAGTCGCCCCAGGCGCCGCCGGTGTAGGCCCGTACGTGCAGCCGGTGGGTGCCTGCGTCGCGGGCGAACACCCAGGTGCGGCCGGTGGCGGCGTCGGCGGCGATGCCGGGGGCGCTGTAGGTGGTGCCGCCCAGGGAAGTCCAGCCCGACCAGGTGCCGCCGGTGCGAGTCCGCGTCCAGACGGCGTGGTCGCGGCCGGTGACGGCGATGCGGACGGTGTCGGGCCCGGTCACCGCCACGGCGGGTGCGCTGTCGACGGTCAGGTCCAGGGCCGTCCAGGCGTTCCAGCCGGATCCGGGGGTGTAGGTCTTGCCGTGAAGCCGGTCGGCGGCGTCGCGGGCGAACACCTCGACACGCCCGTCAGGGTGCCCGGCCGCCGCCGGCCCGGTAGGCCACGTCGAAGCCCTTGCCGTCGGGCCACCCGGCCACGCCGGGAGTGTAGGTGGGGACGTCCGCGGCCGCCGCGCGGGTCACGGACACGGGGAGGGGAGCCGCCAGCGCGGGTGCCGTCACCAGGGTCGCCGGGAGGAGCACCGCCGCCGAAAGCGCTGTGATGCGTCGCATCGTGATTCACCGTCCTTCGTCGGGCTTCCAGCGTCCGCCGCCGCGCTCGTCCGGGCAGCGGACGAAGGTCCCCCGCGGCGCGCTGAAGGTCACGTATGGACAGGACGTCGAGGTCGGCCAGAACGAAGGGTCCGCGCACGTTGGCGCTGTGCGCGGTGAGCCAAGCCGTCCGCGCCGCTCGGATCAGGGCGGTGATGGTGGCGGTCGATGCCGTCAGAGCCAGTCGCGGTGCTTGAAGACCGCGTACAGGACGCCGCAGACGGCGGCCATGAGGGCCAGCGCGAGCGGGTAGCCGAGCAGCCAGTGCAGTTCGGGCATGTGGCGGAAGTTCATCCCGTAGATGGTGCCGACCAGAGTCGGCGCGAACAGGATGGCCGCCCACGCCGAGATCCTCTTGACCTGCTCGTTCTGCGCGTAGCCCGCCTCGGACAGGCGCCTCATCTCCTCGTTCTGCGCCTGGCCGACGAGGGTGGCGTTGACCGTGAGGATGTTCTGGAGGTTCTGCCGGAAGCCGTCCACGCGTTCCACCACGATCTTTGCGTGGTCGTCGACGTCGCGCAGGTACCGGTGTATCTCCTGGTCGATGCTGCGCTTGTCGAACTCGGCCGACACCTCGGCCAGTATCGGGATCAGCGGCCGGGCGGCGCGCTGGAACTCGATGACCTCGCGGGAGAGCTCGTAGATGCGCCAGGACACGGCGGGGTCGCCGTCGAACACCTGGGTCTCGATCTCGTCGATGGCGTTCTGCAGCCCGGCGATGACGGGTGCGTAGCCGTCCACGGCCGCGTCGAGGAGCGCGTACAGCACGGCCTGCGGGCCCAGGGCCAGCAGTCGGGGCTCCCCTTCCAGCTCCCTGCGCAGCGCGACCAGGTCGGGCGACTCGCTGTGCCGCACCGTCAGCACGAAGTTCCCGCCGATGAACGCGTGCACTTCCCCGAAGTCGACCTCCTCGGTCTCCTCCAGGTAGCGGGCGGTGCGCAGCACCACGAACAGGGTGTCGCCGTACCGTTCCAGCTTGGGGCGCTGGTGCGCCACGATCGCGTCCTCGATCGCCAGCCCGTGGAGGCCGAACCGCTCGGCCAGCGACCACAGCTGCGCCTGTGACGGGCGGTCGAGCCCGATCCAGGCCATGGCCCCGTCGCCCATCGCCGCCAGTTCGCGGTAGGTGTCGGTCAGGCTCGCCGGGGACCGGCGGCGGACGCCCTCCACGTAGATGCCGCTGTCGACCGGGCCGTCGGTGTCGGACCAGTACGGTTTCACCGGGTGGGGATGCATCAGGTGCTCGGGGGCAATCTGCTCGTCGTGTCCCGGTTCTCCGGGCCAGAGGGGCCGCTGCTTGAGCGGTCGCACACGCCGATCCACCACCGGACCTCCATAGGGGACGGGCCTTGCCGTGGAGTTCTCCACGCCAGTGTCCATGCTCTCGCTGTCACGCCTTAATGCCACCGGCGCCGCGCGGACGGGTCATTCGGTGGCGACGGCGCGGAGGATGTCGATCCTGGCGGCGCGACGACCGGGGAACACCGCGGCCAAGACGCTGGCCAGGGCAGCGGCGGCCAAGAAGCCGAGCAGCGTCCCCACCGGGACAGCGAACTCCGTGATGCCCTGCCCGTGCAACGCGCGCACCAGCGTCCAGCCGAAGGCGACGCCGACGGCCAGCCCGAGGACCGCGCCGAACACGGCGATGATCATGGCTTCCCAGCGGACCATCGCGCGGAGCTGGCCCCTGGTCATGCCGACCGCGCGCAGCAGGCCCAGCTCGCGGATCCGCTCCAGCACCGACAGCGCCAGCGTGTTGACGATCCCGATGAAGGCGATGACCACGGCCAGGGTGAGCAGGACGTAGAACAGCGTCAGGATTTGGTCCACCTGCCGTCCCTGATCCTGCTTGTATTCGGCCTGGTCCTTGACCTGGACGACGGGGAAGTCGCGGACGGCGCGCTCGACCGCGGCGCGGGAGGCGACCGGCGGGACGCCCTCCCTGGCCTTGACGAACGCCAGGAAGTCGAGCTGGTCGGCGTAGTGCCGGGTGAAGTCGGTCATCGCCAGCAGGTAGGCGTCGTTGAGCCGGTTGTCCTTGAAGATCGCCTTGATCTGCTTGCGCTGGAGGCCGCCGACCGGGAACTCCATCGCGACGGTGTCGCCCACTTTCCAGCCGTGCTCGTCGGCGGTGTTCTCGCGCACCGCGATGCCGCCGCCGGCCATGTCCGCGAGGTCACCGGAGGTCGTCTCGGTCCGGACGGTCCTGCCGTAGGCGATCGGATCCACGCCCGCGAGCTGCTGCGTGCGGCCGTCGAGTTTGAACATGCCGAGGCGCAGGCCGCTGGCGGACTCGATCTCGGGCTGCTCCTCCAGCCGCTTCACCACCTCAGGACTGAAGCCGAGCCCGCCGGACGGGGCGGTGAGGATGTAGTCCGCGCTCACCGACTCGTCCAGGGCGCCGTTGACCGACGCCTTGATCGACGAGGCGAAGATGGCGACGAAGCTGACCAGCGCGAGGCCGATCATCAGCGCGGCGGCGGTGGACGCGGTCCGGCGCGGGCTGCGTATCGCGTTCTGGCGGGCGAGCCTGCCCGGTTCGCCCGCCCAGCGGGCGAACGGCCAGCCGAGCAGCCTGGCCAGCGGCCGGACGATGAGCGGGCTGAGCACCGCAATGCCGAGGAACACCACCAGCGCGCCGATGGAGACGTTCAGCAGCCGATTGCCCTGCTCGGCGAAGAGCCCGCTCAGCAGCAGCGCCACGCCGGTCACGGTGAGCAGGCCGCCCGCGAGGGCGCGGCGACGGACGCTGTGGGGGCGCGCCGTCACGATGTGCTGCTGGAGGGCCGCCATCGGCGGCACCCGCGTGGCCCGGACCGCCGGCAGCACGGACGCGGCCACGGTCACGACCAGGCCGAGAAGCAGCGACACCAGGATCGTCCGCGGCCGGACCTCCAGCGTGGTCGAGGGCAGGTCGACGCCGAGCGCCGTGAAGGCGGCGTTCAGCGCGACGGCGATCAGCACGCCGACCCCCAGGCCGACGACCGAGGCCAGGAACCCGACGATGGACGCCTCGCCGAGCACAGAGGCCAGCAGCTGACGTCGTGAGGCACCGAGGCAGCGCAGCAGCGCCAGCTCCCGTGTCCGCTGGGCGAGAATGATGGAGAAGGTGTTGACGATGATGAACGAGCCGACGAACAGCGCCGTGAACGCGAACGCCAGCAGGGCGTAGTTGATGAACTTGGTGAACTGGGCGATGAGCGCGCTGTACTCCTCGGCGAGCTGCTCGCCGGTGAGCACCTGGTACGTCCCGCCCACCGCGGCCTGGATCCGGTCGCGCAGCGCCTCGTCGCTGATCCCCGGGGCGGCGACCACGTCGATCTCGTCGTAGACGCCCGGACGGTTGAGCACCTTCTGCGCGGTGGCCAGATCGAAACCGGCCATGGTGGCGCCGGCCAGATTGTCGGCCTCGCCGTAGCCGATGATCGCCGCCACGGTGAACTCGCCCGGGCGTCCCTGGAAGAGGATCGTCACGCGGTCGCCGATGCGGAAGCCCTCCTTCTCGGCGGTGCGCGCGTCCACGGCGACCTCGCCTGGACCGTTCGGCCGGTGTCCCGCACGGATCGTCCCGGCGGTCTGGAACTCCGGGACCGCGCCGAGCGAGGTTCCGAAGGTCGGCGCGCCGCCCGTGGTCACCGGCTTGCCGTCCTTGCCGACGAACTGGGCGTAGCCGCTCACCGACCCCTCGGCGGCCTTGACCCCCGGTATCCCGGCGATCCGGTCGCGCAGCGCCGCCGGCATCGGCGCCCGCTGCTCGCCGGCCTGGCCGGTGAAGGATGCCTTGGTGCGCACGGCGACGTCGACGCCCTTGGTGACCTGGGTGAACAGCTCGGTGAAGGTCTTGTTGATCGTGTCGGTGAGCACGTAGGTGCCGGTGACGAACCCCACCCCGAGCACGATCGCCAGCGCCGTCAGCATGAGCCGCAGCTTGTGGGACAGCAGCCCCCGCAACGTCAGTTTCCACATCGGGATCAGCCACCCAGCCGCTTCATCAGATCGAGCACCTTCTCGGCGGTCGGGTCGGCCATCTCGTCGACGACGCGGCCGTCGGCGAGGAACAGCACCCGATCCGCGTAGGCGGCGGCGTTCGGGTCGTGGGTCACCATCACGATCGTCTGTCCGAACTCGTCCACGGAACGGCGCATGAAGCGCAGCATCTCCGCGCTCGATCTGGAATCGAGGTTGCCGGTGGGCTCGTCGGCGAAAATGATCGTCGGCCTGGAGACCAGTGCGCGGGCGCCAGCGACGCGCTGCTGCTCGCCGCCGGACATCTGTGCCGGACGGTGCCCCAGCCGGGTCCGCAGCCCGACCGCGTCGATCACCCGGTCGTACCAGGCCCGCTCGGGCCGCCGGCCCGCGATGGCCAGCGGCAGCTCGACGTTCTCGGCGGCGGTCAGGGTCGGTATCAGGTTGAACGCCTGGAACACGAAGCCGACCCGCTCGCGCCGCAGTAGCGTGAGCCGCCGGTCGGACAGCTCGCTCAACTCGGTGTCCGCGATCCAGATCTGGCCGGAGGTCACCCGGTCCAGGCCCGCAAGGCAGTGCAGCAGCGTCGACTTGCCCGAACCGCTCGGTCCCATTACTGCGGTGAACTGCCCGGAAGCGAACTCGACCGTGACATCGTCCAGGGCGCGCACCGCATTGTCCCCATGGCCGTAGACCTTGCTGACCCCCACCGCCCGCGCCGCGGGAACGTCCCGCACCGCGCCGTCACGGACCTGCTCACCGATGTCGCTCATGGTCGTCTCCGATCGCCCGGCGGTATGGCCGGACGTAAGGCGCCGTCCCGGCTGGAGGGCGTTCCCGGTCTCGACTATCCGAGGTGCGCGCCCACGGCAGGAAGGGCCTTTCGTCCCTCCTTCAGCGGAAAAGGAGAGCCACAAGCCGACCGATGGCCTCGCCCACGCCGGGCCACTTTGCCCACTCGGCCGAACAGGACGGGCCATTGGAACGCGGCGTCACCGGTGATCGCGAACTCTCGCGTGAGAGCTCAAGCGAATGAAGATCCAATAGATGCTGGTTCGTCGCACTTCCTCAACGCGACCGAAATTGCGATCTTCGAGCTCCGGGCCGGTATGCATAACTTCACAGACCGAGGCTGCGCGGCTGGCTAGCCTAACGACGAATCGTGACGAAGGGCGGTGTTATGGCGCGGCGATCGACTCGAGCCGAGAGAGACCGGAATAGGGTCCTGACGTGGTGGATCCTCATCATTCTGCTCGCCGTTCTCGGCTGGCAGTCGGAGAGTCCGGAGTTAGTGCTCCTGCCGATTCTGGCCTGGTCCTATTATCAGTTGTTCTCGGCACCTAAGCTGTGCGGAGTGGAGACGACCAGGGGGCATCCCTGCAAGAACCGCGCGTACGGCAGGTTGATGGCGTGCAAGAACGAGCCGTCGCACGACGTCTACAAGCGAGACGCCTTCCTGCGGCTGCTCGGCTTCCAGCGAGGAGGACGGCCGATCACCGCGCCCGCATCGCATGCGCGGACTCCACGTGCGTCGACGGAGCCGGACGACACCGCCTCACCTCCGGCAACGGTGGAAAGCAGGCAGCAGGCGCTCACTCTGCTGACGATCGCCCTCACGCTCATCGGAACGGCGGCGACGGTCGTCCAGACCGTGCTGACGGCCTGAACCGGCGTCTCCGCTCGACAACGGGCGCGCTCACGGTCGCCTCCGGCCCTCGACCGCTGGAACAGCCGGCAGGGGCGAAGGCCCCTTCGGGACCTTCGCCCCTGCCGGTGCGCGCGGGCTCGCCGACATCCTGGCCTCATCCGAGCGGCACATCCACCGAGCGAGGGGACAGGCCGTGAGAGAAGTGATCGAGGTTCCCGTGCCGTTGAGGCCGCAGTACCGGCGGTGCGCGGTGGGGCTGGCGCGGTTGAGCACGGCGATCGACACGGGATCGGCGGCGCCACGGCCGATGGTCGTCGGCGAGACGGCCAGGGAAGTGCTCGTGCAGGCGCGGGAGGCGGCTCGCTTGGTGCTCGGGTCGCTGGATGGAACCGGACGGAAGACGCCCGCGACGCGATTTCTGGCCTGCCGGCTGGAACGGCTGGCGATCGCCGCCGACCAGATCAGGGAGGCGGCCGCGGCCTGCGATCCGGCTGCCCTGAACCGCGGCGTAGTGCGGTTCCGCGTGCTGACGACGGCCATGTGGAAGGTGCTGTTCGCGGTGTACCGGCATCCGCAGGTGGCCGTTGCGGCCGATACCCAGCGGCCGGTCGAGCCCGGTCTCGCCAACGGAACCTTCGTTCCTAACCCTCGGACGCGGACCTAGTGCGGTGACCACGAACGTTCACCGTGTTGGGTGACAGGCCGGATCGGGTCCGGGATGTGGGAGTTGATCGGCTTCACCCTCGATGGCGGCAGGTCGTTGTCGAGGAGGGAATCTCCGAGATAACGCCGGGAACGGGCCCGCCACCGATCGCGGTGGCGGGCCCGGTGACTCAGCTGAGATTGCAGATGGAGGGGTTGCTGTCCTCGTCGCGACGTCCGTCGTCGTCGATGACCGTGACCCGCGCATAGGTGGAGCCGAAGGGGGCGCAGTTGCCGGCGAAGATGTAGTAGTTGTAGTCGGAGTTGTCGATCTTCCTGAGCCATCGTCCGTTCGAGCTGACCTGGACCTGCTTGGGATCGGTGCCGCCGGTCCAGTACAGCTCGCAGGTGAAGAGGGCGTTCTCGGCGTCGCCGTCGGAGTAACAGTTGAAGGAGGTGATGACCGGCCCCGGGGTGGGCGGGCGCGCGCCGGCGAGCTTCAGCCGGACCTGGAGGTCGTTCATGGACCGGTTGATGGGCTGGTAGACGGAGGTGAGGCCGACGCCCGTGCAGTTGCTGCCCACCACGGTGCCCTGTGCCTGACCTTCGGGGGTGATGACCGGGCCGCCGGAGTCGCCGGGGCTGCTGCAGAAGCGCGCCGTGTGGACGTCCAAGATCGTCGGGGAGCCCCGGTTGTCGATGTCGTCTCTAAGGTCCACGATCACGTCCTGGAAGGTGGAGAGCAGGGGCCCGCAGCGGTATCCGCTGGACCTGCCGTAGGAGCAGACCACGGAACCGACGCCCGCCGCCTGGGAGCCCACGATCGGGATGGTGGAGAACAGGCCGGACCGCGCCGTCGGCAGCGCCTGGGTGCCCAGGCCGGGGTTGAACTGGACGAACGCCCGGTCGCGGAGTTGCGTCTGCGAATTGACCGGGGGCGTGCCGGGCAGCGGGAAGGGGGACTGGTTGGTGCGGCCGGCCCCGGGAATGAAGCTGTCGTCCAAGTCGACGAAGTTCCCCTTGTCGACGCAGTGCCCGGCGGTGATGAAGCCGTCGGTGCCCAGCACGTCGACGTTCAGCAGCGGTTTGACGGTGAAGCCCGCGGTGCACTTGCGCTTGCTGAAACTGTTGGTGAAGGAGTCGCCGCCGCGTACGTCGGCGGCCGCCTTCAGCGGTGCCTGGCCGGTGTCGTAGGCCACCAGGCCGGCGGGTACGCCGGCGGCGGCGACCCAGCGGGCGGCCGCGGCCTGCTTGCCGGGCGCGGCCTGGACCACCACACGGTTGCGTGCGAGGTCGATGTGCCATCCGCGTACCACGGTGCCGGTCGCCTTGCCGGACGTCTTGCCGGAGGTCTTGTCGTTGTGGGCGCGCAGCTTGAGCCGGGCGATCTCCAACTCGCCGCGACGGTGAGCCACCAGCTTGGGATTGCCGCCCGCCGCCCGTACGGCCGGCGCGACACGCTGGTCGGTGACGGCGACCATCAGCGACGAGCCGTCCCCGTTCAGCCAGGCGCCCGCGAAGGACCGGCCGGCCGCGCGGCGGGCCCGGGACTCGACGGCGCCGGCGGCGTCCTGGCGGCCCAGCCGGGTGATCGCCTGAGCGCGGCTCAGGCGCATGTCCCGCTGGACGGCCTCGAGCAACTTCGGCGACGACGTTGCCACCTTCTCGCCCACGCCGGGGGTCGGCTCCAGCAGGACCGGCCCCGTCCCCGGGCGGGGGGCGGGGGGCGGATCGGCGGTCGCCGCGCGGGTCGGCGGCCCGGCCGCGACCAGCGCGGCCAGCAGCATGCACACCGCCGCCAGCACGGCGGGGGCGGGTGAACGAATCAGCGATGTTCGCACAAGGACACCTCGGAGGGTTTGATCCGGCATATCGAACAACCGGGTATTCGCCCGGTCGACGCCGCTTGGATGACCACCATGGGTTGCCGGCGCCCGGCGGCGACGGACGGTCCTTCCCGCCTCGCCGCGGCGGCGAGGCAGCCCGACCGCCTGGCGCAGGTGGCCTTCGCCTGGTTCGAGAGGGTGGAGGCCCGCCTGGACGCCCAGGACTCGGACCACCCGTTCATGACGCGCGACCACGGCATCGCCGTCGTGTCGGATCGGGATCTTCAGCCCGCCCTCGCGATGCTGCCGTTCGCCGAGCGGCTCACCCTGCTCGGGCCGGACGCCGGGTGGTGGGCGCGGCGACTGCAACATCGGTCCGCGAACCGGGTCGTGACCTCCTCGATGCGGTCCAGTTCGGCGTCGAAATCGGGGTCGGTGGAGGTCTTCCAGGTGCGGGCGCGCTGGAAGGTGATCTGGTGGGCGTGCAGGACCTGCCGCAGCCGTTCCCGTCCGATCCGGATCTTCCGCTCGGCGTGGTCGGCCAGGTGGCTGGCGAGTTTGCGGACGCTCCAGCGGGTGAACGGCCGCCCGAGCTTGGTCGGGCGCGTTTGGGCCGTCTCGATGATGAACGCGATGTCCTCATCGCTGATCAGGCGGGGACGGCCGCCCGCCCAGTTAGGGTCCAGGCAGGCCAGTCCCGTTCGTTGAAGGCATGGATCACCTCCGGGACGGTGTCGGGGTCTGCGGCGACCAGGCGGGTGATCGCCGGGGCCGGTATTCCTGACGCCGACGCCATGATGATCATCGCCCTGCGGACCCGGATCGATTCGTGCTTGCCCCGCCGCACGATCTGCTGCAGCCGCCGGCCCTCGTCTTCGGTCAACCGCCGTGCTCTGACCGGTTCTGTCACCAGCCCACCCTCCTCGACAACGACCTGTCGCCATCGAGGGTGAAGCCGATCAACTCCCACATCCCGGACCCGATCCGGCGTGTCACCCAACACGTTGAACGTTCGTGGTCACCGCACTGGCTATCTTGATCGCGTCCGTTAGGGCTAGAGACCACGGGGGAGCGGTGCCCTTGAGCACGGCGGTTCAGGCCGTCTGGCCGGTCGGCCCCGGATGCCGCCCCGCCCGTTTCAGGCCGGATCACCGATCGTGGTAGGGATGGTCGGCGGTGAGGTCTGCCGAGATCTCGGTCATCTGGTCCAGACGCTGCCGCAGAGTGGGGGTGGAGAACAGGTTGGCCAGGGCGGTGCCGGGGCCTGCGGCGGGGGTGAAGAGGAAGACGTTGAACGCCTGAGCGGTGCGCGGGTCCCGTGTCGGGATGCGGCGACGTCATGGGTGATCTTGACCAGTGTGGAGGCCAGGGCGGCCAGCCAGCCGGTGAGCTGAGCCGCGGCACGGTCGCCGGCCAGTACGCGGTAGCGCGACAGCGCCCGGATGAGCAGGAAGCTGATCGCGTAGACCACGGCGGAGACCGCCATTACGGCCAACAGCGTCGCGGCCGTGTTCTCGTCGCCGCGGCATGAGTCCTGGAACGGCGCGGTGGCGCGCGCGCCGCCGAGCGGCCCGTCCTGGTTGTGCCCGCAGAACGGGGCCCTTGGCGGACGCGGGCCGTCCCAGCGACGTCACATCGGGGCGGACCGGTACCGGTGCCGGTCCGCCCCGATGATCGCCGTTTCACCTGCCGTCGTCGGGGATCCAGGCGCGGGCGAAGGGGGACCAGGAGCCCTCGGCGGTGGGGTAGATGGTGGTCCACACGGCCGTGTCGACGCTGCGGATCGCGGCGGTGATGTGCGGCGCGGGCTGGCGGGTGCCTGCGGCGGTGGGGCCGTCGATCAGCCTGCCCTTCAGGCTCCTCCATCCGGTGGAGCCGCCACCGCCCAGGCCGTTGGCCCACAGCGCGTCATCGGTCCCGCGGACCAGGACGAACAGGCCGTTGCTCTGCGGGATGTATCCGATGGCGGGTGCGCTGTAGGTGCGGCCGCCGATCGATGTCCACTTCCATCCGGTGGCGGTCGTGGCTCGCCAGACCCGGTGGTCGGTTCCGGCTGCGGCGAGGTCGAAGGAGTCGTTTTGGATCGTCACGGCCGCGGGCGCGGTGGCCAGCCGGCCGCCGAGGCTTCGCCATGCCGACTTGGTTCCGTCGGCGCGGAGGGTGCGCGTCCACAGCGCGCCGTCGGTGCCGCGGGCGAACGCGTCGACGCGCCCGTCGCCGCCGCCGGTGACGGCAGGAGCGGAGGACAGCGCGCCGCCCCAGGTGGTCCAGGGGCCCCAGGCGCCGCCGGCCATCGTCCGCAGCCACAGTGCGCCATCCTTGCCGCGGGCGGCTGTGACGATCTTGGTGCCCGCGGCGGCGGCGGACGGGGCGCCGGTGATGGCGCCGCCGACACCGGTCTGCGCCGACCACGTGCCCCAGCCGGTGAAGGTGCGCATGTAGACGGCGTCGCCCTCACCCCGGTAGAAGGCGAAGCCGGTACCTTCCCGGTCGAAGGTGAGGCCGACCGCCGAGCGCGCGGCTTGGTTCGGCGGCGCGTCGGACGGAGTGGCGGCCGCCGGGGCGGTGAGCCCGGCAAGGCCCGCCGCCGCGCAGGCGGCGAGTATGGGAGCCTTGAAAGGCCACGGTGGGACCTGACGTTCGGTATTGCTGATCTCTGCAGGTTCATTTATCTTTATCACCCCAGGCCATATTCGCTCCGAGAACTATTATTCGAGAGGGGCAAAGGTCCTTGGTTTAGCTTCTTTCGGCCGTAGGATATCCGCGGTCCGTGATGATGGGCGATAGAAATGACAGGCATTATTGTCGCCCTGAAATTCGGCTTTTTGTCGGCCGTAAAATGGTCATTATTTGGGTGGCCTGCGGAAATGCGGTGTCCAGCCGCTGGGTGTCGAGACGGCCAGGAGTCACCGGCTCGCCGCTGCACTGGGTCAGCAGGGCGTCGAAGACGTAGGAGGCCGCAGCCAGGGGGCCGAGGCCGGTGACCGTCGTCCCTATGAGGAGGGACCTTCGGCCGCGGGATGGCAGGCGTCCCGCGGCCTAGCGTCGAAGGTGAAAGCGCCAAGAACAGTCCAGGAGGAGTGATGTCGGCTTCGGTCGTGGTGGGGATCGATGGTTCCGCGCATGCCTGGCGGGCGTTGGATTGGGCGAGCGATCGTGCCGTCCGCCATCGCCTGTCGTTGCTGCTCGTCCACGGGTCCCGTGCATTGGTACCCGACGGGGCGATTGCGCCGGACGCGCTGCGCCGGCTGATCGCGGAGCGGGAGGATCTGCTCGCCGAGGCCCGGCAATATGCGCTCAAGGTCCATCCGGACTTGGAGGTCGAGACGCGGCTGGTGCCGGAGGACCCGGGGCATGCGCTGGTGGAGGAGAGCGAGCGCGCGGACCTGGTGGCGGTGGGGTCGCGTGGGCTGGGTGGTTTCGAGGGCCTGCTGTTCGGGTCGGTCGGGCTGCACGTGGCGGCGCGTGCCCGCTGTCCGGTGCTGGTGGTGCCGCGTTCGGCGCCGTTCCCCGCCGATGCGCCGGCGGAGATCGTGATCGGTGTCGAGGGCGCACCCGGTGAGGACACGGCCGTCCAATGGGCATTTGCCGAGGCCGCTGCGCGGGGCGCCCGGATCTTGGCGCTGCATGCGGTGGGCGGAGAGTTCGGGTCGCCGCGGCGGCGGGTGATCGAGGACATGGAACTCGCGGAGGCGCTGGCGGGGATGCGGGAGTCGTTCCCGGATGTCCCGGTCGGACGGCTGGTCTCGGATCGGTCGCCCGCGCAGGCGCTGGTGGAGGCGTCGGAGAACGCCGCCCTTGTCGTGGTCGGTGCCCGCCGCAGGCGGGGGCCGGCCGGGATGGCGCTGGGCCGGGTGAACCACGCGGTTCTGCACCATGCGCATGCGCCGGTGGTGATCGTTCCCGCCGGCGACTGAACCGGTCTCCGCGCGACAGCAGCCGGAGGACCAGGAAAGGAGTCGACCATGTCCGATCCGATCATCGTGGGGGCCGACGGCTCGGTCCCGTCCGGACGAGCCGTGGCCTGGGCCGCCGATGACGCCGCGCGGCGCCGGCGTGCCCTGAAGATCGTCCATGCGGTGGAGCGATGGCCGTACGACGTCCCGCTGAACGTCGCGCCCGGAGAGGCGGGCCCGGTGTCCCGGGTCGGCGGTGAGGTGATCGCGGGCGCCGAGCGCATCGCGCACGGGCGCCGTCCCGAGGTGCCGGTGAGCGTGGAGCTCGTACCCGGGCGGACCGTCCGGGTCCTGGCCGAGGCGTCGGAGGGCGCGTTCGAGCTGGTGGTCGGGCACCGGGGGCTCGGCGGTTTCGCTGGGCTCCTGCTGGGGTCGGTCGGGCTCGGCGTCGTCCGGCACGCCACCTGCCCGGTCGTGGTGGTACGCGGCGAGCCGGCGGCCGGACCTGCCGGCGAGCGCGGCGAAATCGCCGTGGGAGTGGGCCTGGACGACGACTCCACGACTCTGGAATACGCGTTCAACGCCGCGGAAGCACGACATGCCCGGCTCCGCGTGGTGCACGCCTGGCCGTTCCCTGAGGCACTGGACGGGCCCGGAGCGGGAGCCGATCTGCAGCGGATCGAAGAGCGGGCCCGCTGGCGTGTCATCAAGGCCCACGCGCCGCTGCGCAAACGCTTCCCCGGCGTGGACGTCGTGGAGGACATCGTCCAGGACAACCCTGCGGCCGCGCTGGTCAAAGCGTCCCGCGACGTCGAGCTGGTGGTCGTGGGCTCACATCCCCACAACGGGCTGAGCGCCCCGCGCAGCCGGGCCGTGACGCACGGGCTCGTGCACCACGCGCACTGCCCCGTCGCGGTCGTCCCCGTCATGGCCGCTCCCGGACGGTCCGGGAGTTGAGCGAAAGGTCGCACGCCAGAGGCCCGGCACTCGCCGGGCCTCGTCCTTCGTGTTGCGCGGTGGGCATGGTGTTTCGCGACGGGTATGGGCGGGATCAGCCGGCGGGCGGAGACGTCCAGCCGTGCGGGCTCTCCCAGGATGTGCCGGGCTGGATCTGGATCTCCTCGGCCCGGTAGGAGATACGGATGGGGGAGGTGGCGCCGGGGCGGAGCCCGATACGGATCAGGTTCCGGCGGCAGGTCACGTCGACGCCCCAGTTGCCCCGGTAGCGGAGCCCGAGGCGCAGCTCCCCGATCGCGCTGGGCAGCCGCGGATCGAGTTGAAGGACGCCGCCGCGGGTGCTGACGCCGGCATGGCAGCGTTGGACGAGGTCGACAGTGCCTGCCATCGCGCCCAGATGGACGCCCTCGGCCGTGGTGCCGTGCTGGGCGTCGGCGAAGTCGCTGAACAGCGTCTCCAGAAAGAGATTCCAGGCCTCGTCGCCGTCTGTCCGGGCGAGGATCCAGGCGTGCACCAGCGAGCTGAGCGTCGACCCGTCGCAGGTGCGCGGCAGGTAATAGCCGATGGTCCTGGCCGCCAGTGCGGGGCCGTGCTCGTAGGCGAGGCGCCGCAGGACATCGTCGAGCTCTTCGGGTGACAGTACGTAGAAGAGCATGAGCACGTCGGCCTGCTTGGACGCCTTGTAGCGGTTGGGCGAATCGCCCTCGGCTTCCAGGATCCGGTCCAGCCTGCGGATGTCGCCGTAGCGGGCCCGGTAGCCGGTCCAGTCGAACTCCTCCAGGTCGGCGTAGCCGTCGAACTGGCTGATCACGCCGTCGTGGAACGGGACGTACATCTTGCGGGCCACATCCTCGAACCGGGTGATCTCCTCGCGGGTCAGCGCGAGCCGTTCCCGCAGTTCGGCGCGGCGCTCCTCGGGCAGCGCGGCGAGCGCGTCCAGCGCCCGGCGCAGCACCCACACGGCCAGGACGTTGGTGTAGGCGTTGTCGTCCAGGCCCGGCTCGTCCCGCCCCGGATAGGCGTCGTGGTACTCGTCGGGGCCCATGACGCCGCGGATCCGGTACCGGTCGGTGGAGCGTTCGTAGCCGGCCAGGTCCGCGAAGAACCGGGCGACCTCCAGCATGATCTCGGCGCCGTACTCGGCGAGGAACTCGACATCGCCGGTCGCCTCGTAGAAGCGCCACACGTTGTGGGCGATCGTGAGCCCGACGTGCCGCTGCAGGTGCGTGTGGTCGGGCAGCCACCGTCCCGAACGCGGGTTGAGGTGCACGCGCTGGGTCTCCTCGCGCCCGTCGGCCGCGCTTTGCCACGGGTACATCGCCCCGCGGCGCCCGGCGTCGGCCGCGGCGCGGCGGGCGGCGGGCAGCCGCCGCCACCGGTACAGCAGCAGCGCGCGGGCGATCTCGGGGAACCGCATGGTCAGGAACGGCAGGATGAACAGCTCGTCCCAGAAGACGTGGCCGCGGTAGGCCTCGCCGTGCAGGCCGCGGGCGGGGACGCCGACGTCCAGGTCGACGCTGTGCTCCGACACCGTCTGCAGCAGGTGGAAGATGTGCAGGTTCAGGATCCGCTGCACCTCGACGTGGTCGACGCTGAGCTGGCACCGCCGCCACAACCGCGTCCACGCGAGAGTGTGCCGCTCCAGCAAGGCGTCGAAGTCGGCGGCGGTCGCGGCGGCGTCCAGCGCGGCCCCTCCGTACTCCTCGACGGCGCGGTCGCGGGAGGTGAACACGGCCGCGACCTTCTCGATCGTGACCGGCGCGCCTTCGCGGACGTCGAGGCTCAGGTCGTGGCCCGTCCATCCGCCCTCGCCGCGGTGGGTGCGCTCGGCCGGGATCGACACCCGGGTGCGGGCTGCCAGCGCGATCCCGATCCTCGACGAGGACGTCCGGGTACGCAGGAGGAGCGTGTCGGGGGCGGATTGCTCGGATGTCTTCTCACTGCTCAGGTGCCTTTGCGGGAGGCCTCGATATCGCTCCACTCCGGCGTTGACGACGCGCCCGTCCAATGCCGACACGATCTGCGCCGGGCCGCTCCAGTCCTCGGCCACGATCGTGGTCTCCAGTGCGGCCAGGTGCGGGTCGTGCATGGACACGAATCGGCGCTGGGCCACCCGCGACGTCCGCCCCTCCGCGTCGCGCACGCGCACGAGACGGGTCAGGACGCCGCGCCGCAGATCCAGCTCCTGGCGGTAGGACAGCAGCCGTCCTTCCGCCCGTGCGCGGTCGAGATCCAGCCACTCACCGCCGGCGGCGCGGAACGTCAGGGAGAGCCAGTTCGGCATGTTGACCAGGTCGGCGTTGTCGACCTGCCGCCCGGCCACCTCAGCCGAAAGCCGGTCATAGCAGCCCGCGATGTAGGTCCCCGGATAGTGGACGCCGTCGGCCGACGACTCGGGAGCGGCGCCCCGGGTGGCGAAATGGCCGTTGCCGAGGGTGCACAGAGCCTCGCGCAGCCTTTCGGCGCTTGGGTCGTAGTCGTCGTAGGACAGGATCCACCGGTTCATGGTGTTCCCTTCCGCCGCTGTCGCCAGGTCTTGCCGGAGGCCGCCGGGGTCAGCCGTCCGGACCCGTTCGTGGCCGTTCGTGAGGCCTTCCCCGAACCGTCACGGTCTCACCGGCCACCAGTGCCGGGCAGTGCTGGACGGCCCGGCCAGACCGGGACCTTCGGCCCCTGTCAGGGGTGCTGTGGCCTGGAGAGACTGAAAGTGACTCCTGTGCCGGTGGAAGGGGGACCGGATGGCTGCGCTGACCCGGGCCCAGAGGCCGAACGTCCTGCTCGGCTATGACGGGACCGATGAGAACGAGCCCGCGTTGCGGTGGGCGGTCGAGGAAGCCCGGTTGCGGGGTCTTGATCTGGAAATGTGTTACTGCTGGCACTGGCCCTATCCGCGGGGGCATGTGGACGCCGCCGTCGAGGCGATCTTCCAGCGGGCGGGCGAGAACCTGCTGCGCGAGGGCGCGTGCCGGGCCCGTGAGCTGGGGGCGCGTGGGAAGGGTGCGCACGTTGCTGCGGCCTGAGCCGGTCACGGAGACGCTTGTTCATGAGTCCGATGACGCGGAGCTGATCGTGGTGGGTTCGCCTGAGCGGTATCGGCTGCCGGCCGGTTCGGCGGCGGTGCAACTGCCCGCGTTCACGCATCGTCCGGTGGTCGTCGTCCGCCGTGCCGGCGAGGCACGGGGGCTCGTGGTGGCCGGGGTCGACGGGTCGGCGGGGGCTGATGCGGTGCTCGGGTTCGCCATCGAGGAGGCCGCGTTGCGTGACTGCGATCTGCGGGTGGTCCACGCGGCATGGGAACCTGGCGCGGTGCCGGAGGCGGAGCTGGCGCTGTTCACCGACCGGAACAGATTGTTCCGCACGCGCGCGGAGATGCTGGACGGTGCCGTCCATGCGTGGACGCGGCGTTATCCGGAGGTCCGTGTACAGGTGTCGCTGCAGTTGGAACGTCCGCGTGAGGCGCTGCTGGAGGCGGCCGCGGGTGCCGATCTGCTGGTGGTGGGTGATCGCGGTACCGGGGGACTGGATCCCCTGCTGCTGGGTGCGACCAGCTCGGCGATGCTGCACCATGCCCCGTGCACGGTCGCGGTCGTCCCGGTGCCTCGCCCTGCGGCGCTGCAGGCCGCATAACGCCCTAGCCGCGCCCGCCTGAGCACAGGGACGGACGACCCGTACCTCGGGCAGGGCGGGTACATACCGGACGGCACCGCCATCGGGGACGTTCGGTCCTCCCGCAGGTCAGTCGCGGATGGTGGGCTGGAAGAGGCAAAAGGGGGGGACATGTCTTCACCGAGCAGGGATGTCACGGCCGAAGCCGTCCGTCGTGCTGTCGAGGACGCGGTCCAGGCGCCGTCGGTGCACAACACCCAGCCGTGGCGGTTCGCCGTGCGCGGATCGCGGATCAGCCTGAGCGCCGACTCGGACCGCCGGCTGGACGTCGCCGACCCGGACGGTCGGGAGATGCTGATCAGCTGTGGTGCCGCGCTGTACAACCTGCGGCTGTCGATGCGCGCCCAAAGGTTCGAGCCGGTGGTGCGGCTGCTGCCCGATCCCGATCGCCCGCATCTGCTCGCCGACGTCGATATGGAGCCGGAGAGAGTGCGGGCGGGCGATGAGGTGGAGCGCGAACACGCGCAGATCCGGCGCCGCCACAGCCATCGCGGCGCGTTCCGGCCCGACCCGGTCGCTGCGGAGGTGCTGACCGCCCTGCGGCACGCGGCCGAGCGGGAGGGAGCCCGGCTCATCCAGGCCGCCGACGCGCACGTGACCGGGGCCTTGGCCGCGTTGACCGAGGCCGCCGAGCACATCCAGCAGCGCACGCCCTCGTACGCGGCGGAGATCGCCCGCTGGGCGCCCGCGCCGGCCACGGCCCGCAAGGACGGCGTGCAGCAGGCCGCCTATCCCAGGCAGACCCCGCGGACCGAGCCGCACTTCCCGGCACGCGACTTCGCGCGCGGCCAGGGCTGGGGTGTCGAGCCGTCCACCGACGACGGGACGGTCCGCGCCGGAATCGTGCTCCTGCTGGTCACCGGGAGCGACACGCCCGCCGCCTGGCTGGAGGCGGGACAGGCGCTGCAGCGCGTGCTGCTGTGTGCGGCCGAGCATGACCTGGCCGCCGCCTACCACACCCAGGCGCTTCAGGTTCCGGAGCTGCGCGCGTTCATCCGCGCTCATTTCTGCGATGACGCGCATCCGCAGATGCTGCTGCGCCTCGGCGTGCCGGACGGGGAGGAACTGACCACCGTCCGCCGCCCCGTCGAAGAGGTCATCACGCAGGAACCATGAGCTCCGACGTCACCCGCACCCGCCCGTGGCGCACGGCGGCCTGACCCGGACGTCCCGCCAGGCAGGGACGTTCAGCCCTGTCACCGCCGGTGGCCCGGCGATGGGATGGAAGTGGACGAAACAGGGAGGACGTCATGAGCCACGTGATCGTCGGCTACGACGGAACCAGCAACAGCGAGCGGGCCCTGCGGTGGGCGGTGGGGGAGGCGCGGCTGCGGCACCTGCCGCTGACGGTCTGCCATGTCTGGCGCTGGCCCTATCCGATCGACTACATCGACTACGAGGGTGTGGCCATCATCCGCAGGATGGGCGAGCACCTGCTCGACGGCGGCGTGACGCTGGCGCGGGATCTCGGCCCGAACCTGAAGGTGCACAAGCGGCTGCACGACGGCAGCGCCGGTCCGGCGCTGGTCCACGAAGGCCACGACGCCGAACTGATCGTGATCGGCTCGCACGAGCCGGGCGAGATGCCCGTCGGCTCGACGGCGCTGCGGGTGCCGGCGCACGCCGACTGCCCGGTCGTGGTCGTGCGGTCGGCGGCTCCCCGCGACGGCCTGGTGGTCGTCGGCGTGGACGGTTCGGCGGGTGCGGACGCGGCGCTGGCCTTCGGGTTCGAGGAGGCGGCGCTGCGCGGCTGGCGGCTGCGCGCGGTGTACGGCTGCTGGGAGCCCGGCGCGGCGCCCGGAGGGGACCTGTCGCTGTTCGACGACGAGGACAAGCTGCGGCGGGTGTGCGGCGCCGTGCTGGAGCGGGCGGTGGCGCCCTGGCGGGTGAAGTACCCGTACGTCCAGGCCACGACGTCGCTGGAGCTGAAATCGCCGCGGGAGGCGCTGCTGGAGGCGGCGGAGGACGCGACCCTGACGGTGGCCGGCGCTCGTGGGGCCGGCGCCGTCGACATGCTGACCGTGGGTGCCACCAGTGACGCGCTGCTGAAGCACGCACCATGCACGGTCGCCATCGTCCCCACCTCTGCCGGATGACCGTACGTGACCGCCGCAGCACCGCCCTCCGGCCTGCGGACCGATGCGCTCATAGGAGGGCGGTTCGGCAGGCCGGGCTGGAGGTAACGGGCAGGTACGCCGTCACTACCGGCGGGCGCCGCCTCCGCTGATGGGAGGGTGATCGTGCGACATCGTCCAGGCGCCGGGCCGGTCGAGGGGGCGGGGACGACGGCCGCTGACCCGCGCGAGCCGTTGCCGCTGCTCCGCAAGGAGCCGCGCACCGGTGACCGGGGGACCGTCGGGACGCGAGGCTGCCCGGCGGCTGGCCGTGTACGGGCCGAACCAGGTCCGGCGCCGGGAGAAGCGGTCGCTGTCCCGGCTGCTGTCGGCCCAGCTTCTCCGCGGCCTGATCTACCTGCCGCCCCTGCGGGACCTGTTCGGCACCGCTGCGCTGCCCTGGGACGTCCTGGCCATCATCGCCACGTTCGCCGTCATCGTCTGGGCCGCCGACGAGCTTCGCCGCCGGCGCCGCATCACGAGGCCGGTCCGGGCCTCGGCCAAGGATGCGCAGGGCGCATCGTAGAAGCCTCGCAGTGGGGGCCACCGTTCAGGCGGTGGCGGGACGGCTTTGCCGGAGCCGGTGGTGCCGGAGCAGCCGCTGGACGTCGGCGGTGGTGACCATGCCGAGCAGCCGGTGGTCGGCGGCCACGACCGCGAGGAGGTCGCCCGCGATCGGCTTCATCTGAAGCAGTGTGACCGCGGGGATGCCGGGCCCGGCGACGCGGTCGGAAGGCAACGGGACGCCGAGGTCACCGAGGGTGGCTCCGACGTCCCGGGACGGGACGCGGGACAACCGGTCCGCCGTGACGGCGCCGACCGGATCCCCGGTCACGTCCAGGACGGGGAAGACCGACTGCCGCGACCGCACAGCGACGCTCTCGATGAACACTCCCGCAGGTTGCCAGGACCAGCCGTGATCGGGGTACGGCGTCATGATGTCGGCGGCGCGCAGACCGTCGGCGGCGGCGCGCAGGTCCGTCCAGCGTTCCTCGGCCCGCGCGGAACCGGCGATGAACCAGCCGACGAGGGCGAGCCAGAGTCCGTCGAACCAGCTCACCAGCAGCATGACGACCAGCCCGCCGCCGATCATGGCGTGGCCCAGCGTCGCCCCGGCGCGGTCGGCGGCGCGGCTCGCGCTCAACCGGGCCCCGCGCCGGCGCCACAGCACCGCGCGCAGGATACGGCCGCCGTCCAGTGGGGCGCCCGGCAGCAGGTTGAACACGGCGATGAGCGCGTTGGCCGCGCCCAGCCAGCCCAGTGGCGCGGTGGCGACCGGCGCGACGCCCAGCGCGGTGCCGGCCGCCGCGGTCCCGGTGAAGACGGCGGCGGCTGCCGCGCTGGTGAGCGGGCCAGCACCGGCGATGCGCAGGTCGGCGCGGGCGTCGGGCGGGTCGCCATCCAGCTCCGCGATGCCGCCCAGCATCCACAGCGTGACCGAGCCGACCCGGACGCCGTGCCGGCGGGCGACGAGCGCGTGCGCGAACTCGTGCGCGGCCAGCGACGCCAGGAACAGCACCGCGCCGATGACGGCCGCCGTCCAGCGTGTCCCGGCGGACGCCGCCGGATCGGCCGCGGGCAGTACCGCCCTGGCGAGGATGTCGGTGATCAGAGCCATGATCACCAGCACCGACCAGTGCATCCCGACGGGGATGCCGAGGATCGTCCCGAGCTTGAAGGTCTGCTTCATCGCGCACCTCCCGCGCCTGCCTTCATGCTCACGCGGCGCGCCGTGCGGGAGCAGGGCCGATCAGCCCCATCCGGGCGGGTCTTTCGGCCGTGGACGACTCAGCCTGCGCCGTCCTGGACGGTTTCGGCGTTCAGGGCGGCGACCTCGACGGTGAGGTCGATGCCGACGGGGCACCACACGATGCACCGGCCGCAGCCCACGCAGCCGGACGAGCCGAACTGGTCGTGCCAGGTGCCGAGCTTGTGGGTGAGCCATTGCCGGTACCGGCTCTTGGGTGAGGACCGGACGTCGCCGCCGTGCAGGTGGGAGTGGTCCAGGTCGAAGCAGGAGTCCCAGAGCTGCCAGCGTTCGGCGTGGTCGCCGGTGAGGTCGGTGGTGTCGGTGACCCGGGTGCAGAAGCAGGTCGGGCACACCATGGTGCAGTTGCCGCAGCTCAGGCAGCGTTCGGCGACTTCGTCCCAGCGTTCGGCCTCCAGGCTGCCCGCCATCAGGTCGCGCAGGTCGAGCGCGGGCATCTCGCGGCCCATCCGGTCAGCCGCCGCCGTCACCTCGGCGCGGGCCCGGTCCACGTCGGCGGGCTCGGCCAGTCCGGCCTGGATGTCGTCCATGACGAGACCGCCCGTCTCGGTGCCCACGTCCACGACGTAACGGGGGCCGTTGTCGCCGGTCAGTTCGGTGAGGGCGAGGTCGTATCCCGGGCCTGCCTGCGGGCCGGTGCCCATGGAGACGCAGAAGCAGGTCTCCCCGGGCTCGGTGCAGTTGACGGCGACGATGAAGGCGCCGTCGCGCCGTGCCGCGTAGGACGGGTCGATGTGGCGTCCGCCGGTCAGCACGCGGTCCTGGATGGCGATGGCGCGCAGGTCGCACGGGCGGACGCCGAGCAGCGCCAGCCGGGCGGGGGCGGGGGTGTGGTCCTGGACCTCGAAGCCGTCGCCGGTCCGGTCGGCCTCCCAGAGCTTGACGCGTGGGCGGTGCAGGAAGGGTTTCCAGGACTGTGGCCCGGCCGCGTGGGCGAACGCCGCGCCGTCCTCCCTGCGGCGCAGCCGGTACCCGCCTGGGGCGAGCCGCACGCCCCAGCCGTACGGCAGGTGATCGATCGAGTCCAGCTCGGCCAGGACGATGGCGTCATCCCGGACGGTAGGGCCGATGACGGTGTATCCGGCGCGGCGCAGCGCGTCGTACAGGGGACCGAGCCCGGTCAGTTCCAAGGTGTTCATGACGGTCGGCTTTCTCTCACAGGCGGCGGATTCGGTGAGATGTTCGATGTGAGTGAGGCGGCGATCCGGTCGGTGACGGCGGTGACGGCGGCGGCGACCTCGGGTGTCAGCCCGCGGCCGAGGCTGAAGTCGAGCCCTTCGATCGCCAGGACGCGCAGCCGGGCGGGCATCTGCCCGACGGCGAGCCCGAGCGCGACGGCCTCGCCGAGCCCGAGGGCGTGGCCGGTGACGGGCCGCCGGGCGAGCGCCGCGGTCTCGGCGCCGAGGTCGTGGATCCGGCCGGGGGCGGGCGGCTCGGCGCGGACCGCGTCCACGACGATCGCCAGGTCGGCCCCGGCCCACAGCCCGATGAGCCGGGCCGGTTCGCCGTCGGTCACCGCGAGCACCGCCGCGACACGGCCGCGCAGGGCCTCCACCACGGCCGGACCCGCGCCGTCGTCGCGGCGGAAGTCGTTGCCGACGCCGATGACGATGGTCATGACCGGTCCACGGTGAGGTCGAGGAAGTGGGTGGAGCAGGAGATGCAGGGGTCGTAGTTGCGGATCGCCTGCTCGCAGTGGTGGGTCAGGGCGTGGTCGTTCAGGTGCAGGCGGGCCGTGACGAAGCGGCGCAGGTCGTCCTCGATGGCGGCCTGGTTCTGCGACGTCGGCGGGACGATCCGCGCCGCCCGGATCAGGCCGTCCGGGCCGAGGTCGTAGCGGTGGTACAGCAGGCCGCGCGGCGCTTCGGTGACGCCGTGCCCGGTGCCCTCCCGCGGCGGCACGGGCACCGACGGGCGGGGCGGCGGCTCGTAGCCGTCGATGATCCGCAGCGCCTCGTCCACCGCGTAGACGATCTCGACGGCGCGGACCAGGATGCTGCGGAACGGGTTGCGGCATTCGGCGCCGAGCCCGGCCCGGTCGGCGGCCTCCAGCGCCAGCGGCGACAGCCGGTCGTGGTTGAGGGAGTAGCGCGCCAGCGGCCCGGCCAGATACATGCCGCCGTCGGTGAAGCGGGCGTGCAGCGCGGTCGAGTGGGGCACCTGCTCCTCGACGATGTTCTCCTCGAAATCGGCGGCGGGGAAGGCGCGTCCCGCGCTGCTGCGGAGGGTGCCTTCCTCCAGCGGGTACCGGTCGGCCGACAGCGCGAGGTATTCGTGGTGGTGAACGAAGTCGGGGAACTCAAACCCCGCCGCCCATTCCACGGTGGCCAGCGCGTCGTCCAATGCCTCCCGCAGGGTCTCGGCGAGCGGGGCCAGCTCGGTGCGCGACGGCGTCCGGTAGAAGCCGCCGACCCGGACGTTCACCGGATGGATCGCCCGGCCGCCGAGCACCTCCAGCAGCGTGTTTCCCGCCTTCTTCAGCCGCAGGCCCCGCTCGACGAGGTCGCGGTGGTCGCGGGCGAGCTCGACCGCCCCCGGGTAGCCGAGGAAGTCGGGCGCGTGCAGCAGGTAGATGTGCAGCGCGTGGCTCTCGATCCACTCGCCGCAGTACAGCAGCCGCCGCAGGTCGCGCAGGACGCCGTCCACGGTCACGCGGCAGGCCGCCTCGATCGCCTGGCACGCGCTCATCTGGTACGCGACCGGGCAGATCCCGCAGATCCTGGCCGTGATGTCGGGCGGCTCGGTGTGGGCGCGGCCGCGCAGGAAGGCCTCGAAGAACCGGGGCGGCTCGTAGATGTCGAGCCGCACCTCCTCGACGTC
Organism: Actinomadura sp. 3N508; assembly: GCF_044326375.1. Taxonomy (NCBI): domain Bacteria; kingdom Bacillati; phylum Actinomycetota; class Actinomycetes; order Streptosporangiales; family Thermomonosporaceae; genus Actinomadura; species Actinomadura sp. 3N508. Next base: position 81,451 of record NZ_JBIRAX010000016.1, read on the forward strand.
GGTGCCGCGCACCCGGACGTACATCGCGCCCTCGCCCTCGACCCGGGCGAGCGCCCCGACCTTCAGCGTCCGGTCATTGCGATGCGTCATCGCGGGCCTCCTCCGCCGTCGGCTCCGGCTGTGGCTCCTCGCGGAACGCGGAGACGTTGAATGTGGACAGCACCCGGTGCGTCTCGTCCTCGGTCATATCGAGCCACGGCAGCAGCCCGCGGGTGTTGGGCCGGGCGCCGCTCCAGTTGGGGGAGGGGCCGAAGCAGCCGTAGCAGCCCCGCCCGTAGGCGGGGCAGATCGCGCCGCAGCCCGCGTGGGTGATCGGGCCCAGGCATGGCGTGCCATGGGCGACCATGACGCACACGTTTCCGCGGCACTTGCACTCGAAGCACACGCTGTGTCCGGGGACGTCCGGCCTGCGCCCGGTGAGGTGGGCCATCAGCACCTCCAAGAGCTGGCGGCGGTCGATCGGGCAGCCGCGCAGCTCGAAGTCCACTGGCACGTGCGCCGCGATGGGGGTGGACCGGTCGAGGGTGGCGATGTAGTCGGGACGCGCGTAGACGACGGAAGCGAACTCCTCGACGTCGCCGAAGTTCCGCAGCGCCTGGACGCCCCCGGCCGTCGCGCACGCCCCGATCGTGATCAGCTTCCGGGACACGGCCCGCACGTGCCGGATGCGCTCGAGGTCGGCGGGCGTCGTGATCGACCCCTCCACCAGCGACACGTCGTACGGGCCGTCCCCGGCGGCGCTGGTCGCCTCCAGGAAGTGCGCGATCTCGATCCGCCCGGTGAGGGCGAGCAGCTCATCCTCGCAGTCGAGGAGGGTCAGCTGGCAGCCGTCGCAGGAGGCGAACTTCCACACGGCCAGCGTTGGTCGTCCCATCGCTACAGCTCCCTGACGGTCATGAGGGGGACGGCGTGCCCGTACGGCACGACGGGCCCGTCCCGGCAGATCAGCAGCGGCCCGAGCTGGCAGTGCCCGCACCACCCGAGGCCGCAGCGCATGTTGCGCTCCAGCGACACCCGGACGTCGGCGGCGCCCATCCCCAGCCCGATGAGCGCCTCGGCGGTGACGCGCATCATCACCTCAGGTCCGCAGACGAACGCCGTCGCCCGCGCCGGATCGACGTCCACGGAGCCGACCAGCGTGGTGATCAGGCCGACGTGACCGGTCCAGCCCGGGGCCGGCCGGTCCACCGTGACCTCGACCCGCGCGCCGCGGGAACGCCACGCGTCCAGCTCGCCAGCGAACAGGAGATCGGCGGGCGTGCGGATGCCGATCAAGACCGTGACCCGGCCGAAGGCGTCCCGCTCGGACAGCGCGCGCAGCACCACCGGCCGCAGCGGGGCCAGCCCGATCCCGCCGGCGGCGATGACCAGGTCGCGGCCGCGTGCGGTCTCCGGTCCCCAGCCGGCGCCGAACGGCCCGCGGAGCCCGATGACCTGGCCCGGCTTCGTCCCGCACACGGCCCGGGTCACGGCGCCGACCGCCCGGACGGTCTGCTCCAGCACCGGCCCCGGCCCGATGCGGCTGACGGAGATCGGCACCTCGCCGATGCCGAACGCGTACATCATGGTGAACTGGCCCGGGACCGGCTCGGCGATCGATGCCCCGACCGGCTCCAAGGTCAGCGTGACCGTGTCGGCCGTCTCGGCACGCCACCCCGTCACCCGGTACGGGACCGGCGCCATGGGCGCCGGGGCCGCGTCCGCCGTCATCGGAGTTCCTCGGGATGCGCGTACAGGTCCAGCATCCGCACCCGGGTGGCCTCGAGCCGGTCACCCATCACCGCCCCGAACCGTAAGGCCAGATCCCGGCCGAGCCCGGGGTCGGCGGCGCACAACTCGCGCACACCCGGCCCGTCGAACGCGAAGGCCGTCACCGGCTCCAGCGCGACGGCGCCGAACCTCCACCGGTGCGGCGGGAACAGCCACGACCAGCCCAGCACCGCCGAGGCGGGCAAGGTCTCCACCACCACCGCGCCCCGGCCGGGAACCTGCAGGTCGAGCGCCACCTTTCCGGACCGCAGCAGCCAGAAGCGCTGGGCGGGTTCGCCCTCGTCGAAGAACCGATGGCCGGCCGGGAAGTCCACGGCTTCGGCGACCGCCCCCAGCGCGGCCAGGTGCGGCTCGGGCACGCCGGAGAAGAAGCGCTGCTCCGCCAGATCGGCGGCCGTGACGCCGTCGGTTGTCTTCACCTGACCTGATCTCCTCTCGGAAAGGGCTCGCCTGTCTGCTCCCGGCGCACGCGGTCCAACGGCGACCGCACCGGCCGGCAATCACATGAGAACCCGCTGCGCCATCGGCACCAAGGGACCAAAGTCCTTCTAGCCGCCTTCGACCGTCCTAAGCGTCCGTCCGCGGCGGCCGGGGCCGGGGCGACGGCCGCGCGTTGAACGGGACCTCAGCCGACGGCGTGGATGAGGACGCCGTAGGCGATGACGTTGTCCTTGTAGTGGCGGGTGCCCGGGTCGAAGTCGCCACCGCAGGTCATGACCCGGATGGTCGGCTCGGACGTGGGGCCGTACACCTTCTGGGTGGGGAACCGGGACTTGGGGACCTGTTCGATCGAGGTGATCTGGAAGATCGCGGTGCGGCCGTCCTCGCGCAGGACCCTGACGTGTGCGCCGGGCTTGAGGCGTGCGAGGTCGTAGAACACCGCGGGGCCGGAGGCGCGGGTGTCGACGTGGCCGTAGAAGGCGGCCGGGCCGCGCTCGCCGGGGGCGGCGCCGCCGTTGTACCAGCTGGTGAGCCACGGCTGGGCCAGCGAGGGTTCCCGGACGGTGCCGTCGGCGTTCAGCCCGAGGGACAGCACCGGCGCGTCCACGCCGATGGCCGGGATCCGGATCCGGACGGGCGCCGACCGGCTCATCGGGGCCGCGGCCCCCGGCGTGGTCGCGGAGGGGCCGTTGCGGCCCTGTCCGGGGACGTCCGGTGGTCCGTCGCGGCGTTGCAGCCCGAAGACGACCAGGACGACCCCGATGATGACGGCGGCGGCCGCGATCGGCAGCCACACGCCGTCCCGTCGGCGCATTTCAGACACCGCCCTCGCGGCGCCGGCGCAGCGTGACCGCCCCGGCCGCGGCACCCGCCGCGATCAGGACCACCCCGCCGAGCAGCAGCGGGCCGGGACCCGAGGTCGAGCCCTCACCGGTCTGCGGCGGACCGGACGGGATCGCGTTGGTCGGCGACGGGCTCACCGGGGGCGTGGTCGGCGCGCCCTGGGTGATCTGCAGCGAGGTCGAGGCGCTGACTGTGGTGCCGTCGCACAGCAGGTTGACGGTGTACTTTCCGGGCTTGGCGGTGGCGGCGGTCTTCACCGTGATCTTGGTGGCGCCGTTGAACACGCCGTCGGCGGCGAAGGCCTCGGACTTGACGATGGACTTGGCGGTCCCGTCCTTACAGACGGCGGCGACGGTCACCGTCGAGCCTCCGACGGCGACGGACGGCGGCGTGACGGTGACGCTGGCCGTGGGCGGCGGAGTGGTGGGGCCGGTCGTCGTGGGGGTCGGGGACGGTGCGAGGGGGCTGAAGCCCAGCGTCGCCGCGAGTAGGGGCGCGAGAGCCAGGGGACCGAGTGTCAACATGGTGCACCTCCTGCGCGCCGCCGTCCGGCGGGCACGCCGTGGTCCGGGGGTTTCACCACCAGTTCAGCCTCGCCGGGGCCCGCCCCGCAGGGGCCGGAGGTCGGCTCCAGAATGGCCCAAGGTCCCGGTCCGCGACGCCCGCGCGACGCCCACTTCGGGGCGGGCCTCCGAGCGTGCGGTGAACCCAAAGGTCAACACGGGTGCGCGGCGCGCCGAAGGTCCGCCCCGTGATGGACCTTCGTCCCTTGTGCTCTCCGTACCGCGTTCATGACGCTCGGGTCAGGCGCGGCGGTGGCGGAGGCGGTCGAAGCCGGCCCAGTCCTTGTCCCAGTTGAGGCGGCGGACGCGGTCCAGTCGGCGGCGAAGCAGCAGGTACAGGCCTAGCGGCACCAGCCCGGTCGCGAACCCCGCGGCTGCGCCGGTCGCGGCCATGTCGCCGACGGTCCGCGCGTGCGTGCGCGGTGGCATGTCGCTCACCTGGTTCCGTGGCCCGGCCCAGACCTCGGGGTTAGCGCCGACCTCGGCGCCGCGCCAGCCGATGTAGCGTCCGGTTCGCGGCGTTCCGTCCCGGTCGTTCCAGACCACGGTGATCTCGCGCCCGTGGCGCCGCGTCTTGACTTTCACCACCGTGGCGTCGACCCGGTGCCGCGTCACGGCCTCGTACCGTTCGGCCCGCACCCCGACGTCATGCGCGTGCTGGACGGCGCGGACGCAGATCAACGGGGCGGCGACCAGAAAGACCACGAGCAGGAACAGCCCGGAAAGCCATTGGATCCGATCGACGGGGCGGCGCAGGTCATTGCGGTCGAAACCGGAGCGACGGCGCCAGCGATTCACTCGTGACCACGTTGTGCGCGATTTCATGGTCGCGTCCCCCTGCCTTTCCACTGCGCGTCATGATCTGTCCCGGACGGCTTCGGAAGTCACCGGAACGCCATTGGAATTCAGCGTTTCTCCGGGTGACGCCCACGGCAATGGTCCGATGTCCCCGGCGGAAAGGCCCGAAGGTCCCGAGTGCGACCGGCAGTGGCATGTGGGACGAACGTCCATCGCAGGTCGTCGGCTCTTCAGCCGCGGGACCTCCGGCCCTACCGAGGCCTTCGCAGGAATCAGACCCTACGAGTGAGGCACCGATCGAAGGAGGTCCGTCATGAAGGCCAAGGAATGGAGCGTGGAGCTCTACATCACCGAAGACGGCACGGACACCGCCGCGCACGCCGTCCTCTTCAGCGGCAGCGAGAAGAAGACCACCGGTCGCGGCCGCGCACGGCGCAACCCGGCCGACCGCGAAGTCCCGGAGATCGGCGAGGAGCTCGCGGCGAGCCGGGCGCTGGCCGACCTCGCCGACCGGCTCCACCACGCCGCCAGTGAAGACATCGCCCAGCTCGCGGGTCCGGCGTGAACACCGGCCGGGACGGCTCCGGTTCTCAGGGCCGGGCGGCCGTCTCGACCGGGTCGCCGCGCCTTCAATACCTCGTGCTCGTGGCGGTCGCGGTGGCGGTGACGTCCGGCGCCTTACGGCTCGGCGTCACGCCCCGCCTCGTGCTGCTCGGCGTGATCGCCCTGCCCGTGCTGCTCCTCTTGGCGAAACTCGTGATCGCCGTGAACGACGCCAGACGAGCAGGGCACTGATGGCGCCGCGAATAGTGCATGATCACCTACCGCGGTCGTCGGCCCGGGTCCGGATCGGGACCTTCGTCCTGGCCTTCAAGGTCAAATGACCATGACTGGAGCGGGGCCGGCTGGGGAGGCTGGCCGTATGACCGGTGCGCGGACCCGAGAGAAGAGCGGGCAGACGGAGGCGTGGCGGTTCGAGGTCCACGGAACCGTGCAAGGGGTCGGGTTCCGGCCGTTCGTGTACCGGCTGGCCTCGGCCTGCGGGGTGCGCGGCGACGTGCGCAACAGCGGCGGCGTCGTGGTGATCACCGCCGTGGGTGAGGGCCCGGTGCTGGACGACTTCGCGGCTCGTCTCGTCGTCGAGGCACCGGCCGCGGCGTCGGTGACCGGGGTGACGGCGACGCGGCTGGGCGACTCGCCTGTCCCGGCGGGGTTCGCGGTCCTCCGCAGCGCCGCCGAGGGAGCGGCCACCCGCGACATACCGCCCGACCTGGCCACCTGTGAGCCATGTCTGCGGGAGTTGTTCGACCCGGGGGACCGCAGGTACCGGTACCCGTTCGTGAACTGCACCGCGTGCGGCCCGCGCGCGACGATCATCGCGGCGCTGCCCTACGACCGAGCGCGCACGACGATGCGCGGCTTCGCGATGTGCCCGGCCTGCGAGGCCGACTACCGCGACCCGGCCGACCGCCGTTTCCACGCCGAGCCGATCGCGTGCCCGGAGTGCGGGCCCCGGCTCGCCTGGTATCCCGGCGGGCAGCGGGACGAGGAAGCGCTGACGGCCGCCGCGGCGGCGATCCGCGAAGGTGGCGTGGTCGCGGTCAAGGGCATCGGCGGCTACCAGCTGATCTGTGACGGGACCGATCCCCGAGCGGTCGAGCGGCTCCGCGCCGCCAAGGGCAGGGCGGCCAAACCCCTCGCCGTCATGGTGCCCGACAAGGCGGCGGCGTGCGCCCTCGCCGACGTGACCACCGCCGACCTCGACGCGCTGACCTCGCCCGCTCGTCCCATCGTGCTGGCGCCGAGGGGACGCCGGCCGCAAGGCTCGCTGGCCCCGCAGGTCTGCGACGGCCTGCCGGACGTGGGCGTGTTCCTGCCCTACAGCCCGCTGCACCACCTGCTGCTGCGCGACCTCGCCCGGCCGCTGGTGGTGACCAGTGGAAACCACGCCGGCGGGCCGATGATGATCGAGGACGACGCGGTCCGCCGCCGGCTCGGCCCGGATGTCGACGGCGTCCTGTCCCATGATCGGCCGATCCTGGCCCGGTACGACGACTCGGTCGTCCGCGTGGTGGCGGGGCGGCCGTCCACCGTGCGCCGGGCCCGTGGCCTCGCCCCCGCTCCGCTGCCGTTGCCGGCCGCCGCGCCGGAACCGGTCCTGGCGCTGGGCGGCCAGCTCAAGCACACCTTCACCGTCGCCAACGGACGGCGGGCGATCATCGGACCGCACACCGGGGACCTGGCGGACGCCGAGACGTTAGCGGCCTTCGAGCATTCCCTGGAACGCTGCCTGCGCGTGGAGGACGTCGAACCGGCGTACGTGGCGCACGACCTGCATCCGGAGTACCTGTCCAGCAAGCACGCGGCCCGGTGGCCCGCGGACCGCCGGATCCCGGTCCAGCATCACCACGCCCACGTCGCCGCCACCGCCGCCGAACACGGTGTCACCGGCCCGTTCCTCGGCGTCGCCTACGACGGGCTCGGGCTGGGCGACGACGGCACCCTCTGGGGTGGAGAGATCCTGCTGGCCACCTACACGGGATACCGCCGGCTCGGCCGCTTCTCCCACGCGCCGCTGTGCGGCGGTGCCACGGCAGTGCGACGTCCGGCGCGCATGGCGCTCGGCTACCTCTTCGGCGCCGAACCCCTGGACCAGCGCGGCCCGGACACCAAACTGGCCGCGGACCTGCTGGCACGGCTCCCCGAACGGGAGGTCGCCGTCGCCCGCCGCATGATCGACCGAGGAGTGAACTCGCCCCTTTCATCCAGCGCGGGGCGGCTCTTCGACGCCCTCGCCGCCCTGCTGGGCATCTGCGACGACAACCGCTACGAGGGCGAAGCCGCCATGCAACTGGAAGCCGCCGCCCGGCAGCAAGACACCGTGGATCCGCTCTTCTGGCGCCTGGTACGGCGCGGCGGTCTGTGGGTGTACGACGGCGCGGCCACGCTGCGCGACGCGCTCACGGCCCGCGCCGACGGCGAGCCGCCCGCACGGATCGCCGCCGCCTTCCACCAGACCCTCGCCGCCGTCACCGCCGAACTGTGCAACCGCGTAGCCGCCGACGTCGGGGTGGGCACCGTCTGCCTGTCCGGAGGCGTGTTCCAGAACCGCACGCTCGCCACCGCCGTCCTGGGCGCGCTGGACGAGGCGGGGTTCGAGGCCTTCCTCGGCGAACGGGTACCGGTGAACGACGGGGGCATCAGCTACGGGCAGGCAGCGATCGCGTCAGCACGGCTGGCGGGCGCCATGGAGAGGGGCTGAACGGCATGTGCCTGGGCATTCCCGGACGGATCGTCGAGACCGACGACGCCGAACCGCGCATGGGCGTGATCGACTTCGACGGCGTCCGCCGGGAGGTCTGCCTCGCCTACACCCCGGAGGCGGCCGTCGGCGACTACGTCATCGTCCATGTCGGCTTCGCGATCAGCACGGTGGACGAGGAGGAGGCCGCCCGCACCCTCGCCGTGCTCGCCGCCATCCCCGACGTCCTGGCCGCCGAGTTGGCCGACGGCGGTGACCCCGTGTGGGACGGGAGCGCCCGATGAGGTACCTCGACGAGTACCGGGACCCGGTCCTGGCCCGGCGGCTGCTCGCCGACGTCCACGCCACCGCCACCCGCCCCTGGACGATCATGGAGGTGTGCGGTGGGCAGACGCATACCATCGTCCGGCAGGGCATCGACGAACTGCTGCCCGAGAACGTGCGCATGATCCACGGCCCGGGCTGCCCGGTCTGCGTCACACCGCTGGAGACCCTCGACCACGCGCTGGCCATCGCCGCCCGCCCAGAGGTGACCTTCACCAGCTTCGGCGACATGCTCCGCGTCCCCGGCACCTGCGGCGACCTGCTGGGACTACGGGCCAGAGGCGCGGACGTGCGCGTGGTCTACTCGCCGCTCGACGCCGTCCGCCTGGCGGCCGCCGACCGTGACCGGCACGTGGTCTTCTTCGCGGTCGGATTCGAGACTACCGCCCCGGCCAACGCGATGGCCGTGCTGCGCGCCCACGCCCTGGGCCTGGACAACTTCTCCATGCTCGTCAGCCACGTGCTGGTGCCACCCGCGATCACCGCCATCCTCGACTCGCCCGACAACCAGGTCCAAGCGTTCCTGGCCGCAGGACACGTCTGCGCCGTGATGGGCTGGACCGAGTACGAGCCCATCGCCGCCCGCTACCGGGTCCCCATCGTGGTCACCGGATTCGAGCCGCTCGACCTGCTCGAAGGGATCCTGATGGCCGTCCGGCAGTTGGAGGACGGCCGCCACGAGGTCGAGAACCAGTACGCTCGCGCCGTGCGCCGCTCCGGCAACACCGCCGCCCAGGACGCGGTGCGCCGCGTCTTCCAGGTGACCACCCGGACATGGCGCGGCATCGGCCCCATCACCGCCGGCGGCCTGACGCTCGCCCCCGAGTTCGCGGAATACGACGCCGAACGCCGCTTCAGCATCGACGGGCTCGGCGCGGACGGGCCCGGCTCCGCCGAGAACGCCGACTGCATCGCCGGAGCGATCCTCCGGGGGATCAGCCTGCCCACCGACTGCGCCGCGTACGGCACCCGGTGCACGCCCCGCCACCCGCTGGGCGCGCCGATGGTGTCCAGCGAGGGCACCTGCGCCGCCTTCCACAACGCCGGGAGGACACGATGACCGACCCGACGACCCTGAGCTGCCCCGCACCGGCGGCCGAGACCGAACGGGTCCTGCTCGGCCACGGCTCCGGCGGCCGCCTGATGGCCGAGCTGCTGCGCGAGGTGATCGCGGCCGAACTGGGCACCGGCCCGATCGCCGAGGACGCCGCCGTCGTCGACACCGGCACCGCGCAGGTCGTGACCAGCACCGACTCCTTCGTCGTCACGCCCCGGTTCTTCCCCGGCGGCGACATCGGCTCCCTGGCCGTGCACGGCACCATCAACGACCTGGCCATGCGCGGAGCGCGGCCGATCGCGCTCACCCTCGCCTACATCATCGAGGAGGGCCTGCCGCTGGACGAGCTCCGCGCGATCACCGCGTCGGCGGCGCGCGCCGCGGCCTCGGCCGGCGCCCCGATCGTCACCGGGGACACCAAGGTCGTCCAACGCGGCGCCGCCGACGGCGTGTACGTCACCACCACCGGCCTGGGCGTCCGCCATCTGCGCGCGGCGCCGTCGGCTACCCAGGGCCGTCCGGGCGACCTCGTCCTGCTGTCGGGACCGATCGCGCTGCACGGCACCGCGATCCTCAGCGCCCGGGAGAGCCTCGGCTTCGAGTCCGAGATCGCCTCGGACAGCCGGTCGCTCCACGCGTTGGTGGCCGCCATGCTCGACGCGGGCGGACCGGACGTGCACACGCTCCGCGACCCCACCCGAGGCGGGCTCGCCAGCGCCCTCAACGAACTCGCGGAGACCTCATCGGTCGGTGTCGACATCACCGAGGAAGCCGTCCCCGTACCGCGCCCCGTGGCCGCCGCCTGCGAACTGCTCGGGCTGGACCCGCTGCACGTGGCCAACGAAGGCTGCCTGGTCGCCTTCGTCGCACCGGCCGCGGCCGACGCCGTCCTGGAAGCGATGCGCACCCGCCCCGAGGGCGCCGAGGCCCGCGCGATCGGCAGCCTCACCAACGAGCATCCCGGCCGCGTCCACATGCGCACCATGCTCGGCGGCGTCCGCGTCGTCGACATGCTCGTGGGCGAGCAACTCCCACGCATCTGCTGACCGCCGGACGAACCCGCCGAGCGGGACGAGCACCCGCCATGGACCCTTGAGGAGAGGAACCGGGACAGGAACACGAGGGCGGCGCATGCCACTCCTGCAGGAGTGGCATGCGGGCCGACGCGCGCGAGCAACGGAGCGCGTGGGCGGAGCTGTTCACCTCGCCTCTGTTCCACATGATCCCGAACCGGGTTCGTGTCGGGCGTAGCACCCGCTCCAGTCCCTGGCGGCGCCGCGTTCCCCAAGATCAGAGAGTTGTGTCCGTGACTTCTCGTGCCAGCGACCCAGATCCTCGACCTGCCGGGCCGGCTGCGGCGATCAACGACGTGAGCCGCATTACCCTCATCCAGGACCTCGCACAGAATCCCATCCAAGGGACGTAGCGACCGGGAGCGTCGTCCCCGTGGCGCCGCGGCGGGACGTCCCGGGCTCCACGGGCCCGGCCCCGCCGACGTCCCCGGCCGGCCGCCGGCGGCGACGGCGAACGGGTCGTCCTCACCAGGGGCGCCTGGGTCTGAGGTGCTGATGCGGCTGCACGACAACCTCAACCTGAAGATGAACGTTGGCGTCCGCTCGCCGCTGCCCTGACCGCCAGAGCACGGCGACCGGAGGTCTTCTAGGGGCGGAAAAGACGAGCTCGACGCGGCTGAACAGCCACCCGCTGAGGCGTTGGGCTTCTCCGCTGGCCAGCGGTGCTCCCAGCGGCGGTCAGGTGCAGGGTGGTTGCGCGAACCAGTCGCCGGCAGAGGGGGTGTTCTACCTCGACAAGGCCAAGGACCACCGGCACGTCGGGGCCGCGACACTAGCACGGGTACTGGACCGAGACCGGCTGCGCCAGCGTGCTCCGGAGGCCGTGTACGGCTTCGCCCGCGACGCCCAAACCGACAACGAGGTCCTCACCGCGGTGTCCTATTGCGCGACCGCCGCCCGCAATGACCGCGCCGGGCCCTGGAGGCTGGCGTTACACGTCCCAGCGGCCGGACGGCCTCCGTACGGATCTGGTCGTGGACGCACGGTGGCGCCAGATCCGCGTCGAACTCGTCACCCCTACGTGGTGGGTGCGGGGCGGTGTCACGGGGCCGGAGGTCGCCTGGGTGCGCGCGGCGGAGGAGACAGGCACCGAACACGCCGAACGGGCGGCCGGCTTCATAGCCGACTCGCCCGGGTTCCTCATCGCGGTCGCCCGCTCGTTGGGTCTGGAGGAGAACGCGGAGGCCGACGTCCGTCTCGTCCAGTTGGGCGGTCCGTCCCTCTCGCCGCTCACGACCCTCTGGCGCTGGCGGCGAGCGGGAACGTCCGTCCACGAAACCGGAACGGAACCGCTGCCGGTCTCGCAGTACGAGGTCACGGACCTCTCCACAGGGGAAGTCGAATCCGTCCACCTGGCGGGCGATGTGGTTCTCGCCGCCCCTGGGATCGAGCTAACCGACCTTGAGTCGCCGCCCAATCTGCTGGGCTAGCCCGGTCGTCACCGCAGGCTTGAGGCAACGGCCACGAGGACGTACTGGCCACGTTCCAGAGGGACGATCGAGGACGCGACCCAGCCGGGCACGGCGACATGGGCGCCGGGCGAGGGACGCACCATGAGGTGGCGTCCCCATGGCTGTCCGGGTATGGCCGCCCGGGCGGCCAGCGGGAATGAGATGCCCCGGGTTTGGTGAAGTCCTTGATGTACCCCGAGTTTCGTGGTGTCGGGATACTGGAATCTCATGCGAGTAGTTGGGCTGAGTGGAGTCTTTCGTACTCGATGGGGCTGAGCATCCCGAGCGCGCTGTGGCGGCGTCGGCGGTTGTGGAAGATCTCCAGGTATTCGAAGATCGCGTTGGCCAGTTCGATGCGGGTGTGCCAGCGTTGCCGGTTGAGTAGTTCGACCTGCATCCGGCCCCAGAACGACTCGATGACCGCGTTATCGAAGCAGTCGCCGACCGAGCCCATCGAGGCCACCAGGCCGGATGCCTTGGCGCGCTGGGTGAAGACCCAGGAGGTGAATTGCACTCCGTGGTCGGAGTGGATCAGGGTGCCGGGCTGGGGTTTGCGGTTCTGGATGGCCATGCCGAGTGCGTTGGTGACCAGCGTGGCGGTCTGTGCCGAATCGATGGACCAGCCGACCACTTTGCGGGAGCAGGCGTCCAGCACCACACAGCAGTAGACCTTGCCCTCGCGGGTGGGGTGTTCGGTGTAGGGGTCGGACCGCAGCGCCCTGCCGGTCTTTCGGCCGGTGGGTTTCTGCGGCCCGCCCTCCGAACCGGACGTGCGACTCGTCGCCGCATCCGGCTCTCCACGTGTTCATGCCGTTGGTGCGGGTGTTCCTGGCGTCTGGGCTGGCGACCATGGGGTGGGGATGCGAGTGCCCCGGTATCGGTAGCGTTCGATGACCACCGTTGCGGGGCGGAACATCTCGATCCCTTCGGCTTGGATCTGCCAGCCCGGCGCGAAGCGCCGGATGAGGGTGTGCATGTTCAGCCCGAGGTGACGTTTCCGGAGCCAGCCGACCACTCGCCAGAAGGCGTAGTGGTCGATATAGCCGAACGTCCGGGACGAGACCCCGTGACGGAAGTAGTTGCACCATCCCCGCAGCACCGGGTTGAGACGGCGCAGCAGGTCGCCCAGTGTTCGATGGCTCCGGCGGCGGGTGAGTGCCCGTATCTTGTCCACGATCGAGGCCAGCGCCTTCTTCGAGGGGTAGGTGTAGACAGCTCGTTTGCCGCTTCGGTTTCGCCAGGCTCGGCGCTGGATGCGCCAGCCGAGGAAATCAAAGCCCTCGTCGATGTGGCAGATCCTGGTCTTCTCGGCCGACAGGCGCAGGCCCATCGGTGCCAGGACCGTGCCGACCTCGTCCCAGAGCGCTTCGGCGTCGGCGCGTTGCCCGGCGAGCATGACCACGAAGTCGTCGGCATAGCGGACGAGCTTCATGACCGCGCCTCCGGCGCGTCGGTGCTTGGCGCGTGTCCATTCCGGGCCGAGCGCCTCCCATTTGGCGGCGAAGTGCTCGTCCAGAACCGACAGGGCGATATTGGCCAGCAGCGGTGACAGGATCCCGCCCTGGGGTGTGCCGGTGATCGTCTCGCGGTTCAGGCCGTCCTCGGACAGGACGCCCGCGCGCAAGAACGCCGCGATCCAGGCCAGGACACGTTTGTCTGCAATGCGTGCCCGCACCCGCCCCATCAGGGCCGGGTGCGAGATCTCATCGAAACACGCCGTGATATCACCCTCGAACACCCACTCGTAGTTCCGATTGGGCGAGGCCAGGTAATGGATCTCGGCGATCGCGTCCTGGGCCCGGCGTCTCGGGCGGAAGCCGTAGGAACACGGCTGGAAGTCCGCCTCGAAGATCGGCTCAAGCACCAGTTTCAACGCGGCCTGCACGACCCGGTCGCGGGTTGTGGGGATCCCCAGGCGCCGGACCTTGCCCGACCCTTTCGGGATCGCCTTCTCCCGCACCGGATGCGGAAGGAACCGGTTGGCCTTGAGGTCGTCTCGCAGCCCCCCAGCAGGTCCGCCGCGGCCGGGCCGATATCGCGGGGCGCGATGCCATCGACTCCGGCCGTTCGTGCGCCCTTGTTGCCCCGCACCCGGCTCCAGGCCACCGCCAGGAACGCCGGGTCATAGACAAGGTTGCGCAGATCATCGAAGCGACGGCCAGGATCGGCCCTCGCCCATCGGTGCAGCTTGCGTTGCATCGCCCGTACTCGCCACTCGGCCTCATCAAGGCCGGGCCACGACGCGCCGGTATTCACCAGCGGCCTCCGGGATCAGCACCCATGCCGCGAACACGCTGGACCCCTTGGCCATGTGACCGGCTTTCCCGGTCCCGGACTACTACGGGTCCTCCGCCCCACCCCGGCGGCATCAGCCGACGGCGGGCCTTCCCACCAGATCGCCGGCTGCGATCGAGGCCGGGGGCCACCGGGATGGTTCCCACGTTCACTGTCGAACCGTTCGACGGGGTCGGCGCCCAGCTATGCCCCTGCAGCATCGCCGCGGCTACGCCGCAGACCTTCACCGCGGCCTCCCGACCGGCGACATCAACCGGCCCAGAAGTTGCCCGCACCACATTGCCGTGCGGGTGCGCGCTGCTACCCAGCCCCGATCCGCCAGGTTCGAGCTGGTGGCTCTCTTGAGGAGCGTTCAGCCGCTGGTTCCTCACGTGCGCCCTTCCGTCTCGCTTGCCGAGCACGGGCCATCTGGCAGTACTGACCCGCCTCGTCGTTGACAGGGCTGCTTCCCGCCCTCCCCGGCACCTCCCGGTTCAGACTGCCCTCTGCTTCACCCGGCCCGCTGCGACAGGCCAGGGACGGTGTCCTTTCACCACCGCACGGTTCGTCAGCGCCTCGTGGCGCTCGATGTCGGTGACCCACAACTGATCGGTTCGGCTGCGGGTGAACTGGCGATCGACCAGGTCGGCCGCGGTCGGGGTCTGGTGGATCGGACGGCGCCGCCGGGAGCCGGGTAGACCACGAAGGCCGGCGCGGCGCATCAGCATTTCCACAGCACCGTGTCCGACCGCGATGCCCCGCCCGAGGGTGAGTTCGGCGTGCACGCGCTGACCGCCGTAGGTACCGCGGGACTCGGCGTGCACCCGAAGGATCTGCTCGGTCAGCCAGGCGTGCCGGATCGCTCGCATCGAGGGTGGCCGCTTGCGCCACATGTGGAATCCGGATTCAGAGACGCCCAGGACACGGCAGCAGACCTTGATGGGCAGCCCCTCGCCGGCCATCACCGCGATGGCTTCGAAGCGTCTTTTGGGGGCACCGCCCGCTTCACCAGCTCGACCGCTCGGCGAGTGACGGCCAGTTCGGTCTCCAGTTGGGCGATCCGGCGCCGGGCGGCGACCAACTCGGCGTGGTCGTTCGAGGTCAGTCCCGGCTCCAGCCCAGAGTCGATGCGGTCTTGGCGCAGCCAGACGTAGATGGTCTGGCTGGGCATCTGCAAGTCCGCAGCAACCTGCCTCACGGGGCGGCCGGCCTTGACCAGATCCAGCACCTTGCGACGGAACTCAGGGGGATAACTTCTGGGCACCTGGGGGCACTCCTCATGATCGAAGACACGAGGATCCCAGTAACACGACCCCACAAAAGCCGGGGTACATCATTTCGCAAGTTGGTCGAGCGCGCCGCGCAGCTCCGGCTCTGGCAGCGGATCATGAAAGCCCACACTCCGCGCCTGCACGACGATCTCGTCGAGGCCGGCCATCGGACCCCGGGTGGACAGCTCCTCCAGCGCGGCCAGGAGGGCCGTGTATCGCTCTCTCACCAGGTCATCCGGCAGGGCGAACACGAGCCAGTCGGCTGGGAGGACCGACTGCCACCACCGTCGAGGCTGCTCCACCCGCCACCTCCCGAAGGTCGCCTTTCCTCGTCACCCTCCGCGGACAAGTGTGACGGTCGGCTATGACAATTCTCGGTAAACCCAGTCACCTCGCCGGAAGTGGCCATGAGAGCGACGCCGATCCGCCCAGGTCAGCGCCTCGCTCCGACGGAGCGGGTCGCTCCGGTTCGCGCAGATCGGATGGCCCCCGAGACCTGGGATCGTCGCCTTATCGGGGTTCCAGACCCGGTCTTTCCGTCCTGGACATGATGCTGAAGGCGGCCGACCGCGGGCGCGATGACGGGAGCCGCAGGCGGCGGCTTCGAGCACGACGGTGCCGAAGGGTTCGTAGTGTGGCGCGCAGGCGAAGTATCGGCGAGCGCAGGAGTTCAGGGACGCGTTCAAGGGGGATGGGTCCGAGGAACTCGGAGTCTCCCACGCTGAACCGCCCGGTTCGTCCTGCGACGCTTGGCCGCGACCCTGGGCTGCCCCACCGGGTGGTTGTCGTCGCGGAACACTGTGAAGCGAAGTACGTGGCCTTGCTGTTATGGGCGGAAGTGCCCCGGGGCACCAGGTCGGCCTCAGGCCGGCCCCACGCGCCAGAGCTGGCTCGTCCGGAGCATGGTGTTTAGGCTGGTCAGGGGTGGCGTGCGCGGCAGGATTCGAACCCGCGACCGTCGGATTAGAACGCGCAGGCCGCCGCGCTGTGTCACTATGCACCGTTCCGTCTGCCCGGCGGCGCTGTTGAGTAATGTCTTGTGCCGCTCAGGCCCGACCCGTTCCGCGACAGACGAGCAAACAACGAGCGAACATGACACCCGCGCCAGCAACTTATGCAGCTGGCGTTTGAGCCGGTCGATGCCGCACTCCACGGCATGGCGGTCGCGGTAGTCGCCGGGATCGGCGGCCCGAGTGGGCAAGGCGGCAACTCATCGACCGAGCCCGGCGGCGGGTCCGAGCCGGTGCCTCTAGCGGGAGGTGGGCGTGGATTCTTCGATCGCCCGGGCACACCAGCACGCCGACGACGCCCGCATCGGCCTGGCGAGCAGGTTGAATCTCTGATCAGTCGGGCCATGCGGACGTCCGGCGACTCCCTCCGGTTTACATGCCTTATCGTAACGGCGCACTGCGGTCAGTCACCGAATTGGGTTGCGGTGGGACGCCTGTGAGCAGTGAGGTTGGTGTGTGCGGATACAGCGGGTGGCGATCAGGAACTATCGGTGTCTGCGAGACGTGGACATCCGCTTCGACGACATCACGACCTTCATCGGGCCGAACGGGGTGGGCAAGTCCGCGGTGCTGCGGGCCCTGGAGTGGTTCTTCAATGGCCCGCCGGGGGGCCGTGGGCTTACCGAAGACGACGTGTGGGCAGGGGCCGAGCGGAAGCAGATCAGTGTCGGGGTGGAATTCTCCGACCTCACCGACACGGACCGGCACGCGCTGGGCAAGTACGCGGCCGGTGACGTCCAGACCGTGTGGTTGTGGCGCCGTTGGGAGGACGGTTCCGACAAGCTGTCGGGACGCGCTCTCACCTACCCGCCCTTCGACGAGATCAGGGCCATCAAGGGTGCGATGGATCGCCGCAAGCGGTACAAGACGCTGAGCGACGAAGGCCCCGGGCTGGGCCTGCCGCCTGTCAAGAATGCTCAGGAGCTGGACGACGCGATGGCCAGGTGGGAGCGCGAGCACCCAGAGCTGCTTGAGGGGACGGAGCTCGATTCCGACACTCACTTCTTCGGGTTCGCTGGCCAGGCCAAGATGACTGGCCTGTTCGACTACGTATTCGTCAGCGCCGATCTGCGGGCCGGCGAGGAGGGGCGGGATGTTAAGGGCTCCGTCATCGGGCGGATCCTGAACCAGGCCATCGACCGCAGTGAGGCGGAGGAGGAGATGGCCGAGCTGCAAATACTGGTCAACGCGAACCGGGAGAGCATCCAGAGTAAACACTTCGGCAAGCAGCTGGAATCTCTCTCGGATCAGCTGACCACGGAGATCGAGCAGCTGACCATGGGTCGGCGCGTTCAGGTCGACTCGCTTGTACCCGAGCTGCTGTTGCCGCAGGCGCAGTTCCAAGTCTCCATCCAAGACGGCACCGCGCGCACCCGGATCGACCAGCAGGGACACGGCTTCCAGCGCGCCCTGCTCGTCACCGCCCTGCGTGTCCTCGCGCAGAGCGCCGTCACGGCAAGCGATCGCACGATCCTACTCGCGATCGAGGAGCCGGAGCTTTTTCAGCACCCGGTGCAGGCCCGCGCATTCGCAGCCATCCTGCGCAAGCTGGCCGCCGACACCGGCCACGGGGTCCAGATCGCGTACGGGACGCACAGCCCGTATTTCTTGGAGACCGAGGGCTTCGCGCAGATCCGCCGGATGACGCGCGAGTTTGCTCAAGGTGCACCGTCCGTGCGGATCCATTCGACAACCGCCGACCACGTCGCGGCCCGACTCAGCACAGTGCTGGGCCGGGACCAGATCGACCGGCGGCTGACCAACGTGTACCTCCTGAACCTCCCCGAGGCGCTCTTCGGTCACGCCGTACTCCTGGTGGAGGGCAGCACCGATAAGGGTGTTTGGGAAGGTTGTGGTCAACGCTTGGACCCGCTGAAGAGACACAGCGTCGTGGTGGCCAACGTCGGGGGCAAGGACAACATCGCGTTGGCGCATGCGGTCCTCACCGAGTTGGGCGTGCCCTGCTACGCCGTCTTCGACGGTGATGCCAACTGCAGAGCGGATAAGGTCGAGGAGAACAAACGCAAGAACCGCTTGCTGATCGGTTACCTCGGTGGGGTGCCAGAGGACTTTCCGGTGACGAAGGTGCACGACGCCTATGCAGTCGCCCACGAGGACCTGGAAACGTATCTGCGCAGTGAATGGTCCGACTGGGAGGACGCGCGGCGATCGCTCATCACCGACGGGCGTGGAGTGGACGGTAAGAACTGGGCCACCTACCGGCAGGCCGCCGTTGAGGCGGTCTTGGATCCGCCGGCGTGGCTCAGCGACGTGATCTCCAAGGTCCGGGATCTGTGCCCTGACGGGTGAGACGGCGCCTCCGCGGAGCGAGAGTCCCGCCATAGAAAGTCCGCTTTTGAGGTCCCGAATGAGGGGCTCCGGCCTTCCTAGGGTGAGACCCTTAGCGTGATGCGGTCTCGCGGAGTTGCAATGTGGATGCCCTTGGCGAGACGTTCGGCGCGGTGGCGGGGGAAGCAGCGGAGCTTCCGCAGGGTTTGCCATGACTCGAGCTGGGCGTTCGCGCGTTCTCCGGGTCCGCGGAGCTTGGCGTGCGCCCGGTTGGCGTCCTTTTGCGGTTCGGGCTTGTCTCATCCCTTGAAGGGCGTGAGGATGTGCGCGCTGGCGCTGTGGTAAGCCCTGTCGGCCAGCACGAGCAGGCCGGTAGCGGCAGTGCTCGGATGACGCCCCAGATCCGGGTCGGTGCGCTGCCGGATCTCCTTGTTGAGCCGCTCCTGGGGGTTGTTGGACCGGTAGACTCCAACCCGGCCCCCATCGGCAGGATGGGGACCGGGGCCGGGGAAGCGTAGTCCGTCAGATCAATTGCCTTCGGGCGGCCCAGATCACTGCTTCGATGGGCGTGTTGACCTTCAAGCGATCGCAGATTGTTCGGAGTCGGCTGCGGAGTGTCCGGACGCTCAACTCCAACTTGCGAGCAGCGACGTCAGCCGTCACCCCGGCGGCGATCAGCGCGAGAAGCCTGATCTCAGCTTCAGTCAGCTCGAACTCTTCCTCACCCTTACTAGGCGTGAGGGTCAGTGTGGCCGACTTGGTAGCCGAGAGGAGGTCCGCGTCCTTGGGACCGGTGAACATACCGACGCCAAGACTGCCGCCAACATCATCGCCGCACAAGGGGGCGGTCGGCGCAAACTCCTCGTCCCGCTGTGCCGTAATGGCAGCCAGCCCGGCGTGCAGGGCCAACGAATCCTGCAGAGCCTGTTCCGTGCGGACATCGGCCACCTGGAGCAGCATGTCCAGGGGATCGATTGGGGTGTCGTCGTGGTGGCCGGTCATTCGTCGCCTGCCTCTCCAGCCGTGCGGAGCAGCAGTTCCTTAAGCCGCTCTCTCGCCCTATGCAGGTTCTGCCGCACGGCGGCCTCGTTGATGCCCATCTCTTTCGCGATCTGGGCGTTAGGGAACCCGTCGTAGTGCCAGGCCATCACTTGCCGCTGCTTCATCGGCAGAGTGTGCAGCGCGTCCATAACCCGTTGTTCCTGCTCACCGAGCTCCACCGAGTCGAGCAGCGGGAACGCAGCTCGGTCGGGCACCGCGTCGATCGGTGTTTCAACCGGGGGGCGGCGCAAGTACTCGCGGACCGCAACCGTACGAAGCCACGCCTTCGGTTCGCGGATCCGGTCCCATGACCCCCAAGCCAAGCTGAACGCCGACTGCGCCGCGTCGGTGGCTTCCGTCGTCGAGGCCCCGTGCTTCATGACGAATCGCATGAGCTTGGCCATTTCATTCTCGTACAGCGTGCTGAACTCCTGGACACCCGGTCGGGGCCGCGCTGCCCGTGTCGCTACGCGTTCGGGTGCCGCATCACTCATCCGCGTTCTCCACGTGGTGTCGGGCCGACGTCGACTTGGACCAAAGAGCCGTCCGCTCCATGGTCGCTCATCCGGCTTCCAGGCGGGAGCGTCCGCAACATTTCCGATCTCGTCCTTTGCCGTGTCCGGTCAAGCTGGACGTGTGCCCGCAGCCGAAGCCACAGCCCTGTGAGGCCGACCGCCGAGCAGCCGATCACCACCGCTTCGCTGAGCCACGTCGGTTCCATCCGGCTCCGCCTCTCGAGGTCTACTCGTGTCGCCGCCGGGTCCGCTACGGGCCCGGGTTTCAGGAGTTAGTAGGCGGAGTCGGCGGTCCCGTGACATCGCCAAGGTCAGGCGATAGCCGCACACGCCGCGGCGCGTGCCGGGGCAAGCAGAGCGGGCCGCTGAGCACTAAGCGGTCCTCCATGCACCTGATCAAACGCGAAGGAGACCACCGGTTCGTGAGATTCCCACCCGGAAGAACGTGATTCTTGCCGTCAGTGGCGGCTATAACGCAACATCGTTCGCCGCCACAGAAATCGGGCGCAGGCTAGAGTGGCGCTCTCATGGCCGCTGGCTCTCCGGGACCCGTGCGCATGATCAGGCGTACGGCCGCAAAAATCGCCGGATGCCAGGTCATGTCGGTGGCGACACAGACCCGGCCAGCGCATGGTCGGCCAATTCGTCGCCTGGCGTTTGGCTCCCTGCCGGATACCGGGCGTGGTCTGCTGTCAACCCGTCGGATTAAATTGCCCGCACGTCGATGCGTGCGGCCTGCGTCCGGGCTCAACATCACCGTCATTGGTCGGGGCTGCCAGAGCCCGATGGGGTCAAGTCTCATCCTGTCTTGGCCCTCGCCCCGGTTCGAATACGGTAGGGGGTACCAAATGAATCTTGTGCAAACCGTTGAAGATCGCCCCTGGGCGATCTTCTTCGTTGTTGCCCCCACCCCCGTACAGCGCCCTGAACAGGCTGGCTGGCCTCACGCCGTCAGATGAGTCCACTCCTACCCCTGACGCTGCCGCCTCGTCAGGGAGCATCTGGGCGTCTGCCATCGCTGATGGCGGGTCGAGCATCTGGACGAACGGCTCTGTCAGGTCACAGCGCTCCACCTCACCGTCCCGCCCGATGTACAGCTTCTGGAACAAGCCCTGATTGATCTGCCGTCTCACCTTCGGCGGGGCAGTCACGTACTGCCGTTCACAGTGAACAGCCACGACCAACGCCCTAGCCAACGTGTCATCCAGCTCACCCAGCGCTTGAGTGGCTCCCTGGATGGCTTGCTCAGCTTCGACGGTCTCTCGGGTGATACGCACCATTTCGCGCTTCATCAGGTCAAGCGGGACGGCATCGGCATAATGCGCTTGGAGCAACTTCTCGCGTTCGCGGCCAAGCCCCTCCAGTTGCTTTCGCGCCCGGATGACTGCCGATTCCCTCGCCTGGCGCTCAGAGGCTAACTCTTGGCGAACCGCTTCCTGAATGGCTTTCACATGGTGTGGGGCGATACGGAAGCCAGCGTAGAAACGAGCGATGCCCACTTCGATCTTTTCAAGTCGCACACTGGTACGGCTGCAGGGATTCCGCTTGGTGCGACGGTTGATACAAATGAAGTATTCATAGTAGTCGTTGCGCCCCTTGTTGCGACTGTAAACCAGTCGGCTACCGCACTCGCCACAGAAGATCGACGACTTAAGGTAGTGCGGATGCTGGCGCGTCTTTTCGCCCACGTAGTTGTGTGAGCGGAGGACCTCTTGGATACGCAGCCAAGTTTCCGGGGAGATAAGCGCCTCGTGCTTCCCTTCGTGGAACACTCCCCGGTAGGGCACAACCCCAAAGAAATAGGGATTGGTGAGTAGACGGTGAATGGTCTGCGGAGAAATGGGCTTCCCTACCGTCTTCTTGCCACCGCGAGTCCTGAGTCCCTGCGCATTCAGAGCGTCCGCAAGCTGAATAACTGTCCACTCGCCGGTCGCATACTCCAGAAGCATCCAGCGAATCAGCGATCCGCGTTGCGGGTCAACAATGATATCCCGGATGATTTCCCCGTTCTTCACCTCCTGCACATTGAGATATCCCAACGGGGAGCGGTACGGCGTGCCGCCTGTTTCGGCCTTCTTGTTCATGCCCTTCAATACTTCAACCCCGAGGTTGTCGGAGTGGTACTGGGCAACATCAGCCATCATGTTATAGAGCAACCGACCAGCGGGCGTGTCGTCAACGGGCTCAGACACTGAAACAAGCTTGGCTCCAGCTTTGGCGATCGCCGCGTTAATCTCAACGTCGTCGGCTCGGTTACGCGCCAATCGGTCAATCTTGTGGACGATCACATAGTCGATGCGCCGCCCTTTCAATTCATGTAGCATCCGCTGCAAATCTGGGCGACGAGCAGATTTAGCCGATTCGCCTGCATCAATATACTGCTCAACCACAATCGCGTGCATAGCCTGAGCTTTTCCGAGGCACGCATCTCGTTGCGCCGGAATCGAATAGCCCTCGGCTTCGCCGCCGACGCTTGCTTGTTCCTCGGTACTGACCCGCAGATAGATCACCACACGAAAAATATGGCTGGATTCGCTCGCGGCACTCAATGCCGCTTCCGCGATGTGGGTGCGACCGACGACTTCGCCAATAGCACCTCCATCACTAAGCTTGGAAATGAGCCTTTGACGAGCATCTTTATCGCGTGCGAGACGCACTTGCCGTTCATCGTGACCAGGTGCCCATTCGCGGCGATCTCCACTAAGGCCTTGCTCATGCTCGTCATAGATTGGAGGTTCATCACTCATTTGCTGGCCTCCTTCTGATGTGTAAGTCACCCCTCATTCTCTCGCTGTTACGTAAGGCTGCCAAGTCAGGAATCTGCATCCCTAGTAGCTCGCCATGCCGCCAATCGTCCAAGGGCCAGTTCTGCATAGGTGGGATTCAACTCCACGCCGAGCCAATCCCGTTCATGCATCTCAGCAGCAAGTGCCACTGTTCCCGCGCCAAAGAACGGGTCAAGCACGATGCCCGGATGCCATCCTGCATTACAGGCGCAAGCGGGCCGCCACGCCCCAGTTGCCAGCAATCTTCCATGAAGGCGCTGTTTGCTTCGCTGCCAGGCTTGTCCGCACTGCTCACAAATTCGCGCTGGACACGTTGCCAGCAACGGCCGCTCGACAAGCTTGCTTGGAAAAGTGGCGAAGTGGTTGCCATGGTAGCTGGCTGTTCCTATAGGCCATACATCACCCGGATTCTTGCCAAGGGGATGGCCCGGCGTATCATCCGCACCCAGTTTGGTGAGCCCACTGTTGATGTTGTGTCCGCGATCAGTCCGCCGAGGCAGCACACCTTTCGGCGGGTATGACCGATCACTTTTCGTGTGACGGCCAGCATGGGCGCGATCATCCTTATGCGGCACGCGGATAGCGTTGAGATCAAAGAAGTAGCGAGCCGACTTGGTAAAGAAGAACACGCTTTCGTGTGTGACACTCAAACGATCGGTGACATTGCTGGGCATGGGATTGGTTTTGGCCCACACCACCCGGTTGCGGAGTATCCAACCCGCGCGGAGCATGGCCAGCGCCAAGCGTTCAGGGCCCATTAGCAGGCTCTTTTTGGCCGCGCCTTCTCGCGGATGGTGGGCGTAACTGTCGCCGAGGTTGAGCCAAAAGCTGCCGCCCGCCTTCAGTACCCGACGAACTTCTGCCGCAATCGTGAGTAGATTTTGCACCCACGCATCAATATCCGCTTCTAGCCCGAGTTGCTCAGGCTGGCCGTAATCTCGCAGAGCGAAATAGGGTGGCGAGGTAATAACGCAATCGACACTGCTTGCGGGCAAGCCGGCGAGCACTACCCGAGCATCCCCAATGAGCACTTCGTTGCGCGGTAGTCCGCGCGAAAGTGGCCTCATTCCCCCTCTCCGGTTGGGGCTGTCAGCCAAGTGACGCCATCCCTTAGCGGCATTACTGCAAAGAGCTGCTGAGTCTCGTGGGCCATCTGATGAATCACCTCCGCAATCTTGATTCGTCGATCTTCGTCCGGTACGAGCCACAGCACCAGCGGAAAAATGCCGCTCATTTGTTGTTCAATGCCAGTTCGCCAGTAAGCGCCAAACGCCTGCAGTTTGCGTCTGACTGCAGGCGCTCGCTCGCTTCCCATATCCATCTCGATAAAGGTATGGCGCTCGAAGTCACCAACTCCAAGGCGCACATAGGCATCAGACTTCAAAGTAAGCGCGGCTCCGCCGATACCCGTAAATCGCCGCCAACATGCGGGTTCCCCATCGAAGCTGAGGAGTTCAGCCTTTCCCGCTCTATGCGCTTCAACCAATTCGACATAGAGCTCAGCCACAGCCAGTATGTGGTCTTGAAACGCTGGCTTGGTTTCCCAAATCGTACGGCGACGGCCACCAAACGGGCCGCTCGTTTCTAGAATTGCGAGGCCAAGGCCGGACAATCCATAAATGAATCCGCTCGATCCTGCCCGCACCCCACCGATTCGGCGAGCGAATCGCACCACTACTTTCAATTCGTACAATCGCTGCAACAGACTGCGTGTGCGACGCGCTTGCGTTGCCGCTGACCCATCCGCCACATGCAACCGCTGGATGTGCTCAGCCCGAAGCAACCGCAGGTGGAAAAGCGTTCCGAGTACAGCCATATCCCGATCACTCAGCCGAGCCTTCAGCCGGGCGATTCGCCCGCCCGCATTGCGCCCGCTCATACAGGAATCCTCTGCGACTGGCAGAGAGTCACTGGTGTTTGCGTGCTGTCTTCACTGGCCAGGGCGTAAGCATCCTCAACGCGGACGGTAGGCCGAGCGGTAGGGCTTGGCTTGGGGTGAAAGCACATCATTTGTGGTTCCTCCTGCGCAAACCAATCGGACTTCCAGGCGGCGTGTTGCCGCCATACCAACGCTCGCGCAAGGCGGCATCTACGGCTGAGCCTGACGACGCATATCGTTGTTGGCTGTCCTGTCGCAGTACCGACATATCTGCGCTCGGCGGCAAAAGCGGTAGTGTCTTTACCGCGAAAGGCTGGGACATCGTGTTACCAACGTAGAGCTGCGCACACACTTCAAATGCCCCAAGCCGAGCCAGCTCGTCAGGCGTAGCGGGGTCGCCGTAGATGGCGGCGAGCGTCTTAGCATCAGCTGGCGACGGCCTGAATGAAATACGTGACCGCGCATTGGCAGTCGTTGCAGCTTGCAATTTAGTACTGAGCTGCGCCTGATGCTGATGAGCGGCAACGACAAAGCCGCCAAGCCCGCGAATCTGCGCCAGCACTTCACCGAAGTCAAGCGCGCCGACGTAATCCTGAAACTCATCCACGAACCAGGCGACCGGAAATCGGTTGGCTGGTGCAAGTTTGGCTCGCCGCTGCATGGCCTGCCACCCAGAAGTGAACAGCAAACTACCGAGCAAGCGGCTTGCCTCTGGCCCATTCACGCCGCGATTGAGGTTGACGAGCACGATACGCGGGCGCTGTGTGAATACTTCATCAAACGAAAACTTGGGCTGAGACTGCCCAAGCATCCGGCGAATCGACTGGCGTGATAGAAACGCCCGAAGCTTGTTCATTATTGGGGCGGCAATCTGTTGCCGTTCAGCTTCGGACACAGACTCAAACCAGGCCCACCAGGGGCCGAGAGTGAGCGGATCGTTTATCTTGCTGAGCGCTTCACGCCGGAATGCCGCGTTGCTCAAAAGTATGGGCACATCTGCCAGGGTGCCATCTGGCATTCTTGCGGCGGTGAGCAGCGTATGCAGCAACACATCACTACTTCGCGGCCCAATCGCGGCACCAAATATTTGGCGGAACAACCCACCCAACTCGTCGGCCCTGCGTTCTGCGTCCTGTGGCGGCCCCGCCAGTGGATTAAAGCCGACTTGGTTCGCGTCGGCAGGATCAATCACAATGACGTCACCATGCCGAACGGTAGGCATCCGCCTCAGCACATCCGCCACCAAATCACCACGCGGTTCAATCGTCACGATTGCGTGGCCAGCTTTGGCATGGCTAAGGATGAGCTGCGCCAACAGTGCGCTCTTGCCGGAGCCGGTCGGCCCGTTCACCACCAGGTTGTGGTGACTACTTGCCAGGGGTACGGCAACCAGCTGACGCCCGTCAGCCGGATGGAGGCCGACTCCTAGCACCCGCGTGCCCTGCTGAAGCCTTGGGTCATCGGGTGGGATGAGTAGCCGTCGGGGTGCTGGGGCCAGCTGCAACGGCTGTCCGGGTATCTCAACGCCTTCCAGAGGCCATCCCAGCAGCTCCGCCAGCTCAGCGGCGTTCACTACCGAACTCCAGAGACTGCCCAGCCGGTAGGCCGTCGTGACACTGCGAGCCCGCCAAGTTGTGGCCGCACTGGCCCTTAGCTGACAGCTGGCGCTGTTGGCGACGCTTAGAGCGTGCACCAAGGATCTGGCGATGACGTGCATCCGCTCGCTGGCGGGCGCTGTAGCAGCAATCCGGCAACGCACCCCAAAGAGCGGTTCGGCTATCTTGGCCCGCCATGCTTGCCGGGTGGTGGCATCTGGCGGCGTTGGGTTGGTGATGCCAAGCGCTTCGCGCACACTAAATTCTTTCGGCTCCCGGTGGCGAGTGTGCGACGGGCCAATAACCCATTGCACCACGGCTGATTCTCTGGCAGCCAGCCCGCCTAACGCAGTCAACACCCCCGTACTAACCGACGGTGCGACATCCAGACGCAAGGGAAACGACATATTGCTGAGCCGAACATCTACTGCGAGTTCCATCACCGGCCGCCTTGGCGTTTCCCGCAGGACAATCGCTAGTTCAGGCAACTGGCCCCGAAGCTGCTGCACAAATCCGCTTCCAAGGGACGAGGCAATCCCAAGCAGCCACCGCATTTCTCCCTGGTGCGACCAGGATTCAACTACAATCGGTGGGGTGATCCGCATCATTCCCCGGGGCGACCGTTGCGCAAGCGCTCGCATAAGGCCCGTGATGGAGGCAAGGGTGAGATTGCGGGGCGGGTGCAGGTCGTACCATATGAACTCGCTCATTGGTTCTTCTCCTTGACTTCGTTACCCTTCGGTTCAGCCTGATTTGCTGGCTTCTTACTCGCCAGCTCGACGCGTGCAAGTGCGATAGCCGCGCGGGCCAAAAGCTTGTATGCCAAGTGCCGCCGCTCCTTGGCCGTCACCTTGATTGGTGAGTGTTTCTCATTACTATTCATACGCAAGCCCTCCTTTTGCTTCCATAGTTAGTAACATTTCTCCATATGCGGAGCACCACAAAACACACCTACCGAGTGTCATCGGTGGCGTATCTCTGTGGTCTGCTTCCACCCGTGAGAGTGTCGGTAGCCAACCGGCCCATGTGCGCCCGACCCGCGCTTTAGTTGAGGTAGTCAACTACCTGTCCCTAACTATGAAGGCAGAACCTGGGAAAATGAAGTAAAAATTACAAACTGACAACACCGATTAGTTGGTCCTGACCTCTGTGCAGGTGCCAGCCAAAAGTCAGAAGTTTTACGCTGAGGGCTGGCTGCCCACCCGCCAGTGGTCGACGAGTGGGCAGCCAGGCAACTACTGGGAACCAGTGACCTTGCGTCGATCGCTGTTGCGCTGAACGGCCGCCACTAGGCGGCGAATCTTCCGCAGCTTCTCTTCGGTCTGGCGGCGAATGAGTTCATCCGTGCTGCCGACCAGCTGAATGCGCGTTTTTCTGGGCACCGTCACCGCGCCTCCCGCTGTCGCCGCTTGAGGACGAACCGCACTACGCGGTAAGCCACGTACAGCGCCACCCCGACCACCAACCAGGGCAGCAGCTCCACAATGAGCTTGACGACGACAGCCAACACCGCCAGGCCGACGACGATGAAGCCGCAGCCCCACATGCCTTGCTGAAACATGGCGTCGAGCGGATTGGTAAACATCTTCCTACCGCCTTCCGATGACGAGATAGCAGACGATGACCAGAATCAGGAGGGCCATAGCCGCCGGAATCGCGGGCCCGACAGTGCCGTACAGCAGCTGCCAACCATCCCGAAGACTCTGCATGAATTGAGGTGGCAACACTGGGGACAGAATCGCCCCAATGAGCCGAAGCACGATGCCCACAAGCACCAAGCCGGCGATGACGCCAATCACCCGCGTCAGGATGCTCCAAAGCGAGGAACGTGGCATCAGTCGTCCTCATCGCTCGGGTGGTTGCCGCGACGGAGACGGAACAGCTCCGCCTCAAGACGATGCAGCTTCCGCCGCAGTCGCCTGATGAGGATGTTGGTTACCGCGCTACTGACCACCCCAGTGAGCACCCAACCCACAAGCAGGGCGGTTGTGGTGGTGGCGAGGATTTCAATCAGGGACACTGAATCGACCTCCCTTGGTAGGGGTTGTGATGTCGATTTCAGCCCAATGACCCCTGGCCGTAGGAGTACGTACGCGGCCAAGTTGACGGCCATCATCTGGCCGTAGCCCTAGCTAGACGGCCAACAAGATGTTGACAAACTCTCTCGTTTGCTTCTTAATAACGGCCGTATATGACAGATGAAGGATTACAACCGGAACAAAGAGAGGCCAAAGAGCTGGTTGCAAGGCGTGGCTTATTTAACTTTCCGGAGATGACTGACGATGAGGTGGTGGATCTGTGCGAGATCGTTAATACGGCAAGCTATGACAGCGGCAAAGGAGGTAATCTTTATGGGCCGCTCGTCAACGATCTGACTGATTTAGCTGAAACTGTGCCTGACAAGGCTGAACGAGTCTTAAGCTCTCTTGCCACACACAAGAATGACTATGCACGTGAGATGGGCGCATGGCTTGCCGGTACGGTGGCTAAATACAACTATCCGCTGGCAAGAGATATCCTACTTGTACTGGAGTTCGATGAAGTGATGCCCGAAGCCGCCGAAGCGGCATCGATGGTGACACATCGGCTCGCCACACAGCTTCCCGCCGAACAAGCTTCTGATCTCAAAGCAAGGCGTACGCACCTGAAGGAGCAACGCGGCTACTGAGCCACTGGAGCACTCCACGCTGTAGAGGCATACTGGTCGCTGTGAGCATCGCTGGCGACAGGTCGGAACTACGAAGCGATCTTGCTTGGGCTGCGAGCCGTCTCCTTCGCAACTGCTACAGGCAGGCTGAGGACAATGACGAACTAAAGCACCCCACGCTTGCCCGGGTCATCCAGAAGGTGATGGGTGCGGACAGTTGGCGTGCAAGCTCAAATCAGGCCCTAATTGACGCTCTGCGCCAGGCAATCGACAAGCTTCCAGAGGAAATGACTGGACGGGGACCAGAGTCTGAACCCGGTACGGTCGGCAATAGTTCTTGGCGAGGTCAGCCAGAGCGCCATTTTGCAGAAATCTTGTACGGCTTTCGGGATGGCGAGATTCGGCAGCGGTTCGAAAAGCGTGGGCTCCATGTCACACAGCCGACGTACGACGAGCATTATCACTCTACGGTTCTGGAGCTTGCTGGATTTGATCCCAACTCAGACGACAGCACCGCAAAGCGTATGCTGCGTGTAATCCGAGAAGACCTCGCCGACGAACTCTTGAAGATGGAGCAAAAAGCATCGCGCCAACCATTGCCTACTTCGCGATCTGCCAAAGTTGGCGCATGGCACGAATACGTCCCCCGCCCTGAATTACAGGCTCAATTTCGGGAAGCCTGGGACTCTGAAGCTAAGGTAATCATCCTCGTCGGTCTGCCTGGTATGGGAAAGACGTGGCTTGCGCGACAACTCACCGCTTCTTCAGCAGGCGAGTCGGCCCCGAGAATACTCATAACGTCTGGCAAGCCTCACGAACCAGATATTCAAGCTGCATTGCTCGCTCAACAAATCGAGATACGTGGACCAGTAATCAGTGACCCCCGCGCCCACCTGGCTTTGCTTCTAAGCCATGAAGATGCACCACACCTTGTTGTGCTCGACAACTTGGATAGCACTGATGAGCTGCGCCAGCTTCTTCCGAATACTTTCAGATCGCGCCTCGTAGCGACTAGCCGTCGAAGGGGTGACACTCCACCAGAGGATTGCGAGTTTATCTCTGTCGGCGCGATGAGCGATGAAGAAGCGGCGGCACTCATTGCCTTGCGCCTCCCGACGCTAAGCGAAGAAGACACCAGATCTCTGGCTGAGGCTTTGGGTAACTATCCACTCGCCCTTACCCACGCCTGCACTCTCATCGCTAAGCGAGATCTCTCGGTGGCCCAGTTCACTCAAGATCTGAGGTGGGATGCGGCCGGTATCACTCAACGAATCTCTACCCAACACGATGCAGATCTGTTGACGGTGCTCCAACGTCTTGTGCAGCTGCTCGAAGCGGAGGACCCCAAGGCGCATGCACTAATCCGCTACATGGCGTTCGTCAGCATAGTGCCAGTCATCAGCTCTGACTTTTTGCGACGTTGCCTCAATGCTGAAATGCCTACTACAAGCTACACGTCATTCTTGCAAGCTCTTGAAACCCTAGAAAGTTACTGCTTGATTGACCATCGCGCAGTGAAGGGATTTATAGGTGAGTCGCCAACCATTGCCATACACCCCCTGACTCAGGTTATGCTTCGTCAAGTATTTAGGGCCGACTGGAAAGCGACGGCGCAGGGCTTTGGCAAGGTCTTCGATGCCTATGTTGTGGAGAGAAAAGCCTACAAGCGGCGTGGCGAAGAATCTCCCCCAGAGTTTCAGCAGTGGGAATCCTTGAATACCATGCTGGTGTATGCCTTCCGCTGCGTCGAGCGTTGGCATCTATATTTGGAATTGGAACCAACGCTTGGCTCTGGGCGCGATGGTGCAGGCCGCTACGTCGATGACTATCTAGAGGATATGGAATTTCTGCATGATGCCCGCGACTCGCTCGTTGAACGGGGGCTGCTTCCTGAAGCGTGGCGGGATTGGCTTTGGGAGCGCCTCATACAACTCATAGAAGATTTCAGAAGTGTCTAAGCCCATTTGCCTGATGCTTGAACTTTCCCAACCACGAATGACCTTCGCTTACCTCTCCAGCACCGCCCACACAATCTTCCCCCCACCGTTTGCCAAGCACCATCCCCACTGTTCACAAAAGGCACTCACTACAAACAAGCCGCGCTCGTTCTCAGAAGCAAAGTCGGGCAACTGTTCGGTTGGCGCTCTTTCGCTTCTGTCCCACACCTCAAGCAACAGCCGCCCGTTGCCATGCGACACCCGCACCTGAATCAACGCCACTCGCTCAGGCGGGTAAGCGTGACGCATTTGTAGCGTTCCATCGGTGGAGCGGCCCAGATGCCCGCTAGACACATCGTCATTGGAGTGTTTGACGGCATTGGTGACGAGCTCCGTCGCCACCAGCTTGGCATTCGGAATGAATTGAGTACAGCGCCAGTTGCTCAGTACGTTTTCAAGATGCCGCCGCGTCCAGTAGGCGGCATCTGGCATCGCGGCAAAGGCAATTTTGCTTTGGTATGGCCAGGTATTCATCAGGCGCAACCAATCAGTAGCGGGGTGGATGCAGGGCCGACACCGGAGCAGTGCTCTAGGAATAGGCCGCCTGGGAGAACTTGCGGCGTATCACTACAGCGTCGGCCCTGCGGTTTCCCGCGGCTGGCAAGTCCCCTCCCGATCACTCGCCAGCCGCGAGACTTAGGGAGAGTCCGAAGGGGCCAATGGACAAACCCCTCCGAACTCCCCGTTGGTAGAAGCCCGAACAATCCGCCGGGTCTTCTCCACGCCTCAGAGTGACAGCGGCGTGCAGGCTTGCCGCTTGGCTTCCTGCTCCTGAAGCTTGGCGAGGAGGCTGGGCAAGTCGTCCTCAATGAGGGTGCGGGACAAGCCCTGCCAGGCTTCCTCGCGCGTCAGGGGTCGCTGCCAGGTGGCGCACATCAGTTCGCCTCGCCGGCTGGCCCACAGTCGCCACCCCGGATACTGGTGACGCACCTGCAATAGTTGATCTTTCTCCGATGCCATGACCTGCTCCTCGCCGGGCCGCTCCTCTGTCAACGGCTTTGCGTTGGCTTGAACCGGCTTCCTTGTCTACCCTGGCCGGAGTACGCTCGGTATACGTTTCGACCTGCACATATGACTGTGGGTAACAGTCGTTGGTCTGTGAGGAAGGTGTGAGGAAGCTTGTCTGCCAATCGCCTGACGTGGCTGGAATATTTTGCTAAGGAACTGATCGCGTGGCGGGAGTTTCGGGGGCTCACGCAGGAACAGCTGGCCCAAGCGATCAATTACTCACCTTCACAAGTGGCAATGGTCGAAACGTGCCAGCGCACACCCAAGCCGGAATTCATCAAGAGTTGCGATGCCGTCATGGAAACTGGCGGTGCACTTATACGGCTATATGACGAACTCGTGAGCCGGGAGGTTACGCCAGATTATCTAAACCGCTGGCAGGGCATCATCGCTGACGCCTCGGAGATTAATTCTTTCCAACCCCTGGTGGTGCATGGCTTACTCCAAACACCAGACTATGCCAGGGCAGTCCTTCGCTCTGGCCCGCCGTCAGCTGCGGACATCGACGCCAAGGTACAGAGTCGGCTTGCCCGGCAGGAAATTCTGACGCGCGACGACCCGCCAATGTTCGTGTGCGTGATGGATGAAGGCATTTTGCGTCGGCCCGTTGGCGGGCGCAAGGTGATTGGTGAGCAACTGCACTACCTCGCCGAGCAAGCGCAGCAGCCGCACATTCGCCTGCATGTCGTGCCCAATGACACCGGCGAATATGCTGGGCTGGCTGGGCCATTCACTATCGCAACGATAGATGGTGAAGATTATGTGTACCTAGATAACGCGCTCACTGGCCAAGTGACCGAAAGCACGCTCGACGTTGCAACGATGAAACGTATGTGGGAATCCCTGAGAGCCGAAGCGCTTCCGCGCCCGGCATCTCTCCGGATGATTCAGGAAGCGGCAGACCAATGGACAGCATGAATTTTCAGTGGCGGAAGTCCTCTTACAGCTCGCCCAACGGTGGTGAGTGCGTGGAAGTCGCTAAGGGAACAGATGGCGTCTTTGCGCGGGACAGCAAGGATGCAAACGGGCCGACGCTTCGCTTTGACCCTGACGAGTGGCGGGTGTTTCTTGCCAGCGTGAAGAAGGGCGATCTTGGCTAGTCGCCACTGCTGACTTCGCTGGTATGGAAGCAAAAGTATTCAGTGTCCAATTTAGCATGCCCAAAAACCAGGTGTGCCTGGTGAGTCCATTAGGGTAATCTATACCTATGGAATACACTGAACTGCCGCACGAAGATCTACCGCAACCGTACGTGCCAGCCTGGGATGAACTTCAGGCGGCAACTGCGGAGGCACCTTTTATGGAGGCATCATTCTACTTGCTGAAGGAAGCTTTGCACTGGATGATGGTTATTTCTGCCCTACGGCCTCCAACGTCACTGGATAGAAACAGGGCAATCATACGTGGCATGATTGTGCGCACTACAAAGTTGTTGCGGCTGACGATGCGAGAACTGAACAGTCGGGAGACCTTCCAGCAACTCAGCGTTACGCGGGACGCTGTCGAAACTCTTGCGACACTCGTTTACCTACTAGGCGACGACGGCACCGGCGAAAGATTTGATAAGTACGTGCTGAACGGGCTAGTTGCCGAGCGTGAATTCCTGCGGGATGTGCAAGGTAATATCTCTCGGCGTGATGGCAAGGTCTGGCCTATCGAGGAGCGTATGCAGCGATCCATTGCCACGATGGCAAAGGCTGCTGGCATTGAGGATGTCTCAGCGATCCCGGGCCGACGCGCGATAGGATTTCCCAACGTCGAAGAGCGGGTTAAGCTGCTTGGCCCGAATGCCTACATTACCTATCGTATGGGTTCTGTGGAAACTCATGGTGACTGGACTGACCTGCTTCGCAATCACCTTGAGTACGAGAATGGAGTGTTTTCGCCAAACCTTAGTAGCGCAGAAGTTCGCCCTCAGAATCCCCTCATGCTAACCATTCTCACGATCAGCGTCGTTGTAGACAACCTCAACCGCATCGTTGAGGACGTGGCGATTGCGAGTTCGATAAAGTCGCAGTTGGAAGAGCTGGTGGCTCGGGCAAGTAGAGCCGACGAACTCCACGAGAGCTTCCTCCAAGCAGCTCAGGCGAAGCGCGCGACTGCTTGAGGCGGGAGGTCAGCGCCCTCTGTGCTTGGGCTTGCCGCTACTTCGGTCTGATTCTGACTCCGAAGCGCTCTTCTCCCACTCATCTGCCATGTTCAGGAGGCGTTGCACCTCCCACGAGGGGTTAGCAAGCGCCCCCAACAGGTGTACATCACAGATAGGTGCGCGTGGGCCGTCCTCCCGTTCGTTGCCGTGCGGTCAGCTTATGATCAGCGGTTCGTTCGGCCTCGGCTCCTGAAGATTGTCGAGGTTACTCGTCGCGAGGGGCGGCACCTCCTCTGCCAGGACGTGGCCGAAACCGACTTCGACGCGGTCAGGTCGTTTGGCCTGGCCGACATGGCGGCCGGGGTCACCATCTGGGCAGCGTCGGTGACTAGATCGGCGAGCCATCGGGTTCCGGCTGCGGCGGCGCGGGCGGCAGTGTAGTGCTGCTGGGCCTCGATCCAGTGGTCGCCGTGCCCGGCGCGGGCGGCCTCGACCGCCCACGACCCAGCTAGGCCGGCAGGATTCTAACCCGCAGCCTTTGGATTGGAACAGGCTGTCGCAATTACGACAACCACGGAGCAATGTCATCTGGTAGGCCATCCGGCCGCTTGCCCTCCGCTCCGCTGAAGTCGACCGAGCCATCCTCGAAAAGCGCACCATGGAAATCAACCTTGCAGTCTCCAAAACGCACATCGTTGAAGAATACCTTGCTGCCCTCAAAGTGAACATTCGAGAAACTTAGCCATCCACCTGTACATTGTGCCCCGATAAATGTGACTTCGCCACTTTCGAACCGGGCACTTGAGAAACTAATCCAGCCTCCTTTAAAGTTGGCGCCAGAAAGATTGATTGCGCCACCTGTGATCTGGGAGCCTTCGAATTCGAGTTCGCCGCTTTCGAATCGAGCATCCTCAAGGTCGATCCCGTCGTCAACGAAGCGAGCGTTTCGGAAAGAGACGGTGGCGCCCTCAAATACGGCTTCACGAAAGTCGCCCCCGTCGAAGACCACATCAGTGAAGTCCAGGCGGTGTCCACGCCAGGTGACGGCAGCGCTGTCACGCAGATGGTTCCCCATAATGCGGATGACAGTGTGGCGAACCTCGCGCAAGGCTCGGAAGCTCTTGCGAGCCTCCACTTGCTCAGGTCCGTCGCCAGGATCAGGGTCGTAGGGCAGACGCAGAAAGGCGCATAGCACGTCGATACATGTCTGACGAAACTCAGTGGTAGGGGAGTCGTCCGCCAAGCCGGCCAGAGCGTGTACGCCACCGAGTTGCACTGCGGGACTTGCGTTACCGAGTTGTTCGACGGCGCTAGTGAAACGATCAGTGCGCTGGCCCCGTTCGGTCAGCACATGATTGCGGTTCTGCCCTTTCTCGGCAAGTTCGAAGGTGCGGCGCTGGGCGGCCTCGGTCATCTCAGCGGTGCGACGGGCCGCGTCGACGCCCTCGATTGCTGCCTGGGCTGACCGGCGCGCGGAGGAGGCATTGGCGGCGGTGTAGTAGATAGCCGCTGCGGCCAGTAGCCCGGTGCCCATCGCCATTGCACGACCCCGTACCATGTCCAGCGCCTGCGCCAAGTCTTTTCCAGCGAGACCTGTGTTACCGCCGACTTGCACGCCGTCCACGTGCACAAGCCACCACTTGGCGCCCGGTCCCAACATCCACACCATTACCACTGCGATGGCGACTCCGCCGGTCGACGTCACCACCCGTGCGAGTCGTGTGCGCCGCCGTGTCTCAGTGGGTTCTGCCATCCCGCCCCATTTGCTCCGCTGTCATGCACCGGACCCTACGGACAATCCCGCTGGTAGGTGGGTCGATAGCGGCAGGAGGCTGGTACCGGACACGTCACGTACTAGGGTCCAGCCCGGCCGGAAGCAGGCATCGCTAAACCAGTGCCAGGATTCTCTGGAGCAACGCAACTCCCCGCTGCGACCGGTCCCTGGTGGTCATGAGGCTAAGCGAGCCTAGACGGTCTTGGTGCTGAGAACAGTGGCCACGCCACCGTGATAAGACAACACGGAGACGGTCACGCTCATCTGCGTAGAGGTGGCGATCCCGGCTCGGAGCGCCTGTTTCGATGGCCTTGTAGTGTCAGCGCTGCCGCCCACCAGGAGACGGACAGGCCAACACGAGATCAACTTTGCGCACCACAAGTTACGGGCTCAAGCAGTATGACCTGGCACGGCTGGAGTCCACCGGGTTTGTTGAAGTGATGCGTCCCTGGCCTGCAGGTTTGTGTCTGCTGGGTTCGGTGGTCGCCCTTCTCATCGGCCGTGTAGATGGCGGGCATGGTGTTCATCAAGGGTTCTGGTGGGGTGTACCGCCGGTGTGGCTGTGTAGACCCGCAGTCGGGGAGGGCGTTTGGTGCGCGGTGTCCGAAGCTGCGGACCGGGCGTCGGCATGGGAGCTGGTATGTCCGGGTGGAGTTGCCGGTCGGGTCCGAGGGGCGTCGGCGCCGGATACGGCGTGGTGGCTTCGGCACGCGGAAGGCGGCCGAAGAGACGCTGGTGCAACTCGGTAGCCCGCGCGGAGCGGGCGGTCGCGGTCTGCTCACGGTGGGGAGTGGCTGACACAGTGGCTGGCCACTCGTGCCAGGGCGGCGTCCACGATCAAGAACTACGCGTGCCATGTCCGCCGATACCTGGTCCCGTATCTGGGGCAGATTGTGCTGGCGGAGTTGTCGGTCGCGCATGTGCAGGCGGTGTTCGCGGGCATCGTTCGTCGGCACGATCAGGACACGCGCCTGGTAGCGGGGTTCTTGATGGAGCTGGGTCACCTCCTCGGTCAGCTCCGGCTGGTCAGCCGGTCGAGGGCTGCCCCATAACCCAGGTTGTGCATTACCCACCGCGCACCCGACACACGCTCGCAACGTTCCGGTGCGGTGCGGCGGTCTTCTCATCCAGTCGCACCGAGTGTCTGTCGAGATTCATCAGTCGTCGGGTGTTTAGGAACCTTCGTCACGGCGTCTCTTCAACGCCCCCTGGAGGGCCTGGCGCCGCCCCTTGTCGAGGAACTCTTCGTACTCGGAGATCATTTCGATTGCCCAGTCCAGTTTGGGGCCGATCTCTTGCCCGGCTGGTTGCGAGGTCGACCAAAGCTCCAAGTTTCCCGACCGGAGCTTGCCGTCGCGGGTAATCTGTAGCGGACCGTACGTGCGATTGTCTGCACGGTTGCCGTTCACATGGTGGACCGTTTGTGTGGACGCCAGCGGGTGCCCGAGCAACTCTTCCATCTTGTGGCGGTGCTCCATCACGTTCCGGCCGTTGACGGTGATAACGCGATATCCATCCGCGTTGAGGTGACCAGCGCCGTTGGCTGCCTTGGGGGGAATGGGGCGATCCCAGTCATTAGGATCTTCGAATCGGTATCGGTAGTGGGTGCGGCAGAGACCGTCACGGGTAAGGGCGGTACGGCCGCATGCTCCGTTGAGTGCGCTACACGGCTCCCCTTTCCGGTTCTCGCGGACGATGACCGTGAGTTTTCTTCCCATTCGAGCTTGGAAGCCGTGGCCCGAGCAGTACCCCATCCCGCCGACCGTTTCCCTCACCGGCTTGTTGCAATCCGGACCGCCGCACAGACCGTCCCGCTTGTGGTATGTGCGGAGCGGGGTGAGCGGCCTTCCCTTGAGCCGCTGCCTACGGTGGGACAGGCAGAGTCCGCCGCTCTCCAGCGACTCGACCCGCGGGCGCCCGCAATCCTTGAACTGGCACTCCATGTCGATCAGGAGGCGACCAGCGGCGCGCTCTTGGTCGAGGTGCTTCTTGCAGAAGCCGTACGCCTTATGCTTGTTGGGACAGCTTTCGACGTCGCAGCCGCGCTGGTTCGGAACGGGGCCCATGGCGACTTCCTCGGTGAGTCCAGCCCTCCAAGCAGCCTGGTAGTGCACACGGCACAACTGCCGAGCCTTGACGTGGATCGGCCGATCGCAGTCTTCGGTCCCGACGCAGGTAGGCTCCTGCAAGTCGACACCCTCCTCCCAGGTAGGTTTGGTCGTGCTCAGGACGACTCACACTCGTCGCGGAAACTAACTCATCTCGAACTTATCCCGCACCCCTGACAGACGGTCCGACAGCCTGCGGACGGCTGCCGTGTCGAGGTCCCAGACCGTCGCCGTTCCGTCCTCCTGGCGGACGGCCAGTTGCCTGACGTCAAAGCTCGGCGCCACCTCCTCGTAGCGGCACCGCCGGCACGTAGGGCGTGCGCAGCATGCGGCGGGTGCCCTCATTGGCGATGATGATCTTTCTGTTCCGGTTCCAGTGAGGCCCAGGCGGGCCCCGGAAGGGCAGACCGTACCGCCAGCCAGCGAAGCGGCTTCCACCGGGTGCTGCGGGGCGGTGAGCAGCACGTGTCGTCCCAGGGGACAGCTCCTGGTGGGCCTCGGGCCTGCTGGAGATCGCACCGGGCCCGTGAGGTGCCCCGGGCACGTTGACAGTAGGGGAGGACAGTGGCTTTGATCGTGCCCCCCACCAGGCAGGTCCGTACGGTCGGCGGCGCCATCGAGAACCCGGCCTCGTCTTCGAAGGCCATCCAGGCATCGAGCGCCGCCGCTGCGCTCCCACCTGCGGCCAGGTCTCGTTCACCGAGCCGGTGAGTCGGGAGTCCGGCGGGCCAATGTGGCGTGGCGGTCGAGCCTCGTGGATCTGGGGTGGATTCACGTCCAGATGACCAGTTCGGCTGGGACGTACTCCCCACCCATCGTCGGCTGCGGGTACCAGGCCTGGAGAGCGCCGACGAGCGAGTCGGATACCGGGTGAGTTGAGTGCGGGTTCGGGATGACGGCGTTGGGTGGGAACCGGTCCAAATCTCCATAGTCGAGGAAATGGCGTCGCTCGTCGAGTGGAGGCCTGTTCGCCATGCCTTCTATGAACTGGTGCTGCTGGCGCAGCAGAACTACAGCGTCAACGCATGGATAGGTGTGCGGGCTGCCGTTCCTGTCGGTGTGGAAGCTGTTCGGGGTAAAGAGCCCCGATGCGGGGGAGAGTAGCGCGCTGATCGGCTCGTTGACAAAGTCGTCCCACACGATCACGAGAATCCCGTAGAAGCCTGGATCAGTGGCATGAAAGCCTGTGAACTTCCGGTTGGCGCTGACGAGGAAGTCCTTGATCGGGTTGTCCCGGGGCATCGTCACGGGCCCGGGGAGCATGGTAGGGCCACCGTCGACGCGGGCGAGCACTTGGAAAGGGTTGGTACTACGGCGGCCGTCTGACAGCTTGCGTAGATCTGGTGTTTTCACCTCGACGCCGAGCCGCCAGTCGGCTGCGGTGATCGTGATCTCCGGATTAGCAAGGGAGCCTCCCGCGGTCGGCTCTCGCTTAAAGGTCACCTGTTCCGGCCATGCCCAGGTGACGAAATGGTGGACGACGTGTAGCTCGCCGAGCCATTGCTTGAGCCGCTCGAGGTCGTCGCGGTCGTGCTCGCGGCCACCGATGGCCTCGAGAGTGGTAACCATGGCCTCGGCGTAGCCCGGCATAACCGCGTCGCAGCGCACCAACGCATCAAGGGTGATCTGCGCGAACGGTGTCTGGCGGCCGGGGGCGAAGTTCCACTCCAGCCAGTGCCAGCGCTGAAACATCGGCCCTTGCCAGAGGCGCTGGTAAAGCTGTCGACGATCGATCACGACTCTCCCATTATCCGATCCCGTGATGGCACGGACGACCGATGGTTTCAGCGTCCGGCACGAGTTGGCTGTGGGGTTCCAGAATGGGGCACAGATGTCTGACCTGCCAGTATGTCAAGCATGATGACGGCTGTGCTGGCTGGATCGCGTGCTTGTGACGCTACGGATGCTGTATGTGATGTTCGTTCGCTTGGCCACGTGGATAGCGTTGCTGGCGCGTTCGTCGGCGTAAGGATGCCGAGGCGCTGGTGCTGCGTCAGGAGGTCGCGGTGTTGCGGCGTCAGAACTCCGGGGGGCTCCGCAGCGTCATTCGAAACCTCGGCAGTACCCGCTGGCGCCTGCCGGTTAGGGTCGGGGCATGCGGATCGTGTCGTTGCTGCCCGCCGCTACCGACATCGTGGCGGAACTGGGTCTGGCCGCCGCTCTGGTGGGGCGCACGCATGAGTGCGACTGGCCGCCCGACGCCGTCGCGGACGTGCCCGTCGTCACCGCCGCGGGCTACGACGCCGGTGATCTGACGAGCCGGGAGATCTCCGGGGCGGTGGCCCACCGGGGCTCCGGGCTGTACACCCTGGACGCGGATCTGCTGGCCGGGCTGGAGCCTGACGTGGTGCTCACCCAGGACCTGTGCGAGGTGTGTGCCGTGTCCTACCGCGAGGTGGCGGGCGCGCTGCGGGTCATGGACGCGGGGCCCCGGGTGGTCAGCCTGGAACCGAAGACGCTGCCGGACGTGCTCGACACACTCGTCCAGGTGGGGAAGATCTTGGACGTCTCCGATGCCGCCGCGGACAGGGCGCGTGACCTGCGGGAGCGTCTCGACCGCGTCCGTGAGGCGGTCGCGGGAGCGTCCCGGCCGCGGGTGGCGGCGATCGAGTGGCTGGACCCGCTGTGGCCCGCCGGGCACTGGGTCCCCGAGCAGATCCGCGCGGCGGGCGGGGAACCGCTGCTCGCATCGCCGGGCGAGCACACCGGCCCCATGACGGCCGGCGAGCTCGACGCGGCCCGCCCGGACGTGATCCTCCTGATGCCCTGTGGGTTCGCCCCCGAACGGACCAGAGCGGAGGCGGCGCCGCGCGACTGGCAGGGCCGGGCCGGACAGGTCTGGGTCCTGGACGGTCCCGCCTACTTCAACCGGCCCGGCCCCAGGGTGGTGCGCGGCGCGGAGATCCTCGCGCACGTCCTGCACGGCGTCACCGCTGGCGCTCCCGTCCGCGACGACGAGGCCCATCGCCTGATCTGAGACGGCCGGACACTGGGCCCGGCAAGGGCGCGAGCCCGGCTCCCGATGGACGGGCTTGGCTGGTCTTTCTCCCCGTTATCCGGCGAGTGTGGTCGAGACGGCGCGGTAGACCGATAGGAGGTCTTGGCTTTCGTCGGGGAAGTTGACGATGGTGACGCACTTGGCGTTGATGGACGACAGCGGGTTCGCGCCGGGCATCGCGGAGTTGTCCAGCACCAGCGCGGGTTTCTTGGCCGCCAGTCCGGCGACCTGGGAGGCCGTGGGCGGTTGGGGACCGTAGGTGCCCACCGGTTCGGCGTCGAGCATGTCGCTGGCTCAGGTGACGAACGCCTGCGTGACTACCGCCGGCCTGCCCGCCATCGCGTAGGCGGCGGAGACCTTGCGCCGTTCGTCGTCCTGCCAGGCTTCTTGCCAGCATCGACGAATGCTGGAGGATGCCGGACACTGCGAGATTGGGCTCTATCTGGGGTGAATGCCTCGGCCAGGTGCCTGGGGCATCCACTACATCCAGAACCCGGCGCTGCCCGACGGCACCGGCGTCCTGGTCAGTACGGACTTCGAGGGCGAGTGGGTCGCCAACATCCCAGCCGACCCCGCCCGGACACCGCAGCGGACCACCGAGATTATCCATACGATGATCGGGCTGCCCGACATCGAGATCGAACTGCTCGGGGAGACCACCTTCGAGTACGGCCAGACGGTGACCGACCGTTTCCGCGAAGGCCCCGTCCTGCTGGGGCTAGGCGCGGCTATCCGACGAGGCTGCCTTGAAACTGGCGCTTGACGCCTGTGCGGTTTGCGCGGGTTCTAACGAGAACTTCGGATGCACCGAGCCAGCGCGCGGTCGACTGGACATCCATGCCGCCACGCGCTGCCCAGACCAAGGCCTTGCGGGGGACGAGAAGAACCTCGCCCAAGAGTGACGCCTCCGACTCTTGGGCCTCGTCGAAGTCGCGCATCACGCAACCCAAGACCGTCTGTAGCGCACCTGGAGTGTGCTTGAGGATCAGATGTGCGATTTCATGCGTGATATTGCTGTTCTGTCGCCCATCTTCATGAAGGGGGTTATTCAGGATAACTGGACCTTCATTCGTCCGGACTGTAATTGCCGA
Organism: Actinomadura sp. 3N508; assembly: GCF_044326375.1. Lineage (NCBI taxonomy): Bacteria > Bacillati > Actinomycetota > Actinomycetes > Streptosporangiales > Thermomonosporaceae > Actinomadura > Actinomadura sp. 3N508. Next base: position 123,405 of record NZ_JBIRAX010000016.1, read on the forward strand.
CCAGCATTGCGGGTAAGCTTTTAGCGCGCTAAGTGTTGCGGGCGTGAGCCCAGATTCGTCCTCAGGGTAATTTACTGTGGCCCCGTGGTGTTGGGCGATTTCACGGACCGGAAGTGGCTCGTGGGGCTTACGGCCAAGGAACGCTCGTTGCTGAGCGGCGATCCTCTCGGCAAGTGCCTTAAAACCGTATGGGACCTCGCCCACCTTAGCCCTCCTGGTTCTTTCGATCAGAGGGCTGCGACCGCGAGCCCTCCATGTGATTCGCGTAGGTGACCCGAACCAGGTCAGCGATCGCCTTCGCCAGGTCGGGTGGGAGTGTTCGATCAGCGCGAAGATGCGCTTCGACCACCTCGGGTACCGAGGTGGTCGATGACTGCGGTATGAACAGGTCCGCAGAGACGTTCAGCCAACGAACCAGAGCCGCGAAGGTCCGCGTGTCCGGCAGGCTGCCGTTGATTACGCGCGACAGCGTCGCCGCGCTGACGCCTGCTTCTGCCGCAGCCTCCCTCAACTTGAGTCCGTCCCGCTCAAGCCGCGCGCGGATCATCGCGGACAGCTCGTCAACCTTGAACTCATCAGCTGGCTCAGACATGGCCGAGTCCGAAGACGTCTTCAAGGAACAACGGGACCTGCATGGTTTCTCTTGTGAGACATGGTTGCACTACTGAGACTCCATCCCCTATCGTTCTCGTGTCCGAAACATCTTTGCATGTGCGAGACGGCTACGCCGCACTGGCTCGCTGTCGTCGCCAGATCAACCGGCACTGATGCCGAGATGGGAGAGCCCACATGGGGCACACCGAAGAGGTACTGAACGAGGTTCGTCGCCAGATCGACGCTCATCCAGAACCCCTGGCCGAGGCCCGGGTTCGGCTGGCCTTGGTGCGATCCAAGGCGATTGCGTTCCCCGGCGCACGGCGGACCTACACCAGTGGTTCCATCCCCCAGCAGACGTTCATCCACCCGGTCGGAGACGGAGACGGCGGTGTCGTCCTCGACCGCCGCGCCTATCCCGAGCTTGGTCCGGATGGCGATAACGAGACACCGAAGGCCGTCACCGAGGACATGTGTGCGCATCTGGGGCCCGCCATTCGCGAGACATACCCCAAAGCTCGTTGCAGGACCTCCAAACGCGGACCGAAGCTCTTCTTCGGCGAGCCAGTAGACGGCCAAGACCCGACGGTGGACATGGTCATGGCCCTTCCCCGGAAAGATGGTGCTGGCCTCTGGATTCCCAACCTGCACACCAATACGTGGGAAGCATCGCACCCCGAACGCCACGTCGAACTGTTCACCGCTGGCTCCCCGTCCCTGCGCCGCACGCGTCGGCGTGTGATCCGACTTCTGAAAGGATGGAACAAACAATTCACCGAACCAGGCTTTTCATCCCACAACCTCTCGGTGTGGGCGTGGGAGTTCGTCGAACCAGGCATGGGTCTGACCACCGCACTCAGGACGGTCCTGGCAAAGGCTGCATCCCGAGTCGAATCCGGGACCGCCACCCCCGATCCCGCGAAGGTTTCCAAAAACGTGCAACTTCTGATCGCGCGCTCGGCAGCCGCCCGGCGGCTGCGCGCAGCGGCTGACGCTGTCGCCGAAGCCATCGAGAATGACCAAGATCGCGACGCAGTCCTCTCTGCTCTTGCGCGAGTCTTCTTCGACTACGTTGACGATCCCGCCCCGAGCAGTCTTGCGAGCAAGGCCGCAATCCTTCGGCAAGGCAAGCCCATCACAACCACTGCACTGGGTCTGCAGGGGGTTGCGGTCACGATCCCGTCCACGCGCGCGTACGGCGATGGCGTGATCGACGGATGAGCAGACGACCGTGGCGACGACGATCGGTCTGGTACTCCAGACCAGCTAATCGGATACTGTTCCGGCATCGGCTCGCTGAGTGCGGCGTACGAGTCTGGGTCGGCTCCCCTCCTCAGCAACATCGCGGTGGCTACGCCCTGAACGTCCACCTGTGTGTGAAGGACCTTCTCGAACAGACGATCAGGATCGTCTTCAGTCCGGCTAGACCCGATGTCCCTCGTGTATATACCAATGCGCTGGCCCCCTCACCTCACCGGTACCTCGACGGATCATTGTGCATGTGGTTTCCCGGTGACCCTGCCGGACAGCGGTGGAGTCTACGCGACGGACCCAAAGCGCTCCTTGGTCACATCGTCGCCCACCTACTCAGGGAGAAATGGTGGAATCAAACCGGTGAGTGGCCTGGTCACGAGGCGGCTCATAATCGAGTCGAGATACTGCCCATTACGCTGGATGATGCGGCCTAGCTTCACAGACCGGCCGTCAGTGGCCGGGAGGCGGAAATCACGGGAGCTCTTGGAAGCGCACGCGCCTGGGGCCGACCGTCGAGTGCGGGCGAGGCATCGGTCCCACCATCTCCCTCATGGCTGCCAAGCACTTACGACGCGCTCGGTCAATCTCCGTTCTCGGGTACGCCACACCAAGACTCATGGCGGCGTCCGCCTGCACTGGTGACAGTTCCCAGGCCTCCTTCATCTGTCCGCCGGCCTGCCGCTTGGCGGCACGTACGAGCTGGTCATACCGGACGGCGACATGTGGTGCTTCGATCTGAAGCCACCCCTGGTGAAAGGCTATGCGTGCCTGGACCCGACTGATCTCCTCGGTGAGCGTATGCCGAGCCTCGTCGCTCGTCAGCCGTCTGCGAACCCGGTAGGGAAGCTCCGCGTAGTCCTCTACGGCGGCCAACGCGTCCGCGAACGACTTGACCTGCCGCTCGCGCCTCGACGCCCGCTGACTCAACGCGTACGTCAGCGTTGCCGTGATTGCAGTACCAAGAACCGCGATGACCCCAGCGATCAGAACCACCGTTTGCGCCCATGTCCATCCCGCGCCCGCAGTGCTTCTCCCGATGAGAACATGATGAACCGAAAGGAGGAATTGCGGAGGCCCGATCATCTGTCCTCGCTCAAGGTGAGAGCAACTACTGCTGGTCCAGGATGTCAAGTGGTGGCAGGGCGTCCACGATCTTCGTCGTCTCCAGGCTGACCGTGACGATTCGCTTGAGCAGGTCGATGATGTAGCGCGGGTCATCAGACCAGTCATTGGGATCATTCGTGATGCCGGAGTTCTTGTCGATCTTGATCTGGTACCGGTCGATGACCCATTCGATTGCGGAGCGGGCGCCGAGTTGGTAGCGATAGGCATCTTCCGGGATGTTGGTCAGCGTGATGCGGTTGTTGTAGACGATCTTCGAACGGTCAGGCTGACCCTTAACCTTGTGGACCTTCATCTTGGCGACCCGGTACAGTTCCCTCGGTGAAGTGGCGGAGGGATCACCGGCGACAGTCTCGACAATGCCCTTATAGGGCACGGCCTGTTCGTAGTTGATGTGCAGGTCGGCGAGGTTGCGGCCGGCTTCGACGAAGCCGTAGAAGCTGGTCACCTTAGGGACGCGAGGCAGGGACTTCTTCAGGTCAGCGACGAACCGCTCTCGGTACTCCGTGGAGTGCAGCAGGCCGTAGGTGTAGAAGAAGATGTCGTCTTTGCTGATGGACGGGTCGTTGTACGTCTTGCGGTAGCCCGCCAGAGCAGCATCGGTGATGTTGTCGACGCGCTCATAGCCATCCGCGTCGTCGCCGAAGTGGAGTCCACCTTCGACCGACAGTTCCCGGTAGGTGTAGCGCGGGAACAGCGGACCCATGCTCCTCGTTCCAACCGCATGCAGATTCGGGATGTCGTCGAACATGAGAACCGAAAACGGCTCGTCGGCACCAGGACCTGTGATGTAGAAGCCGCAGTTCTCATGTTCGGCGGTTGGGAAGAGTCTGGGCAGTTGGTACGTCATGTCGTTCAATCGCGAATGGAAGTATAGCTTCTGCTTGGCGAAAGGCCGATAGGAAGAGATGACGACGCAGGCGGCATCGAAAACGTACTTCTCCCCCTTGGCTAGCCTCGTCTTATCGGCGCGATTCCAGCTAATTTTTTTTGGATTTGTGTCGATCCATTGCTCTACGTCCTTCACGCTGGGACTCGCCATGCCGCTGATTTTGCAATGAGATTGAAAATCTCGTACTTGGTTGTTATAGAAGTCGATCATCGACTCCATGTTGGCGCGAACCTTCTCCTCGGAGAAGTTGTAGACCCAGGAGTCGCGGGCAGAGTTCAGGCCGCTGGAATAGAGTGCAAAAATAGACTGACTAGCCAGCGTCCTATTCTTGTCGCCGATGGCTTGGAATGAAACATAAGACTCGTCCCGCTGGTTAATCCAGTCACCCTCGACGTTCGGAGTGATTTTCTCCCATTCCACAGTCTCTAGATTCTGAATCCGAAGCTTGTTCAGCTTCTCCTCGCGGGTGAGGTAGTCGCCAATGTCTCGGTAGTGCAGTTCGCAGCCCGCGGTCGCCCCGGGATTCTGGCCACCCTTGACCAGGATCAAGATGGCGACGGTGTTGCGGCTGCCCGAACCGAATACCTTGCCACCCTCCTTGCGGGACTGCTCCCCGGCGGTGCGCTGGTTGCCTCGCAGGTTGTAGCAGTAGATCGCGTCGACCTCGTCCGCCAGGGATTTGCGCAGACCGTCGGCACTGGTGCCGTCGATGTAGCCACCGTTGGAGACGAAGGCGACAACGCCCTCGCCTGTGATGCGATCGGCTGCCCAGCGGATGGCCCGGATATAGGAGTCGTAGAGCTTGTTCTTGTTGCCGACCGCGGACTGGGCCACAAAGGTCTCGGCGATGCGGGCGTCCAGCACCTCGTACTTGAGGTTCTGGTTGTTGTCGTTGACGCTGTCTTGGCCCACCGAGTAGGGCGGGTTGCCGACGACGACCGTGATCGGCTGGGCTTTCTGCCTCTTGGCGCGCTCGCTGTTGCCCTCGAGGACGTCCATCCCATCGAGCTCTGTTTCACTGCCCTCGGTTAGTTGGAACGTGTCTGCTAGCACGATGCCCTCGAACGGCCGGTAGTCGCCGCCGGCGAGGTCGTGGAAGGCCGCCTCGATATTTACTGCCGCAATGTAGTACGCGAGGAGCACGATCTCGTTGGCATGAAGCTCGCTGGTGTACTTACGTAGTAGGTCTTTGGGCTTGATGAGTCCGGACTGGAGGAGACGCACCGGGAAGGTTCCGGTGCCGACGAAGGGGTCGATGATGTGGACACCTTCGTCGGTCAGAGAGCGGCCGAGATGCTTGTTCAGGGCCTGTTCGGTCGAGCGGATGATGAAGTCGACAACTTCGACGGGCGTGTAGACGATGCCGAGGGCGTCGGCGGTCTTGGGCAGGGCGTTCTTGAAGAACTTGTCGTACAGCTCGACAATGACGCGCTGGCGTCCTTCGTGGTTATCGATGCCCTCGGCGCGGACCCGGACCGACTTGTAGAACCCTTCGAGGGCCTTGGCTTCGGCGTCGAGACCCTGATCGTCCAGGGCGTCGAGGATCTGCTGCATGGCCCGGGCGACGGGGTTGTGCTCGGCAAACCCGTAGCCGGCGAACAGGGCGTCGAACACCGGCTTGGTGACGATGTGTTGAGCGAGCATGTCGATGGCGTCGTCGTCGCTGACACCAGGGTTTAGATTCGCCCGGAGTTCGTCCACGAACTCCTCGAAGACAGCCCGCTTGCCAGGGAGTTTGAGGGCAGCGCGGATGCGGGTGACGTGGCGGTCGGCGATGTCCGCGATGTCCTTGGCCCAGTCCTCCCAGTAGGTACGTTCGCCGACCTTGTCAACGACGCGTGCGTAGATGGCGTCCCGCCAGTCAGTGATCGAGAACAGGACGTCTTGGACGTGCTGGGCGCTCTGTGCCTCCTGATCCTTGGCGGCCTGCTCGGTCTCGGGGGTGCTGGAGCCGTCCTTGTCGCCGATCGTCTCGTCGCCAGGACCGATGTGTCCGACGCCGATGTTCTCGGGCTTCTTCTTGTTCAGCTCGATCTGGTTGACGGTGGCGTTGAATCGGTCGTCGTGGGCGCGAAGCGCCTGCAGGACCTGCCAGACCGTCTTAAACCGCCTGTTGTCCGCGAGGGCCCTCTCCGGGGCCGTTCCAGCGGGGACCGCTACCGGCAGGATGATGTACCCGTAGTTCTTGCCCGGGGCTAGCCTCATGACGCGACCGACGGACTGGACGACGTCCACTACCGAGTTGCGCGGGTGCAGGAACAACACGGCGTCCAGCCCGGGGACATCCACGCCTTCGGACAGGCAGCGGGCGTTGGACAAGATGCGGGCTTGGCCCGGGCCGGGGTCCTGGCGGAGCCAATCCAGTAGCCGGTTGCGCTGCAGGCTGTTGAAGGTGCCGTCCACATGGTCGACGCTGCAGCGCAGAACCTCCTCGTCGGCGTCGTCGTAGGCGTCGATGACCTCGTTGAAGCGTTCGGTGATGGCCTTGGAATCGGCGATGGATCGGGCGAACGCCACGGCACGCTTCATCGGTGCCTCGTCGGGGCCGAATCCTGTGCCGTCGGCGAAGGTCCCCGACCGCTTCGCCATGGCGTTCCAGCAGCCGATGATCTTTGCGGCGTCGTCAAGGTTCAGTTCGGACGTCCCGCCCGCCATGCCCTGCTGGAGGGTGTCGGCGACCACGCCTTCGTCGATAGTGAGTATGAGCACCTTGTAGTCGGTGAGCAGCCCGTGTTCGACGGCTTTACCGAAGCCCAGGCGGTGGAACTCGGGGCCGTACAGGTCCTCGCGGTCCATCGAGGCGACGGCGGCGCTGGAGTTCTTCGCCTCGGTCTGAGTGTCCTCGCTGTAAATGCGCGGGGTGGCCGTCATGTACAGGCGGCGGTCCGCGCCGAGGAAGGCGTCGTCGTGGACGCGCACGAATGCCGACTCATCATGTCCGGCCAGGGTGACGCCGGTCGTCCGGTGTGCCTCGTCGCACAGGACCAGGTCGAACCGAGGCAGTCCCTGCTTCTGCGCGGCCGAGATCGTGCCGATCGACTGGTAGGTGGAGAACACTACCGTCAGCCCCGGAACTGCCTCCACGCTCGCCATCTGCGCGATGAGCCGATTCGGGTCGGTGGTGGCGGGCAGCCCCATGTCGTGGACGGCCATGTCTGCATCGTCACCTTGAGTGAGCCGCTTGCTGGCCTGCGCGTCCGAGCACACCGCGAAGACGCGCAACGGCACCGCGGTCTCGTTCGACCACTCACGCAGGCTCTGCGAGAGCAACGAGATCGAGGGCACCAGGAACAGCACAGTCGTGTGGTCGCCCTGCCCGGCGTGGGCACGCTCCTGCTGCAACCGCTCGGCGATCTTCAGCGCGGTGAACGTCTTCCCGGTACCGCACGCCATGATCAGCTTGCCGCGGTTCTGCTCGGCGAAGCCCGCGAAAACGTCGTCGATCGCCTCGCGCTGGTGCGCACGCGCCGACTTCTTCGCACGCAGCGTCATGCCGATCTCGGCCTCGACCGTGGTCGCCAAGTGCCACTCCACCGGGCTGGCCGCGATGTCAGCCAGACCGAGGCGGTTGACCGGGATCTGCTGACCCTTCAACGCAGCCTCGGCATGATCGCTCCACTTGTCCGTTGTGGAGATAATCAGCCGGCGGGTGAAGCCGCCCTTGCCGGAGGCGGTGAAGAAGGAGTCGATGTCCTCTTTGCGTACGGTGTGCTGGGGCTCGTAGAACTTGCACTGGATAGCGCAAAAGCCGCCGGTCTCCCGGTCCTGGGCGACCAAGTCGATGCCGGTGTCACGCTTGTCCTGCTCGGCGCCGGGCCAGTCCGCCCACATCCACACCCGGCTGAACTGCTCGCTCCACTGCGGATCGGTGCTGAGGTAGCGGACCATCAGCTCCTCAAAGCGCGTTCCACGGTCCCGGTTCACAGATGAGCCGTCACGAATTGCCCTGAGCACATCGTGAACCGTTGTCGCGGTAGCCAACGCGCCTCGCCCCCAAACACAACCGTCGATGTGGCGGCACACCGAACGACACCAGAGTTCGCCAGCACGATACTTGGCTGGCCCCGCGTATGCGGCCCACATCTCGGAGAGCGGCTGATTGCGGTGAGTCACTCACGCCGAAACCGCTAACTGGTCCCACACCGTTGTCGTCGTGGGAGGAGCCTCCTTTTGCTGGTTGACCCTTCGCCTCCGTGGGCAGGGAACGGCGGCGTGGCGCTGGACCCGAGATGGTCAGGCTGCCATCTGGCAACGGTGGGTGGACCACTGGCCGGTGAGACCGGCGTAAAGATGGACCGAGGAGCCCCCAATCGTGGGGCCTGCTAGGAGGTCACGGCGGCTCCTTCCTGCCCAGCCGCTGGATGGTTTGGGTGTCGATCGGTTCTATGGCCAGGATCGCGGGGCGGGGTGTGAGTCCGGCGCGGCGGTCGCGGGCGGCCCCGGCGCCACCAGGGCCCCGTGTGATCAGGCGCGCGGCACCGGGCGTGGTCAGCAGCGCCCATGAGGCCACGACGGTCGCTGTCAGCGCGAGGAGTGGGTCGATCGGTGCGGGCGAGGGCTCCGCGCGCGGGACGGCGGGCGGTTGGGTGGGCGGCCTGGCATCCGGGCGGGGGATGAGGGCCGTGGCGATTCCGGTGGTGGCCAGCGGGCCGAACTCCTGCAGAACGAGTTGGGCTTGGCTGCGGGTCCGGCCGTCCTGGGTCATGTCGTTGCGGACGGCGACGCGATTATCGGCCCAGAACGCCAGCCACGTGCCTTCTGGCGTGGGGCCCCAGTGGGCGGCGATCAACGGGACACCGAGGGTGTCGTAGCCGATGCCGCTGGCCCACCGCAGGAGACCGGACGTGGCGGGTGGTGCGGCAACCGGGCTCCACGCTCGCTGGACGTCCGGGCCAGCGTCGCTGGAGGTGAACTCGACCATGCGGGCGCCGAGGGCAACTGCGGTGGTGGTGGCCGCCTCGTCCAGGCCATATAGGTGCGCGTCGGCGAGGTGCGTCGCCTGAGTGGCCGCCATGGCCGCCGGGCGCCGATTGGCGGGGAGGGCGTCAATGTTCGCCGGGGCGTTGAACCTTCCTGAAAAGCGCTGTTCCTCGGCCCACAGTGCTTCGCCGTGCAGCTTCATGGAGCGGTGGGTCGCGCGGCGCGTTCGGTGCAGGTGATCGATCCGTGCGCTGGGATCGTCGGCCGCGAAGGGGTCCACCTCCAGCGGATCCGCCGAGGTCATAGTGCAGGCCCTTTCGCCTTGACGGGACGGTCGCGGGCGGGTTTGTCCTGGATCCATCTGCGTAGCCACGTGGGTGCGGCTTTGGGGGCGTGTAGGAGGAGCAGGACGGCGCCCGGAATGGTCGCCAGCAGCATCAACCGACCGGGGGCACCACCGAACAAGATCGTCGCGTTGTAGAGGGTGTGTCCGACGATGATCGGGCCGATCCGGCCGGTGGCTCGATACATCCACCAGGCGGCCGCAGCGAACACGATGGTGGCCAGCGCGGGGGCGCCCAGGTAGGCGTGAGGTACCGCCCGCAGCGCGCACACCACCAGGAGGATCTGCCAGGCGGGGCGCCGCGCGGCGGCCATCAGCACGGCGGGCATTGCGAGCAGTGGGATCTCTTCCCGTAGCCCGGCGACCAGGGCTTGGGTGGCGAAGAGCACCGGGTTCGGCAGACCGGTCGCGTTGGCCTGGTCGGTTTCGGCCGGGCCGAGCTGTGCGATCCATTCCCCCCAGAGCATCGAGGTCGTTTGCCCGGCCAGCATGACCGTGCAGGCCGTGATGGCGGTGATGTCCCAGCGCCGCACGATCTCGCCGGGCAGCCGCCCCCGCCACAGCGGTGCGCCGACGTCGGCAGCGACTGCGGCGCATAGCCATGCGCCTGCTCCGGCCAGCAACACGGTCGCGGCGGTGTCGGCAGCCTGGCCGAGGTGGGGCAAGAGCGCCAGCCCTGCGATGGTGAGCCCGGCCGCGCACCATGCCGCGAGCCCGGTTGCGCTGCTGCCTGGCGTGCGGTTGTGAGCGGGGTGACGGATGCGGAACAGCAGCCAGATACCGGCGGCGGTGAGGTTGGCGGCCGGCAGGTTGACCGGGACTGGGAGGCCGGGCCAGTCGATGTCGACTCCGGCCAGTTCGGCGAAGTCGTTCAGGGCCGTGGCGAAGTGCGTGCCGAACAGCACCACCACCACCACGGCGGCGGCAAGCGCGAGGGGAGACCTGGTCATAGGGGGCTTCTTGTGTCGGGTTGATGGTCGCGGACGGGAAGCGGGGTCATCGGCCGGCGGTGATCTCGGTGATCGGACAGTTCGTCGCCGGCTAGAGCCCGGCGAAGGGTGGTCGAAGAGATGTCGTAGATCACCCCGTCGTGATCGGAGCCGATGCCCACTTGCCAATAGCCGGTGGCAGCGGTGAGCAGCTCGGGTGAGCCGTAGGCGCGGTCGACGCGCGCGCCGCCTTTACCGGTCGCCCGCAGCTTCGGCGGGGTGCGGCGGTCGGCGGGCAGGTGCGCCGCGATGTCCAGGAGCCCCGCGCGGACGAACACGTCATCGACGTCGTGGTTGGCTTGCAGGCGACCGTCCGCGCCGGTCCAGCATCGGGTCACGCGCAGATGCGGCGGCAGGCACTCCAGTTCGTCGGTGGTGACAGGCGGGCCGCCGCGCGGATAGGTGTTGATGTCGCCGCCCACCAGGACGAGGCCCTCCATCGCGGCGATCAGAGCGGCCAGCATTTGAGCTTGGGAGAGCTGGTCGACGGCAGACCGCGCCGGCAGGTGCACGCTCACGCAGTGCAGCGGCAGGGGAAGGCCGGGGATGTCCAGCTCCACCACGCACCAGGACGCGGCCTGGGTACCGCCGAAACGCGTGTGGGTGTAGGGGCCGGTGTCGGTGACACGCCACCCAGTGGTGCGCGTGTCGACCAGGATCGCGGTGTGCAGGGCGGAGCGGGCCCCCGGCGGCACCGGGCCCAGCACCGCCTGCATGCCCAGGGCGTTGCTGGTGCGCTGCACGTACCGGGACTGCCTCAGCGCCGGCTGCGGCACCCCGAACTCCTGGCACAACACCACGTGCGGGCCGGTCGCGCGGAGCACGTCGACGGTCTGCTGCCAGCGCCGATCCGCCCCGCCGTCGACGCCGCCGTAGCACCAGTTGATCAGAGCAATCCGGAACGTGCCGTCGGCAACCGCAGGGACGGCCGCTGTCGCTGGGCGGAGGTCTACGTCCATTCTTCGGCCCGGATTTGGTGGGGTGCACCGGCCCGGATCATGGTTAAGGCCGTGCCGGTGGCGTGGGAGGTGTTGGTCATCTGAGCTTCTCGTCTCGGATTGACGGGCAAGGGGAGCGGGCCGGGGCCTATTGGCCGAGCGCGAACTCAGCCCAGACGGGGCGGTGGTCAGACAGGTCATCGGCTCCGAGCTCGACGCCGTACCCGGTGACACATTCGGGCAGCGTCGTGAGAATCCGGTCGCACCGGTACGCGAGCTGGTTGTTGCGGGTTTCGTTTGGGGCGCCGTGTCCCACGGTCGGGATCGGGTCCTGACAGATGCGGCCGATGTTGTAGAACCCGTTGGCGGTGAGTGTGCGGGCGGGGCGCTTGTCGAGCTTGCTCGCGGCTTTGACCGGGTCGATCCCGGTCGTGTCCGGGTCGTCGTCCTCTGCGGCCGCGTTGAAGTCGGCGGCGTAGATCACGTTCAGGTCCCTGTGTACGGCGGCCATTTCCGCCTCGGCGAGGCGGGCGGTCGGGCCGGAGGGCGCCGAGTGGCCGACCAGGAAATGCACGTCGAGCCCGGCGATCTCCAGGTGGACGTTGATGAGCGTGTGGACCCACGGCGGGCCGGTGAGCTGCCGGGTGTTCACGACGGTGAGGTTGTCGCCTGGGCGCGCAAAGACGGCGATGTCGCAGCCGTAGAAGTTGGACGGGGCCAGGAAGTAATAGGTCATGCCGAGCAGGTCGGCGACCCTTTTCAGGCGGTCGTTCCCGAGGTAGCTCCATTTGGCCTCCTGGAGACCGATCAGGTCCAGGTCGAGGCGGGAGAGAGTGTCGACCTGCTGCTGGAGTCGGGAGTCGTCCTTTTCGTCGGGCTCGGTGCCTTCACCGTCCAGGCCCCCCTCGTGCAGGTTGTAGGTGGCAGCGCGCACGATGACGTGGTTGTCGGGTGTGTCGGACATGATCGGTCCCGTCTTCCGGTCGATGTCGGGCTTGTTGGCGATCAAGGTTGCGGGCGCGGGCAGCTGAGCGCGGGGCCGATCTGGACGCAACGGCATGGTGCGGATGCTCAACGTCGCTGTGCTCAGTGAGTTGATTGATCAGAGTGCTCATGGCGCGCCGTTCCGTGGTGCGCGCTGGCGGCGGGCTAGGAACCCTCGCACCCAAGGCCAGAGGCCAGGTCGCCTGACGCTGGGCCACTGCGGAACGAACCACGTCGGAACGAACCAGCTGGCGAAATAAATCAGATGGAGCAGGTGCCTCTGGTCGTCGCGGTAGTCCTGCGGGTGCTGCTCGTGGTCTCTCAGATCCATGCGCGGGCCTGGACTTTGTGCAGCGGAGCCGTGTCGATGGTGGCGACGACGGCGTCGTGGTCGGTCGCCTGCCCGGTGTCGATTCGCTGGTAGCCCAGGACGGCATCGGTCATGTTGTCGGTGACCCAGATCTGATCGGTTCGGACTCCGCCGTGGTGGCCGGTCGGGGCGAAGAGCTCCTTGTCCGCCGCAGGGTTGTTCAGGCGCATGGCGATGAGGGCGGCCACGTCGAGCAGGTCACCGTCGTGCAGCGTCTGTCCGACCAGGGGGTTACCCAGCCACGGCTCCTGCGGGCCGAGGCGGCGGTGGCAGCGAGAGGAGCGGTTGTAGGGCGGGACGGCTTCCCAGTCCGGGTCGGTGTCGGCGGGGCTGAGGTGGTTGATGTCGCCACCGATCAGACCCATCCCGCCGTAGCGGTAGAGACGTTCGATCAGGACCTGCGCCTCCATGGCGGCCTTCTGCACGCTGCTGGGGTGCAGGTGCGCGGAGATGACGGTGAGCGGTACCGTCACCTCCGGGTCGGCGGTGAGGTCGAAGACGGCGACGCCGAAGCCGTGGCGGGTCTCGTCGTGGTACTTGGTCTCCCAGTGCCTCCATTCCAGGACGTCGGTGCGGTGCATCACGACGGTGTGCGCGCCGGACTTGGACGGGGCGACGTGGGCGCGCATCCCCAGGTCGTCCTCGGCCGCGGCCTGCAGGCGTGGGTCGGCCCCCCAGCCATGGGCCTCCTGGCCGAGCAGGATGTGTGGATCGACCTTCCGGATGATGTCGACCTGGTCGGGCCACCGGTGGTCGGGGCGGCCGTCGGAGTCCATACGGCCTGCGTATTGGAAGTTCAGGCTCATGACGATGAGCTGCACGTGTGAGTCCTTCTAAGGGTCGGGTCGGCGAACCGTGGCCAGTAGTCGGCTGGGCGGTAACGGTGGAGCCCGCCCGGCCGCAGACCGGAGGATCAGACCGCGTGACGGGGGCTCGTTGGTCACGCGGTCGGGATCTGCGGCCGGGCGAGGATCAGGGGCGCGGGCCGGTAATGCGTGCGGCCAGGGCGACGCGCAGAGAGAAGGGCGGGTGCGGGGCCAGCGGCCGCGCGATCGCGCTCAGCACCTTGGACACGCCGACCCGGCTGGGGCGGGCGTCCTGCACCACCGCCCAGTAGTCGCGGGCGGCGGCCGGGCCGACGGCTCGGACAGCGGCAACGTCGGCCCGGAGTTCGTCGCCCCACCGCGCCGCGGTGGTGACCAGCCACAGGGCCGGGACGGCAATGAGTAGCAGCGGCGGAGGGACTAGCAGGCCCAACGCCAACCAGCAGGCCAGCGACGGCAGATCCAGTAGCAGGTGCAGAGTGCGTGATGCACGGCGGGCGTGGTGGGTTTCGTGGGCCAGGACGAACGCCAGCAGTGTGTGGGGCACGGTCAGGAGCCGCTCTCCGATAACCAGCACCGGGTGCCGGCGGCTCGGGAGCAGGGCAGCGGAGAGCCGGTACGGCGCGCACACGCACCCGCCGGCGTCGATGGTGCAGCTCTCTTCCCGGTGCGAGGGATCGGGTCGCATGACGTACAGGTGCGCCCCGAACGCGTGCGGGGTACGGCGGCGGACCCTGTGCTGGGCCTCGGCCAGGACGACGCGGACGTCGTGGGCAAGGGGCTCGGTTAGGCGGCGCTCGTAGGCGGTGGCGGTGTCCCAGTCCACGTTCTTGACCGGACCGGTGCGGTAGCCGATGACGACGCCCAGTACGACACCGCCGACGGCTGCTGCGGCCAGGACGATGCTCAACACGGCCCCCAGTGGTGAGGGCAGCAAGCCGAGGAGGGCGCTGGCTCCGCAGCCGAGCGGCAGCAGCACCAGCGGGGCTATCGCCGCCAGCCCGACGCTCACCCTCGCTTTCTGGAGCTGGACGCGCATAGCGTCTTCGAAGTTGCGCGCATCGGGCTTCTGGGTCGATACCGGCTGGCGGGGCGGTGTCGTGGTGTCGAGGGTCGGTTCGTTCATCGGGCGCCGTTTCTAGATCGGGGCGAGCAGCGGAACGGTTGGGGTGGGTTTGCGGGCGGCAGCGACCACCAGGCGGATGTCGCCGGGCGGGTCGTGCTCGAGCTGGTCAAGCAGGGATTCAGGGCGCCAGCGGGGAACAGGAGTGACCCCCGGCCCCAGCAACTCGAAGCCATCGAGCAGCCCCGCGATCTCTGCCGGGGTGCGGAAGACCGGTGGGGGCATGTGCCGGGCGGTGAACAACGCGTGCAGACTTGGCCCTGTCGGTGGCCGGTCGCCGGTGGGCTTGATGGTGAGGTGGGTGATCCCGATGTAGCTGCCGGAGGCGAGGGCGTCGGCGAAGGTGCAGGTGATGTGGCGGGCGGTGTCGGCGTCCAGGACGTCGAGGGCGTTCACGAGCAGGACACCGGTCGGCTCGGTCAGGTCGAGGGCGGCGGCAGCGCCGTCCACGAGGGCCGCTGGATCGGTGGCTGGCGCATCGAGGTACCCAAAGGCCGGCATGACCGCGCGGGCGTGGGCCATCACTACCGGGTGCCCGGAGCTGTACACCACCCGGACGCGCGGGTCGATGCGGTGTGCGACCTCGTGGACCTCGTCGTGTGTGGGCAGGTCACAGTCGACGATGATGAGCTGCCGGACGCTTGCGGCGGCGACCATGTACCGCACCAGCCGCGCCCGTGCCGCGATCCGCAGCGCCGCGATCCGCTCGAACTCCGGGTTCTGCTTCGTGACCAGATCGCCGAGCATCCGGTCCGCGGTGTAGTGATCTTTACCGCTGGCGAAGTAGTTCCACAGCGTCGGCCACGACGCTTCACCGGCGGCAAGGCGCCCGGGACCGAACACCACGCCGCAGTCGCCGTAGTCGTCAGAGCGCGGCACGGTCACCTCCCAGATGAGGGGCGGGCCCACCGGGCAGGACGGCGGCCATGCCGAGGACTCGGACGCTCTCGTAGGGCGCGTACGGCCGGCTACCGTCGACGGACCAGGTCTCCACGGGGACAAGGCCAGGCGGGGTGACGATGGCCCAGCCATCGGCCAGCGCCCGGATCTCCTCCTCCGGCCGGAAGTTGATGGAGCTGCTGGCCGTGTCGTAGGCCTCGGTCATGTCGTCGACGGCACCCTGTTCGGTTCCTGTCGAGGTAGCGTGCGAGACCACGACGACGCTGCCGGGCGCCAGACGTTCCCGCAGCCCGGCCATGACGGCGGCCGGGTCGCGCACGAAATGGAGAACCGCGGCGGCCACGACCAACGTTGGCTCGCTCGGGTCGATCAGGCCGACCGCGTCGGGATGGTTGAAGATGCTGTCGAGGTCGGTGATATCGCCGCGCAGCACACCGCCGTAGTGGGCCCAGGCCCGCGCATGGGTGAGCACGACAGGGTCGTTGTCGTAGGCGAGCACCGTGGCGTTGGGCGCGACGGCGCGGACGCAGGTCTCGACCCCGTCGAGCGGCACGTCGTGAACGATCCCGACACCGACGTCGAGCACCTGCCCGAGCCCGAACTCGGCGACCGCCCACGCGGCGGCACGCCCGGCAAACTTCAGGTTTGCTTGGGCAACGGCCGGGGCGTCCGGCGCGGCTCGGATGACCTCGATAGCGGCCTGCGCATCGATGCCCGACCAGGACTTACCCCGCAGGTAGAAGTTGTACATCAGCGCGGGGCGGGGCTTGGTGTAGGTGTGCTCGGTATCGGTCATGCCGTGGCCGCCGTCAGCTTCTTGCGCAGGTCCTCAGCGGTGGTGGCCTCGACCATGTTCACTTGCGAGTAGCGGTCACGCGGGACCGGGAACAGCTGCGCCCACCACCCACCCTGCGCGGAGCGGATGATGTTCCAGCCCGGGAAGTCTCGCTTTAGCGCGGCCTTGGCGAGATCAGTGGTGCCTGCGGTCATGACGGATCCAGGTCGGCGTAGGTGGGGTGAGCGTGGACGCAGCGGCGGGGAGCCGGTGGGGACGATCTCCCCGCCGCCGCGGTAGCGCACAGTCAACGCCTGATCACCCGTCCCCAGCAGTCAAAGGGAGCGGTGTAAAACCACGGTCCCGGCACATGCAGTGACCTGCGCCAACAGCCTGACGTGAGCGCGTTT
The DNA here is from genome assembly GCF_044326375.1 of Actinomadura sp. 3N508. NCBI lineage: Bacteria > Bacillati > Actinomycetota > Actinomycetes > Streptosporangiales > Thermomonosporaceae > Actinomadura > Actinomadura sp. 3N508. The sequence continues at coordinate 139,843 of NZ_JBIRAX010000016.1, forward strand.
CCACGGTTATGCCGTCAGAACACGTCTGGCTGGCAGGTGCAATTTCCGGCGTGCGGGTGCGTAATGGGAAGCGCACACCCAGCCACCGGGAGGATCGGGCGATGACCGGACCGCGTCGCGGAGCCCCAAGCCGTACGCCGAGGGAGGACGCGAACGGAGGTAGACGGCGCGCGGCACCGCGAGGTACCAAAGCCGAACGGGACCAGTTGCGCGAGCGGCTGCTGGCCGCAGACACTCCGGCGCGGGCGATTAGGGACGAGATGATGCGGCGCTGGGGCCTCCGGACCCGCCGGGCATGGCGGTACGCCCTCGGCTGGACACAGGCGACGATCGCGCTGCAATACAACCTGCGCTACGACTCCGCTGGCCGTGCCCCGATGTCGGAGAGCCGCATCGGCGCTTACGAACGCTGGCCTGCCGCTGGCGCCGAGCGGCCCAGCCTGACGGTCTTAATCCGGCTCGCCGAGTTGTACGACACGAGCCTGGACCAGGTCGTCGATGCCGATGACCTTGCCGCTATGCCTGAGAGCGACCGGCGCGCGCTCCGCGACGTGATCCATAACAACGCCCGCCAGGCCGAGGCTGGCGAACCCGACCTGCCGACCGCGCCAGCCACCGCATACCGTGGTTGGAAGGAACCCGACACCGATAGCCCCGGTGGCCAGCACAAGGTGGTGGCGATGGCCGCGCACGAGAGCAGCGAACACGCCGAACAAGCCGAACGCCGTGACATCGGCGAAGCCACGCTGGCGCAACTGCGCGCCGACGTCCAACGGCTCTCCCACGAGCACATGACCGGTGAACCGCTCGCCGTGTTCCAGGAACTGCGTCAACTGCGGCAGCGGATCTGGGGGGTGTTGGACCGACGGCTGTGGCCACGGGACCAGACTGAGCTGTACTTCCTGCTCGGCGTCCTGCACGTGCTGATGGCGGCCTCCGCCAACAGTCTGGGCAACCGGTCGGCCGCCGAGGAACTGGTCCGGGCCGGATGGGCGTACGCCACCGGGATCGACCACCGGCCACTAATGGCTCAATTGCGCCTGGAGCAGGCCGGTATCGTCTACTATCCACGGCCACGCCATTCCCGCGACCTCGCCCGATCCGGGCTGGACTACCTGGACACCGGCCAAGCCGCCGCTCTACTCCACCTCATACACGGCCGGGCAGCCGCACGCTTGGGCGACGCCGACACCGCCCGCACAGCGATCAGCGCAGCGCACGAGGCCCGCGCCGCTGACCACCACGACGAGGTCCTGGAGATCGGCGGCGAGTTCGGGCTGTCGCGCGCCACTCAGCATTTCCTGGCAGGGAGATCCTTGGCGGAGCTGCCCGATGCCAGCGCTGAGGCGATCCAGGAACTCCGGCAGGCCAGAGACCTCTACCAGGCCGGCCCCGCGCCGGGCGAGGACCACTACCACGGGTACGTAGCGGGCACCAACATCATGCTGGCGACCGTGCTGCTGCGCGACGGTGAACTCGACGCCGCTGAGGACGCCATCGAACCGGTCCTGGCGTTGCCCCGAGACCGGCGCATCGAGTCCGTGCTGCAAAGTCTGCACCGCACCCGTAGAGAACTCGCCGCGCCCGGCTACACCGGGCAGCCCCTCGCTGGCGAACTTGACCAGCGCATCGAGGACTTCACCACCGACACCGTCGTCGGCGACCTTCGCGAACTCTCCTCGGGTCCCCCCTGAGCTCTTAGCAGGAGACTTTCACGGTGGGCAGGCTTCCCACCTGTACGGCACGGGATGGTGCCCGTAGCGGCGGTTCCGGCTCTACTGGTCGGCTCCTCGGAAGCGGACGCGCCGGACGTCGGCATTGACGCTCTTGATGGGCCCTATTGTTCGCGGCCGAGGAGCATGTGTGGGTAGCCGCGGTGGATGCGGTCGCCGAGCGGGACGCCGAGTTCACTGATGAAGGCGGTCAGCTCGTCGATCGCGGCGGGGACAGTGTCGGCGTCGGCTTTGAATTCGAATTCTACGAAGGCGCCGTGGCCGGCGAGGGTGTCGAAGGCTATGACGATGCGGCCGTCGGGGAGGTCCCATTCCTCGCGGGCTTTGTCGACGGTGACCATTTCGGTGTAGTCCAGGTGGCGTAGGGTGCGGCGGAGGGCCTCGGCGTCGGTGACGGCGGTCTCGTACTCGTCGCAGTGGGTGGCTTTGCCGTCCTCGCCCAGGTGCCACTTCTTGAAGTTGAGGGAGGCGCCGTCGTCGCATTGACGAATGCGCAGCCATTCGGTGATGACGGGAGCGTCGAGAAAGTCGCGGTGCGGGGCGTTGTAGTAGGTGTCGACCTGGCGGACGACGGGGCGGGGTTTGCCGCCGCGGTCAGTGAGGACGGCCCGCAGTGCGTCGGGGTTGGTGATCGGGTACTTCTGCTCGATCTCGATGTATTTCACAATGAACCTTTCGGTACTTCTTGTCGGGTGCGGGCGTGCGGGCCGCGCGGAGGGTGTTCTGGCACTTTAGGGCTGTGGACGGCCTGCGTCCGGGCGGTCGGGGGAACGGTGTGTAGGAGGTTCCGGGCGCGTCGGGCGAATGCGTGTAGGCCGGTCAGCTCGTGCAGGGTGAGTGGGGCGCCGAGGTTGGTGATGGTCTGCTGGATTTGGGTTGGGCTGCGGAAACCGATCAGGACGGCGGTGTCGGGATGCTGGTCGAGGGCGTAGCGGAGGACGGCCCGTTGCAGGCCGGTGGGGCCGGTCTGGTCGCGAAGCCGACGGACGATGTGGCCGATGGCGGCGCGGGTGGTGGGGTGGAACAGCGGATCGTGACGGCGATGGTCGCCGCTGCCGTAGACGGGCGCCTGATGGTCGGCGGTGAGTAGTAGCCCTTGGGCGAGGGCCTGTTTGATCAGCACGCCGACGCCGTGACGGCGGGCGAAGCTGAAGATGTCGGTCTCGTGGTCCGCGTAGGCGGGCGAGAGCAGGTTGTAGCGGACGGTCATGACGTCCGGCCTAATCATGGTGAACAGGTGCAGGAACCGCGCAGCCTGCGCACGGTGCGGTCCGGTGGTGGCCCATTCGGCCGCGAACTCGTGTGGTGCGCGGATGCCGACTGCTCCGATGAGCCCCTCGTCGCGGAAGGCGTTCATCTGCGCGACAGCGGCGGTCAGATGGGTGTCGTTGTCGCCGAAGTCGTCGCTGTGAAGGAAGTACAGGTCCAGATGGTCAGTGCCGAGGTTGGTCAGGGTGGTGTCGAGCTGACGGCGCATCTGATCGCGTTGGTAGGGGTGCGCGGCGGTGCCAGCGAAGTAGCCGACCTTGCTGGAGATCACCAACTGGTCCCGTTCGCAGTGGCGGAGCAGGCGGCCGAGGAGACGCTCGCTACGGCCCAGTCCGTACACGTCGGCGGTGTCGTACAGGGTGACGCCGAGTTCGTGTGCGCGGCGCAGCCCCGCGAGGGCCTGGTCGGGGTCGACGCCGTCCCAGCCGATCGGGACGCCGCGGTTGGTGGCGGCGCCGCCAATGGTCCAGCAGCCCGCGCCGATCGCTGACACCTTGCTCGCCAGCCCGGGCACGGCGCGCTGCTCCAGCGGCGTGGTCATCCGCCCGTCCTTTCTCTGTTCGTGCGTGCGCGCGCAGAGCCGCGCCCTGGGAATCGTTGGGAGAGGGCCCTGGGTGACGGCGAGGGCAGTGAGGTCCGCGAAGCGGATCATGTGCCGCAGGGATCGGCGGTATTGATGAGCCGCCAGGGTTTCGGCGTGGCCCAGCGGTGGTGTTCGCGGGCCAGGATGGTGGCGCGCTCGCTGCTGAGCGCGGCGCGCAGCTCGGCGACGGCAGGTCGCATTTGGACGGTCAGATCGGTGAGCCGCCGATCCGCGAGCCTGCGGCATTCCCGATCGAGCGCCTGCTGCGCTGCCAGGTCGCGGGAAGCGTCATGTAGGAGCGGCAGCATGTCGCTGAGCAGGCTGTAGGCGGCGTGTTTGAGGATGCTGCGGGAGGCCCGGACCTGGTGACGGGCCGATCCGGTGAGGGTCTTCTCCAAGGACTTGAGGGTGTAGTCGAAGGGAAAGCTGCGGTCCACCCACAGCTGAGCCCAGCGGCTGGCCACGCCGATCCGCGGGTCGGCGAAGCGGGCCTGGACGCGGCCCATCAGCGGATCGGTCTCACCAGTCAGGCCGCGGGCGGTGGCTTGGCGGGTGTAGGCGGAGCCGATCAGGCATTCCATGCTGACCAGCAGGTAGCTGATCGCGGTGTGGAACGGCTGGCCAGTGGTGTGCTCGGCGACGAACGACTCGTCGGCGACACCGTCGACGATGTCGGCGAGGTCCAGGTGCGGCAGAGGGCGTAGCAACAGGTCAGTGCGGCCCTGGAAGGCGTGCGTGGCCGTCAGTTCATCCAGGGTCATGAGCTGGTCGAAGGTGATGTAGGTGAATCGCGTCGGCACGCCCAGCGCCGACAGCATGCGGATGGCCAGTACGTTCTGCTCGCTAGTGGTCTCCTTGTTGAATCGCTGCAGGATCGAGGTCACCCCCGACTCCACGCCGAATAGGCAACGCCGCAGGCCCCGCGCAATCAGGGTTCGCCACATGGCCGCGCGCTCGATGTTCCAGGTCCGGTCTTGATCGGGTTGGACTACCTGGTCGATGCGGCAGGAGGTCTCCCACTGCAGTCCTGCCCGTTGCAGCACCGAGGCGAGGCGCAAGGCGCGGGGGACGGCGGTGGCGTCGCGGCCGATGAACTCTTCATCGACCAGATAGACGATCGGCGGGACATCGGGGAACTGCTCGAACACCTGCCGGTAGGCGTCCAGGATCCGCGCTAGGCCGTCGGGGTCGGCGCCGGCCCAGGCACCCTTCTGGCCGCGGGGGCAGAACGAGCAGAAGTTCGTGCAGCCGCGGGAGGACTCCAACTGGGCCACACCGCCGTGCCGGAAGGTCTCGGCGAGCAGATCGAGTTCGGGCCAGATGTCGGTCTGGAGCCGGTTGGCGACCGTGGCGGTACGGCGTACCCGGTCCACCTGCACTAGCGCCGTGCGGCCACGGTGCGCTTGCCGCTCGCCCCGGCCTGAGCCGACGCACTGGGTGTCGTTGGTGGCGGCGTGGGGGTCGTAGTAGCCGATTCCCCGGACCTGGTCGAGCATGAGATCCCCGTGCCACAGCGCCAGCAGGTCCTGGATGGTGGGCTCGCCCGCGCCGCGGGCGATCAGCAACCGCGGGTAGCGGTCCAGCAGCAGTCGCTCGTTGCGGACGGTCAGGCTGCCGCCGGCCACCAGCATCGGCGGGCGGCGACGGGCGGTGAGGTGGTCGAGCAGTTCGGTCATCAGGTCGTGCTGCCCGAATGTCGCCGACACCCCGACGATGTCGGGTTCGACGGCGGCGACCCGGGTCAGCACATCGTCCAGGGTGTGGCCGAGTTGCAGGTCCATCAGCTCGACCTGGCCGAGCAGGGTTGCGCGGGCCGCGCGAGCGAGGTCGGAGATTCCCAGCGGGAAACGCGGCAGCGGAAAGTGCTCGGGATGGTAGAGCGCGACCAGCAGCACTCTAGGCGCCATCAGGCGTGCGACACCCTCGGCGGTCACCGTCGCCGCCGACAGCCAGTGGCCGGGGTCGTTGATGGTCAGCCGCCCGCGGGTCCACGACGGCCAGTCGCGGGTGCCGTGCGGTCGGCCGGACAGGTCCACGGCCGTCCAAGCGGTGGCCGTCTTGGGCGCGTGGTCTTGGCAGTGCGAAATCAGAACGAGTCGGCGGTCCAGAGTGCCGGTGACCACGGTCCGGCCGTCGCCTACGACCCTCCCGATCGCCGAGGTCAGAGCAGCCGGGTCGGTGAGCGCGGCGTTGGTGAGGTCACCCAGGTCGTTCACGGTGTCGCCAGCAGCGCGCCCGGTTGCGTGCTCGACCCCTCGGGCTAGCCGCCTGATTAGGGCGGCAGGCGCGGCCGGGGCTTGGGGCATGACGGTTGTAGGCATGGCGGTCTCCCAGCACGGATCAGAAACGGGAGCGGATGCGGGGGGCTCGAAGAGCAGATGGTGGCTGCGCGGAGTCCGCCGGTCAGCCTCGGATGCCAGCGGAGCGGGTCGCGTCGAGCGCTGCGCGCAACTCGATCGGCGTGGGGCAGACGAGGGTCAGGTCGTTGCCGCGGACCGCGATCCACCGGTCGGCCGCGATGCACAGGATCGCCCAGCGTGGATAGGCGGCCCGCAGTTGCCGCAGTACCAGTGCAGGCTCCGGCGGTGCCTCCCGGCGGAGCAGTTCGTCGGATTGGTGCCCGGCGCCGTCCAGCGCCTCATCCGTGCTGGCCATGTGGGGGATGCGGTGCTGGGAAGCGTGCACGGACGTACAGAGTGGGGTGGAGCCGGGTTGACCTGTCGGGCCGTTGCGGTTCAGGGGTCCCATCGAGCCTCCCCGGGCGGTGCGGTCGGTGCGGGCTTCACCGACTCTCGCGGCGCGCGCGGGGCGTGGTCCACGAGTGTGCCCGAATGTGGCGGACGATCTAGTCGAGCGCGTCGATGGCTGCCGTGATGAGCCCCCGGGCGGCGGCGCCGTGGACGGCGGCCGCGGCGAGCCGGGTGTGGGCCTTGACGTAGAGGCCGACCTCGGTGGGCGCGGTGATGGTCACCGTGGCCGACAGGAGTTCGATGTGCACCCGCTGCTCGTCGAAGACGTCGAAGGTCGGCACCGGCCACATCTCGCGTGGCGGGCCCGCGAACGGGATGACGCCCAGCGACACCGCCGGCAGCGACATCACCGACAACAGGTGCCCAAGCTGCCCGGCCATGGTCTCGGCGTCGCCGATCCGGTGCCGCAGGACCTCCTCCTCGATGACCACGGCGAACCGGCGCCCGGCCTGATGGATCACCTGGGAGCGGTCCAGCCGGGCCTGCACTGCGGCGGCGACGTCGTCCGGGGTGCCCTGGAAGTCCGTCACTGCCTTCAGCATCGCAGTGGCGTACGCGGGTGTCTGAAACAGCCCGGGAACCACGGCGGAGCAGTACACCCTCATCAGGGTGGTCTGCTCGAACAACGGCTTGCGTGACTCTTGCATCCGCCGTAGCCCGGTCTGGTGCGCCCGCCGCCACTCCACATACATCAGGTCGGCCTCGCGGGCCGCCGCGATCAGATCCGCGGCCTGATCGTCCGCGCCACAGATCCGACACCAAGTGCGGATGTCCTGAGCGGTGGCAGGACGAGTCGCGTGCTCGATCTTGCTGATCTTCGTGCGGTGCCAGCCCGCCTTCTGGGCCAGGCCGATCGCGGACAGCCCCGCGTCCACGCGCATGGCGCGCAACTGGTCGGCGATGGCCTGGCGGGCGTCCTGGGCGGACGGGGACGGGGAGACGGGCATCGGGGGCGACGGTCCTTCGAGACGTTCAGCGCGGCGAATAGTCGCGATGCGGGACCGCTAGGTCCCAGACCGACTCGAACGACCGGCGGCACAGCGCGATGGCGTCCGGATCGTCGTCCAGTTCGTCCTCCATCCAGGTACCGTCGCCGGCGAAGTGATGCCACCGGATGGCGTGGTCGTCGAACAGCCAGAAGTCGTTACCCGGCAGCGCCAGGTGAGAGGCGCGCCGACGGGGAAGCCACCGCACCTGCTCACCGGCGGCCAGGTTCTGGAAGGTGATGTCGTACTCGAACGAGACGTACTCGGTGATCGGCTCCGACACGATCCGGGCCCGTCGCACGCTCACCCCCCGGGCGACGGTATCGGCGATGTCCTGGTGGAACGGCCGCCACCAGGACGCCTGGTCGGCGGGGTCGTCACGATGTCCGGCGCGCCATGCCGCCACCCGCTTCGCCTCGGCCGGATCGTAGTAGACATCGCGCAACTCCAGATGCACCACCGACCGCTCACATCGCGCCAGCAGCTCACCCAGCGGCGGCAACTCCATCGTCATCTCGCAGATCCTCTCCCAAGAGCGCGCTCAGGATCGTGGCCCGCATCCGGGACGGCATCCTGACCAACATCTCGTCGTCCCCGATCGGCGTGTGCTCCAGCACCTGAGCCAGGTCGGCCGCGCCGCCGACCGTCTTGGCCACCAGGACCAGGTCACGGCTGTCACGGTCGACGAACACGGCCGGGCAGTGCCCGTCACCGGAGTCGGGGTCGATGCCGATCAACCGTAGATCCATCACGCTCTCCTCTGCTGAGTGATGTGCCCGAATGTGGCCCGGCCGGCGTCCATGCCGGCCGCCCCGGCCACCGCTGGTGCGGCCCGTCGTGCGGGGTCGGCACGCCACTCGCGGTGCCCGGCACTCAGATCAGACCCCGGGCAGGCCTCGCTGGATAGGTATCTCGCCGCGCCGGGCCGCTTAACGCGCTTAGACGCCGGGCACACCGGTAGCCGTGAACCTTCGCCCTCGACGCAACGTCAGGCTCGAAGCGACCATCATCGAGGCGGGCGTGTCCTACGCGGCGCTGGCGGCTCACGTCCGAGCCGTGGCCGCCGAGAACGGCGACCGCTCCGTCCGCACCAATTCCTCGGCTGTCACGCATTGGGTGAACAGCACCTTGCCCCGACCGGCCACGGTCGCCTACCTGGTCGAAGCCCTTGCCCGGCTTCTAGGCCGTCCGATCACGGCCGCTGACGTCGGGTTATGCTCGCCCGGTCCCGAAATGCAGCCCGACCCGGTCAAGGGATTGGCCGAGCTAGGGAGGCTCGACGTGCAACGGCGCCAGTTTCTCGCCGTGTTCTCCTTGCCGCTCGTCGCCGCGGCCGTCGGTGACCCCGCCGAGCTCACCGGACGCGCCCGTGTCGCGGCAGGGCGCGGGATCATCGGTAACGCCGAAGTCGAGGTCGTCCGCACGGTCGTCGACACCTTCACTAAAGCCGACGAACGGCTGGGCGGCGGCGCCGGACGCACCGCCGTCGCCGAGTACCTCGCCAGCGATGCAACCGCTTACCTGCAAGGCCGGTTCGCCAACGGACGAGTCCGAGCACAGATGCATGCGGCGGTCGCCGAACTCGCGCGGCTGGCCGGCTGGACCGCGTACGACGCCGGCCACTCCGGCCTCGCCCAGCGGTACTACGTGTACGCCCGGCAACTCGCAGCCGAATCTGAGCCCGGCCACACCGCGTTCATCATGCGGCTGATGGCCCATCAGGGCATCGATCTTGGCCACGGCCGCGCGTGCATTGACTTGGCCGAGGCCGCCGTCACCACGGGGCGCGGCCGCGTCGACTCCGCCACCCTGGGGCAGCTCCACCTCGCCGCAGCACGCACCCACGCCGCAGCCGGCGACGGACGCGCCGCCCGTGCCGCACTCACTATCGCCGAACGCTGCATGACCCACCCGGTCGACGACGCCGACCGGCCCTGGTGGGCGTTGGCGATGGGCACCCCCGGGCCCCTGCTGGCCACGCACACGGCCAAGGCACTACGAGACCTGTCCGACCCGGCCGTGGCACGCCATCTGCAGACCTCGGCCGACCGATGGAACCCCGCCACTCACCCCCGAGTCCGCGCGCTCAACCTCGTCGACCTCGGCGGCTACCACGCCCAGCGCGGCAGCCTGGAGCACGCTTGCGGAGCATGGAGCGAGGCGCTGCAGCTGCTGGACGGCGTCTCCTCCGCCAGGGCCCGCACGGCCGTCACCGGCATCCGCGCCGCCCTGACTCCATACCGGCGTCGTGGCGGCAGCGAAGTCGGCCGCATCGACACTGCCGCCGCCAGATGGCTGGCCGCCCACCATTGAAATCCATATCGACGAAGCCATGGTCTACACCGCCGACCGACAACCGACGACTCCGCGAAGCTTTCGCACAAGCGCCCGTTCAACATTTCTTGACCGCGGCCCACGTGCATCGTAGGGCGTTCGGGGCGAACCTGTCTGACCAGCACTCATCCGCTGTTACCCGCCGTGCACGAAGGGGCGGCGGCTCTACGGTCATCGATGTCCAGAATGAGGGCTGAGCCTACGAGCCACGATCAAGGTAGCGGCCGTTGACACCAGTCGATCATCATCGTCGATGCTGCGGGCTGGCTAGTGTCCTTGCCGAACGCTGGTGAGGAGTTGGTGGGTTTGCTCGTCGGGCTCTATATCGAGGTCGGCGAGGCGGCTGGTGAGATGTTGGTAGGTGCGCCTGGCGGCGTCGGGGCGGCCGAGGTCGGCTTGGAGTCGCATGAGGTTGCGGTAGAGGGGTTCGGCGTAGGGGTCGTGGGTGATGGCTTGTTCGAGCGTGCTGAGAGCCCTTTCTGGGTGGTCGGGCTGGAGGAGCTGAGCGAGGCGGGTCAGGGCGTCGGTGACGGCTCGGCGTAGGTGTTCGCGGTGGTTTTCGGCCCAGTCGTGGGTGAGGTCGGTGGCGAATTCGGCGGTGTAGAGGTCGGCGGCGGCGTGGAGGGCCGTAAGGCGCTCAGCGTCGGTAGTGGCGTGTCGGGCGCGGGCGAGTGCTGTGGTGAGGCGTTGTTCGTCGACGTCGATGAGGTCGGGGTCTAGGCGGTAGCGGCCTGCGGTGTGGATGACGTACATGGGTTCACGGAGCTCGGTCGCGGTGCGGAGTGTTTTGCGTATGTTGGCGACGGCGGTGTTGAACTGGGTGGTTGCGGTGTCCGGGTGGTGGTCGGGCCACAGGGCGCCGATGGCTTGGTCCCGGGTGATTCCGTTGGGATTGAGTGCGAGGTAGGCGAGCAGGTCGCGGGCGCTGCGGCGGATTCCGGTGGTGATAGGGCCGTCGGCGGTGTGCAGGCGCACCGGTCCGAGCACCTGGAGGCGGATCGGGTGCGGGTGGTCCTCGGCGGCGGAATGCGGTGCAGGGTTACCCGTTTCGCTGGGCGCTGCGTCGTAGTCGGCGTGTCCAGGGCTGGGGCCGGGTGGTTGGGTGGCGGTTGTTTCGGGTTCGGGGGTGCCGGTGGCGGTGCGGAGGATGTGGAGCATGGCGCTGGCGTCGTCGGCGGTGAGATGAAACAAGCGGGCTCCGGTGAGGGCGTCGGTGTGGGGCCCATCGGCTTTCGTGATGGCGGTGCCGCCGGGGAGGTGCAGGGTGGTTCCGGTTGGGGCGGGCCCGAGGATGAGGGCGCCGATTCCGTAGCGGTGACCGAGCTCGATGATGGCCTGTACGGAAGCGGTGCAGGACTCAGGGATGGTGGCGGCCAGCAGCAGCGTGGGTAGGGGATCGGCGAGGTTGGTGGCGCGTAGGGTCGCCAGGTCGGGTTGGTCGGTGGTTTCCATGAGCCGGGCGCGACGAAGGATTTCGGCTTCGAGGTGGGTGGTGGCTGCGGCCAAAGTGGGTGTGATGGTGAGCCCCGGGATCCCGGTGAGGGTGGTGCCGGGGTAGAGGGTGCCAGCGTCGGGTTGGGGGATGAAGACCTCGGCACGATCACGGTGGGCGGTGGCAAGGAGCTCGGTGGTGATAGCGCGGGCTGCGGCATGTGCGCCGTCGCCGGTCAGGCCGAGCGTGAGGCCGGCCAGCGGCAGGGTGACGGGTACATGGTCGCGGGTGCCCAAGACGACGTGGTCGGGGGGCGACGCGGTCCGGTCTGCGGCGACGAGGTCGGCGTCGGACGGGATGGGAGCCTCAAGGGCGGCGTAGGTGCCGTCCAGGTGGGCCTTGCGGGCGTTGGTCACGGGTTTCGGTAGTGCCGGCTCGTGAATCGGGACGTTCCCGTTCTCGGTATCGGTGCTTGGACGTCGGCGGCGTTGGTGCAGCCGGGTGGCGGCGACGGCGAGGCTGAGCGCGGCGGCGAGGCCGAGACCGAGCGAGGAACCGGACGGCAGGGTGATGGCCGATGATGGCCCGGCGTCGGTTGTGCTTTGCCGTGATGGTGGTGGGTCGTCGGCTGTTGCCGCGACGGTCGGGTTTGGCGCCTGTGACTGCTGCTCTGCGGTGGTTGGCACTGTTTGCGGAGGGCGGATTGTGCGGCCACGCCCCTGCTCCGGTGTTGAGTCACCTTCAGCGTTGGTGGGGTGGGGGCCGCGGGCCGGTGGTGGGGCTGTGGACTTCTTCGGCGTTAGGGGAATCCGGATGCGCTGGCCGGGGTGGAGGTCGTCGGGGCTGGTGAGGGTTGGTATGCCGTCGGGTTGGTCGAGGGTGCGGCTGGCTTTGAAGATCTTGGGGTAGAGGGTGCCAGAGCCGTAGGCGCGGCGGGCCAGGTCCCACAGGGTGTCGCCGCGGTGGATGATGCGCGTCCGCCATGTGCGCCGTCCAGGTTCGGTGCCGTGAGGGTGCTCGCCGCCAAGGAGGGGCACCGAGTCCTGGCTGTGAGCTGGTGGCGCGTCCTGTCCGGAAGGTGGCTTCTGGTGCGATTGTGGCTGCGCGTCTGCGGTGACGTGGGCGTTGGCGGTGGTTGAGGCCAGAGTGGTCACGGCTGCGGTGGTGCTGAAGGCGAGGGTGGCGGTAGCGACCAGGTCGCGGGCCAGCAACTGCAAGGGGCGGACGGGTCGCGGCAGGCGGGGGCTGGATCGTCGGGCCAGGTAGCTGGTCGTTTCGGCACAGGTTGCGGTGGTGAACACGCCCCAGGCCAGCCAGCCGAGAAGCCGCATCGCGGCCAGGAGCAGGTGGTGGTCTGTGTCGGGCTGCATGAGCGTGGTGCTGAGGTGATCCCAGGACGGGAGTCGACCGGGAATTGGGCTTCCGGCCACGGCGTAGAGGCCGATCGGCAACCCGGCCAGCAGGACGGCGAAGACCAGCAAGGCGCCGAGTCCGCGCAGAATCTCGGTGGCACGTGTTCGGGTGCGGGTGGAGTGGATCATGGCTGGTGAGGTCCTTGTACCCCGGTGGTGAGGTTCGCGGTGGCGATGGCGTCGGCGCGTAGACGGGTGACGCCGATGATGGGCAGGAAGATCGCGGGGCGGATGATGGTGACGTGGACCCGGATGGCATGAGTGCCGGAGGCCGTCACGGTGCCGGTGTAGCCGCTGCTGCGCAGGTAGGCGCGTACGGCGTGGACGGCGGACGAGCGATCCACGACGAATTCGCCCCGGGTGTAGGCGCGGTCGAGGTCGACGCGTCCGGCGCCGGCGCGGGCGGCTTCCTGCGCGGCGGTGGTGGCCTCTTGGCGTGCTTGGAGTTTCTGTCCGAAGTCGACGACGGCACCGAAGAACACCAGCACGACCAGGGTGGTGATGATGGCGAAGATGCTCACACTGCCGTCGTCCCCGTGCCGACTTCGCCGGGCCGCGTGTGAGGATGTGCAGGCCATGACGGTTACCGGGCCCGGTAGATGTCGATCGGGGACCGATGGGTCTGGGTGACGGTTCGACTGCCTGGCATACCGGGAAGCGCGATGTCGGCGAGCCGGATCACGCAGGTCACGTGTGCCGCGACCGTCCCGGCCTGGCCGGCGGGGCGGTGGTACCCGGACAGGTCGAGCCGGACGGTCGGGGTGCAGTGCAGACCGCGGTCATGCAGCGTGGTCAGTGCGCTGGACGTTGCGTCCGCGTGGGCTTGGGTGGCGGTGCGGGCGATGGAGGCGTGCCGTGCGGCGTCGGCGGCTGCTTGCGCCACCACAGCGCTGCCTTGCTGGACGCGTATCACTATCAGTAGCCCAACCAGGAATGCGATGAACAAAGGCGCGAGGACGGCGGTCTCGATCGCGGCGTTTCCCGCGTCCCGCGGGTGAGTGGACTTCAAGGGCGTGCCGGAGAAATTCATGGCCGACCGGGTGTCGAAGGTTCCACCAGGTCGTGGCCACCCCCAGGACTGCTGGGTCGGTGGGCGTCTACCGGGAGTCCCGTGGGTTCATGATCACCCTGGGTTTGGTTCTTGAGTTGCTGACGAGGCCAGTGGGGTTGCTGCGTCCGTCGTGAAAAGATTGACGTTTCGTCGGGATTCCTGAAGGATCTACGG
>NZ_JBIRAX010000017.1:0-151966 GCF_044326375.1 Actinomadura sp. 3N508
ACCTTTCGCAACGTCCACCTCCTCGGATCGGAAGCGCGGCCGGACGGTGAGGCGATCCTCCAATGCGGTGCTCGGGAACCATGCATGGCGACCGCTCCCGGGCATCGGCGGGCTTGGCAACCTCAGGCTCCAAGCCTGAGGGCCGGTCCTAACGGGACCGGCCCTCAGGTTCAGTTTTCGAATGAACGAACTCGGCGGCTCAGTGGCCAGTGGCGGCGCGGCGCTTCTCGTACGCGTCCACGAGTCGGCCGAGCTTCGCGAACTTCTCGGTGTAGGTGAACGGGTAGATGCCGGGCGGGGTCGCGGGACGTCCGGCGTCGATGTACTGCGTGCCGAGGTTCGAGAAGACGACGATCACGTAGTGGCGCCCGCCCTCGCCGCGCAGGGCCCGGACGATGCCCGCGTCACCCGCCGAGTTGTTCACCCAGCCGGTCTTGTGCGCGAACGAGACCTCGGCCTTCTTGTTGCAGGGACGGACGTCGCGCCCGAACTTGTTGCCGTCGACGGTCACGGTGCCGTCCGCACCGACCCACCGCTTCGGGGCGGCGTTCGGGAGTCCGGCCGCCGGGTACTTCCCGCCGCACCAGTTCGTGCTGGACAGCATGTCGTTGAACCCCTGCTGCGCCAGCTCGGCACGGAAGAACTTGCGCGACGCCGGGCTCAGCACATCATCGCTCTTCACCGGCTTGCCGCTGGGAGCCGTCCACACCGTGCCGGGCGCGCCGTTGATGAGCGTCAGCAGCTTGGCGGTGTCGAGCGAGCTCATCGTGATCTCGTTCGACCACCGGCCGCCGTTGGACGCCCTGGTGCCCTTGAGCTGCAGCGTCTCAAGCCCGAGGTCCTGGAACGTCTGGTTCAGCGGGTCGATGGCCTTGTGATCGTGCAGCAGCTTGATCAGCGCGCAGGACGCGGCGTTGGACGACCAGGTGAGCGACGCGTCCACGTACTTGCGGACGGTGTTGCTGCTGGCCTCGCCGCACAGCGGGCTGATCTCGGTCGGCTTGTAGGCGTAGGTCTCGTCCAGCGTGATCTCGCCCTTGTCGACGAGCTGCAGCACCCCGAAGCTGACCATGAGCTTCAGAACAGAAGCGGGGTAGTCGAGCATGTGGTCGAGCGGCGCGCCCTCCCTGCCCGGCACCACGTCGATGGTGCCCTGCCCCTTGTTCTTGTACCAGCCCGCGTCGTCCCACTGGCGCCACCGCACACTCGTGGTGGACAGATTCCGGTCGACCGGCACGATCACGCCGTCCTTGTAGGACGGGCTCATCAAAACGGTGCCGGACGACACGGGACGGCCGCGCTTGTCCAATTCGATGATGGTGGCGTCCATCTGCGGCTGCTGCACGATCGGCTTGGGATCGGCCGCGGCGAACGGCCGCGCACGCTGCGCTTCCTTGTCCACGGGGTTCCCCATGGTGCGCAGTTGTGCCGTGCTGGGTGGCGCGGTGTCGAGAACCTCCTGAAACCGCAGCTCGTTCATGATGAGCCGCAGCCGCTCAGCGACTGGGCTCATCTTCCGTGCATCAGCGACATTGGCCGCCTCCACCTGGACCGGCCCCGCGGAACACCCCGCCAGGGCCGCTGCGGTCAGTACCCCTATGGCCCCGTACATCCACTTGTGCTTCACCGGTTTCCCCTTCCCCGTCGGCGAAGTTGATCAGCATAGAGGGGACAAGCGTCAGGGGAAAGCGATGTCCGAATCTTGGACTTGAAGTTCCGACCGGACGAGTTCCAGAAGCCGTCCCACCCAGTTGCGGCCTGTTCCCCCGTCCGTGTTCCAGTGGCGCGACTCCATGCCCGTGTATGCGATCGGCGCATCGCGCGTTCCGAGCAGCACTTCTGCCAGCTCAGGATGCTGCCGGTATTTCGCCCGGATAAGTCCGGCCATCACCGCCGTCCGGATTCGCGGCCAGTTCTCGACCCGGGGAGCCGTTTCCGCGAGCTTCCTGGCATCGAAGCCTCTCTCAGCTGCACGAATCCGCTCACGAACCGCGGAATCCCCCGTGGACAGAGCCCAGTAAGCATGCGCGACCGACGGATACGAGACACCCCCGACCTCGATCGGTGACGGATAGTCATTCTGCAGGACGACAATCCCTGGATCCTCAGGCCAGCCCTTAGGGAAAACAGTTCCACCTACATAAATGGTCCCGGCAACCGGCTCTTCTCCATCATCCGCAGGCCGCTGCGCCGCCGCCTCAGCCCTGTCACGGGCACGCCGAGCAAAGTACTCAAACGCCCACTCCCGCTTGGCCTCAGTGACGACGTCCTCGTCCCGAGCCCGCCCCCCAACAGGAGGCTCACCAATATCACTACACAGATAAACGAGTGGACGATCCTTGTTGTCCATGTCCCCCAACGAATAATGACGACGATGCTCGGGAATAGCCAGATAAGCCTCCCGCAGGGCCCGCCGGTCGTCCTCCTCCCGCGATTCCAGATACCGCTCGAGCACAGCCCGGCACCGACCAGCAGAATCCGGACGCCCGTTGAGCCGATCCAGGTCGTCGGCCACCTCCCCCAGGAGCATCTCCGCCGTAAGCCCGAACCTGGCTTCCGCAGCCTTCCAACTCCCAAGCCCGTACGCACTGACCTCCGCCCCCTCGGGCACCTGCGTAACAACCCATCCGCTTTCGAGCTTCTCCCGAAGCCCATCCAAATCAACCCAGTCCCAGCAGTTAATGGCCCCGTCCGCAAACACCAGCAGATCCGTAAGATGATAAGAAAAGTTATGAATAAAGATAGGACGAGCAACCCCTTCAACACGCCGCCCATCCACAACCCGATAAACCCGATTCGACAAGACGCCCAAGCCTCCTTCACTTCCCCGCCACCAAACCACGCCCACCCCCTCAACCGCATCCCCACCCCCAGAACACAAGCAATAACCAACCCTCACCCCAACAACGCCGCAGCTCACACCCACAACACACGCCTCCCACCCAGACCCCCGACGCACCACCCGGCCCTCACAAAGCGCTCAACCAGACCACCCGAGACCGCAACAAGCCACCAAGGTCCCCACACGAGACGACCGCCGACAACGCCACCGTCACTCACACACAACGGTCACCCAAGCGATCCGAGACCAGAACAACCTGCCGAGGCCACACGAAACGACCGCTGGCAACACCGCCGACACTCACACACATAGCTCACCAAGCCCGGAACCTCCGCGCCACCCGGACCTGCACGCGACACCCAACCAACCAAAACCACAAAGCCCGCGGATAACACCGCCGACACTCACGCACCAAGCCCGGGGCCTCGACGCATCACCCGGACCTCCACACGACGCTCGACCCGAACCGCCTAAGGCCGGCCACGTAGCAACCCGCCGCACCATCGGCAGGGCCTTTGAGCACCCAATGAGCTTTAGCCGCGACATGCCCGGGGCTCTACGCGATGCCTAGCCGATCGTCGCCGGGGTCCTGGCCACAGGTGTTCGCCGCAACAGAGTTGGTGCGCTCGTTCACGGCGGTCGCTCGAATCTCATCTCCTAGGACCGCACGGCGGGCGGGGGCAAGGTGGGTGTGGACGAGTCTGGAGGTCGGGGACGAGGTGCTTGAGGGCGTCGTCGTCGGGGTTTCGGCAGGTTAGCGGCGGATAATGGTTGGGCTGCTTCGTCGGGCTTCGCGTAGGTTACGGGCGTGCGTGATGTGTTGGGGCTGCCCAAGGCCCATCTGCACGTCCATCTGGAGAGCACTGTGCGGTGGGCCACGCTTCGGGAGATCGGCGCGGCCAATGGCGTGCCAGTGCCTGACGACGCGGGCGCCTTCGGAAGCTTTGCCGCCTTCTTCGCGCAGAACGACCTCGTACGAGCGTGTCTGCGGCGTCCTGCGGACTTCCGGAGGGTCGCCTACGAGTTCTGCGAGGACGAGGCAGGGCAGGGCGTCCGGTACGCCGAGGTGTCCTTTACCGCGGCCGGCCATGGCGAGCGGCTCGGTGACCTCGACATGCCGCTGACGGCCGTCCTGGAGGGTCTGGACGCCGGGCGCGAGGCGTTCGGGATCGAGTGCCGTGTCATCCTCGACCACTCCCGGCGTCGCTCCGTCGAGCGCGCCTGGCGGACGCTCGACCTCGCACGCCGGCATGACGGCGTCGTCGCCGTAGGGCTCGCCGGTGATGAGGCCCACCCCGGTGACCCGTTCAACGAGGTGTTCGCCGCCGCGCGAGACGCGGGCCTGCATGTCGTGCATCACGCGGGAGAAGGCGAGGGCCCGGCGAGCATCCGCCAGGCGATCGGCCCTGGCCGCACTGAACGCCTCGGGCATGGCATTCGCGTCCTGGACGACCCGGACCTTGTCGCCGAGGTCCGCGAACGCCAGATTCCCCTGGAGGTGTGCCCGTCCTCCAACGTCGCCCTAGGCTTCGCCCCCTCTCTCGAAGACCATCCCCTTCCCCGCCTCCTGGACGCGGGGCTGATCGTGTCCCTCAACACCGACATCCCCGCCCTGATCAACACGCCGCTCGCCACCGAGTACGCCCGCGTCCGCGACGCCTTCGGCTACGACGACCGAACCCTCGCCGGTCTGGCCCGTGCGGGTGTCGAGGCCTCGTTCGCGCCGTCCTCGACCAAGTCCCAACTCCATCTGGGAATCTCCGCCTGGCTGTCGAACCCCTAGGGCTGGAGGGTGATGCGGGGGGCGTTGCGGATTTCGCGGAGGAAAGGGTCGTTGTCGTCGTGCCATTGGGCCGGTGTGCGAACGACGGGATGCACCGGGAGGGCAAGGCGGGCTGCGGCTTCTTGGGCGGCGTCGAACGCGACGTCCGGGGGGACGTGCCCGATGATCAGAACCTCGACGTCGGCCGGGTGGACGCCCGAGGGGTGCTCGTAGCGTTCCGCCCAAGCTCCGAAAATCTGGATCTCCTGGACGGACGGCAGCCGCCCGAACTCCTCCGCCACCACCGCCGCCGGGCCGAAGGTCAGCATCAGGAGGTGGGCGAGGGGCTCGTACAGCGGGCTGTCGCCGTCGCGCCTGACGAGGCGTCCGGCCATGGTGCGGCGCAGGGCGAGGATGCCCGCCCGGGCCAGGCGCTCCACCTCGCGCATCACGGAGGCGAGGTCGGTGTGCAGCATCACCGCCAGGTCGAGCATCGACATCTCGCGCTCCGGCCCCAGCAGCAGCCGCGCCAGGAGTTCGCCCTGCAGGCGCGACCGGAAGATCGGAAGCTGGGCCGGCGCGGGAGATCGGACGTCCCGCAGGAACGCCTGCGCGACGTGGGCCTCGCGAGCGCGCCCTTCCCGTCGAGACTCCGCATTCGATCGCATGTTCGAACACTATGGGCCACCTCCGACATCCACGGTCGCGTACGGCGGCGGCCGAAGGCAGTAGAACCGCGTTCTGTGGATTACGCCCCGGCGCCGGGCGAGAGAGGCTCCTCCGGCTCTGGGAGGAAGAGACAGAACGGGTGTCCGACGGGGTCGAGGTAGACGCGAACGTCCTCAGCGGGCTGGAAGTCGGCCAGGACGGCACCCGTCGCTTCCGCGTGCTCGCAGGCCGCGTCCAGGTCGTCCACCTCGATGTCCAGGTGGGCCATGATCTGCTGGGTGTCCGCAGAGGCGGGCCATGTGGGCGCCTTGTAGAGAGGCTCCTTCTGAAACGACAGCCCGGTTCCGCCATTGGGCGGTCGTAGCTTCACCCAATGTGGCTCGTCCTGCACGACCGTCCACCCCAGAAGGTGCCTGTAGAAGGTCGCCAGGGCGTGCGGGTCAGGGGCGTCGAGGACGGGGGCAGACAGAACCATGCGCGGCGGGTGACCCATGTCGGCTCCTGCAAGTCGTTCGGATATGCGAACGGACCCCGCCAGCCATACGGCAGCAGGCCGGTGGCGCAGGCGGCCCGTGCACTCTGACAGCCGTAGACGCATGCTTCCCACAGGGACGTCGGCGATGCGACCGCAGCCTCACCGCAGCCACCAGCCACAGCGCAGCCATGCGCGCGCAGGACCCAGGTAGGCGCCCGGAGGGATGTGTCCGGGCACATGACCGCCGCAGAGCTGCCAGGCGGGCACAAGCCAAGCACCGACGCCAGGCAGCCCGCCCGGAGCGCCGGATACGTGACCGAAAGGGCGTCGAGTGTCGGGTGTCGGGTGTCGGCCAGAGGGCGCCGCCATCCGGGAGAAGGGGTTCTGGGGTTCGGCTCGGAGGCGTCGGGCGTGCGTTCAGAGAGTGCTGGCGGGCGGGCCAAGGGGCTGGGCACGCGGAAGGGCCCGCACCGGGTTGAACCGGTGCGGGCCCTTCCTGGACGTTCTCAGTCCTTGTTGAAGTTGACCGCGCCCTCGATGGGCGGCGGGCTGTCGGGGACGGTGGTCGGCTTCGGCACGCCCTTGAACGTGAACTTGGCGGTCTCCACCGTCGCGTCCTTGTTCTCGGGGTCGAAGCCTTCCGCGCCCACGAGCACGATCTGGCCGGCCTTCAGCTCGTTGTAGAGGATCTTCTCGGAGAGCTGGTCCTCGATCTCGCGCTGGATGGTCCGGCGCAGCGGCCGGGCGCCGAGGACGGGGTCATAGCCCCGCAGCGCCAGCAGGTCCTTGGCCTCCTGCTGGAGCTCGATGCCCATGTCGCGGTCCTTGAGCCGGTCGTCCACCTTCGCGATCATCAGGTCGACGATCTGGATGATCTCGGCCGGGGTGAGCTGGTGGAACACGACCGTGTCGTCGACGCGGTTGAGGAACTCGGGGCGGAAGTGCTGCTTGAGCTCCTCCGACACCTTCGCCTTCATCCGGTCGTACGAGCCCTGCTCGTCGTTCTGGCGGGCGAAGCCCATCGACACGCCCTTGGAAATGTCCTTGGACCCCAGGTTCGTCGTCATGATGATGACGGTGTTCTTGAAGTCCACGACACGGCCCTGCGCGTCGGTGAGGCGGCCGTCCTCCAGGATCTGCAGGAGGCTGTTGAAGATGTCCTGGTGGGCCTTCTCGATCTCGTCGAACAGGACCACCGAGAACGGCTTGCGGCGCACCTTCTCGGTGAGCTGGCCGCCCTCCTCGTACCCGACATAGCCGGGCGGGGAGCCGAACAGCCGCGAGACGGTGTGCTTCTCCATGAACTCGGACATGTCGAGCTGGATCAGCGCGTCCTCGTCCCCGAACAGGAACTCCGCGAGCGTCTTGGACAGCTCCGTCTTACCGACGCCGGACGGGCCGGCGAAGATGAACGAGCCGCCGGGACGCTTCGGGTCCTTCAGGCCGGCGCGGGTACGCCGGATCGACTGCGAGAGCGCCTTGATGGCGTCCTCCTGGCCGATGACGCGCTTGTGGAGCTCGTCCTCCATGCGCAGCAGCCGCGTGGACTCCTCCTCGGTCAGCTTGAAGACCGGGATGCCGGTGGCGGTGGCGAGGACCTCGGCGATCAGCTCGTCGGTGACCTCGGCGACGACGTCCATGTCGCCGGCCTTCCACTCCTTCTCCCGCTGCGCCTTCTGGCCGAGCAGCTTCTTCTCGCTGTCGCGCAGCGCCGCGGCCTTCTCGAAGTCCTGCGCGTCGATCGCGGACTCCTTGTCGCGCCGGACGTCGGCGATCTTCTCGTCGTACTCGCGCAGGTCCGGCGGAGCGGTCATCCGGCGGATGCGCATCCGCGAACCGGCCTCGTCGATCAGGTCGATCGCCTTGTCGGGCAGGAACCGGTCGCTGATGTAGCGGTCGGCGAGCTGCGCCGCGGCGACCAGCGCGCTGTCGGTGATCGACACGCGGTGGTGCGCCTCGTAGCGGTCCCGCAGGCCCTTGAGGATCTCGATCGTGTGCGACAGCGACGGCTCGGCGACCTGGATCGGCTGGAAGCGCCGCTCGAGCGCGGCGTCCTTCTCCAGGTACTTGCGGTACTCGTCCAGCGTCGTCGCGCCGATGGTCTGCAGCTCGCCGCGCGCCAGCATCGGCTTGAGGATGGACGCGGCGTCGATCGCGCCCTCGGCGGCGCCCGCACCGACCAGCGTGTGCAGCTCGTCGATGAACAGGATGATGTCGCCGCGGGTGCGGATCTCCTTCAGAACCTTCTTCAGGCGCTCTTCGAAGTCACCGCGGTACCGGGAGCCGGCGACCAGCGCACCCAGGTCGAGGGTGTAAAGCTGCTTGTCCTTGAGCGTCTCGGGCACCTCGCCCTTGACGATCTTCTGCGCGAGCCCCTCGACGACGGCGGTCTTGCCGACGCCGGGCTCGCCGATGAGCACAGGGTTGTTCTTGGTACGGCGGGACAGCACCTGCATGACCCGCTCGATCTCCTTGCCACGCCCGATCACCGGGTCGAGCTTGCCCTCGCGCGCGGCCTGCGTCAGGTTGCGGCCGAACTGGTCGAGGACGAGGGAGGTGGAGGGAGCCGACTCGGAGGGACCGCCGGAGGCGGCCGGCTCCTTGCCCTGGTAGCCGTGCAGCAACTGGATGACCTGCTGGCGCACCCGGTTGAGGTCGGCGCCGAGCTTCACAAGGACCTGGGCAGCGACGCCCTCGCCCTCACGGATCAAACCCAGCAGGATGTGCTCGGTGCCGATGTAGTTGTGGCCGAGCTGCAGCGCCTCGCGCAGTGACAGCTCAAGGACCTTCTTGGCACGCGGAGTGAACGGGATGTGGCCCGACGGCGCCTGCTGGCCCTGGCCGATGATCTCTTCGACCTGCTGGCGCACCGCCTCAAGGCTGATCCCCAGGCTCTCCAGAGCCTTGGCAGCGACACCCTCACCCTCGTGGATCAGGCCCAGGAGGATGTGCTCGGTGCCGATGTAGTTGTGGTTGAGCATCCTGGCCTCCTCCTGGGCCAGGACGACAACGCGCCGCGCGCGGTCGGTGAACCTCTCGAACATCTCGTCGCTCCTCACAGAGCGGTTGGGCAGAGTCCGGAACGTCCGGAACTGTCCTTCCGCATGCTAGCCCGCCCCGAGGAGGCCGCCCGGTGCACTCCCACCAGGAGACGTTCCCCAGCTATGCGCTGTTCAGTCTCATCCAACTACCGCAGCGGCGCGTCATGTTCCCGCTACGCCCCAAGCGAACGAGGGCTTTCCGCAGGTGGATCAAGGCGCGGGGCCAGAGTGTCGTATGGGGGCATTGGTCCACCCGCGCGGCGGATTTACCTCGTCTGGCGCACGCGCAAACCGCCCGGCCGCTACGCCACAAGCGAACGCCGCCGAGAGGACTCCTGCGGCCGGACGACGCCGCTGAACGAACGCCGGGCCCATGCCCTGCTCCACCAGGGAGACGGACCGCACTCTGGACACGTGTCCAGAAGCCAACTCACGGGCACCTTTGGCTGGGACGGACCGCGCACATGGAAACACCTACCGTAGTCAATGGGTGGACCAGGCGGCCCAGGAGGACGGACCGCGCGCGGGGACACAGCTCTAGCAAACTTCGGGGGTCTCCTCGCGGGCACGTGAACGCAACATCGACCTGCCCGGGGTGGAGGTCCAGCCGGTGTCGCCGCGTGCGCGGGGACGTGCTCCAGCGGGCGGTCCGCTTCGCAAGTGCCGGGGCGGTGTCCCCGCGTGCGCGGGGACGTGAACGCCGCAATCGCGTGGACCGAATTTGATCTAGGTGTGTCCCCGCGCGCGGGGACACAGCGAGTCTCCCCGACCGCGACCTCGCTCCCCCGCCCACGTGCCTGCGCACACGGGGACACGGCCGACATCGCCCCGGACGCGCGCCCGCGCTCATTCGGCACGTGTCCCCGCGCGTGGGGACACGTGCAGCCTGCGGGCCTTGGCGCGGTGGTTCCGGACCACGTGTTCCGCGCGTGGGGACACGTGCGGGGACACACGCGCGGGAACGTCGGCACGTGCCTGCACGCGCCGGGGGCATGGCGCGGGGTTCGCGAGTTAGCTTGCAAACCCCTGGCACGTGCCTGCGCGCGGGGGGACGCGTGGGGGACACGTGCCGGACGGAGCTTGCACGCCACGCGGAGCCCTAGCTGAGTCCAGCGGACGAGCGCGCATGCGGGGGCGCGTACAGGGTGCGTGGGCGGTGGACGTCGCGACCGTGGCCGATCCAAGGACGGGCCGCACCGGGTGCGCGTCTGGGTGATCGCTCGCAGTGCGTGCCCGCGCGGGCGCGCGTGGCGCCTCACTGGCTTGGGGTGGTGGGTCGGCGGGAGGGCGGGCCGCGCGCGTGGCGGGGCGTGTGTGGGGCCGTTCGGTTTCGATGTTCCAACGGGGGCGTGTGAAGCGGCCGAGCCCGTATAGGGCTCTCTTGGAAACGACGCCGCGGACAAACTGATCAAGTGAAGGGCGGCGGCAACCCAAACGACGCCGCGCGCGAACTCGTCGGGCGTACTCGGCTCGCGTACGGGAGCGTGAACGGATCGCGCGGAAACGACGTACGGGCGGATCGGTCAAGTGAACGGGAGGCGCGAGCGAACGCCTCTCGCGAACGGGTTGCAAGTGAAACGGTGCCGCGGACGAACCGGCCGAACGAACCGGAGCCTCAAGGACGCCTCAAGCGAAACGGGCCGGGGGAATCGAAGCCGGGGAACGAGGCGGGCAACGGGCCAAGGAACGAACCCGGAACGGCGGCACAGGCGAACTCGAGCCGACCGAACTTCGCGCGAGGGAACCGGCGAAGTGAACCGACTGAAGTGAACCGTCAACGGGGGCCTGCAGGCGAACGGCCCGTCTCGCGAACTGAGACGGGCCGCTGGTGGCCGAGGGTCAGTTGGCCGCCTCGTACTGCTCGATCACATGTGCCGGGATCCTGCCGCGCTCATTGACCTTGATGCCATTGTTCTTGGCCCAGGCGCGGATCTCTGCGCTGCGCTCGCGGCTGGACGCGCCACGCTGCCGGCGACGGCGCGACGCCGTGCCCGCCTTGCGCGACTTCTCCACGAACGGCTTTAGAGAATCCCGCAGCTTCGTTGCGTTGGCGCCACTCAGGTCGATCTCGTAGGAGGCGCCGTCGATCGAGAACGCTACGGTCTCGTCCGCCTCGCCACCGTCGAGGTCGTCGACGAGAAGCACCTGAACCTTCTGTGCCATGGGGACAGACCCTTTCGGCTTGAGCAAACTGCATTCGGTTGACAAACATATACCGAGAAGCGCGCGGATGACAATTCCGCCGCCGTCCTTCGGACCGGCACTGCCCGGCGAAGTCCCCTTCCAGGCCGTGACCGGGTGTAATCGCGTGGTCGTTTCCGGCACGTCCGGCGGCGCGCCAGGGTCTGCCGGAGGCCGCCCAGCGAATTTTTTCAAGGCGGGGCCGCCGCGCGGATTTCGGACGGGCCCTGTGTCGCGACGCACCGCGCTGACCTGCGTCGATGGTCCCACATTGACCAGGTTTGCGGACGGCTCGGCTTTCACCGGGTAGGGCCGTCCGGGGCACAAAAGGCTCTGCGGACATCCTTAACGGCCGGGGCACACGGACACCGCGGCCACCGATTAACTCTGAAGTAACGGGGGTCGGCGCACCGCGAGCGGGAATGCGACCAGGAGCCGCCGACACCCGGCGTGGCGCCTGATCACCGCACCCGCCGAGCGATGTCGATGGATAACGGCCGGTCCGCCCGCGCCGAAATCTGTTGCCACCGCCCCGTGACGGGAAGTCACCGGCCGGGCTCTCCGCGTGGAAGCGGCGGGTACTCGACCATCCCGAAATCAGGAGATTGCGACACAATCCCACCTCCGCCCCACTTCTTCAACCCGCACCGGAGGGAGGTCCCGGAGCCGCGTGGTGGGCTCCTCCGATGGCTAGGAACACGCGGAGTGAAAGGCCCGTTCCAAGCGAGACGGTGTCCCATCCGGAGTAAGTCCTGAGTCCTATGCTGGTCGGGACACAGGGCGAAGACCAGGGACACGGAAGCGGCCCTTCAAAACGGAGGACGCGTCCGGGACGAGACACATCTCACTCCGATTCGGGGCCGTAACCGGAGCGAGCTGGCATTAACCGGCCGAACGCCGGGCGTCCGAAACAGAGCGAGGATCTCCGCGAATAGACGGCATGACCGGACACGCCCCCTCCGCGCGCCGCGGGATCATGAGCTTGATGCGGCCGTGCCTCACGGACGAGCGAGCCCGAGAAGGATCTCAGAAGGCCGACGAATCAGTGGGCGGGCGTTTTACGACCAGCGTCCCGATGAGCCTGTCATGGACGGCCTGGCGGCGTGTGCCCTCGTACAGGGCAGCCGCGTTCGCCAACCAGAAGATGCTCAGGAGGAGCCCGGCAACGGGAATCGGACGGGCCGCGATCGGTAGCGAATAGACAGCGGCTCGCACAACGGCACGCACAACGTCCAGACGGGCCTGCCCACCGATCAACACACGAACCGTCTCGGCGGCGTCCGGCGTCGGCTCCTCTTCGCCTTCCGGCCCTTTCCGTAGATCGGCACCGAGTACCGGCTCCGCGCCCGCATCAGAATCCTGCGTGGGCCATGCCTCGTCTTCCGACGTTTGCGCCCGCCCGCCGTCCTGGGGCGTCTGCGCCAGCGCGCCGCCCCGCGTTCGTTCTGGACCAGCATCGGACGGTGGCCTCACCGCAGAGGCGGCTTCAGGAGCCTCCAGGGGGACAGGTCCAGAGCCCGGCTCGGCCTCCGCGGCGAAGGCGACCTCCGCGACCACCCCAGGCGCCGCCTCCGAGACGGCCTCAGCAGCCGCCTCAGCGGACAACTCAGCGTCCGTGCCTGCTCCAGCCTCGGTTCCCGCTGACATCAGTTCAGAGCTCGTCTCAGCGCCGGTCCTTCCGGATGTCGAGAAAGGGGCGGCGGCCGTGCCTGGGACGGCGATGGCGACTTCTATGCCGGTATGCCGGCAACGCGCTTGCCGAGTGTCCGGCCCCAGAGGGCGAGTTGGATCGCCTCGTAGAGCAGCATGCAAGCGGCCAATGCCGGTGGGGCGACGACGTCCACCGAGGGCCCGGACACCACTGCGCGGACGACGAGCATGACGGGCACACCGACGATGAGGGTGTCGACGATGCGAGCCAGGAGGCGCTGGCCCGGCTCGGCGAGCGTTGCCTCCCTCACGGGCCTACTCCGCGTATTCGGCGTACTCGTCGTATCCGACCCGCTCATCGATGACAAGAGTCCCGGCCAAGCGGTCGTGGAGGGCCTGGTGCAGGGGCTGGTCCCAGATCGCCCAGAGGTACGCCATCAACGCGCCCGCCCAGACCAGAACCATCCCGTACGCGGCGTAGTCCCAGACCATCACTGCGATGGCGAGGAAGAAGAAAACGCCGATCTGGTAGCCCACGTGGACGATCCCTGCACGCCAAATGGCTTGCGTGGTGGTCAGCGGTTGCCCGGCTGGTGCCTGAACGATGCCGATGCCCATGATGCGCTTGCCGAGCGTCCGCCCGGACATGGACAGCTGGACCGCCTCGTAGAGAAGCGGCAGGACCGACAGGACACAGAAGAGGGTAAAGATGATGGGCCAGTTCCACACACCCCCCTCGTCCTCGGTCTTGCTGCCGGCTTTGCCCAAGCCGAACGCACCGACCGTGATCGGCAGGACGAGCGCGAACCCGAAGACCGCAACAAGCCCGTTGTCGATAAGCCGCGCGGCTGCACGGCGGAGTATCGGCGCCAGTGCCGGCTCGCCGCCTCCGTACTCGTCATAGGACGCGTCGTACTGCTCGTTGTACGGCTCGTCGTACGCCGGTTGCTGCCCCCACTGCTGCTGTTGTGGCGGCTGCTGCTGCCATTGCTGCTGAGTGGGCCTCTGCTGCGGTGGCCTTTGGGGCTGCTGCTGCGGCTGCTGCGGTTGCTGCCTAGGAGGACCTTGGTACGGAGGTGGCGGGCCGTAGGAGCCCTGCCCCTGCTGCGGTGGGTACCGCCGCCCGCGGTCCTGGGAATCGCTCATCGGGTCAGTCCTCCAGGCGAAGCAACATCCGGGTGTTGCCCAACGTATTGGGCTTGACCCGATCGAGGTTCAAGAACTCTGCAACGCCTTCGTCGTAGGAGCGGAGAAGCTCCTCGTACACCTCTGGCGCTACCGGAGTCCCCAGGATCTGCTGGAAGCCATGGCGCGCGAAGAACTCCATCTCGAAGGTAAGGCAGAAGACCCGCCGCACGCCGAGTTCCCTAGCGGTCTCCAGCAGACGGGTGACAATTCGGTGGCCGATGCCGCGCCCGCCGTACTCCTTGTCCACGGCGACTGAGCGGACCTCCGCGAGGTCCTCCCACATCACGTGCAGCGCGCCGCAGGCGACGACCCGTCCCGGTGTCCCGTGCTGCATGTCCTCGGCGACCCAGAACTCCTGGACGTCCTCGTACAGCTTCACCGTGGACTTCTTCAGCATGCGTCGACCCGACCCGGCGTACAGATCGACCAGCCTTCGGATCTCCTGAACGTCGGCGGTACGCGCTCGCCGGATCACGACCTCCACAAACAGGCGAGATTATCGAACGTTGCGCCTTTACCGACTGCCGGTGGGTCTCTGCATGCGGCGACACCAAGGCCAAGTGACTAGATATAAGCGACTAGGCATTGCCGACCGGCGCCTAAAAAGTGAGCAAGAACACACGGAGGTGACGGGGGCGCAGCGGACGGACCGGCGTGGACGTGCGTCACCACCTGCGATTTCACAGGTTCTGGTTGGCATCCAATGCGGCTTCCGTTAGTGTCCTGCGCTGACGTCGGCCTACCGCAGGACGGAGGCCGCACCGCCGAGTCCGCGGGTCGCAACCAGCGCCCCGAGGAGCCGGGGACCCACTTCCGGAGCGTTCGGGGATCGCCCCCAAGGCGCACACCGCGAGGGGTGAATCCGTAGCCCGTGTGGAACCGATCCACACGCGCGCCTGCGGACGGGCTGCTCCAGCCCCAACCCGTCAGCTAACTCGGTAGGCGGACGAGGAGAGGAGAATTCGTGGAGCCATCGCGCCCTGCTTCCTTTTCACGATCTGCTCGTTCGAGCTCCCGGCGACCGTCGCCGGGCCGGACGACGACCGCCCGGCTCCGTGTGCGGGCGATCACCGTGGCCGGTGTCCTCGCCGCCGCCGTCACGGTCGCACCACTCACGACCGGGGTGGCGCACGCCGACCCTGAGCCGTCCACCAAGGAACTCAGAGCGAAGGCCCTCAAACTCGCCGACCAGCTGGAGCAGCTCACCGAGCAGTACAACGGGCTGAAGGTCAAACTCGCCCAGTCGCAGCGTGCCGCCAAGGTCGCCACAGAGAACGCCCAGCGGCAGGAGAAGACTCTCGAGAGCATCCGCCAGAAGGTCGGTGAACTGGCCGCCACCAGCTACATGCAGGGCGGTTCCGACCCGACGGTTTCGTTCGTCGCCTCCCAGGACCCGCAGTCCGTCCTCGACCAGGCCGCCACGCTCAACTACTTCGCCAAGCGGGACAGCAGCAAAGTCCTCGGTCTGATGCAGGCCATGCAGGCCGCGCAGCGCGCCCGCAAGTCCGCGGACGAGCGCGCCAAGCAGGTACAGGCGCTGCGCACACAACTCGACTCGCAGCGCAAGAAGGTCACCGCCACCTACGAGAAGGTCCGCGGGACCCTCGTCAAGAGGGACCCCACCCAGCTCGCCAAGCTCCCCGTCGTCGGCACCGGTAAGGGCGCGCAGGCACTGCGCTACGCGATGAGCAAAATCGGTGTCCCATACGTCTGGGGCGCCGCAGGGCCGAACTCCTTCGACTGCTCAGGCCTGACGATGTGGGCCTACAAGCAGGTCGGCATCAACCTGCCGCACTACACCGGCGCCCAGTGGAACGCCGGCACCCACGTGTCCCGCAGCGAGCTCCAGCCGGGCGACCTGGTGTTCTTCTACTCGGACCTGCACCACATGGGGATCTACGTCGGCGGCGGCAAGATGCTCCACGCGCCCCAGACCGGCGACGTCGTGAAGATCGCGTCCATGTCCGGACGCCCCTACGCCGGCGCCGTCCGAGTCGCCTGACGGGCGGTCGGGGTCACCTGGCTCCAGCGCCTGCCGACGCGACTCGAGGCATCCGGCGATCACGTCCCAGGAACGGCGATCACGGGACAATCGCCCTCGAACGCGACAGCACTCGAACACCACGCACATCATCTCGCCATGCGGGCAGGATCGGCCCCCATCCACCACCGCACAAGGCCGTCCCGGCGCGGCACGCATTACCCGACTGTTCTGAGTACGTGCATGGGCGTCCTCCAGGTTCGGCATGGACGGCATCAACCTCGTCCAACCGCAATTCCCGCACGCACGGCGTAATGGCGGCCGTCAAGGCGGCTCTCCTGAGTTCCCCGCCCGGACGGCCCCACGACGCTCGGTGGATACCCCTGAGCGCTCGCGTACGGGCCGTGTGACAGTTGTCACGGCGGTCACTGGGGGCGACTGGGGGACGCTCGCTCGGAGGGGCGAACGGCCGCCTGAGGCCGCCTGAGTGCGCGGAGCGCCAGGGGCGCGGAGGCACCTAGGTCGAAGGCAGATGCGCGAGCGCGGAAGCGGGGGAGCGTCCGGCGGCAGAGTCCCCGCGACCTCGTGAGCTGGCGCGGGGTGCGGCGGGGCGGGGCGCGTGTGCGTGTGCCTCGTGAGGGCGACCTCGGCCGGATGTGGACGGGTGCCGAAAAAATTGAGAGCGCGCTTAATCCAGAGCGCGCTCAAGGGGATCTACGGCGTGGTTTGAACACCGTCCGCGGCGACGCCTCCTGCAGGGACCTACCTGTCAGGACGCGGGCGCCGCCGCTGCGGGGTCGGACGGGGGGTTCTGAAGATTCGCCGCCTGGGTTCTTGTGACGCTCGCCGTCCCCGGGCGAGCGTCCTGGGGGTCGCTGCTAGATGAGCTGCCTTCGGGCCGCCCACACCACGGCCTCGATAGGGGTGTTGACCTCCAGCCGGTCGCAGATGGTCCGCAACCGGCGTCGCAAGGTTCGTGCGCTCAACTCCAGCTTGCGTGCCGCCACATCGGCGGTGACACCGCTGGCGATCTGGGCGAGCAACCGGATCTCCTCCTCGCTCAGCCCGAAATCGTCGGTGCCACGACGTGCGAGTGTGGCCTGTTCCACTCCGTCCTCCCTCGTCCGTGGTGATGACCGCGGGGATGCAGCCGTCCGCTGCACAGGCACGGGTTGGCCTCGATCTGTACGCGCGTTGGGTTGCCGGGTCCGGAGCCCCTCCGGACTTAGATCATCGGGTTCCTGTTCTGTCTCACGCGCTTGGCCGGAGGTGGCCGTTGGGCCGATTGCTGGGTCGCACGGGGGAACTCCGGGTGACGATTCACTCGTTGGCAATCCGAGGGAGACGGGATGAGATCGCCAGTCATCCGTGCCCGTCCCTTCTCGTTGGACTCGCCCGATCTTGTCTTGGTCGAAGATCGTGAATCGTTTCAAGCTACGCTTCGGCTCGGAACGCTAGGCGGCCGGATCCGGCCCGTCAAGCGCTGGTTCAGTGCAATGTGCGTGCCGATGGTCGCGGTCTGTGACCGCGCATTCGCGGATGCACTTTGCAAAACTCCACTACCTGGGGAAACAAGCCTGGGACGGGACGAGGAGCGAGTTGCCACAGACCAGTATTCGTGAGGTCGCGAGGCGTGCTGGAGTCTCAGTTGGGACCGTTTCGAATGTCCTAAACCGGCCAGACCTCGTGGCCGAAGCTACCCGTGACCGTGTTCGCGCGGCGATCGAAGAGCTCGGATTCGTCCGGAACGAGTCCGCTCGCCGGCTCCGCAGGCGCCCCGAACGCACCGCCGGCGAGTTCGGCGACGAGCCGCGCCGCGCCTTCGGCGTCGTCGTCGAGGACCTCACCAACCCCTACGCGACCGACGTCGCCAAGGGGGCCGAGGCCGCGCTCAACGCACTCGGCCATGACGCGCTCTGGCTCTCCAGCGACCACTCCGCCGCCAAGGAACGGCGATCGGTGGAACTCCTGGAGGAGCAGAACGCCGCCGGGATCCTGATCATCCCGGTCGGGCTCGGTTCCCGTGACATCGCCCAGCTCCGCGCCGCCGGGATGAGCGTCGTGCTGATCGACCGCGACTCCGCCGAGGTCTGCTCCGCCCAGGTCGACCATGTCGCGGGCGGTGAGATCGCCGCCGCGCACCTGCTCGGCATCGGCCGCGAGCGGATCGCCTTCGTGACCGGCGTCCCCGAGCCGCAGCCCTGCGTCGAACGCCGCGACGGCGCCGCCCGCACCATCGTCGAGGCGGGTTTCGGAAAGCCCCCGACCCTGATTCAGGAGGCGCTGAGCCCCACCGAGGGCCAGGCCGCCGCCCACGAGATCCTGGCGATGACACCGCAGCCCGACGGCGTGTTCTGCGCCAACGACCTGCTCGCGATCGGGTTGATCAACGAGCTGCTCCGGCTCGGCGCCCGCGTCCCCGAGGACATCGCCGTGATCGGGTACGACGACATCGAGCTCGCCGCGAGCGCCGCCGTGCCGCTCACCACCATCCGGCAGCCCCGCCGCGAACTCGGCTGGGAGGCCGCCGAACTGGCGCTGGCCGAAATCGGCGAGGGCCCGTCCCATCAACACCGCCAGGTGGTTTTGAGACCCGACCTCGTGATTCGTGAAAGCGCCTGAAAGCGTTTGACCGTCCGGGCATCGCCCGGAAGGCCATGGCCATGGACCGCTCTTTTCTGCGAGCCCATGGCCTTTTACATGGCCGGCATCGAGGGCCAGGCTGCATCACATTCAGGAAGTCGTTAGCCGCAGCGGATCGATTCCAGTGGGCTCGAACACCTCGCCGCGGACGTACGCCTGAGTCGACCACCCAACC
Source organism: Actinomadura sp. 3N508 (assembly GCF_044326375.1). Lineage (NCBI taxonomy): Bacteria > Bacillati > Actinomycetota > Actinomycetes > Streptosporangiales > Thermomonosporaceae > Actinomadura > Actinomadura sp. 3N508. Next base: position 18,608 of record NZ_JBIRAX010000017.1, read on the forward strand.
CCTACGAACACGCCATCGCCCCAGGCGACCAGGCACGCGTGCACTCGGATGCCCGGCGCCCAGGCACGGAGCGTCCGGGCATGGAGCGCCAGGCATGGAGCGCCCTGGCACAGAGCATCCGGGCAGGAGCGCCCAGCGGCGGCTGGGCGTGGGGTGCCCCAGCGGCGGCCCGGGCGCGGGGATGACCGGGCCAGGCGCGGACCCCTCCGAGTGTTATTCGGGCTTGACCAGCGGGAACAGGATCGTCTCGCGGATGCCCTTGCCGGTGAACGCCATGATCATCCGGTCGATACCGGCGCCCATTCCGCCGGTGGGCGGCATCGCATACTCCAGGGCGCGCAGGAAGTCCTCGTCCAGCTGCATGGCCTCGGGGTCGCCACCGGCGGCCAGCAGCGACTGCTCGGTGAGCCGGCGGCGCTGCTCGACCGGGTCGATGAGCTCGGAATACGCCGTGCCCAGCTCCGTCCCGAAACCGATGAGGTCCCACTTCTCGGTGAGCAGCGGCTCCTCGCGGTGCTGGCGGGTCAGCGGCGACGTCTCGACCGGGTAGTCCATGACGAACGTGGGCTGGACGAGGGTGTGCTCGACCAGTTCCTCGAACAGTTCCTGGACGAGCTTCCCCTGCCCCCACTTCGGGTCCCAGGAGATACCGCGAGCGTCGGCGAGCTTCCGGACGTGCTCGATCGGCGTGTGCGGCGTGACCTCCTCGCCGAGCGCACCCGACACCGACCCGTACAGCGTGATCCGCGGCCATTCCGGCACGCCGAGGTCGACCTCGACGCCGTCATGGACGACCACGGTGGTACCGAGGGCGGCGACGACCGCCTTCTGGTACATCCGCTGGGTCAGGTCGGCCATGTCGTTGTAGTCGAGGTATGTCCCGTAAGCCTCCAGCATGGTGAATTCGGGGTTGTGCGTGGAGTCCGCGCCTTCGTTCCGGAAGTTCCGGTTGACCTCGAAGACCTTCTCGATGCCGCCGACGACGAGCCGCTTCAGATACAGCTCGATCGCGATGCGCAGGTAGAGGTCCATGTTGTACGCGTTGATGTGCGTGGTGAACGGACGTGCCGTCGCGCCGCCGTGGATCGGCTGCAGCATCGGCGTCTCGACCTCGAGGTACCCCTCGTCATGCCAGAAGTCCCGCACCGCACGGACGGTGTCGCTGCGGAGCCGGGCCATCTTCCGGGCCTCGTCGTTGACGATCAGGTCGACGTAGCGCTGCCGGACCCGCGCCTCCGGGTCGGTCAGGCCCGCGTGCTTCTCCGGCAGCGGCCGCAGGCACTTGGACGTGATCGCGAACCGGTCCGCCATGATGGACAGCTCGCCGCGGCGGGACGTGATGACCTCGCCCTCGACGCCGACGTGGTCGCCGAGGTCGACGTCCCGCTTCCAGGCGTCCAGCTGCTCCTGCCCGACCTTGGCGAGCGACAGCATGATCTGGATCTCTCCGCCGCCGTCCCGGATGGTCGCGAAGCACAGCTTCCCGGTGTTGCGGATCAGCATGACGCGACCGGTGACGCCGACCTTCTCGCCCGTCTCGGTGCCCGGCTCAAGGTCCGGGTGTTTCGCGCGGACGTCGGCGATCATCGCCGTCCGCGGGAAGGTCACCGGGTAGGGATCGATACCGCTCGCCCGAAGCCGGTCGAGCTTCTCCCGGCGCACACGCATCTGCTCCGGAAGCTCGTCGAAGGTCTCGTCTGTCACGCCCTAAAGGCTATCGACCCCGCCGGATGCCCCGCGAACGACTTACCGCCACCTGCTGAGGGCCACGCTCGTGACAAGCACATTCGACGCCGCGATCAACGGACACGATCGACGAACGAGACCGACGGACGAGACCGACGGACGAGACCGACGGACGCGCAAGGGCCCGTCCCAAACGAGTGCGCATGCAGGTTAGGGCATGCCTCAAAGTCGCGTCAGAACGCTCGCCTGGCGTCTAACACCAGGCCAGCTCCCGAGCGAGCGCGACGACGCGTCACCAACACCCGTCAATGCTCGCTCGTGACCACTCCGCCGTCCCACCGCCACCCGGCTAAGCGAACCGAACGCTCGCGCGTAACCGAGGGGCCCACGGCGGGACGCGCTCAGACGGTGTTGCGCTCGTAGATCAGGCGCAGGCCGATGAGGGTGAGCCACGGCTCGAACGCGTCGATGCTGCGGGACTCCTCCAGGACGAGGGGGGCGAGGCCGCCGGTGGCGATGACCGTGACCTCGCCGGGGTCGGCGGCGAGTTCCTCGGACATCCGCTCGACGATGCCGTCCACCTGCCCGGCGAAGCCGAAGATGATCCCGGACTGCAGCGCCTCGACGGTGTTCTTGGCCACCACGCTCCGCGGCCTGACCAGCTCGATCTTGTGCAACTGGGCACCGCGCGACGACAGCGCGTCGATCGAGATCTCGATGCCGGGCGCGATCGCACCGCCCACGTACTCGCCCTTGGCGGAGACGGCGTCGAACGTCGTCGCGGTGCCGAAGTCGACGACGATCGCGGGACCGCCATGGGTGTGGACGGCTGCCAGCGCGTTCACGATGCGGTCGGCGCCGACCTCCTTCGGATTGTCCATCCGGACGGGGACGCCGGTCTTGACGCCGGGCTCCACGATCACCGCCTGCACGTCGCCGTAGTAGCGGCGGCACATCTCCCGCATCTCGTGCAGGACGGACGGAACCGTGGAACACAGGGCGATGCCGCTGATGTCGGTCTCGGCCAGCAAGGGGCTCTGCTGGACGAGCCCCTGCAGGACCACCGCGATCTCGTCGGCGGTGCGGCGCGGATCGGTGTTGATCCTCCAGTGCTCGATCACCTCGTCGCCCTCGAACAGGCCGAGGACGGTCTGGGTGTTGCCGACGTCGATGGTGAGCAGCATCAGGTCCCCGCTGATCAGGTGAAGTCAAGGCCGATGTCGAACACGCGCGCCGAGTGCGTCAGCGCGCCGACGGCAAGGTAGTCCACGCCGGTCACGGCGACGTCTCGGGCCCGGTCCAGCGTAAGCCCACCGCTGGCCTCGAGCTCCGCCCGCCCCGCGACAAGCCGTACCGCCTCGGCCATCTCGGCGTCGGTCATGTTATCGAGCAGGATGCTCTGCGCGCCCACTGAGAGGGCCTCTTCGACCTGGACGAGAGTGTCGCACTCCACCTGGATGTGGAGCGACGGGTACACGGCGCGAATGGACTCGTAGGCCTTGGTGACGCTTCCTGCGGCCGCGACGTGGTTGTCCTTGATGAGTGCGGCGTCGTACAGGCCCATCCGGTGGTTGACGCCTCCACCGCAGTGCACGGCGTACTTCTGCAGTGCGCGCAGGCCAGGCAGCGTTTTTCGCGTATCGCGGACCCTGGCCTTGGTACCGGTCATCGCGTCCATCCATTTCCGGGTGACCGTCGCGATTCCGGACAGGTGGGTCAGCAGGTTCAGGGCCGTCCTCTCAGCGCGCAGCAGCGCCCTGGTAGACCCGCTCACCGAAATGAGCACCTGTCCTGGGACGACCCGTTCCCCATCTTCGACCTTCGCCTGGTAGGCCAGGTCCAGGACCTCGAACACGACGCATGCCACAGGAACACCGGCGACCACGCCGTCCTCACGGGCCCTGAGGTCCCCGGCTGCGGTGGCCTCTGGCGCGAAGATCGGCATGCTGGTGACGTCGACTTCGCCGTCCTCTGCCAGCGCCGTCCGGACGAGGTTATCCACAGCTTGTGGATCGAGCCCGGCGTCGCTCAGCTTCTGCGACAGTTCCGGTGTCATGAGCGCTTTCCTTCCAGAGGTTCGTAGGTGGTCGTCAGGACGTTCCCTTCCAACCGCGTCACCAGATGCCCGCGCCAGTCCTCGTCGCGCCGGTCGGGGAAGTCGTCTCGCCAGTGGCTGCCCCGCGTCTCCTCCCGCCGCCGCGCCGCCGCGACGATCGCGGACGCGACCGTGTGCAGATTGGTGGCCTCCCAAGCCTCGACCCCCGGTTCCGCCCCCGGTGTCGCCCCTGGCTCGAGCCCCGATTCCGCCGCCTCCCGAGGCAATGCGGCCAGTTCGCGAGCAGCGGCCTCCAGCCCACCCGCCCCGCGCAGCACACCCGCGTAGGACGTCATGATCCGCTGAATCTCTCCCCGCGCCTCGGCCCCGACCAATCCGCAATCTCCCCCGGAGCCGCCCACCATGCCCGTCCCGCGCGCTCCCCCAGCAACCACCAATCCACCCATGGCCGAATCGTCCGCCCGCGCATGCGCACTCCCACTCGCGCCCACAGAGGCCGCTCCCAATTCGGCCTGAAGAGCAACGGCGATGCGTTCGGCGAAAACGAGACCCTCCAGAAGGGAGTTGGACGCCAGCCGATTCGCACCGTGGACACCAGTGCAGGCGACCTCGCCGCAAGCGTAGAGGCCGGGTACGGACGTCCGTCCGTGCAGGTCCGTGCGAACGCCCCCACTCGCGTAATGCGCAGCGGGGACGATCGGGATCGGCTCGGTCACGGGGTCGATGCCGTGGTGCCGGCAGGCGGCCAGAATGGTCGGGAACCGCTTCTCCCACATCGTGGCGCCGAGGTGCCGACCGTCCAGCAGCATGTGGGACGCGCCGGTCTCGCGCATCCGGTTCATGATGCCCTTGGCGACGACGTCCCGCGGAGCGAGTTCCACGAGGTCGTGACGTCCGACCATGAACCGTTCCCCGGAGTGGTCGACGAGATACGCGCCCTCGCCCCGCACCGCCTCCGAAATCAGCGGCTGCTGCCCAAGTGCCCCCTCGCCGAGCCACAGCACGGTCGGATGGAACTGGACGAACTCAAGATCGGCGACATCGGCTCCCGCCCGCAAGGCGAGCGCGACACCATCGCCCGTGGAGACCTCAGGGTTCGTCGTGGCCGAGAACACCTGCCCCAGTCCCCCGGTCGCGAGCACGACCGCACGGGCCCGAACGGCACCGACACCACCCGGCTGCCCTTCGCCCATGACGTGCAGGGTGACGCCTGCCGCGCGTCCACTGTGGTCCTTCAACAAGTCGAGGACGAGCGCATGCTCAATGACCTCAACACCAGAGTCCTTGATAGCGGCGAGCAACGCGCGACTGATCTCCGCGCCGGTGGCGTCACCGCCCGCATGAGCGATCCGGCGCCGGTGATGGCCTCCCTCCCGGGTCAGCGCGATCTCCCCACCACCAGAACGGTCGAACGCGGTACCCAGTTCGATGAGCCCACGAACGGCGTCCGGCCCCTCGGACACGAGCGCCCGGACCGTGTCCTCGTCACACAGCCCAACCCCGGCGACGAGCGTGTCCGCGAAGTGCTCCTCGGGACTGTCGTCGGGCGCGAGCGCCGCGGCGATCCCGCCCTGCGCCCAGCGAGTCGACCCCGCGTCCAGAAGGGCCTTGGTGACGAGCAGCACCCGCCCATGCGGCCGGCACCGCAACGCGGCGACCAGCCCCGCGATACCGGACCCGACAACGACGACATCGGTCTCGGCGATCCAGCCTGGATCGGGCGCGACGAGAACGGAAGGGATCATGAACCCTCCTCGGGATCGATTCTCGTCATTATGACCCTAACCTCCCCCCAACCCGAACGCCCACCCCCCACATTTCACGCAACCCCCAGAAACCAACACACAAACACGCCCACCCCACGACCACCCACCGCACCGGCCAGATGCATCCCACAAGCCAAGCCGCTCGATCAAAGAGCAACCACACACAGGCGAGGCCGCCGCACCACATCCACGAGCACCACATGGGACAGGGGCCCCCGACGACGAAGTCCACCGAACCAGGTCTGCGGTCTGGCAGGTTGCCCGGAGCCTGCTCAGCGAAGGGTCTGGTCTCCGCGGATTTGAGAGGTGCCTGGGACGGGGGCAGCCGGGTCGGAGTCCAGAGCGATGATCCTGTTGGATCGATCGACGTGGACGACGCGAGGGACGAACTCGCGGGCCTCGGCGTCGGTGAGCTGGGCGTAGCTGATGATGATGACGAGATCACCGGGCTGGACGAGCCGGGCGGCGGCACCGTTGATGCCGATGACGCCGGAGCCGCGCTCGCCGGCGATCAGGTAGGTCTCCAGGCGGGCGCCGTTGTCGATGTCCACGATCGAGACCTGCTCTCCTGGCAGCAGGTCGGCGGCGTCCATCAGGTCCTGGTCGATGGTCAGCGAGCCGACGTAGTGCAGGTCCGCCTGCGTCACGGTGGCGCGGTGGATCTTCGACTTGAACATCGTCCGGAACATCAGGACTCCTCAGGAAACTGGAGGGGGACGTTGTCGATCAGGTGGGTGGCACCGACGCGGCCGGCAACGGCCAGAACGGCCGGACCCGCGTAAGGCGGCGTTATGGCTGTGAAGGTCGCGGGGTCGACGAGGACGAGGTAGTCGAGGAGGAGCGGCGGGTCGGCGGTCGCGGCCTTGTCGAGGACGACGTTCGCCGCGGCAATCACCGCCCCGGGTCCGCCAAGCGAAGCGTCGGCGCCAGCGCGAAGCGCGCGCGACAGGGCGAGGGCGGTCCGGCGTTCGTCCTCGGAGAGGTACCGGTTACGGCTCGAGAGGGCCAGCCCATCAGATTCCCGCACCGTCGGACCGCCGACGATCTCGACGGGCACGTTCAGATCGGCGACCATCCGGCGGATCATCGCGAGTTGCTGCGCGTCCTTCTCACCAAAGACGGCCACATCGGGACGGACGAGGTTGAGCAGCTTCAGCACGACGGTGAGCATCCCGTCGAAGTGGCCAGGCCGGCTGGCGCCCTCGACGACCTCGCCCATCGGGCCTGACTTGATCGTGACCTGCGGATCATCCGGATACATCACCGAACGGGATGGCGCGAAGACGAGGTCAGCACCCTCGGCGGCACAGATATCGAGGTCGGCGGCGAGTGTCCGGGGGTAACGGCCGAAATCCTCGTCCGGGCCGAACTGGAGCGGGTTGACAAAGATGCTGACCGCGACCGCGTCCGCCCTCCGGCGGGCCAGCCGAATCAGGGAGCGGTGACCTTCATGCAGCGCCCCCATGGTCGGAACGAACGCCAGGGTTCCTTTGACCCCAGATCGGGCCTCGATCAGCTCGTCCCGTGTCCGGGCGATCGTCGGTGTCATCATGTCCCCTTCACGTCCGCCGTCTCGGAGGGCGTCGGACCAGTCACACATACCGGACTGCCCGCCGCCGGAGTCCGGATGCCAGCGGACGGTGACCTGTCGGCGACTGTCGGACTTCCCGCGTGCACGGCACCTACCGCAGCTGTTGAGGCGGCAGCCAGCTCTGGGGCTCCGGCTGATGCGTGCAAGCCAACGGCGGCTGCGTTTTCTGTGGGTGTCGAGCGAGTTGCGCGTGGCGGGCTGGCCGCGAGCGGTTGCCCGCCGATGGAGACTGACTTGCGGGTGTGAGCTGGGGATTCGTTGGGTCTCGAGTCGGCTGCGGGCGGCGTGGGGTCCGCCGGGGACCAGGTCATAGGCGGGGCTTGGGGTGCCGAGGATTGCGTGGCGGCCGGGGCGCCGACGGCTGGGTTCGGTGGTTGCACGGTTTGTCCTGGTCAGTCGGCCAAGGCTTCTAGGAGGCGTTCGGCGTCCTCGGGCTTGAGCATTCCGGCTGCCAAGGCGCGGTCGGCGGTGAGGCGGGCCAGGGCGATGTAGGAGCGGCGGCTCTCGGGGGACACCTTTGCCAGTTCGGCGACGTGGTCGGAGACCGTTCCGGCGTCGCCGCGGGCGACCGGGCCGGTGAGGCCGTCGATGCCGAGGCGGAGGCCGTTGTCGAGGGCGGCGCCGAGGAGGGGGCCGAGCATCCGGCCGGGTTCGGCCACGCCGGCGAGGCGGAGCAGGTCCATCGACTCGACGACCAGGGTGACCAGGTGGTTCGCGCCTCCGGCGAGGGCCGCGTGGTACAGGGGGCGCATGTCCTCGGTGATCCAGACGGGTTCGCCGCCCATCTCCACGACGAGCGCCTCCGCGACCGGGCGCAGCGGCTCGGGAGACGTGACGCCGAACGAGATGCCGGCCAGCCGGTTCACATCGTCCGGGCGGCCGGTGAACGTCATGACCGGATGCAGGGCGAGGGGGAGGGCGCCGGCTCGGGTGAGCGGGTCGAGGATGGCGGTTCCGTAGCGGCCGCTGGTGTGCAGGACGAGTTTGCCCGTGACCGGGACGCCTGCGGACACCAGGCCGGACGCCAGTTCGGGCAGCTCGTCGTCCGGCACGGTCAGCAACACCAGGTCGGCGGCCGCCACGACCTCCGGCGGGGTCGCGACGTTCGCGCCGGGGAGGCGTTCCGCCACGTGGGTCCGCGACCGCTCGGACACGGCGGTGGCGGCGACCACGCGGTGGCCCGCGCGGGCCAGCGCGGCGCCGAGCGCCGTGCCGACGCGGCCGGCGCCGACGACGCCGACCGCGAGCCGAGCCGGCCTGTCCTCCGGGCTCGGCTCCGGCCCGTTTCCGGGCGCGGCGGAAGAAGGCGTGGCGTGTGGGTCCATCGGTTCGTTCCAGTCCTCAGGTAGGTACCGGACGTGCGCGAACCAGGGTACCCGCGGGCCTGGGTCACGCCGCCCGGCGGGTGGCGGTGGGGGGCGGTGGTCGCCGCCCCGCACCCCATTCAGTCATGCGAGAGGGACTCCACGATGGACGTTCTCGCGGCGCGCCGCGCGGGCATCACGGCGGCGGCCGTCCCGGCGAGGCCCGCGAGGACGACGAACGCGACGACCTGCAGGTAGGGCAGCGAGAAGACGGAGTCCGACGCCATCGCGTTGGTGGCGGCCCAGCCGAACACCACGCCGAGCACGACTCCGGTGACCGCGCCGATCACGGCCATGACCAGGGCCTCGACGGACAGCATCCGCCGGAGCTGGCGTTTGGTGAGGCCGAGGGCGCGCAGCAGCGCCGACTCGCGGGTGCGTTCCACGACGGAGAGGGTCAGCGTGTTGGCGATGCCGAACAGCGCGATGACGATCGCCAGGCCGAGCAGCCCACCGAAGATCATCAGAACCATGTCCACGGCCTTCGTCATCGACTCCTTGAATTCGGCGCTGGAGATCACCTTCGCGGCCGGATAGGGCTGCGCGGCGCTCTCGACGGCCCGGCGGGCATCGGACGCGGCCACGTCGTCATGGGTGTTGACGTAGATCGTCGCCGGGTCGCGGGCACCGAAATACCGGGTGAAGTCGGATTCGGGGACGACGATTCCGTCCAGGCCGGCGCCCGGCGCGTAGATCGCGGCGATCTTCACTGGGACGGTGCCGTGCACGCTTCTCACCTGGACCGTCTTTCCTACGGCAAGGCCGAGGGTTTTGGCCGTGTTCGCGTCCACCATGGCGGTTCCCGGCTTTTGCGCCGCGTCCAGAGAGCCCTCCGTCATCTCGGGTTTCACGATCGTGCCGAGGGCGGACGTGGTGACGGCGGAGACACCCTCGTCCTTCCCGGCGGCCTTGGTCTGCCGGTGCAGCTCGATGACGTCGGCGACTTCGGGACGCTCGCGCAGGGTCGCGGCAAGCGCGCGCGGGACGGTCCCCTCGAAGTCCTGCGTCTGGATCTGGAACTCGACGGGGAACTGTTCCTCCAGCTTGTGGGTCGCGGTCGCCTTCCCGCTCGCCGCGACCACCGCGAACAGGCTCATCAGCCCGACGCCGACGGTCAGCGCGATCGTGGTGGTCGCGGTGCGGCGGGGGGCGCGCTGCGCGTTCGCCACCGCCAGCCGTCCAGGCACTCCGCCGAGCCGCGCCGGGGCCGCACCCGCGAACCGCCCGAGCGGCCGGACCAGCGCCGGCATCGCCGCGATCACCGCGAGGAAGAACACGCCGCCGGCGAGCGCGACCACGAACATCGCGGCCTCGCCCTTCGGCATGGCGAGCGAACCGGCCGCCCCGATGACCAGGCCCGCGATGCCGAGGAGAACGGCGATCACCGTGCGCGGCACGCCGAGGCGGAACCGTCCGCTGCCGGGCTCCAGTTCCGAGCGCAGCGCGGCGACGGGTGCGACGCGCGTCGCCGCGCGGGCCGGCAGGAGGGCCGACACGACGGTCACGATGACGCCGACCGCCAGCCCGATCATGATCGTCCGCGGGGCGAGGGACGTGCCCGACGGCCCCGCCGGGGCGAGTCCGGGATCCAGCTGCCTGATCCCGACGAGCGCGCCCGCGCCGAGCCCGACACCGGCGACGAGGCCCAGCAGTGAACCGACCAGGCCGACCACCACGGACTCCACGACCACGCCGCCGAAGATCTGCCGGCGGGTCGCGCCCACGCAGCGCAGCAGCGCCATCTCCCGCATCCGCTGGGCGATCAGGATGGCGAACGTGTTGTAGATGACCAGGGCGGACACCAGCATCGCCACCAGACCGAAGATCAGCAGCCCGGTGCGGATGATCTTCGTGTCGGCACCCGCCGCCTTCGCCAGCTTCGTCCCCAGCTCCGCACCGCTGTAGACGCGGCCGGACGCCGCCCCGCCCGCGTCACCCGAGTCGCCGGCGCCGCCGGCCCGCGCGGACGCCTGCACGGCCGCCTCGATCGCCGCCCGGTTCCCGCCCGCGACGTCGATCTCCTCATACGTCCTCTCGCCGGTCATCGACTTGGCGGTCGCGGGGTCGAAGCCCACGCCGCCACGGAAGCCCGCCTCCCGGTCGATGCCGAAATCGACCAGTCCGACGACGGTGAACCGGTGCGGCCGGTTCTTCTCGTCCAGGACCGTCACCATGTCGCCGACGGCGTAGCCCTCCCGCTTGGCCAGTTCGGTGTCGAGGACGGTCTCGGCTCCGCCGGACGGAGGTCGCCCCTTGTCGAGCTCGTAGCGCAACAGCTTCCCGGACGGCACGGACATACCGACAGTGGGGAAATCGCCGACCGCCTTACCGTCCTTGCCGACAAGGGCTGCGTCGCCCTTGACCATGCCGTGCACGTCCGTCACGCCGGGTACTGCGCGAACCCGGCTGAGCATGTCGGCGCTGAGCCCCTTCTCTGCGTCGTCGTCGGGGAGCACTGCGAAATCGACCTTGTCGGCGGAACGCGCGAACGTCTTGGCGACGCCCTTGTCCATCGTGTCGGTGAGGACGAACGTCCCCGAAATGAATCCGACGCCGAGCGTGATGGCGACCGCCGTCAGCAGAAACCGCAGCTTGTGGGCGCGCAGGCCCGCCAGTGCCGTCCTCAGCATCACGCCCCCAGGTTCTTGAGCCGGTCGAGGACGGCCTCGGGCGTCGGCTGGACGATCTCCGACACGATCTCGCCGTCGCGCAGGAACACCACCCGGTCGGCGTACGAGGCGGCCACCGGGTCATGGGTGACCAGCACGATCGTCTGCCCCATCTCGCGGACGGACGCGCGCAGGAACCCCAGGACCTCCGCGCCCACCCGCGAGTCGAGGTTGCCGGTCGGCTCGTCCGCGAAGATCACTTCGGGGCGGGCGACGATCGCGCGGGCGCACGCCACCCGCTGCTGCTGCCCGCCCGACAGCTCGCTCGGCCGGTGCCGCAGCCGGTCACGCAGCCCGAGAACGTCCACGACCTGGCCGAACCACGCCCGGTCGGGTTTGCGGCCGGCGAGCTCCAGCGGGAGCAGAATGTTCTGCTCGGCCGTCAGCGTCGGCAGCAGGTTGAACGCCTGGAACACGAACCCCACGCGGTCGCGGCGCAGCATCGTCAGCTGCCGGTCGCCCATCCCGGTGATCTCGGCGTCGCCGAGGACGATCCGTCCCGACGTGACGGTGTCGAGCCCCGCCAGGCAGTGCATCAGCGTCGACTTCCCCGATCCGGACGGCCCCATGATCGCCGTGAAGGCGCCCTTCGCGAACCCGACGCTGACCCCGCGCAACGCATGCACGGCCGCATCACCGGACCCGTACACCTTCGACACGTCCTCGGCCGTGACCGCCGGCACGGCTACGGCCCCGGGGACGCCCCCGGGCGGATCGGTGAACGTGCTGGTCACGATGGCTCCTTCAGGCTCGGCCATGGCTCGGACTGGTCGATGACCACGCTAGAAATCGGCGCCGCGCCTGCCATCCGTCCGACGGCCACGATCCCCGTCAGCCTCGCGGCTACGAACCGCTTCCTTGTACGACTTGAGTCGTACGAACCGGTCAGACCTCCGCCCACTGACCCGCACCCGGGACACCCCACCCACCCTTGCCGGGCACGCCCGTGCCTGCCCGCCGAACACACTCGTGCCTGCTTCCCTTGCACCCTTTTCGTGCGTGCTTGCCTGGGCGCGCTCGGACGTGCTTGCCCCGACAGCCACCCACCTGGCAATGGAGCCAACGGAACGTGTGCTGGAACGCGGAAGCGCCGGAGACCCTTTCGGGTTCCGACGCTTCAGCGACGGGCGCGAACGCCCGGTTCATCAGGACCAGCGAGCCGTCCCAACGCGGCACAGTAGCCGCGCCTTTCGGCTCCTGGTCAGGATGAAGAGTTCAGTTCTTGACGGACGCACCACCCTTGCAAGCGGCCTGAGCCTCGCCGAAGACCCCGACCGCAACGCCGCAGACGTTCACCGGGATCGAGATCGGCGCGATCACCTGGGTGCCGCCCAGGATCGAGTTATCGCCACTGGTCTTGTTGTGGTTGAACGAGCCGTGACCTTTGCCGTGGCCCTTTCCATGGCCACCGCCGTAGACGCCGGCGTACGCGGGCGTCGAGGCCAGGGCGGCGCCGGCGACCGCGAAGCCGAGGATGCCGGTGGCGGCAAGCTTCTTGAACACGAGAGTCCTCCCGTACGTGGGCTCAGCAGGCCCGATCTGACAATTGCCGACGTCGCGCGATAAGGCGGCGTCGCGTACGGTAGTTACCCAGCTACTTTCTGCTAGATCGTTCTCAACCCCCATGATGATGGCAAATGGTCATCACGGAGTGACAATCTCACTACCCGGGGTCGTCCCTTTGGCCGCTTTTGACCAGGCCTGTCTCATAGGCGAACACGACCGCCTGGACCCGATCCCGCAAGCCGAGCTTCATCAGGATCCGTCCCATATGCGTTTTGACGGTGGCCTCCGAGACGTACAGCCGCTCCGCGATCTCCGCGTTCGACAACCCGCGGGCCACCAGCATCAGCACCTCACCCTCCCGCTCGGTGAGGCTCTCCAGCCCCCTGCCCGCCTTCTCCTCCGCGTCCGGCAGATGCACCGCGAACCGGTCCAGGAGCCGCTTCGTCGTGCTCGGCGCCACCACCGCATCCCCCGAATGCACGGCCTTGATGGCCTCGATCAGCTGCGCCGGTCCCGCGTCCTTCAGCAGGAATCCACCGGCCCCGGCCTTGATCGCCGCGAACGCGTACTCGTCGAGGTCGAACGTGGTCAGGATGACGACCTTCGGCCCCGACCGCGCCACCACCCTCCGGGTCGCCTCGATCCCGTCCATGCGCGGCATCCGGACGTCCATGAGCACCACGTCCGCCTCCGTCCCGCGCAGCAGTTCCAGTGCCTGCACACCGTCGCCTGCCTCACCGACGACCTGGATGTCCGGCTGCGCGTCCAGCACCATCGTGAACCCGGCCCGCACCAGTTCCTGGTCGTCGACCAGGACCACACGGATGGGCGCCACGCCGTCCATCTCCGTCATGCACACTCCCTATGGGACGACCTTGTCGGTCGGTTGACACTCACGCTGTCAATCAGAACGACACTCACGCCATCGATCGGGCAACGCTCGCGCAGCCGTCGGCCAGAGCGGCGCTCGCGCCTCCGGTCAAGCGAGGCCCGCACCTTTGCTCAGACGACCGTCGTACGGCCGGTCAGATGAGGCCCTGTGTCTGCACACGCGAGACTCTCGCAAGCGGCCAGCCGAGCCCCCTCCGCACGGAACAAGGTTCGCGCCTGCGCACACACGAGGCTCAGGCGCTCGGCCTCGTCCTCTCACGCCGCGTCCACCTCCTCCCGTACCGGGATCCGTGCGACGACCTCGAAACCGCCTCCCGGACGCGGCGCCGCGCGGACACTGCCCCCGTACACGGCGACGCGCTCCCGCATCCCGGCGAGACCATGGCCCCGGCCGTCATCGGGGGCCGCGGCGCCACGACCGTCATCGTCCACCCGGATCTCCAAGGCGTCGCCCTCGTACCGCAACCGGACCGACACGGCCGCGCGCGGACCGCCGTGCTTGAGCGTGTTGGTCAACGCCTCCTGGACGATCCTGAAGACCGTCAGCTGGCGTCCCTCCGACATCACCGCCGGTGTCCCGTCCACCGTGAACGTCACCGGAAGCCCGGACGCACGGACCTGCTCCACCAGCTCGTCGATCTGCGCCACTCCCGGCTGCGGTGCGAACACTCCCACATCGTCGTTCTCGCGCAGGACACCCAGGAGCCGCCGCATCTCCCCGAGCGCCAGCCGGCCCGTCGAGGAAATCGTCTCCAGGGCCTGCCTGGCCCGCCCCACATCGGTGTCGATGGCATAGGACGCGCCATCGGCCTGGACCACGATGACACTGACGTTATGGGCCACGACGTCGTGAAGCTCGCGGGCGATACGCGCGCGCTCGGCGGCCGTGGCCATCTTGACCTCGTTGTCGCGTTCACGCTCCAGCCGCTCGGCCCGCTCCTCCACCGAGCGTAGATACGCACGGCGCGTTCGCATGTGCAGGCCGAGTAGCCACACACCGGCCACGACCACCGCCAGCATGGCGAACGTGTACTTCCTGTCGTCGGCGCCATCCGGATAACGCCACGTCGCCATGGCTGCCCCCACCCCCGTGCTCAACACCGCCGCCAGCCCCCACCGGAAGGAGCAGCCAGCCGCGACCGTGTAAAGGCCCATCAGGACGGCGGCGTTCGCCAGCACTGGGATCACGTTCAGCACGCACTGGACGAACGAGATCAGCGCGACCACGGCGAAGACCGCGCGCGGGAAGGTACGGCGCAAGACGAGGGGGGCCATCAGAACGACCGTCATCAAGGCGTACGTTCCCTTGCCGATCCCGTACGAGTCCCCCAGCAGCCCGGGGAGGGAGAGGAACAACAGGGGCGCCGCGAAGAACGCGTCGACCAGGGGCTTCCTGCCCCGCAGCCAGTCCCACGCCCGCACGACCATGCGGACAGCGTACGTACCCGCAGCTCAGCCCCGGATCAACCGCAGGTCGGACCCCCGTCCACCTCAAGGATGGCAACCCACCCCCAGCCCCGTCGCCCGGCCCTTGTGTCGCCGGCTCGCCCGCCGGCCCCTCGACGACACCCGCCAACCCGGACCAGACCGCATCGGCTGAGTGCAGACTGCGGTCGGCTTTGGCGTTCGCATCGGCTCGTTGACGCTTGCCTGGTAGCCGTTTGCTCGGTTCTGCCCTTGTTGTTCTGGTGGGACGCCGATGGGGGTCTCGGGATCGCCGTCCGGGCGCCGTGGCCCACGGTAACGTCACCCTCGTGGAGGCGTTGGTTACCGAGTGGCTGCCGTGGCGCACCGCGATGGAGCGGGCACTGTACGGAGAAGGCGGTTTCTACCGGCGTGGCGAGCGTCCCGCCGAGCATTTCCGGACCTCGGTGCACGCCTCCCCGCGGTTCGCCCTCGCCGTCGCACGTCTCCTCGTCGAGGTCGACGCACTGCTCGGGCGGCCCGACCGGGTGGACGTCGTCGACATCGGCGCGGGGTCGGGGCGGCTGCTCAGCAACATCCTGGCCTGCGTACCGGCCGATCTGGCGTCCAGGCTCGCGCCGACCGCGGTGGAGATCGCGCCGCGTCCACCCGACACCCCCTCACAGATCGTCTGGCGAAGCCGGCTGCCGGAGCGCATCACCGGTCTCGCCGTGGCCAACGAGTGGCTCGACAACGTGCCCTTGGACGTCGTCGAACGCACCCCTGACGGCGTCCGTACCGTGCTGGTTCAACCGTCCACGGGCACCGAACGCCCTGGGCCCGCACCGTCCGACGAGGACCGCGACTGGCTTGAGGACTGGTGGCCCCTTCACGAACCCGGCGACCGCGCCGAGATCGGCCATCCGCGTTGCGCCGCCTGGGCCGCTGTGGTCGGACGCGTCTCGCGGGGCCTCGCGCTGGCCGTGGACTACTCGCACTATCGCGAGTCGCGTCCCGTGTACGGCACGTTGACCGGCTACCGCGACGGCCTTACCGTCCCCGCCGTCCCGGACGGCTCCTGCGACGTCACCGCGCATGTCGCGCTCGACGCCTGCACCGCGGCCGGCGAGCGCGCCGGCGCCACGTCCACCCTCCTGACGACCCAGCGCACCGCCTTGCGGGCGCTCGGTCTCTCCGGTGCCCGCCCACCGGTGGATCTGGCCCACCGCGACCCCCGCTCCTACGTGGCGGCCCTCTGCCACGCCGGCGAAGACGCCGAGCTGACCGACCCGTCCGGACTGGGCGGCTTCGGCTGGCTCGCTCAAACCGTAGGCATCCCCCTCCCAACCGTCCTGTGCCCGTAGCCACCATCTCTCCCTGACCTGCCCGCGGACGGGACCCGCTCCAGTGGCTGGCCGGGGCCTGTGGTCAGCGTTGGGTCTGGAGGTTGTCCGGCCCCGCTGGTCGCGGGGGCAGCTCCGCATGGTCGACGGTGTAGGACACGCTGGCGGCTTCTACGACGATCAACGTTCCACGTGGAGAGCCTTCAGGCCGCGTAGGACGAAGCCGGGCTTCCATTGCGGTTCGGCGGACAGACGGAGGTCGGGGGCGGCGCGGAGAAGCGCTCCATAGGACTCGGCGAGCTCGATCCGCCCGAGCGGGGCACCGAGGCAGTAATGGATGCCGAGACCGAACGTGATGTGCGGATTCGGGTCACGCGAGAGGTCAAGCCGGTCGGGGTCGGGGAACACCTCTGGGTCGCGGTTGGCGGACGCGAACTGCAGCGCGACCTCGGCCCCGCGCGGAATGGGAACGTCGCCGACGGTGATGTCCTCCAGGACCCAGCGCTCGAACATCGGCGCCGGTGTGTCATAGCGCATCAGCTCTTCGACGGCCGTGGGGATGAGAGAAGGGTCGGCCCTGAGTCGTTCCAGTTCGCCCGGGTTGCGGAACAGTGCCCACCAGCCGTTGCCGGTCGCGTTGACGGTCGCTTCATGACCGGCGTTGAGCAGCAGCACGCAGGTACCGATCAGCTCGTCCTCGGTGAGCCGGTCGCTCCCGTCCACGACGTGGGCGAGGGCGGTGATGAGGTCGTCGCGCGGCTCGTCGCGGCGGGTGCGGGACAGGCGGCGCAGGTACTCGGAGAACTCCGCGGCGGCGCGGACGGCCGTCCGCTGAACCTCCTCGGGCGGGTTCAGCTCGTACATGCCGCAGATGTCGGCGGACCACGGGCGCAGGAGGTGCCGGTCCTGCACGGGGACGCCGAGCATCTCGGCGATCACATTGACCGGCAGCGGTTCGGCGACCTCGGCGAGCAGATCACCGCCGCCCTTGGCGGCCAGCGCCCCCGCCAGCTCACCTGCGAGCCGCCTGATGGTCGGACGCAGCCCCTCCACCATCCGGGCGGTGAACGCCTTGGACACGAGGCGCCGCAGCCGGGTGTGCGTGGGCGGTTCCATGTCCAGCATCCCGGCTCTGACGAGGTCCCAGAACGGTTTGAGGAAGTCGGCCTCTGGCTCTTGGCCGAACTCCTCGTGGCCGGCGATGTGGAGGTACGTCCGTCCGAGCCGACGGTCACGCAGGAGAGCGTTCACGTCCTCGTATCGGCTGATCACCCACTGGCCGGTGGGTTCGTCGAAATACACGGGACGGTCGGCGCGGAGCCGCTCGAACGCCGGGTAGGGGTTCGCCACGAACTCCGGAGACCAGGGGTCATAGGCCAGAACACTCATGTCTATCGATGTTCGCATCTCACGCACTTCCCGGCCACACCTTTCCTCGCCCGACCTTCGTGAATTGAGAGCATCGACGTTCTAGGTGCGCCGATACCGCCGGCACACGCTCCACGTCTCGTTTGAAAGGGTGATGCACGCCCACTTGCAGACGAGCGCCGTGCAGCACGGCGAACTGGGTCGGCGACCTCGTGGCGCGTCATGAGCGCCCTGTTGTCCAATAGGAGTCCCATCCTCGTGCGGCCGCCGCGCACGATCTCGAATGTGATTCCACTTTGCCGACGCACGAGCGCAATGAGCGCCCGCCGACACCCGACGGCCAGACAGCCCGCATTCTGCGCGATCATTCGATACTCCCCGGTGAGGCGACGATGGGCGGTCGGCCCGCCCTCCCCCCGGCGAGCGGGCCGACCGGAATCCATGTTCGACGAGCGCGGCCGAACCCGGAAGTAGAACGTGATTCTGTGGATAACTCGGTCAGCGGGCCCAGCGGGTCGGGTCCCCGCCGGCTCGGCGGGCGGCCCGGGCCCGGCGCGCGGTCGATTCCACGATGGCGCGGGCCTCGCCCAGTTCGCGGTCGGTCGCGGCCACCTGCACCGGGCCGGGAGGCGCATCGACATGGACCGTGGCCAGCCCGAACAGGCGCTGGAACGGGTTCATGGTGAGCCGGACGCTCTGCGCGCGCGCGTGGGCGATCACGTCGGTGCGCCGGCAGGGCCAGCCGTGCCGGGTCACGAAGACCACGTCGTCTGTGCCGGCACCCTCCGCACGGTCGATCGCCACTGCCTTGGACGATGCCGGAATGAGCGAGACCGCGTCGACCTGGGTTCCGGGGAACACCTGCGAGACGAGATGCATGGCGACGTGCCGCGGGGCCACGGGCAGGAGGGTCGACGACAACGCCTGGCGCTCACCCGCGTAGCCCGCCACGGTGACCTCGACACGGGCCCAGCCGAGGGAGCGCCAGATCGCCGGTTCGACGATGCTGACCGCCTGGACACGTCCTGGAGGGAGCGTCTGCATCCGGGTTTCCAGGAGGCCATAGCGGAGCCGGATCCCGTCCGGCGACATCGCGACCGTGAAGTTGGCGTACATCACGAGTGGCGCGATCACGGCCCGGATGAGCGCGAGCAGGACCGGAATGGTGACCGCCAGAATGCCGCCCTCTGTGTACATCACCAGGAACAGCAGGGACGCGAAGAAGAGCAGGACCGTCCCAAGGACCGGCAACCGCACGACGAGCGACCCGAGCAGGGCTCCGAACGGAACGCGCCACACGTGCCGTTCCGGTGCCTCGGGTGTGTGGCCGGGCAGACCGGCCGCGCGCGCCAGCAGTTCGGCACGCAATTGCATGGCTGAATGCCGTCCCAGATAGCGGAGCGCAATCTCGCTGTGCGCGCCTCCGGCGAGTTCTACGCGCACTTCTGCAAGGGCGAACACACGGGTGACCAGAGGACGAACGAGATCTATGGCCTGGATACGCGAAAGCGGGATTCGACGCTTGTTCTTGCGGAGTACACCGGTCTCCACGACCAGGTCGTCACCGTCAACGCGGAAACGTACCGCGAGCCACGTCCAGAGGCCCGATCCCACCGCGATCAGGCTCATCGGAATGCTCACGATGAGGAATCTGACGATCACATCCGGAGTGAACGCCAGCGTTATACCGTCCCCCGTCTGGGTCAGCAGCAGAGGAAAGCCGAGCAAGACGAAGTAGATGATTAGGAAAATGAACGCGCGCAGTGGTGCCGTCGCCCAGTGGAGCCTGTGCGTGCCCTCGGAGAACCGGATCGGTGGACGAGAATCGTGCGGTGGACCGTAGCCGTAGGGAGGACGCGGCGGCCCGTACGGCTGGCCCGGAGGCGGAGAACCGTGGGGTGGCGGTTGCGGGCCATAAGGCGGGCGGCCGTTGGGCCCGTACGGCCGCCCGTGCGGGCCGGGCTGACCCGATGGGCCATAAGGACCGGGCCGGCCTGGCGGGCCGTAAGGGCCGGGCTGACCTGGGGGGCCGTGAGGGCCGGGTTGCCCAGGCCGACCATGCGGGCCGTGCGGGCCGTATGGGCCGGGTTGGCCTGGCGGGCCGTATGGGCCGCTCATAGGCCCATACTCCGTTCCTCGCCCTTCTGGGCAAGGCGGTCTCGCAGAAGGGCGGCCTCCGAGGCGGGCAGGCCGGGGATGGTGGCGTCCGTAGCGGCGGCGGCGGTGTGCATCCGGACGGTCGCGATGCCCATCCACCGCTCCAGCAGTCCCGCCGTGACGTCCACGAACTGCATCCGCCCGTATGGGACGACGATGAGCCGCTTGACGAGAACCCCATGGGTGACGATGAGGTCGTCCGCACGCTCGGCGTAGCCGAACGCCCGGCGGTCGAGTTCGGCCACCAGCCAGGTGAGGATGGCCAAGAACCCTACTGCGGCGACCCACATGGCGGCCGGGACCACGCCACCGTTCCTCCATACGATGAACCCGCCCACGCCACCCACCGGAATCGCCCAGAGGACGGCGCTGAGAAGCCTGTGCAAGGCATGGCGTTTCGAGATGGGGGACCAATGCAGGCCGCCGCCTGCCGCAAACGCCTGGTCCGCGCTGTAGACGGGCTGCCCGGACGGCCGATTCCGGTCCGGCGAGTAGTGCGCCGGTACCTGGCCCTGACCGGGAGGGCCCGGCGGTTGACTGCCGTGTCCTGGGCCGGAAGGCGTGGGCGGATGCGCCGCGCCCTGGGCTCCAGAGTTCGCGGCGGGCTCGAATGGCGGTTCGCCGTGGCTCGCGTTCATTGCCTCCTAGTCAATCGGATAACGAGTACCGCTCGCCATGCGACCATGAAGCGGTGACCGGAGCGGCGGAGACGCGACCATGACCACCGAACGGATCGTCGGTATCGGTGCGGGCGCCAAGGAGCTCGCCACCGAGGACATGACTTTGAACATCGGCCCCCAGCACCCGTCCACGCACGGTGTGCTCCGGCTGAGGCTGACCTTGGACGGCGAACGCATCTCGGCGGCCGAGCCCATCGTCGGCTACATGCACCGGGGAGCGGAGAAGCTCTTCGAGGTGCGGGACTTCCGGCAGATCGTCGTGCTGGCCAACCGGCACGACTGGCTGTCGGCGTTCTCCAGCGAACTCGGTGTCGTCCTGGCCGCCGAGCGCATGCTGGGCATGGAGGTCCCGGCCCGTGCCGTCTGGGCGAGGACGCTCCTCGCAGAGCTCAATCGCATCCTCAACCATCTGATGTTCCTCGGCTCGTACCCGCTAGAAGTGGGTGCCATCACCCCGATCTTCTACGCGTTCCGTGAGCGTGAGACGTTGCAGCGGGTAATGGAGGAAATCTCCGGTGGGCGCATGCACTACATGTTCAACCGTGTCGGTGGGCTGAAAGAGGAGCTTCCGGCCGGTTGGACGGCGCGCGCGCGGAAAGCGGTGTCCGAAGTCCGGGGCCGTATGAGCGACATCGACGACCTCATCATGGGCAACGAGATCTTCCGGGCCCGGACGAGAGGCGTTGGAGTGCTCACGCAGGAGCAGATCCTGCAGTACGGGGTGTCCGGGCCCATCGCACGCGCGTCCGGCCTGGACTTCGACCTGCGCCGCGACGAACCGTACCTCGCCTACGGGGACCTGGACGTCCGCGTCGTCACCCGGTCGGAGGGCGACTGCCTGGCCCGGTTCGAATGCCTGCTGGACCAGGTGCACGCCTCCCTCGACCTCGCGGACGCGTGCCTCGACCGCCTGGCCGAGCTCCCGCCCGGCCCCATCAATCAGCGGCTCCCGAAGGTTCTGAAAGTTCCGGAGGGTCACATCTATGCCTGGACGGAGAATCCGCTGGGCATCAACGGCTACTACCTGGTGTCGCGTGGCGAGAAGACACCGTGGCGCTTGAAACTGCGTTCTGCGTCGTTCAACAACATCCAGGTCCTGAAGGAGCTACTGCCCGGCAACCTGGTCGCGGACATGATCGCCATTCTCGGCTCGATGTTCTTCGTCGTGGGCGACATCGACAAATGACGGGCCCGGGGCCCTGCGACGACCGGACTGGGTCAGGCGCGGGACGCTCCACGGTTGCGTTCCTCTTCGTCCGGGTCCTTGGGCACGCGGCAGGCGTACTCCAGGAAGAATGCGGCGGCGACCAGGACCGCCGCGGCGAGGAACGTCCCGCCGCTGACGAAGAAGTCCTGCCGTGGCGTCGCCTTGTCGAGCGACGAGGCGAGGCTGGCGGCGAACCCGGCGAAGATGCCCGCTATGACCGCGGCGGAGTGCGCGCTGGCCTTGCCCAGGGCGGCGAGCCGCGCGACCGCCATCGGTTCCAGCGGTTTGGGCGAGGTCTTGCGGCGCTCTTCTGGCCGGCGTGCGGCGTCTGGCCTGCGGCGGAGACGGCGTAGCACGTTCAGGCCTGTGAAGGCCTCACCGAGCGCCAGCAGCAGCAGGGTGGGGACCGCCGTCCACGGCAGCGGCGGCAGCGACAGATAGGCGGAACGCAACACCGCCCAGGTGATCACCGCTATGACGACCACGAGGGCGACGAGGAACAGAGGGCGGGACGGCTTCATGCAGGCTGCTGAAGGGCCAGGTCCTCCCGGCGGCGAACGGTCGAGGGACCACCCTCCGACTGTTTGGCCTGGGCGAGGTCTCCGACGCGGCCATGCCCGGGAAGCAGGACGTCCGGTTCGATGTCGGCCCACGGGACGAGCACGAACGCGCGCTCGTGCGCACGCGGATGCGGAAGCGTCAGATCGGGGTCGGTGGACGAGACGTCCCCGAACACGACGATGTCGATGTCGAGTGTGCGCGGCCCCCAGCGGACCTCGCGTTCCCGCCGCATCGACGTCTCGATGTTCAGCACGCGTTCGAGGAGGTTCTCCGGTGGCAGCCGCGTGTCGGCGATGAGGACGATGTTCAGGAAATCGCCCTGCTCCGGCAGGGTCTCGCCAGGGGGCGCGTACGGGGCGGTCTCGTAGACGGGCGAAAAGGCCACGAAGTTCAGCCCTGGTGCGTCGAACAGCGCGTCCACGGCCTCCTGGATGTTGTCCAGGCGGTCTCCGAGGTTGCTGCCGATCGAGAAGACGACGCGGTGCTCGACCAGCATGTGGCCGCCGGTGGCGGTGCGGTCGGGCATGCGGTCGGACGCTGTCATGGGCGACTCCTCCTGATCTTCACGGCCACGTCCGTGAAGGGGTGCGGCACCGGGGCGCTCGGCTTGTGGACGGTGATCTCCACCTCGGAAACCGTCCCATCTTCCAGACAAATTGTCGCCAACCGGTCTGCCAGTGTTTCGAGCAGGTTGACGGGTTCTCCCTCGACCACGGCGACCAGGCGGCCGGCGAGCGTTCCGTAGTCGACGGTACGTGAAAGGTCGTCCCCGGCGGCGGCTGGGCGGGTGTCGAGACCGAGGACCGCGTCCACCACGAACTCCTGCCCGAGCTCGCGCTCCGCGGGCAGGCATCCGTGCCGTCCGCGCGCTCTGAGGCCGCGCAGCTCGATGCGGTCGAGACTCATTCTTCCTCTGCATCCGCGACGTTGAGGACAGGGGAACCGTGGTGAAGCAGGAGCCTCCACTCACCGTCCGCCCGTACGAACACGTTGGTGGCCACGATGCTTCCCCCTGCGAGGAATCCGGCCTCGGTGTCCTCGTCGGCGGTGAGAACGTTCTCCTTGCACGTCACCACCGCGTGGTCGCCGTAGACGTCGGTTTCCACCTCGGTCAGCACGAACTGGATGTAGGTGGTGTTGGCCATGATGAGCGCCCAGGAGCGCAGCACCTCTTCGCGTCCGCGCAGCATCGTCCAGCCGGGGTGCACGCAGGAGACGGCTTCGGCGTACGGGCCGTCCGCCCACACGTCGGACATGCGGTCGAGGTCACCGGCTTCGAACGCCGCATAGAACTCGGCGTGGACCTCGTCCACGTCGGCGCGGTTCACGGCATGGCTCATGGGCGGCGGCTCCCGTGGTGGGCGCGAACGTCAGCCGCGGCTTGGCCAGGACCGTCTTCGTCAAGGGGACGGGCCGCGCGGATGGCGGCCGCCACACGCACGGCATCCGCGTTCGGGCGGACGCGATGGACCCGCACACACCACGCGCCGGCGGCG
Organism: Actinomadura sp. 3N508; assembly: GCF_044326375.1. Taxonomy (NCBI): domain Bacteria; kingdom Bacillati; phylum Actinomycetota; class Actinomycetes; order Streptosporangiales; family Thermomonosporaceae; genus Actinomadura; species Actinomadura sp. 3N508. The sequence continues at coordinate 42,353 of NZ_JBIRAX010000017.1, forward strand.
GCGACCAGCGACGTGACGGCCACAGTGGCGTCGTCGCATTCGAGGAACGGACGGGGAGTCCCATCGGGCTCGGCCAGAAGCCTGGTGAGGAAGTTCTTGCGGGACGCCCCGACCAGGACGGGATAGCCGAGCGCGGTGAAGGCGTCCAGATGCGAAAGCAACGACCAGTTGTGCCCGGCCACCGGATTCTTACCGAAACCGAGCCCTGGATCGAGCACGATCATCGACGGGTCGACGCCCTCGGCCAGGACGGCGTCGACTCTGCTCAGAAGTTCGTCGCGCACCTCGCGCACCACGTCCTCGTAGACGGCGCGCGACTGCATGTCATGGCTGTGACCACGCCAGTGCATCACGACGTAGGGGACGCCTGCCGCGGCGACGACCTGCGGCATCTGGGGATCGGCCAGGCCACCGCTGACGTCGTTCACCAGCCGTGCGCCCACACCGAGGGCGGCCTCCGCCACTTCGGCGCGCATTGTGTCGACACTGACCGGCACGTTCTCGTTGTTGAGCGCTTCGATGACGGGAACCACGCGACGCAGCTCTTCGTCCCGCGACACGCGCTGCGCCCCGGGCCGGGTGGATTCACCGCCCACGTCGACGATGTCGGCGCCCGCCGCGACGAGGTCCAGCCCGTGAGCGATGGCCTTCTCCGGGTCGAACCAGGCTCCGCCGTCCGAGAACGAATCTGGGGTCACGTTGACCACGCCCATGACGAGGCAGCGCCCTGGTGCGGGCAGCCCCGGAACGGCGGCAATGGTCATGCACCCAACCCTATGCCTTGAACTCGCCCGGCCGGGGCGCGCCTCCGCTCGCCCACCCGGCCGAGCCGAAGCGGCGGCCCGGCCCGTCCGCCGCACCTGGCCGGGCGGAGCGGCCGCGCGCTCGCCGCGCCCGGACAGCCGCCCGATGGCACGCGAACGGGCCTCAGCGCAACGCTGAGGCCCGTTCACGCGTTCGATGCTGCTAGGTTTGGGCGGACGGTCAATAGCGCCCGAGAATCAAGCTCATCGCCTCGGAGCGCGTCTCGGCATGATCGCGGAAGTCGCCGCGAACCGCCGACGTCACCGTCTTCGCGCCCGGCTTCCGCACCCCGCGCATCGTCATGCACAGGTGCTCGGCCTCGATCACCACGATCGCGCCGCGCGGCTCCAGCACGCTCATCAGCGCGTCGGCGACCTGGCTGGTCAACCGCTCCTGCACCTGCGGGCGCCGCGCATACACGTCAACCAGGCGCGCCAGTTTCGACAGTCCGGTGATCTGGCCCTTCTTGTTGGGCGTGTACCCGACGTGGGCCACCCCGTGGAAGGGCACCAGGTGGTGCTCGCAAACGGAGTACACCTCGATGTCCTTCACCAGGACCATCTCTTCGTGGTCGGCGTCGAACACCGTCGTCAGCGCGTCCTCCGGCTGCTGCCTCAGGCCCGCGAACTGTTCGGCGTACGCGCGCGCGACCCTGGCCGGAGTCTCGCGGAGCCCGTCGCGGTTAGGGTCCTCACCGATGCCGATGAGGATCTCCCGAACGGCCTTCTCGATCCGGGCATGGTCGAACCCTGGCGGCTCCTCCAGGATCCGTGCCTCGCCTTCGACGAACGCGCGGCCGGCCTCACGCGCGGCCTTCGCCGTCTTGCCGGAGGACGGTGTCCCGTCCTCCGGCTCCACGTGCGCCGATCCTTCGTCCTGCGAATGAGCCAACGCGGTCAGCTTTCGCCCTGGGCCGGGTCGGCGACCTCAGAGGTGACGCCGCCCTGGCCGTTGTTCTTGGTCAGCTCGGTGACGTCCTGCGGGCCGAGCAGAGCCAGTTCCTTGGGCGTCATGATCGGCGGACGGTCCGACGGGAGCCGCTTGCCGTAACCGGTGTAGGAGTTCTGGTGCGGCCGCTTCTGGATGGGCTCGAAGATTCGCAGCACCATCTCCTTGGAGAGGGTCTCCTTCTCCATGAGGTTGACGACGAGCTCGTCCAGGACGTCCCGGTACTCCACGAGGATCTCCCACGCGGTGTCGTGCGCGGCCTCGATGTAGCGGCGGACCTCGTCATCGATCGCGGACGCGATGTCCTCGGAGTAGTCGCGCTCGTGCCCCATGTCGCGGCCCAGGAACACTTCACCCTGGCCAGAGCCGAACTTGCGCGCGCCCAGACGCTCGCTCATGCCGTACTCGGTCACCATGTTGCGGGCGATCGAGCTCGCCTTCTCGATGTCGTTGGCGGCACCGGTCGTCGGCTCGTGGAAGACCAGTTCCTCTGCGGTGCGCCCGCCGAGCAACATGGCGAGCTGGTCGTTCATCTCTGAACGGGTCGTGAGGAACTTGTCCTCCATGGGGAGGGTCATGGTGTAGCCCAGGGCCCGTCCACGCGGAAGGATCGTCACCTTGTGCACGGGGTCGGAGTTCGGCAGCGCGTGCGCCACCAGAGCGTGCCCGCCCTCGTGATAGGCGATGATCTTCTTTTCCTTCTCCGACATCACGCGGGTCTTGCGCTCCGGCCCGGCCATGACGCGGTCGATGGACTCCTCCAGGGTGTCCATGTCGATCAGCTTGCGGTCGAAGCGCGCGGTGAGCAGCGCCGCCTCGTTGATCACGTTGGCCAGGTCAGCGCCGGTGAAGCCCGGGGTGCGGCGCGCGATGATGTCCAGCTCGACGTCCGGGGCGAACGGCTTGCCGCGGCCGTGCACGCGCAGGATGCCCTTGCGGCCCTCCAGGTCAGGACGGTCCACGGTGACCTGGCGGTCGAACCGGCCGGGACGCAGCAGCGCCGGGTCGAGGATGTCGGGACGGTTCGTCGCGGCGATCAGGATCACGCCGCCCTTGACGTCGAACCCGTCCATCTCGACCAGCAGCTGGTTCAGGGTCTGCTCACGCTCGTCGTGACCGCCGCCCAGGCCCGCACCACGGTGCCGGCCGACGGCGTCGATCTCGTCGATGAAGATGATCGAGGGCGCGTTGGTCTTGGCCTGCTCGAACAGGTCGCGGACGCGGGAGGCACCCACACCGACGAACATCTCGACGAAGTCCGAGCCGGAGATCGAGTAGAAGGGGACACCGGCTTCACCGGCCACCGCACGCGCGAGCAGCGTCTTACCGGTACCGGGCGGGCCGTACAGAAGCACGCCCTTAGGGATTTTGGCGCCGATCGATTGGAACTTCGCCGGGTTCTGCAGGAAGTCCTTGATCTCTTCCAGCTCTTCCAGGGCCTCGTCGGCCCCGGCCACGTCGGCGAAGGTGGTCTTCGGGGTGTCCTTGGTGATGAGCTTGGCCTTGGACTTGCCGAAGTTCATCACCCGCGAGCCGCCGCCCTGCATCTGGTTCATGATGAACAGGAAGATCAGCACGATGACGACGATCGGCAGCAGGCTGAACAGCAAGTTCAGGAAGAAGCTCTGCTTCGGCACGTCGACGTTGTAACCACCGGACAGCTTGCCCGCGTCGGCCTGCTTCTGCAGCTGCTCCTGCAGGCGAAGGCCCTGGCCGTCGACCCAGGAGGCCTGCTGCTGCTTGCCATTGGTGAGCGTCAGCTCGATCCGCTGGTCCTTGTCAATGATCTTCGCGGACTTGACCTGACCCGCGTTGATCTCCTGGACCACCTTGGAGGTGTCGACCTTCTCGTAGGAACGGCCGGGGTTGACGCCCCACATGACGAGGGCGACCAAGAGGCCGAACAGCAGGATCCACAGCAGCGGCCCGCGAAAGTAGCGCTTCACGTCCATTTATCCGGTTACCCCTCCGGGGCCCCGTCCCTCCTGCTCAACGTCTGTGTACGATCCTCGTCCGTCCTGGGGGACGGACGCCGGGGCGACCAACAATGCGTCCCACGAGCGGCCCGACGCCCGGGGGCTCCGGAACCGCCGTGGCGGCTTCCCTCGTGTGGCTCCCCGACCCGAGGGTCCGGGACAACGACGGTACACCGCAGGATGCAGCAGACGCAGCCGACGCCGTTCTCCTGCATCCCATCCATATACCCGTCAACGACCTTTGCAACGATTCGTCACGGTCCCTTTGTTCCCTGAGGCCGCCCCAAGGCCCCCGCGACGTGCTAAGGCCCGCCGCGGACGCGCTAGGCGCCACCGCCGTACACGTGCGGGGCGAGCGTTCCGACGAACGGCAGGTTCCGATACTTCTCCGAGTAGTCGAGCCCATAGCCGATGACGAACTCGTTCGGGATGTCGAACCCCACGTACCGGACCTCGACCTCGGTCTTGACCGCCTCGGGCTTGCGCAGAAGCGCGCAGATCTCCAGCGACGCGGGGTCGCGCGAGCGCAGGTTGCTCACGAGCCAGGACAGGGTCAGGCCCGAGTCGACGATGTCCTCCACGATCAGGACGTGCCGGTCGAGGATGTCGGTGTCGAGGTCCTTGAGGATGCGCACGACGCCTGACGACTTCGTGCCCGACCCGTACGACGACACGGCCATCCAGTCCATCGAGGCGGGCGAGTGCAGTGCCCGCGCCAGATCGGCCATGATCATGACGGCGCCCTTGAGGACTCCGACGAGGAGCAGGTCCCTGCCCGCGTAGTCGGCGTCGATCTGCCCGGCGAGCTCCTGCACCTTGGCCTGCAGGTCGGCCTCCGGGATGAGCACCTTCGCCAGGTCCGTGCCCAGGTCCTTCTCGTCCACAAACCCCACCCTCATCGCTCAGACCTCGCCCGTCCGGTGGGACGGACATCACCGCGCGCCGTTTTCGCCGTTCACGCAGCGGGCGCGCCATGCGAGGCTCGTGTGACGATCCGCACACGGCGCGATGTCAAACCGGGCCGAACAGCAGCTTCCCATACCGCCGAACGGCTCGAAGCCCCCCGGGCAGATCCACGTGCCGCTGGCCGTGCCAGGCCGTGACCAGCCGATCGACTGCATCGACATGGACGGCCGCGAGCGTACCCGGTGGACTTCCCGCCTTGACCGCCGCCACCCGCATTACACGAGTACGAACGGCTCTGGGAAGTTCTTCGAGCCCTTCCAGGCGGAGCGCCACGGTGTAGCCGTCCTCCGGGGCCTCCAGGTCGTCGTAGGCCTGGGTGGCGAGTTCGTCGAGAGCGTCAGCGTCAGCGCGCAGCATCTTCGCCGTGCGGGCCAGGGCTTCGGTCACACCTGGGCCGAGAGCCTTCTCCAGTGCCGGCAGAGCCTCGTGGCGTACGCGCACGCGCGTGTAGGCGGGATCAACGTTGTGGGGGTCGTCCCAGGGTTCGAGGCCCATCGCCTCGCATGCCCTGCGGGTGGTGGCACGGTCAAGGTCAAGAAGGGGTCTCAGATAGCGGACGCTCCGCTCCCCCTGGCCCTGGCCTGTGGCGACATGGCGATTGAACGCGGCCGGCATGCCGGACAGCGATCGGGCCCCGGAACCACGCGCCAACCCCAGCAGGACGGTCTCGGCCTGGTCGTCCTGCGTATGCCCAAGGAGAACGGCCGCTGCGCCCAGCCGGCCGGCGGCCTCGTCGAGCGCTCTGTAGCGGGCGTCGCGAGCCGCGTTCTCCGGTCCGCCCGGCCCATCGACGGTGACCGCGATCGATCCGGACGGGTCCAGGCCAAGGTCAGCCATGGTTCGGACGACGCCGTCCGCACGCTCTGCGGAACCGTCCTGTAGGCCGTGGTCGATCGTGACACCGGCGGCCGGGCGTCCCGCCCTGGGCGCTTCAAAGGCCAGTGCCGCGGCGAGTGCCAGGGAGTCGGCACCGCCGCTGCACGCGGCGACCACCAGCGCGCCCTGGGGAAGATCGGCCAGAGCGCGCCGCACCGCGAGACGTACCGCCGCCACCGCCGGATCAGGGCCCATGAGAAACCTCTACCACCACGCGGCGTTCTGCGCGCGGCGGCGCTCACAGCCGCTCCCGGGTCAGCGCCTAGGCCGGGGCGTCGCTCTCGTACGGTCGGGCTGCGTCTCGTAGGGTCGGGCTGCGTCTCGTAAGGTCAGGCCTCGTTGGCCTTAGGCGGCACGTCGAGGGCGCGTGGGCCGACGACGCGGTCCATCCACAGGGCCGGCTCCTTGATCTCGTCGTGCGTGGGCAGCGTCTCTGGTGACTGCCACACCTGGTTGAACCCGCTCATGCCGACCTCGGTGACGACCCGCCGGACGAACCGCGAACCCTCCGCGTACTGCTTCATCTTCAGGTCGATGCCGAGCAGGCGCCGGATCGTCTTGTCGAGTTTCGAGCCGCCGTCACGCCGTCCCTGGAAGCGTGACCGGATCTGCTGTACGGACGGCACGACTTCCGGGCCGACGGCGTCCATCACGTAGTCGCCATGCCCTTCGACCAGTGTCATCACCGCGGTGAGACGGTCGAGGATGGCGCGTTGCTCCGGGCTCTGGATCGCGTCGATGAGGTTGGCGTCGCCACCGCGCACGGCGTCCGCGACCGCTTCGGCGGCGTCGCGGATGCGGTCCAGCATCACGCCCGGGTCAAGGTCGGACGCGAGAAGGAACTGGGTCATCTGGTCCTGCACGTACTCGCGCAGCCACGGGACCCCGGTGAACTGGGCGCGGTGCGTCTCTTCGTGCAGGCACACCCATAGGCGGAAGTCATGCGCCTCAACACCGAGTTCCTGCTCCACCTGCACGATGTTGGGTGCGACCAGGGTCAGCCGTCCTGTCGGCGCACGCCCGGACGGGTCGGGCGGCAGGAACAGCTCGTACTGGCCGAGGACACGGCTGGCCATGTAGGCGAGGATCGCGCCGACCTGCATCCCTGTGACGCGAGAGCCCACGGCTTGGACGACGACGTTGCCCGCACCACCGAGCGGCCCTGGCCCGCGCCGCTCGGACATCTGCTCCATCAGGGGTTCGAGCACCACACGGAAGCCGTCGACGTTCGCCCGGATCCAGCCGGGCCTGTCCACGACGGTCGCGGGATCCGGATCGAGTTCGGAGGCCATGCCCGTGAAGTCCCGGACATGCCCGTGGGCGATCTTCGACAGCGCGCGCAGCTCCGCCACGACCTCGCGGGCCTCGGCGTGGCTGACCTGCGGTCCCGGCCTGACGAGGCGGGTCCCGGCCTGGACCGCCACGTTCCAGTCGATCATTGAGGCGCTCATGTACTCCACCGTACGTTTCGGACACGGCGCCGGAGCGCCCCTGCACAGTCGTTCAACGAACAACCGTTCTGGTTATCTCCCGTACGGCCTGGCCCACACACCACCCCAAACCGCCAGGTGTCCGTAAGAGCAGCCAGATGTCCGATTGAGCGGTCAGCCACAGCCGCAGGCCGCGATCGCCGCCGCGAGCTGGTCCAGCTTTCCCGGATCGACCGGGCCCTTACCGTCTCCCGCCATGAAGGCGAAGGCGAGCAGCCCGCCGTCGGCGTCGTACGCAAGCCCGGCGAGCGTGCTGACCCCCGCCAGCGTGCCCGTCTTGGCGCGCACCATGCCCGCGCCTGCGCGGCTGGCCGCGCCGGTGTAACGCGGCGGGCTCAGCGTCCCCGAGAAGCCGGCGATCGGCATGCCGGTGACGAAAGAACGGAGCTCCGGGTTCTCCTCACCTGCGGCGATCGCGACGAGACGTGCCAGTGCGATGGGCGTGATTCGGTTCCGCGTAGACAAACCGCTGCCGTCGTTGACCGAAACCCCCTGCGCGATGCCCAGCTGGGCGAGGACGCGCTGGACGGCCTGCGCGGCGTCCGCGAACGTCGCGGGCAGGCCCAGCTTCATGGCGACCTGCCTGGCCACAGCCTCGGCCACGTCGTTGTCGCTGTCGGTCAGCAAATGCTCCACGAGCGCGGACATCGGCGGTGACTGGACCGCGCCGAGCCGCGCCGCCCCCTTCTGCGCGACGGTGCTACGACCCACCTTCGCGCTGACCCCGTACCTGGAAAGCAACCGGGCGAACTGCTTGACGGCAGAGGCCGCCGGATCGGAGACCCTCGTCTTCCTGGACGGGTCAGACGGAGCCACCCGGCCTTCGTCAACCGCTAGTGCGGTGACGGGAGCGACCTCCCCGTCAGGCACGTAGTTGGGTTTCCACCCCGCTGCTGTACGCGGGCCCTTGTAGGCGGACGTGTCGTAGTCAACGCGCACCCGTCCTACACCCGATGCCTTCAGCGCGGTGGCCGTCTGCCTGGCCAGGTCGGAGAGGGACGCATAGGGCGGATGGCCCGCGTCGGGGCGCGGAGGGAGGGCCGTCAATGTCGGGTCTCCGCCGCCGACCAGTACTATCCCGCCACCGGCACCCTGCACGACCTGCGTGGTGATCCTGTGCGCGGGCCCCACCGAGGCCAGTGCGGCCACCGACGTGACCAGTTTCGTGGTCGATGCCGGTGTCGCCGGCCGGTCGGCGCGCCACTCGAACAGTGGCCGCCCGGTCGCCACATCGATGACCACGGCGTTTATCTTCGCGCGCGGGCCGCCGATCAGCGCGGAGAGCCGCCCGGCCAGGACGGACGCGTTCGGCGGCCGTCCGTCCGCGGGATCGGCCGCGGGAAGCGCCGCGGACACGGGCGCCCGCACGAGGTCGCGAGAGGCCACGCTGGGCGGCTGCGGGGTCAGCCGCCGGTCAGGTGTGAGTTTCACCACTGCCGACCCGGCGGCGATGGCGAAAACGTTAAGGAGGCACAGCGACAGGACTGCGAGGGCACGGGCCCGTCCAGGCACGTGACCGCCCCTCTCCCACTCAGCACTCACCAACGTGCGACATCCTTATATAAGGGAAACACTCACCTGTGGGGACGGCCTCGCCCACGGGCTCCCGAAAGACTATTCACTGCGCGCGCGCAGGGAGCGGAGGACATCTTGGATTTCGACGTCACCATTGAGATCCCGAAGGGCCAGCGGAACAAGTACGAGGTTGACCACGAGACCGGGCGCATCCGGCTCGACCGCATGCTGTTCACCTCGACGCAGTATCCGGCCGACTACGGGTTCATCGAGCACACCCTCGGTGAGGACGGCGACCCCCTGGACGCGCTGGTGCTGCTGCAGGAGCCGACGTTCCCGGGCTGCCTCATCCGCTGCCGCGCGGTGGGCATGTTCCGGATGACCGACGAGGCCGGTGGTGACGACAAGGTCCTCTGCGTCCCCGCGACCGACCCCCGCATGGAGCACCTGCGCGACATCCACCACGTCGCCGAGTTCGACCGCCTGGAGATCCAGCACTTCTTCGAGGTCTACAAGGACCTGGAGCCCGGCAAGTCCGTCGAGGGCGCGAGCTGGGTGGGACGCGTCGAGGCCGAGCAGGAGATCGAGCGTTCCCTCAAGCGCGCGGCGGATCAGGGCGGCCACTGAACGTCGCCCTCAGCGGCCGACATGCCGCCTGGCGGCCTCCTGGGCCGAACCGGCTGCGCCAAGCCGGACGTGGTCAACGGTGCCGAATCCGCTCCCGCGCCGATGTGACACCGCGAAGAACCCTTCCGCATGGAGTCCCTGCGGAAGGGTTCTCGTCTTCGCGCCGGACGTGTGCTGATGTGTGCTGCTGTGCGCGGCCTTAGAGGGCGGGACGCGTCGCACCGATGAGGTCGTCTCGGTGGACGCTGGATATGCGCACCCGCGCACCGGTGTAAGGCGCCTCGACCATCCGCCCCCTGCCGACGTAGATGCCCACATGGTGAATGGTGCCGGGATCGGACGTGTCGGTCGCGAAGAAGACGAGGTCACCGGGGCGCATCTCGTTGAGGGGTACATGGGGCCCGGACGTCCACTGCGTGCCCGTCCAGTGGACGAGCCGTACACCGGCCTTGTGCCACGCGTACATCGCCAAGCCGGAGCAGTCGAAACCGATGGTTCTCGCCCCCTGCGCCACGCCGTAGCTCGGTCCGGCCACGGTGCCGCCGCCCCACGAGTAGGGGGTGCCGAGCCATTTCAGTGCTGCTCGCACCACGACTGCGCCCCGTGCCGCCGCGGGCAGGTCCCCGACGGGTCGTTTCGAACCTATGAATTCGGAACGAATCTTGTGCGATTCGACCTTTTCGAGTGCCCGTTCCCGCGCGCGCTTGACCTGGGCTGCGTGTGCCTGTGCGCTCCCAAGCCGACGCTCGAGACGGCGCTTTTCCGCCTCGATGCGCTGCACTGACGCTTGCTGGGTGGCAACCGCGTCCTGTGCCGCCTGCCTGGCCTCGTCGGCCCGTTTCGCCGCCGTGCTTTGCTCGGCGAATGCCGCCTGTGCCTGGCGGCGGAAAACGTCGGCGACGTTCCTGGCCGCCTCGACCCGTTCGACCATCGCGGCTCGTTGTTCAGCGAGCAACTCGACCGTCGCGGCACGATCCATGGAGCCCTGGGGGCCACCGCTGCCGGTAAGAGCCAGTGGCATTTGGTTGTAGCCGGTGTTGTAGCGGTAGGCCTGCGCGGCGAATGCGGCCAGTTCCGCCCGCTTCTCCTCTAGCCTTCGGTCGGCCTCGGCCACTCGCACCTGAGTGTCCTTGTACGCCTGCTGCGACCACTGCAGTTTGAGCCGCTCGCCGTTGTATTGCTCAATGGCGGCCTCTGCGGCGACCGCGAGCCGGTCCAGTTCGCCGTCCGCCCGGGCGAGCATGGCCTTGGTCCGTCCTACCTCGGCGGCCCTTTTCCTGACGCGGTCCTGGCTTCGTTCAACGTCGCGGGCGCTGGGGCCTGGGTCGGCAGCGGCGGGACGGGTAAACGCGGCCGACGACTGCATGCTCATACCGAGCGCAAGACTCGCGGAGAAGGCGATCAGCGGCAGCACCGCACCGCGGAGGGAGGACGCACCGCGGAAGGGCGACGGGATCGCGCGACGGGTCTTTGTTGCGCCAGGTGCCATGCGCACGTCCTCCCCCTGGCGTGCACTGCTTAGCGCAAACAATCTCCTACGAGGAGTAGTTGACTCGGGCAATGACAGGTACGTCCGCCCACGCCGCCGATCAGGTACTGGGCGTCGTGCCCGTACTGGGAGCGGTAGACCTGGTCGGCGAGGACGGCTCCGTTGACGGAGGCGGGTCCGGCGACGGATCCGATCCGCCGCCGGACGGAGGCGGCCCAGAAGGCGACGGCTCTGGGGACGACGGCGGCTTGGACGATGGAGGGTCGGAAGACGGGGGCCGGGACGACGGAGGCTTGGGCCTGGAGGGCGGCGGACTGGTCGGCCGCTGCGTGCCAGGCGGAGTGGACGGTTCTCCAGGGGCGGGACTCGTCGGCGTAGGCGAAGGTGTCGGATCCGGGTTTGGAGCGTCGGGGCGCCAGGTGACGTGCACCTGTTTCCTTCCCGGGAAGAACGTGATGGTGCCGCCGCCACGGGAGCCCGGCTGGCGCGATACGTGCACGCGCACGGTCACGCTTTGACCGGCCCTCAGATATCCCGACATGGGGTCGGCTCGCACAGGTGCGCGGCTGTTCGCCTGCCAGGATACCGGGCCACCTTCCGCGCGCAGCTCGACGGAACCGTCCGCGCCTCCTGCCAGATCCAGGTAGAGCGGGGAGAGCACCAGCGCGCCCTTAGCCCGGGAACCCGTCGAATCGACTGCGGGGCCGGACGGCACCGATGATGCCGGCAGGGCGGTCGGCGGTGCGGACGAGACCCGCGAGCCCAAGGGGAACGTTGCGGACACTGGAATGGAGTCCAGGTGCGTTCCAGCATCCGGACGGTCCGCGGGCGGCCCTCCTAGGCCCGGCTCCCGCGAAGCGCCAGGGAACGCGGTCGGACGCGGACCGGCCGCCATGCCCGTGTCACGTCGCCCAGCGTCGAACAGCCCATAAATGGAAGCGACCCCGCCCCCGGCAAGAAGGGCTATCGCCGTGAGCACCAGGACGACGCGAGTGGCATGGGCGCCAAGGCCAGTCGACTTGGGGGCGCCTCCTCCGGTCAGGGGCGCCTTCGGCCGGACGTCCTTCCTGCGGAAGCGACGAAGCCGGACAAGCCCTCTCGGCCCCGCACCCTTGAGCGGCCCCACCGGCGGTCTGGACTGGACAGGGAACCCGTCGGCGGTGAACTCCGCGACCCGGCTGGCGACGAAGAGTCTGTAGCCGACGAGCTCCGAGTCCATGAAGCAGCTCATGACCCGGTGCCTCAGTTCCGCCGCAAGGTCGGCGTCCGGCAGCAACCCGTACACCTTGGCGGCCGACACCGTGCGCGGACGGAACGCTCCGCAGACGGAGCATTCGTCTGCGTGCCTCATCAGCCGGCCGTTCAGGTCATGGTTGAACGCGCCGCGCCGTTCCCTCAGAAGCCGGGCACGCTGGGAGCAACCGTAGGGCCCCTGATGCGCGAGTATCTCGGCGGTCAGCGCCTCTTCCAACTCGGCGTGCGCGCAATCGAGCGCCGCCTGGGCATCCTTCAGCGGCACGTCGAACACCGCGGCGAGGTCGGGCACGGACAGTTGGTGCCTGACTCTCAGCTCCAGAATCTCCCGCGACATGGGCCGCAGCGCCAGAACCGCCTGCCAGGCCATGATGCGCTGGTCGACGTCCTCCTGGTCGTGGCTGGCCACCGGCACGTCCGGTGCCTGGTCCCTCGACGGCATCCGCCGCGCGCACTCCAGCCTTGCGATGGCGTAGAGCCACGGCCCGAACCGGTCCGGGTCGCGCAACTTGCCGATGTGCGCCTCGGCCACGATGAACGTGTCGCGGAGCGCCACCTGTGCGGCATCCCTGCAACGCAACTGGAACCAGCAGTAGGCGTAGAGGCGGTCGGCATGGGCGTCGTACACCGCGGCGGGGGCGTCGGCGTCTCGCTCACGCAGAGCCTCGACCAGGAGATGGTCGTCCATGGCACAGAAGGTAAGGGCTGCCGTCAGTATTCAGCGACTATTTCAAGAGATCAATCACTGATACTGAACTTCATTCCCCCGCTTCGCTCCCTCTTTTCCGAACTGTCGCAGAAGTGGAGTTCATGGCGCTTTGCCCAAACTTATGGATACACAGTCGATCATTGGACGACCAGGCTGTTATGTCGGAGAGAGACGGAGCTACTACACAGAGCGAAGGGTAGAGAAATCCACAACCATTCCGAACAAACTTGACCGTCCGCAATTGATCACGAGAGCCCACGCACCCTTCGGAACGGCACTCCCATTTGCCGCCACCAGACGCCCAAACCAACCAACAACACCCCCACGCCACCGATCGGGGCAGCGCACACGACTCCCGGAGTTGATCTTGAAATTAACTTGACACTGTAATCGCGACAGTGTCATCATCGGACTCATGGACGGCAACTGGACGATCACCGAGCTGGCGGAGCATGCCGCCGCGGCCCTCGCCGCGGACGGGTCCGCACAGGTCAGCGGCCGGGTGCGCGATCTTCCCAACGAGCGGCTGATCCGCTGGTACACCACGATCGGCCTGGTCGACCCGCCTCTCGGCCGCCGTGGCCGCACCGCCCTGTACGGCCCACGCCATCTCCTGCAGCTGGTCGCGGTGAAACGCCGTCAGGCCATCGGCCGCTCGATCGCCGAGATCCAGATCGAGCTCGCCGCCGCAACCGACGCGACCCTCGAACGAATCGCCGCTCTTCCACCCCACCCGGCCCCGGCCTCCGTCCCCACCCCGAACCCCGCGCCCGCCTCGCCGGGCGGCCGCCGTGCCGATCCCCCGGGCGCCGCCGCCACCGGTGCGGCAGATCCCGCCACTGCCGCGGAGCGTGACCTCGCCGCGGAACCTGACGCCGCCGCCCCCGCACGCCGCCCGGCCGGTTTCACCACCGCTTCGACAGCCTCTCCAGGCGCAGAAACCGCAACGTCCAGGAACTCCACGGACGAGCCGACGAACCACGCCGCCGCCTCAGAAAGCCCAATAAACCGGGAGGAGACAACAACCGACCATCACGAGAAGACCTCCCGCAGAACCTTCTGGAACACGCGTCCCGACGTCTACTACGGACCGGCGACCGTGGCCGACGACTACGGCACACCTCTTCCACCGGTCATCCAGGGGGTCCGGCTCGCGTCCGGTGTCACCCTCCTCCTGGACGTCCCCGTCCTGAACGGCGATGACCTCGCCGCCATCGAGAACGCCGCGCGGCCGCTGCTCGACGCGCTGCACCGGCGCGGTCTTCTCGTCCCCGCAGAAAGCCCCGCGTCCCCGTCCGCCGACCCTTCCCGGAGGTCCCAGTGACCGTGCGCATACTGCCGTTGCCCGAGACCGCGCCACCGGAGCCCGAGCACGGGCTGGGCGCGCTCACCACCGACAAGGGCAACCTGCCGCTCGACTCCGTCGACGTGCACGCGTCGATCAACGGGCTCGCCGCCGGCATCGAAGTCGTCCAGGGTTTCCGCAACCCGTACGACACGCCACTGGAAGCCACCTACGTCTTCCCGCTGCCCGACCGCGGCGCCGTCACCGCCATGCGGATGGAGGCCGCCGACCGGGTCATCGAAGGGACCCTGAAAGAGCGCGGCCAAGCCCGGCAGGACTACGACACCGCGATCGCCGCCGGTCAGCGCGCCGCCATCGCGGAAGAAGACCGTCCGGACGTCTTCACCATGCGGGTCGGCAACATCCTGCCGAGCGAACGCGTGACGATCAGGCTCGCCCTCGACCAACCGTTGCCGCACGAGTCATCGTCCAGCGCGACGTTCCGCTTCCCGCTTGTCGTCGCGCCCCGCTACATCCCGGGGACGCCGTTGGAGGGCGAGCGGGCCGGGCCAGGAGTCGCCGACGACACCGACGCCGTGCCGGACGCCTCCCGAATCAGCCCGCCCGTCCTGCTGCCGGGCTTCCCCAACCCGGTCCGGCTTGCCGTCACCGTCGACATCGACCCCGCAGGGCTGCCACTGACCCAGATCCGCTCGGCGCTGCACGTGGTGGCCGAGGAGGGCGATGCCGGGCGCACCACGGTGCGGCTGCAACCGGGCGAACGCCTCGACCGCGACTTCATCCTCCGGCTCGACTTCGCCGCGCACGAGAGCGCGGCCCTCACCCTGATCCGGGACGAATCCGGCGAAGAGGGAACGTTCCGCCTCACCGTGCTCCCCTCGGGGGCGACGCGGCCGAGCCCTCGTGACGTCGTGCTCGTCCTCGACCGTTCCGGCAGCATGCAGGGCTGGAAGATGGTCGCCGCCCGCCGCGCCGCCGCCCGCATCGTCGACACGCTCCGCAGCGAGGACCGGTTCGCCGTCCTGTCCTTCGACACTGTCATCGAACGCCCCCGCGACCTCGGCACCGGGCTGGTGGACGGCACCGACCGCAACCGGTTCCGCGCAGTCGAACACCTGTCGGCACTGAGCGCGCGCGGCGGCACCGAGATGCTGGCCCCGCTCGACGAAGGGTGCCGCCTGCTCGGTGACTCCGTCCGCGACCGGGTGCTCGTCCTGATCACCGACGGCCAGGTCGGCAACGAAGACCAGCTCCTCGCCCACCTCGAACCCCGGCTGTCAGGCGTCCGCGTCCACGCCGTCGGCATCGACCAGGCGGTCAACGCGGGCTTCCTGAACCGGCTCGCCGCCATCGGCCAGGGGCGCTGCGAGCTGGTCGAGTCCGAAGACCGCCTGGACGAGGCGATGGAGCACATCCATCACCGGATCGCCGCGCCGCTGGCGACCGGGCTCTCGCTCCACCCCGAGGGCCTGGAGATCATCCCCGGCACCGTGGCGCCGGGCCGGCTGGGCGCGCTGTTCCCCGATGTGCCGCTGGTGATCGCGGGCCGTTTCCGCGGCGCCGCGTCGGGCTCGCTGACCGTCCGCGGGACCGCGTCCGGTGGAAGCGCCTGGGAGCAGCGGGCCACGGGCACCGTCACCAAGAACCCGGCAGCCACGTCCATCTGGGCCCGCGCGCACCTGCGCGACCTCGAAGACCGCTACACGGCTCGCGGCCCCGACGACCTGGAGCAACGCATCGTGGACACATCACTCCGCTTCGGTGTCCTGTGCCGTTTCACCGCGTTCGTGGCCGTGGACAGCCGGGTCGTCACCGACGGCGACGCCCCGCACCAGGTCGTCCAGCCAGTGGAGACGCCCCGAGGCTGGGCGGCACCGACGCCCGCACCCCCGCCGAGCGCGATGCGTGCCGCCGCCTTCTCGTCAGCCGCCCCGCAATCCCTCTCGGCGGGCGCCCCCGCCCCCCTCCCGGCTCCGGGATCCCCACCTCCGTTCGGATATGGCGCGGCCCCGCCCGCGCGAGGCACCAGTCGCCCCCTCGACCGGCAATCGACCGCAGGCGGAAGCCCGCCGTCACGACGCCGCGCTCGCCCGGCATCCGCCGCCATCGGGTTCCAGCAGGAACTCGGCAACGTGCTCGATCGCCTCCGCCAGGTTGCCGACACGCATGATCAACGCGTCCACCACCTGCTGAGCGAACTCCTCCCCACCCTCGAGTCGATCATCCAACGAATGGAGGCACAGCAACTCGACACCTCGTCCCTGACCTCGCTACGTGACGACCTCCGCCGCCTGCACCCCACGTCGGACGAGACCACCGTCAACGACCTGTGGACCCGCGCACTCCAGGTCCTCAGCGACTTCACGGGAAAGCCGACACCCCGTCGCCCCTTCTGGAAGCGCAACACCTAGGACGTGTCTAGAAGCGCCTCGGCCATGCGTAGGCATCCACCTCCACCCAATCCAGCGACCCCGAAGCAGACGGAGGTGACACCTGCAGGCGTCCGGCCGGGCATGGCGGCAACCTGACCATGGGTGCGGGGACGCACTCTGAGTGAGTGCGTCCCCGCGTCCTGCGACAGAGTCAGGCGTGCTTGGGGCGGTAGCGGCGCAGCAGCGGCACCAGGTTCAGCGCCAAGCCGACCACGGCGACGGCACCGACCAGATTGACGCCCGGGTGGAACTCGCCGAAGCCATCGCCGCCGGCGGCTGTCCCACCCGCGACCAGAGCGGTGACCACGGCCAGGACCAGGGCAGCACCGACCTGTCCCGACGTCTGGACGAGTCCGGACGCCAGCCCCTGCTCGGAGTCGTCGATCCCGTCCGTCGCCTGCCCCATGATCGAGCTGAACCCGAACGCGAACCCGCCGCCCAGCAGGAGCATCGTCGGCAGGATCGTGACCAGGTAGTGCGGGGCGTTCCCGGCCGTGGCCAGGAACCATCCGTAACCGAGGGTCAGGGACGTCATGGAGCTGATGATCAGGCGAGGCGTCCCGTACCGGTCGATGAGACGGCCGACGAACGGGGAGCCGAAGGCCACGACGAGTCCGGCCGGCAGCAATGCCATGGCCATCTTCAGCGGCGACCAGCGCAGGACGTCCTGCAGGTAGAGCGTCATCATGAACTGGAAGCTCAGGTACGAACCGAAGAGCGCGACGATGCTCAGATTGGCCCGGACGATCGATCCGATCCGCAGGATGCCGAGCCGGATCAGCGGGTGCCGCACCTTCTTCTCAGTGACAAAGAAGGCGGCCAGAAGTGCCGTCGCCAGGGCGACCGAGCCCAGCGTGAGCGGGTCCAGCCAGCCCCGTTCGGGCGCGGAGACGACGGTGTAAACGGCGAGCAGCATGCCACCGGTGAGTGTCACGGCGCCGACGATGTCGTGGCCGCCGCCGGCCGCCGGCTTGTCCCGCGGGATCAGCGCAAGGCCCGCGACGAGGGCAATGAGGGCGAGGGGCACGGGCGTCAAGAACGTCCAGCGCCATCCGAAGCTCGTCAGGAGGCCACCGAGGATCAGGCCGGACGAGTATCCGCTGGCGCCGAACACCGAGAAGACCGACAGCGCACGGTTGCGTGCGGGCCCTTCGTGGAACGTGGTCGTCAAGATGGACAGGGCGGTCGGCGCGGTGAACGCGGCGGCGAGACCCTTGACGAAACGGGTGGCGATCAACAACGTACCGTCGTTCACCAGGCCGCCTACCAGCGAGGCGACGGCGAAAACGGCCAGCGCGGTGAGGAACACCTTCCGGCGGCCGAGCAGATCGGCGGTGCGTCCGCCCAACAGGAGCAACCCGCCGTAACCAAGGACGTAACCGTTCACGATCCACTGCAGCGATGTGGTCGAAAGGCCCAGCTCGGCACCGATGGACGGCAGCGCGACGCCCACCATCGAGACATCGAGGCCGTCCAGGAACAACACGGCGCACAGGACGGCGAGGACTCCCCACAGCCGGGGAGTCCAGGTCTGTTCGGCCGGTGCGCTCTCGGTGGCCGGCGCACCGACGGTGGAGGCAGGTGAGGTGTCAGTGATAGTCACGTCGAAGGACGGTACATGCGCATGCATCAAATGTCCACGCACTAAATTCTGCAGAATTTAATTCGGATGCATCAGATGCGCGCGCATGCTAGGATCCGCGACATGAAAGCGGAGGCTGCACTCGTCGACCGGTGGCGCGAGCTGGCGACCTGCTACAACACGGTGGCCTGCGCCCTCGACCGCGCTCTCCAGGACGCCCACGGCCTCAGCATGAGCGAGTACGAAACGCTCGACCGCCTCGTTGACGCAAACTGTGAGAAGCGCCGCATGCAGGAGATCGCCGCGGCCATGTACCTCAGTCAGAGCGCCCTCTCACGCACGGTCGCCCGCCTGGAGAAGCACGGATACGTACAACGCGGCCTCTGCGAAGCCGACCGTCGCGGTGTCTTCGTCGAGATCACCGACGCGGGCCGGCGATGCCACGCCGAGGCCCGCGAAACGCACCTGAAGATCCTCGCCAAGCACCTGACACCGGTGTCCTGACGGCGTTCAAACTCCCGGACTCCTGGCGCACAGCCACCCACCTGCCGTTCCACCACGGCCCACACCTGAGAGCAGCTCACTTCGCTGCACCGCTCGAACACCCCGGCCGCGACGCCCCCGACGCAAGCAATCCCACCCGGCCTGGACATCACCCGCTGGCGGGGGTGCGCCAGACGACTGTGACGAAGCTGGACGAGCAGCGCGCTTACTTGCCCAGGACGCAAGAAGGCCCAGATCAGCGACGCACGGTCGTCACCACACAAGGCGCATCGCGCGCGCCGCCCCAGGCCGGGCTCCAGCTCACGATCTGCGGCACAGCTCGTGTCAGCTTGGTTCGACAGTGCCGCCCCCTTCAAAAGCGCCCCATTCGTCGAGGCGCTGCACACCGGAGAAGGTCGTGTGGTTGAAGGCGGCGGTGTGGAGGTGGCAGTGGGCCAGGGTGAAGTCGGTGAGGGTGGCGCCCGTCAGGTCGAGGGAGATGTTGTCCCAGGGGACGTCGGCGGTGGGCTGTAGGTGGGTGTGCAAGAGGCGTTGTGCGGTGAGGCGAACCTGGTGCTCTTCGTGCGAGTCGGGCGCGGGCGGCCCGTCGGTTGAGGGGCGGGTTGGGCGGCGCGGTAGCGGGCGGCGGGCCGCCGGGCCCGTTCACGGTGTTCTACTTCCGGGCCGAGGCTGCGGGGCGGGGTGTAAGGCATGCGCAGGTAGGCGCAGGTAGGCGCAGATGATGTTGACGATGGTCTGCCGATGCCGCTCGTTATCGTTGGCCAGCCGTTCCAGGGTGTACAGGGCGGTAAGGCGAACCGTGGCCTTGTCGGAGCCGAGTTGCTCGGCGGCGACGTTGTACAGCTCGGTGACCCGCCGCTCGGCGGCATCCAGTTCGTCCAGGGCGGTGGCCAGCTCCTGGTGCTGCCGCCGGAACGCCAGCATCAGGCCGACCGCGGCACCCGCACCCGCACCCGCGGCCAGGCCGGTGCGGACCGCGTCCACCCGGAGCCTGGCCCGTTCGGTACCCGCCTGGCGTCGTCGGCGACCCCCAGCAGCCACGCGGTGGTCACCCAGATCGCCGCAGCCGCGGCCGCGCCGGCTGCCAGCACCAGAACCCGGCCGCCAGCGGCCTTACCCGCAACGGCCTGTCGGCGCGCCGATCCAGCGCGCGCTCCAGCCTCGCCATGCCCGTCTTAGTCCTCGTCCGACGCGTCCGCTCGCAGCCAATCAGTCAACAGCCTCCCGATGGTGGCGGCCGTCGGTGGCCAGTTTTGGCTGCGACGTCTGAGTCGAATCGATCGATTCTCAGACAGCTAGAACCGGGTGTACTTTCCACCCTCGCCACCGCCCGGATCTGTGACTCCGACAGGCCAGTCACCCCGCGCAGGTTCGCGTCTTCCAGGTTCGCGCCCCTCAGGGCCGCGCCGGTCAGTGCCCGCACGCCGCAGGTCCGCGCGCGTCCATCAGGTGCGCGTCTCCTAGGTCAGCGCGCCACAGTGGCCCTCCGCTCCCGAACGTGTCCCCAGCCGCCAGGTAGCGATGTGCGGTTAGGGTGGTCAGCTAGGCGGGGGGTGAACCGTACGCGCGAAAACCGATGGCCCGTGGTCGCGCACTCGGATGATCCTGGAGGGATGAACCTTGAGAACGCCGCGCGGGACTGGCGGGCCGATGGCTTCGTGATCCTCCCGGAGTTCATCCCCTCCGAGGAGCTGACTCCGGCGGTGAGCGAACTGAGCCTGCTGTTCCCCTCCGCCGAGGGCTTCCATGAGGGCACCGACCCGCGCCGCAGCCGCTTCATCGGCGACGAGTTCGCTGGAATCGACACCTTCCCGTTCGCCAGTACCGAGATCAGCCTGCTGGCGGTGAACCATCGCATCCTGGCACTCGCCCAGGCGCTGCTGGACGCCGCAGACGCTGGCCGGCATGGCGCTGCGGTACCCGGAACTCGACCTCACGCCCTGGTCGGCATCCGCTCCCGCACCACGCAGGTCTTGATTGCGCTCCACGCCCCCGTGGGTGCTGTCGGGATTGGTTCGATCCCCGGACACTAAGAACCGGGTGCGCTCGTCCACCCTCGCCACAGCCCGGACCCTCCTGCTCCAAAACGCCGGTCTCGCCGTAGCTTCAGGATTCCCGGGCCATGCCGTCGGGCAGCCCAAAGGGCCACCGCCCGGTCGCCAAGTCGAGCACGATCGTGCCGCCCTCGAACCGGGCACCGCGGTAGACAACCTCACCGCCCTCGAAGCGGGCAGCGCGGATGTCGGCCAGGCCGCCCACGAATCGGGCGCGGTGGAAGGAGATGCATGCGTTGCTGAAGACGGCGCTGCGAGAGTCGCCGCCGTCGAAGACGACGCCGGTGAAGTTCAGGTAGTGGCCGCGCCAGTAGACGTCGGTGTGGCCGTTGAGGTGGTTGCCGATGACCCGGATGATGGTGTGGCGGACCTCGCGGGCCTTCCGGTAGGCGGCGCGGGTCTCGGCGTGCGCGGCCATGTCCTGGCCGTCGGCAGGGATCTCTCCCGGGTCGGGCGTGTACGGCAACCGCAAAACGGCGCACAGCACGTCGATATAGGTCTGGCGGCCCTGTTCCAATCGTCGGCGAGTCCGGCCATGGCGTACACGCCAGCCAGCCGCACGGCAGGCTCCTCATGGCCGAGCTGGGCAGCGGAGGCCCGAACCGCTCATTGAACACCTGGGTCAGGTCATCCTGGGGCCCGCTGGCGCTCATGGGCCTGCTGGGCCGGATCCACCCCCTGCTGGTGGATGTGCGCGTGTTCCTGCAACCACTGACGGCGAGCGTTGAGAAACAACGCGAACCCGCCCCCCGCACCGAGCCCGACCGTCAGCGCGGTCCGGATCACGAACTCTACCGCGACCTCCTGACGGGCGGTGGCGAGGGCGGCAAACCGCTCGGCATCTCGACCGTCACGCGGACGCACGCGATTCTCCGCAAGTCGTTCGGTGACGCCGTCCTGGTCGACGAGCTCATACCGGCCAACCCCGTCGAGCGGGCCAAGCGGCCAAAGGCGACGCTGAACGAACCGGGCTCGGTGTGGACGGCCACGCAGCTCCGGACGTTCCTGGCTGCCGTTCGTCAGCATCGGCTGTTCGCCTTCTACCACCTGGGGGCATACACGGGTGCACGACGCGGGGAGTTGCTCAACCTGCGGTGGTCGAGTATCGACCTCGACGCGAAGCAGATCACGATCAGCGGCTCCACGGGCATCATCGCTGGCAAGCGCATCGAGGGGGCCACCAAGAGCGGGCGTTCCCGTGTCGTCAGCATCGACGACGAGACCGTGGCCGTCCTGCGGGAGCACAGCAGAGACCAAGCGGCTGACAAGCTCCTCGTCGGCGAGAGGTGGCGCGGCACGCAAGACGGCTACGTGTTCGCGACCGGGTGGGGCAACCCGATCCATCCCGACTCTGTCGGCTGGCTCATGACCAAGACCATCCGGGCCTACAACGCGCCGAAGGAGGGGCCGCGTCCGGCTGAGCAACTGCCCCATGCCCGGGTGCACGACCTGCGGCACATTCACGCGACCACGCTGCTCTTGGCTGGCGTCCCCGTCCATGTCGTGGCCGTTCGGCTCGGGCACGCCGATCCGGCGATCACGCTTCGGGTCTACGCGCACGTGATCCGGTCGGCCGAGGTGGCCGCGGCGGACGTGTTCGCGCGGGTCATGAACGAGGCGGCCTAGACGTCGCTGCTAGCAAGCCTGTTAGCAAAATGGCCCCTTCCAAGATCGGAAGGGGCCTTTGACGTGGGAGCCGCCTATCGGAATCGAACCGATGACCTATTCATTACGAGTGAATCGCTCTGCCGACTGAGCTAAGGCGGCGTGCCGTGCGGGGCACGGCGGGTTGCAGTCTACCGGGTCTCCGGGGCAGTGCGTACACCGGTTATTCAGCGGCAGGTGGTGCCGTCCTTGGGCGGGTCGGTGGTGATCAGGTACTTGTCGGCGGCGTCGGTGATGCAGCTGTTGCCCTGCAGATAGGCGGTGTGACCGTCGCCGTCGAGGGTGAGGAGGACACCGTTGGAGAGCTGCTCGGCGAGGCTCTGGGACCACTTGTACGGTGTGGCGGGGTCGCGGGTGGTTCCGATGACGACGATCGGTGGGGCGCCCTTGGCGGTGATGGGTTTCGGCTGTTGCTGGTTCTGGACGGGCCAGTAGACGCACGGCAGGCCGCCCCAGACGACGAACGGACCGAAGCGGGGGGCCGCCTTCTCGGCTTCGGTGGCGGACTTGCCGTAGGTCTTGAGGTCTGGCGGGTTGGGTTTGTCGACGCAGTTGATGGCCATGTTCGCGTCGGTCTGGGTGCTGTAGGTGCCGTCGGGCTTCCGTTCCACCATCTCGTCGGCGAGGGTCAGGAGCATCGTGCCGTCGGCGTTCTGGATTGCCTGGGTGAGGGCTTGGCGGAGGACGGGCCAGTACTCCTTGACGTAGAGCGCCCGTGCTATCCCCATGGTCGCTAGGGATTCCGTGACCTTGCGTGAGTCTCGGGTGTTCTTGAGCGGTGTTTGGTCTGTCTTGGTCAGGAAGGACGAGACCGTGGCCACAACCGCGTCGACGGAGTTGCCGAAGCGGCAGAAGCCTGCCTTGACACAGTCGCCGGCGAAGGCGCGCAGGGCCGTCTCGAAGCCTTTGGCTTGTTCGATCAGCATGTCGGTCGAGGACTGTCTGGGGTCGACTGCGCCGTCCAGGACCAGGGCACGGACGTTCTTGGGGAACTGTTCGGCGTAGAAGGCGCCCAGGTAGGTGCCGTAGGAGGCGCCGTAGTAGGTGAGCTTCTGGTCGCCTAGGGCGGCGCGTAGGACGTCCATGTCGCGGGCGGCGTTGACGGTGCCCACGTATGGGAGTTCGGTTGCCGCCTTGGTCTTGCAGTTGTCGGCGAACTGCTTGCCTTTGGCGGCGAGCGTGGCTGTCTCTTTCTGGTCGTCCGGGGAGGAGTCGGTGGCGAAGAAGTCGTCGAGTTGCGCGCCGGTGTTACAGCGGACGGGCTCGCTCTTGGCGACACCGCGGGGGTCGAAGCCGACGATGTCGAACTTGCTGCGCAGGTCGTTGCCGAACGTCCGGGCCGCCTGGCGGACGAAGTCCGTACCGGAACCTCCGGGACCGCCGGGGTTGATCAGGAGGGAGCCGATGCGGTCGGACTCATCCTCCGCAGGGAGCCTGATGACGGAGATGCCGACCTTTTCGCCAGACGTTTTGGTGTAGTCGAGAGGTACCTGGACGGTCGTGCATTGAAATCCGTCCTTGCAGTCCTTCCAGGACGGTTTCTGCTTGTAGAACGAGTCGAGGCCGGTTGGGACGCTCGCTGACGCGGTCGCCCTCTCACCGTCGTCGTCGCTACATCCGGTGACCGTCGCCATCGTCAGCACGGCGGCCACGCTGATGAACTTCGCTGCCCGCAACTGGAGACCCCGTCTCGTCGTAACACTACGTACGTCGTCGCCTACGGTACGTTGACACGGCCGCTGGAGCTACTTCTGGCCGTAGTCGTGTTCTATGCCGTCGAGCAGCCAGTTGAGACCCCGCTCGAAGTCCACGCGCCCGTAGAGGCCCCTCTCGAAGACGGGCTTGAGGTGCGGGAACTCTCCGCTCTCCAGGAGCAGGCGGATGTACTCGCGCTCCAGGAGGCTGGTGTGAGCGCGCTCCAGGCCGTTCTCACCGATCTCTTGGACGTGCTGCTCTCGCAGCGTGTAGCCCAGCATGTAGTGGTCGACGGTGGTGATGATGGCCACCATGCTCTCTGGGTCGTCAGTGAGCCGTGCGGCGGCGGCCAAGGACTGCTCTGCGTGACGCAGCCCGTTCGGCCCTACACGCGGGGAGCGGTGGGAGAGCTCGAACATCCAGGGGTGCTTGAGGCCTGTCTCGCGTTCCTTGTGGGTGATCTGGAGGAACGCCTCGCGCCAGTCGTCCGGCAGATCGCCCTTGACCAGCGTCTCTTCTGCGACCTCGTCGTACATGAGGTCGAAAATGTCCTCTTTCGCGTCGATGTGGGTGTAGAGGCTCATCGCGCGCACGCCCAGCTCGCTCGCGATGCGGCGGATCGACACGGCGGCCAGGCCTTCGGCGTCCGCGATCTTGATCGCGGACTCGACGATCGCCTCCCGCGTCAGCTTCGGGCGGCGCCCGCCGCGGGGACGCGTCCACACGTCGCCTGACCTCGCTGAACCTGCCACGACAAAGATCCTACGCGATACAGCGTATCGATACGGTGTACGGGTGGCGCGAGACGGTGTATGGTGATGCCGATACGGTGTACGGATTCAGGGAGGCGGCCGGATGACCAGCGCAACGACCGCACCTCCTGCCGACCGGGAGGGCATCGACCCGCACCTGCGCAACCTCGCGGTCGTCGTGCTGCTCGGCGCGATCATGACGGTCCTCGATTCCACGATCGTCAACGTCGCGGTCACGGCGCTGGGCAGGGAGTTCGACACCTCGCTGTCGACGATCCAGTGGGTGGTGACCGGTTACACCCTCGCCCTGTCCATGGCGATCCCGCTGTCGGGCTGGTCGGTGCAGCGGTTCGGTGCCCGGACGATGTGGCTCGTCTCGCTGGGGCTGTTCATCGGCGGCTCCCTGCTGTGCGGGCTCGCGTGGTCGACCCCCTCGCTGATCGCGTTCCGCGTCCTGCAGGGCCTCGGCGGCGGGATGCTGATGCCGGTCGGGCAGATGATGCTCGTCCGGGAGGCCGGGCCGGCGCGGATGGGCCGCGTGATGAGCATCGTCTCGGTCCCGGCGATGCTCGCGCCGGTGCTCGGTCCGCTGCTCGGCGGCGTGATCGTCGACAACCTGAGCTGGCGGTGGATGTTCTTCGTCAACGTCCCGTTCTGCGCGATCGCGCTGTTCGCCGCCTTGCGAATGCTGCCGCGCGACACCGACCGCAGCACGGACGCCCGGCTGGACGTCGTCGGCATGCTGCTGCTGTCCCCCGGTCTGGCCGCCCTGGTGTACGGGCTGTCGGAAGCCGGTAACGGGACGAGCCTCACCGGCCCGGGCTTCCTTTTCAGCGTCATCGCCGGAGGCGTCCTGGTCGCCGCATTCGTCGCGCACGCGCTGCGCAAGGGGCAGGGAGCGCTCATCGACCTGCGCCAGCTGGGCACCCGAGCGTTCACCGGCGCCACCGGAGGGCTGTTCCTGTATTGCGGCTCGGTGTTCGGGTTGATGATCCTGATCCCGCTCTTCGCGGGAATCGTCCGTGGTGAGTCGGCCCTGGAGGCGGGCTGGCTACTGGCGCCGATGGGCATCGGCGCGATGGTCACGATGTCGGTGTCGGGGCGGCTGGTCGACAGGTTCGGCGGACGATGGTTCGCCGTGGGCGGCATGCTCTGCGTCCTCGCCGGTGCGTTGGCTCTCACCACGCTCGCCCCGGAGACCGGCTCCGGCATGATCATGGGGGCGATGTTCGTCGTCGGGCTCGGCCACGGCATGATCACCCCCAGCCTGATGTCGATGGCCTACCAGGGACTGCCGCGCGAGACGGTGCCCGCGGCGACGACCGGCGCGACCATCCTGGTCCGCGTGGGCAGCTCGTTCGGCACGGCGGCGACGGCGGTCGCCCTGCAGATAGCCATCCGCGGCGAGATCCCCGGCGCGGACGGCGGCCTGTCCGAGGTCGCCGCACGGCACACGGCGGAGACGCCTGCCCTTCTGACCAGCGCGTTCACCGAAACGTTCTGGTGGGCGGCGGCGATCCTGCTCCTCGCCCTCCTCCCGATCTTCGCGGTCCCCCGCACCGTGACCGGATCCGGGCGAGTTTCGCGAAAGAGGTAAGGAGGCGGCATAGGAGAAGGGGCGACGGGGTTGGCCAGGCATGAGCACATCGCAGAAGACGAAGGTCCGGATCGAGAAGAGCGGTAAGCGCGTCCGGGCTTATCTCGGCGGCCATCTGGTGGCGGACACCACGGGTCCGTTCCTGGTGTGGGAGGTCCCCTACTATCCGACCTACTACTTCCCTGCGGCGGACGTGCGGGCCGAGCTCGTCGAGGACGGGCCGGGCAAGCGGTCGCCGAGTCGAGGTGACGCGACCGCTTACACGGTGAAGGTGGACGGGGCCGAGGCACGGGGCGCCGCCGTCCGGTACGCGGAGTCGCCCATCGAGGAACTGCGCGGTCTCGTCCGCCTGGACTGGGCGGCGATGGACGCCTGGTTCGAGGAGGACGAGGAGGTCTTCGTCCATCCGCGGGACCCGTACACGCGCGTGGATGTACTGGCCGCTTCGCGTCATGTGCGGGTCGAGGTCGACGGGGTGACGGTCGCGGAATCGTCCAGCCCGAGGCTGCTGTTCGAGACGGGCCTGCCAGTGCGTTACTACCTGCCAAAGACGCATGTCCGGATGGACCTGCTCGAACACACCGACACGGTGACGCACTGCCCCTACAAGGGCACCGCGGAGTACTGGTCGGTGCGCGCGGGCGAGAACGTCCATGAGGATCTGGCGTGGTCGTACCCGACCCCGCTGGACGAGAGCCGCAAGGTCGCCGGGCTGGTCTGCTTCTACAGCGAGAAGGTCGACATCTTCGTCGACGGCGTCCGGCAACCCCGCCCGACTAGCAAGTTTGCCTGATCAGGCATCACAGTGAGCTGCCTGTTCCGTCAATGTTTCGATTCAACAGTCGAATGGACCCAACTCAACCCTGACCCAACACAAGGAAAGCTATACGGCCTGGCCAGAGGGCATATAGCCGACATAACACAGGTCACCGAATAGTCCTTAGGAAGGTCAACTCCGTCGTTGACAGGTACGGCACCCGCCCGCCTGCCCGATAGGCGACCGGTGCCGTGTTGGCGGCGACCAGGTGGCGCACCGCCGCCGCCTGGGCCCGTCTCGCCGCAGGGGCACGCGAGGGGACGAATCGTCTCGCGTGGGGCTTGATCGTGAAGCGGATGTGCCCATCGCACCCTGGCGAGACGACACAGAGCCGCGGAGCCGGCCGGCATAGCCCTTGACCGTGAAGGTGATGCGCCCGTCCCGCCGCGGCGAGACGACACAGGGCTGCGCGGAGGCAGATCTGCCCGGCGCAGCCTCGACCATGCAGAGATGCGCCCCGTCCCACCTCGGCGAGACGGCACAGAGTCGCGGAACCCTTTGGCGCAGCCTTGAACATGAAAGGAATGCGGCCCGCCTCACCTCGGCGAGACGACACAAGGCTGCGCAAAGACGACGGAGCCGCCCGGCGCAGCCTTGAGCATGAACGGGGTGCGTCCATCTCGCCGCGGCAAGACGGCCCAGAGCCGCGCAGGGACGTAGCCGACTCGCGGCGGCTTGACCGTGATGCTGAGGCGCCCGTCTCGCCTCGACGGGACAGCACGGGTACGCGGAGATGAAGCCGTCCGGCGCGGGCCTGACCATGAAGGTGACGCGCCCGCGCTGGCGAGACGGCGCAGGGCCGGGCGGAGACGGCAGAGCCGTCCGAGGGCGAGCCTTGACCGTGAATGCGATGCCTCCATCCCGCCTCGGCGGGACGGCACAGGGCTGCGGAGCTGTTCGGCGCAGCCTTGAACGTGAAAGGAATGCGGCCCGCATCGCGTCGGCGGGACAGCACGGGGCCGCGCGGAGACAGAGCCGCCCGGCGCAGCCTTGACCATGAACGGGGTGCGTCCATTCCCCGTCGGCGAGCCGGGAGAAGCCTGCGCGGAGACGGAACGTCTGGCGCGGGCTTGACCGTCAAGGTGCTGCGTCCGCCTCGCCTCCGCGAGATGGCATGGGGCCGCGCGGGAGCGGAGACTGCTGGCGTCGGTTGACCATGAAGGGGATGCGTCCGTTTCGCCTCGGCGGGATGGCATGGGGTTGTGCGGGGGCGGAGGCGGCTGGCGTCGGCTTGACCGTGAAGCGGGCGCGTCTGCCCCGGCTCGCGGGGTGGCACGGGGCTGTGCGGGGGCTGGTGTGGGGTTGGCCGGGATGGTTTTGCGTTCGTCCCGGGTCGGTGGGGTGGGTGTGTGGTGGCGTGACAGTGGTGGATGGGACATTCTGTGGTGGTGTGATGCCCGTCGCGTTTTACGGTTGGGGGCTTGAACAGGTCCTTACGGCTTCGTAGGTTACGCAAACGTAAGTTAGCGTTCCTTCGGGAGGGACCTTGGCCACCTCTTCGCGGCGATACGTGGCGGCGCCTCGTGTGACACGCCGGGGGCTTGAGGCGGCTGTACGGCATCTGACCACGCCGCTCCTGCCCGAGGACTATCTCGGGCTGTTGAACCCGCTGTGGTCGACGGTGGAGCTTCGGGGGCGGGTCGAGGCTGTTCGGCATGAGGCTCCGGATGTGGCGACCCTGGTGATCAAGCCGGGGCGTGCGTGGCGGGGGCATCTGCCGGGGCAGTGGGTCAAGGTCGGGGTGGATGTGGGCGGTGTCCGGCATTGGCGGACGTTCTCGCTGTCGTCCCCGCCACGGCGGGACGGGCGCATCACCATCACGGTCAAGGCCACGGCAGACGGCTTCGTCTCCGGGCATCTCGTCAGGGTGGTCCGGCCCGGTGTGATCGTGCGGCTCGGGCAGGCGGACGGTGAGTTCGTCCTGCCCGCGAAGGTGCCGCGCAGGCTGCTGTTCGTCACGGCGGGGAGCGGGATCACGCCGGTCATGGCGATGCTTCGGCGGCTCGGCGGCTCGTCCGATGTCGTGGTCGTTCATTCGGATCGGACGGCCGGGCAGGTCATCTTCGGTGCCGAGCTGCGTGCCATGCGAGGGGTGAGGCTGCATGAACGGCACACGTTGGTCGAGGGACGGTTGAAGCCGTCCGACCTGGCGGGGATCTGCGCTGATTGGGCGGAGCGGGAGGCCTGGGTCTGTGGGCCCGGGGAGATGCTGGACGATCTCGTCGAACATTGGCGCGCTGCCGGGGTGGAGGACCGGCTGCGTGTCGAGCGTTTCCAGACTGTCTGGGGCGAGGCGGGCGGTGACGCTCAGGGCGGGCGTGTGACGTTCAGCAGGAGCGGTGTGGTGGTCGACGCGGATGGCGGTACGCCGCTGTTGGTGGCTGGGGAGGACGCCGGTGCGTTGCTGCCGAGTGGGTGCCGGATGGGCATCTGCCGCAGCTGTGTCGGCCGCCTGTGCTCCGGGAAGGTCCGGGACCTGCGGACCGGCGAGGTGCACGGGGAAGAAGGCGACATCGTCCAGACCTGTGTCTCGGCCGCGGCCGGGCCCGTGGAAATCGAACTCTGAAGGAGCACGAGGATGACCGCCACGACCATGAGCGCCGCCGTGTCCACGACCGGGCACCTCAGGGACGACGACTACGAGGCCATCGCCCGTGAGCTGGACGCGCTCCGCGAGGAGATCATCGGCGGCCTAGGGGAGCGCGACGCTGCCTACATCCGCCGGGTCATCCGGTGGCAGCGCGGCCTGGAGATCGGGGGGCGGGCGCTGCTGATGGCGTCCTCGCTGCCGCCCGCCTGGATCGCCGGGACCGCGACGCTGGCCGTCGCGAAGATCCTGGAGAACATGGAGATCGGGCACAACGTCATGCACGGCCAGTGGGACTGGATGCGCGACCCGAAGATCCATTCAACGACCTGGGAATGGGACAACGTCTCCCCCTCCGACCAGTGGAAGCACACGCACAACTTCGTCCATCACACGTTCACCAATGTCCTCGGCAAGGACCGGGACGTCGGCTACGGCCTTCTGCGCGTCTCGCCCGAGCAGGAATGGAGCCGCGCCCACCTCGCGCAGCCGCTCTACAACGTGCTGCTCGCGATGTTCTTCGAGTACGGCGTCGCGATGCACGACCTGGAGGTCGAGGAGATCCAGGAGGGCACGGACGACAAGGAGGTGACGAAGGCGAAGCTGCGCGCGATCGGACGCAAGATCCTCCGCCAGTGGGGCAAGGACTATGTCGCGTTCCCGCTGCTCAGCGGTCCGCAGTTCCTTTCCACGCTGGCCGCGAACTTCACCGCGAACGTGGTGCGGAACGTGTGGGCGCACACGGTCATCTTCTGCGGGCATTTCCCCGGCGACATCGAGGTGTTCGAGGAGGAACGGCTGGAGGGCGAGACGAAGGGGGAATGGTACGTCCGGCAGCTCCTGGGGTCGGGCAACATCGACGGCGGTCGCCTGTTCCATCTGATGACCGGGAACCTCAGCCACCAGATCGAGCACCATCTGTTCCCGGACATGCCGAGCAACCGGTTCGCCGAGATCGCGCCGCGCGTCCGGGCCCTGTGCGAGAAGTACGGCGTGCCGTACCACACGGGTTCGCTGTCCAAGCAGGTCGGCAGCACCTGGAAGAAGATCTTCCGCTACGCCCTTCCGAACGGGAAGACGGCCTCGGCCGTTCGGGCTGCCCGCTGAGCTCGCGAAGGCGTCCGGCCGGCTGCCATGCCATGCCATGCCACCGCTAGACGGAGGCTTAGGCGCTGGGCGCTGCGCTAGTCCTAGGCGTTGCTCCTAGCGCTAGGGCCGACCCCGGGCGCAATGGCCGACCCCGCGTGCTGGGGCCGACCCACGGGTGCCGGTGCCGGGTGCAGGGTGCCGGTGCCGGTGCCGGTGCCGGGTGCTGGGGGCTGGGTGCTGGGAATGCGGTGGTGGCGGGCGCCGGGGTCTGGAGGCGAGGGTGGTCAGCCTAGGGCTTGGGCTACGGGGACGTAGAGGCGGGACGGGTCGCTGTTGATGGGAGCGCCGTATTCCATGACCGTGGTGGTGAAGGCGGGTCGCAGGCCGTGTGCCTCCGCCCACGCGATCAGTTCCGGGTGGCGGTGGTCGACGTCCAGGCGCACTGGGCCTGGTGGGACGACCTCGTCCACGAGGGTTAGGGCGGTTTCGGTGTCCTGCGCGATGACCGGGCCGACCAGGGTCCTGTCCTCGTTCCACCAAGCTCCTCCGAAGCCGGCGATGCCGTGCCTGCGGCGGATGACGCGGAACGATTCGCAGAAGGACGGGAGGCCCTTGACGACCTCCGAGCGGTCGGCGCCGAAGACCTCTGTGTCGAGTTCGTGGACGGCGGGCATGTCGCTCGCCTCCACCGGGACGGACACTCCCCGCTTGGACAGCCCCTCGGCCACGCCCGTGTACGCCGTGCAGAGCGCCACGGAACGAAATCCCAAACGCTCGTACAGCGGACGGCCATAGTCGGTGGCGGTGAGGCAGAGACTGGCCGTCTCCGTGGTGTCCATGGCGTGCCGCATCAACCGTCCGCCCAGGCCGCGCCGCTCGTAGCGCTTGGCAACGAGGACCATGCTTATGGCGGCGACGTCCTTGCCGTAGGGCGTCGATATCACCGTGCCGGCGAGTTCGCCGTTCCCGTCGTCGATTCCGTAGACGTCGCCGACGGAGAACAGGAACCGCCACTTGCGGTCTTCGCGTCCCCAGTCGCGGTCTTCGGCGAGGCGCAGGCAGGCGGGGAGGTCGTTGATTCCGAGCGGCCGCACGGGGGTGTCCGGCAGCGGTGAGTCCATGGTCGGACGCTAGATCGGCAACGTCCGACCGCACAACCGAATTAGCCGCTGGCGGGTGTCGGCGGCTTGCGAGCGGCCGGGGCCGGGTGGCCACCGGTCTTCGGCTGCCGGTCGGGTGCCGGCCGGCCGTGCTGGTTCAGATGGCGATGGATGTGTTCAGTAGACCTCGGCGCCGAAGGCGTTCAGGACCTTGTCGACCGGCTGGAAGAACGTCGACCCGCCGCTGGAGCAGTGTCCGCCGACGCCGAATCCCAGACCGAGTGCCAAGGGACCGGAGAGGAAGGGCCCCGCCGGGGAGTCGCTGGGCTCGGTGCAGATGGTGGTCTTCACCAGTCCGGTGATCGTCCCTTCGGGGAAGGTGACGCTCGTGTTGAGCGCCGTCACGGTGCCGCACTGCTTGCCGGTGTCGGGGCTGATGCGGCAGACCTGCTGGCCGATCTTCGGGTTCTGCACACCGAGGACGTCATGCGATCCCGTGGGGGTGCCCACGCTGCCGGGCCTTTCCACGTGGGGGCTGACATAGCGGACGAGGGCGGTGGTGCCGTTCGTCACCGACACGACGGTCCCGAGTTTCATCATCAGCATCGGATCGGCGTAGAGCTTCAGGCCCACCTTGGCGCAGGCGCCCGTGGTGAGGAAGTAGTAGCTGTCGGCCTTGCGCACGTTGAAGCCCAGGGTGCAGCGGATGCCGTCGCGCGCGAAGATCGTCTCCCCGCCCTCGGGGTCCGGTGGGCCGAAGAGGCTGTGCGGCTCGTCCGGGTCCGGCTCGGGGTCGGGCTCGTGGGCCGGTGGAGGGGGGTCGTCGTCCGGCGAAGGGTCCGGGTCCGGCGTCGGGTCGTCGTCCGGCGACGGTTTCGGGTCCGGCGTACGGCCCTGGTCAGGCCCGGGGTTGGGCTTCGGTGCCGTGCCGGGGCCGCCGGGGGCGGGCGCGGCGACGACCGGAGGGGCGACGACGGACGCGCGTCCGTCCTCGTTCCGGCGGGCGTCGCCGTCCCGGCCGCGACCGCGCGCCGGGTCGGCACCGGAGGCGCGGGCACCGTAGCCTCGCGCGGACTGGTCCGCGGAGTCGCTTTCCGGGACGGGTTCGGTGTCGGGCACGGGCTCGGACTCGGGAGCGGGAGCCGGAGCCGGGGCGGGAGCGGACACGACATCTGGCGCCTGGGTGATCATGTACGGAGCCGCGGCCACGATGATGGCCGTGCCGCTCACCAGCATTGTCAGGGGGATGGGTCTCACGGGGCCTCCTGGGGATGGCGGGTGAGGGGGGAGTCGGCCCAGGATGACGACTTGCCGGAATAGTGCAGAAAGGACGACATCCGCAACAAGGGGGGAAACTGCCAAGATTTTCGGTTGCCGTCTATCAAATGCCAGGCGAAGACCAGTGAGATCGATGGAGGCCGTTGGACATTGGACAAGGACCGGGCCTGCATTAATAGCCAGTTGCCGCCAATTGCGTCACTGACCGTGAGCTCCGGCATGCCATTTGGAGTCGGGGCGGCTCATGGGCAGGCAGCCGGGCGGGTGACCGGGCGGCCGGGCGGGTCGCTCGGTGATGTGGACGGGCGTCGTCTGGACGTTCGTCCTCCGGCACCTCAGTACACGTTGACGTCGTAGGCGCTGAGGATCTCGTTGATCGGCTGGTAGAAGGACGTCCCACCGCTGCTGCAGTTGCCGCTGCCGCCGATCCCGACTCCGAGCGCCAGGGTGCCGGTGAAGTAGGGCGCGCCGGGGTTGTCGCCGGGCTCCGCACAGATGTTCGTCCTGGCCAGGCCGGTGATCGTCCCTTCGGGGAAGCTCACGCTCTGGTTGAGCGCCGTCACGGTGCCGCACCGCACGCCGGTGGTGGAGCCGCTGCGGCAGACCGGCTGGCCGACGGTCGCCTTGCCCGCGGCCGTGATGTCTCGGGACCCGGGGAAGCCAAGCACGCTGCCCGGCCTCTCCACATGCGGTTCGACGTAGACGACGAGCGCCACGGCGACGTTCATGACCGAGACGACGGTGCCGAGTTCGACGGTCAACCCCGGGTCGGCATAGATCTTCTGTCCCGATTTGGCGCAGCCACCTGCGGTAATGAAGTAGTAGGTGTCGGCCTTGCGGACGTTGAAGCCCAGGGTGCAGCGGACGCCGCCTTTCGCGAAGATCGGCTGGCCGCCCTCTCCGCTGGGCGGGGGCTTGGCGGCGGCGGCGCGCCCGCCCCCTTCCGTCGCGACGGCGTTGGGGACGGTTGCGGACGCGGCGGGAGCGACGGCGACCATGGCGGCCGTGGCCATGGCGGCTGTGAGGATCATGGAAATGCGGGGTCTCACAGGGCCTCCTGCGGAAGTGGCGGGGGGGTGGGATGCCCAGGATGACGACTTGCCGGAATAGTGCAGAAGAATGAAGGTCCTTACAAGAGGACGAATGTGCCAAGGATGATGGCAGTTTTGTATCAACTGCCATGCCATGGGCGGTGAGCGCGAGGAGCTCCGCGCCTGTCGGCGGACGGCGGCGCGACGCAGCGCGGTGCGGTGCGGTGCGGTGCGGTGCGCTGGTCAGGGCTGGGGGTCGTCCTTGGCGGCGGGGTCGTACATGGCCTCGTGTTGCTGGCGCGGCGAGCACACAGAGGCGGACGGGCAGGAGCAGCGGCCGCCGCTCGCCAGGCGGACGGTCACCTTGTCGGACGGGACGTTGCGTCCCACCACCTGGCCAGGGCCGTTAGGGGTGTCCACCCGAGAGCCCAGCGCGGGCATCGATTCGTGTGCCTTGACGTAGAGCGGGTGCTCGTACTTGAGGCAGCACATCAGGCGCCCGCACGCGCCCGCGATGCGCAGCGGGTTCACGGGAAGGTCCTGTTCCTTCGCCATGCGGACGGACACGGGCTCGAAGTCCTTCAGGAAGGTGGCGCAGCACAGGTCGCGGCCGCAGGGGCCGATGCCGCCCTGGAGGCGGGCCTCGTCGCGAGGGCCGACCTGGCGGAGTTCGACGCGGGCCTTGATGCCGCGGGCCAGGTCGCGGACGAGGGCACGGAAGTCGACGCGGTGCGGGGCGGTGAAGTAGATCTTGAAGACGTTGTCGTGGTCGAGGAAGTCGACGCCGATGACCTTCATGGGGAGGTCGTGCTTGCGGATGAGGCGCTTGGCGATCGAGCGGCCCTCGGCGCGGCGGCGGCGGTTGGTCTCGTCGCGGGCCAGGTGCTCGTCGGTGGCGGGGCCGGCGCATTCGGGGAGGCCGCCGATGTCGTCGGAGACCCATTGGGGCGCCCAGACGCATTCGGCGACCTCGGGGCCGGAGTCGGTGGGGACGAGGACCTTGTCGCCGACCTTCGGGCTGTGCGTACCGGGGTCGAGGTAGTAGAGCCGGCCGTAACGGGTGAAGCTCACTGCCATCACCATGCCCACGGTTTCGCTCCGTTCGCCCGGTTCCGTGCGACCCACTTTAGGCCGTCCGGAAGCCGGGCTCACCAGGCCGCGTCGGCGAAATCCTGCCCTGGGACGGCGGTGTCGGCCGTATAGAGGTCTCCGGCGGTCGCCAGTAGGGCCTTGCCCGTGTGCGCGGTGTCGAGGCTGGTCAGTTCTTCCTTCACCGTCTGGTTCCACAGAAGCCTGGCGGGTTGGCCCGCCACACTGAGCGCCTGCACGGACATCTGCGAGTCCTTCACGATGCCGGCGAATACGGTCTTGCCGTCACGGCTCAGGATCGCCGTGGTGCTGCCCTTGGGGAGCGTCAGGACGGCCTTGCTCAGCTTCAGGTCGCCCGTCGCGCCATCGGTGTTGAGCGTCCGGAGCTGGTGCTTGGACTCGGCGACCTCACCGCCCGCCGAACGGGCGACCGGGCTCCACACGAACGAGAGCATCGGGCCCGACCAGGACAGGCTGCTCACGCGGGCGGGCAGCTTCGTCGTCCACACCCTATGGACGCCGGTGCCGGCGGCGACGACGTCCACGCGGCTGCGGGCGCGCTGGTAGGTGACGTAGGCGATGCGGCCGCCGTCCGGGCTGACGGCCAGGTCCGACCATGACGTGGACACGCCGGGGACGGTGGCCTTCGGAATGTCCTTGAGGTCTTCGGGACGGCCGTCGTCCTGCAGCGTGAGGCGGTGGAACGTCACCGCGCGGTCGGCGTAGGACGCGACGACGTACGAGCCGTCCTTCAGCGCCGCGACGCGGTGGAAGCGGCGGCCCTGCGGCGCGGCGACGGGCAACCCGACGTCCTTGCCGCTGCGGACGTCGCGAACGATGAGCGCCGTGCCCGACGCGGCGACGCCGACGACGAACCGGGGCTCGGTCTTCTTGGCCCCGGCGGCGGGCGCGGCCTCGTGCTTCTTCTCGGTGGCGCGCTGCTGCCGGTGGACGACGTCCATCCCGCCGGCGACGACCAGCGCCCCGGCCGCGGCGATGGCGACGGGGATGAGCCCCCTCCAGGGTGGATTCTCGCGCCTGCCGTCCATCGGGCCGTCCCGCACCTGCCTTTCCGCTGCTCAGTAGACCTATCACACGCCACGGGCCGGGCGAGTCCGTCGCGCCCTGTGATCATTCCGCTTCGCGTCCGTGCCGCCCGTCGTTTCTACCTCATCTCCATCGCGACAAAAACCCATGAACGCGGAGTTACCACATCGAAGTGAAACCGGATCGGGCGTGTCAGCCAAGCGCCGTGTCAGCCGAGCGCCGTGCGGGCCGCTTCGATCAGGGAGGCGCGGTACGACGCGCCGAACAGCGCCACATGCACGAGGAGGGGATGCAACTGGTGCAGCGGGACGCGGGCGCGCCATCCGGCGGCGAGCGGCGCGGCCTCGTCGTAGGCGGCGAGGATCCGGTCCAGGTGCGGCGTTCCGAACAGCGCCATCATGGCGAGGTCGGTCTCGCGGTGGCCGCCGTGGGCGGCCGGGTCGATGAGCAGCGCGCGGCCGTCCGTCCACAGGACGTTGCCGGACCACAGGTCGCCGTGGATGCGGCTCGGCGGCTCGGGCGGGCCGGCGAGCGTCTCGATGTCCGCCATGACGCGTTCGACCAGGCGGACGTCGGCGGACGACAGGTGGCGGGCACCCAGGCGCAGGAACGGTTCGAGGCGGCGTTCGGCGTACCAGCCGGGCCAGCCCCAGCCGCCGCCGTCGCCGGCCGGTACCGGGGTGTTGTCGAGCGGGAGGTCGGCGATGTAGCCGTCCCAGGGGGCGCCGTAGGCGGCCGGGCGGGCGGTGGTGTGGAGCGCGGCCAGCTCCCGTCCGAGCCGTTCCGCGGTGGACGGGTCAGGCGGCGCGGACGTCAGCCACGGCAGGACGAGCATGTGCTCGTCCGCCGCGACCACGTCCGGAACGGGTGCCCTGACGCCCGGCTCGGAAGCGGCGGCCTCGGACAGCCAGCGCAGGCCCGCCGCCTCCGCCGCGAACACGCCGTCCAGGTCGCCGCTCCCGTTTCCCACGGATTCGGCCGCGGCCTTCACGAAAACGTCGCGGCCGTCGGCCAGGGACGCGCGGTGCAGCGTCCACGAGTGGCTGGCCCCCAGGCCGTGCAGGCCGTCCACCCCGACCCCGAGAAGGCGCTCGACCCGATCACGCAGGCCGGACGGCGCCCCGCCGCGCACGCGGCTCAGCGCTCCTTGAGCGCCGTGCGGATCTCCTCCAGGAGACCGGGAACGGCCGCCTCCACCTGCTCCAGGACGAGATCGAAGTCGGCCCGGCCGCCGTAGTACGGGTCGGGAACGTCGAGGTCGGCCGCGTCGGCGTCCGGGTCGAACTCGCGCAGCAGCCGGATCCTGCCGCGGGTCTCCTCGTCCGGTGCCATGGCGCGCAGCGCCTGCCGATGGCCCTCGTCCAGCGCGACGATCAGGTCGTAGCGGCCGAACCAGCCGGGCTCGAACTGCCGGGCTATGTGCGCCGACCGGTATCCGGCACGATGCAGTGCCGCGACCGTCCGCTCGTCGGCCTCGTCGCCGGCATGCCAGCCGCCGGTTCCGGAGCTGTCCACCTCGACATCGAGCCCCTCGTCCTCGACGTGCTGGCGCAGGACCCATTCGGCCATCGGCGAGCGGCAGATGTTCCCCGTGCAGACGAAAGTGACGCGATACGGCATCTCTCCATCATGCACGAGGCGCGAGGGGCTCGATGACGACCTTGTCCACGCCGGGGAGGCCATCGATCGCGGCTTTCACCGCCCTTGCGGCCCCGTCGTCCGCGACCTCCACGCGGAAAGAGTCGGCGAGGTCACCTTTCCGGGTCTTCGCCACGAAGTCGTCGTTGCCGGCGAAGCGCTCCTTGAATCTCGCGTACGCCTGCTCCTGCGACTCGTAGGTGAGGCGCCGCACCTGCGGCATGGCCTCCAGCCGCCGCTGGACGTCCTGCTTCTGGAGCTCGCTCGCGGCCTGCATGCCGCAGGCGGAATTGGAGGTCGTCGGAATGCACAGGAACACCGCCACCCTGCGCTCGCCGGCCACCGCCGCCGCGTTCTTCTCGGACCGGTCGCCGAACGTTCGATCCAAGGCGACGTAGCCGCCCGCGAACACGCCCCCAATGACCAGGACGAACACGGTGACCAGGGCGCCCACGACCAGCGGGCGCGACAACACCCCGGGCGACGGCGACCGGTCCGGGAACGGCGGCGGTGGCACGTCCGCCGAGTGGACGGTCTCCCCGACGTCTTTCAGCGCGTTCGTCAGGCGTTCTTCGGGTCCGTTCATTGCTCCTCCTTAAGAATCCGGGCCAGCGCGGCGATCCCCCGGGATGTGGTCGACTTGACGGTGCCGCGGCTCACCCGCATCGCGTCGGCGATCTCTTCCTCGGACAGATCGCAGAAGTAGCGCAGGACCAGGGCCTCACGCTGCCGGACGGGAAGCCGGTGCAGCGCCTCCATGACCTCCCGCCGGTCCTCCGCGACCATCGCCGCCGCCTCGGCCGACCAGACGGGCGGCTGGTGGACGGTGCGGAACGGCCTGCCGCGCCGCCGCAGCACCGTCCGCGACCGGTTCAGGACGGCGGACCGCACGTACGTGAGCGCCTTGTCGCGGTCCTTCAGCCGCGACCACCGCTTGTAGAGGCCGGCGAACGCGTCCTGGACGACGTCCTCGGCCGTCCCCCGGTCCCCGACCATCATCAGCGCGAGGCGCATCAGCCCCAGCGCGTGCCCTCGGTAGAGATCGGTGACCGCCGACGTCGCATCGGTTGACATCGCATCGGTGGACATCGCATCGGTGGACATCGCATCGGGGGACGTCGCGTCGGTGACGGGCGCCTCGCGCGGATGGTCCGGGGGGTGATCGGCGACCATCGGCTCAGCCCCGCTCATCCGAGACGCCTCGATGAGGCGGCCCCCAGGGGCGATCGGATGAGCGGGTCCGGTCCTTCATTTCTGAGAAGTTGACCTTCCATGTACCAGAGACGCCGTCGGCCCTCGCAGGTTGCTTTGCCGCGAAGGCGAAAGAAAGCGAGCAAGGCGGGCTCGACAAATTAGCGAAGCGGCCCAGGACCGGTCTCGGTCCTGGGCCGCTTCGCTATGCGATACGGGTCGGGTCAGCGACGCCCGCGTTACGGCGTCAGTGGCTGACGGCGTTCAGGGCGTCGACGATGCCGTTGCCGAAGAACCCGTTCCGGGCCTTGGAGCCCTCGCAGGTCTGCGTCGACGTGTTCTTCACCCACTTGCCGTCCACCAGCGTGTACCAGACGTACTCGTAGGCGCGCGGGCTCGGGCATTCCTTCGCGGTCGCGGTGCCGCGCAGCACCCCTTCCACGGCCCGCGGGTCGAGGGTGAGGCCGCCGCGGCCACGGTCGCTCTTGCCGTACTTGCTGACGATCAGCGCGGCGACGCCGACGGCGTGCGGCGACGCCATCGAGGTGCCCTGGATCGACTGGTAGTAGGCGCAGTCGTCGCCCTTGCAGCTGCGGATGATGTTCGGCGTCTTCGGCGTGCCGTCGGGGTTCAGCTCGCCGCGCTCCTTCGCGAGGCGCGCGGGGTAGGCGGCCCAGACGCCGGCGCGGTCGTCCGGCCGCTGGTCGGCCGTGTCGACCTTGTCGCCGCCGGGCGCGGCCACCGCGACGTACCCGTTGCCGTAGCTGCTGAAGTACGACTTGCGGGTGCTCGGGCCGGTCGAGGAGACCGGGATGACGTGCTCGCCCTCGGACGGCATCGACACGCAGCTCGCCGGGATCGTCCGCTCGTAC
Organism: Actinomadura sp. 3N508; assembly: GCF_044326375.1. Taxonomy (NCBI): domain Bacteria; kingdom Bacillati; phylum Actinomycetota; class Actinomycetes; order Streptosporangiales; family Thermomonosporaceae; genus Actinomadura; species Actinomadura sp. 3N508. The sequence continues at coordinate 82,333 of NZ_JBIRAX010000017.1, forward strand.
GGCTTCTCACCGGGGACGGACGGGAAGTCGGGGCTGGTGTCGTCGATGTTCGTCTTGGTGTAGTCGACGCGCTCGTTCCCGGCGGCGGCGACCAGCGTGACGTCCCGCTCGTGCGCGAAGTCCAGCGCGCGCTGCACGGCCGTGGCGATCGTGCGCTGCTCAAGCTGGTCCTGGGGGCTGTCGGCCGGGTTGTTGCCGCAGTTCCAGAGCCACGGGTCGACGTAGTACGACATGTTGACGACGTCGATGCCGTTCTTGGCCGCGTACGTCAGGCCGTCCACGGTCGGCTGGGTGAAGAAGTAGCCGGAGTCCTGGCCGACGCGCAGGTTGACGATCGACACGTTCGGCGCGACACCGGCCATGCCGAGCCCGTTGCGCGGCGAGGCGATGGTGGACGCGACGTGCGTGCCGTGGTCGTTGTCGTCCCAGTCGTTGGGGTCGACGCAGCCCTTGAACTCGCACGGCCCGTCGACCTCGTTGCCGTCGGCGTCGGTCGGGATGTCGGTGGTGAAGTTACGGCTGAGCTGCCGGTTGAAGTTCGGCTTGATGTCGGGGTGGTCGCCGTCCACACCGGTGTCGAGGACGCCGACCAGCACGCGCTTGTCGCCCGGCTCCTTCTTGTACGAGCCGTCCGCCGTCGCGTGGATCTGCTTCATGTCCCACTGCAGATCGGCCAGCGGCTCCTTGTCCTTGGACGGCTTCCCGGCGAGGGACGCCCCGCGCTTCGTGCCGACCAGCTCCTCGACCTTCGCGGACTTCTTCTTCGCGGTCTTCGGCGCCTCGCCGATGATCCGGTTGTGCGCGGCGCCCACCAGGGCGCGCTCGTCCATGGCGTCCTGGATGAACGCCGGGTTGCCCGACCGGACGGTCGCGACGCCCACGTCCCGGTTCTCGTGGACGATCTCGCCCCCGGCCTCCCGCACCGCACGATGGGCTTTGCCGGTGGACACGCCCTCCTTGTAGAGGACGACGTATTCCGAAACCTCACCCTTCGTCTGCGCCGGGTTCGGAGCCGCTGACGCTGGGAACGCGAGGGCCGTCACCGTGGTGACGGCGCACGCGGCGGAAATCAAGGCTCGCCGCAAGGCAGACCTCCTGGCAGTGGGGGGAGCGGGCCCGCGATCGGGGCCCAAGCGAGGAGCAAGGTACGTATGTTCCCATTGAGAGATGCGAACGGTTATATAACGAAAAGGGAGACCTCTTGTAAGGCGCCGATTTCGGACGTCCGGACGGGAGTACACGGCCGTCCGACCAAGGGACTCAGGGGCCGGAACCCGAGTTCAGCCGGTGCGCAGGGCCAGGGTGAGCGCCTCGACGGCGAGCTGCGGGTTGACGTTCAGCTCCAGCCGCTCCCGGCACTCCATGATCGCGTCCAGCCGCCTGAGCGTGTCCTCGGGACGGCCGTCCGCCGCGGACGTCCGCAGCTCGGCGGCGAGATCGACGTTGCACAGCTCGCTTACGGCGCCGAGCTGGAGCGTCAGGACGTCCCGGTAATAGGAGGCGAGGTCGAGCAGCGTCCGGTCCAGGGCGTCGCGCCGCACCCGGGTCGCGCGCGACTTCTGCCGGTCCGCGAGCTCCTTCAAGGCGCCTGCCGTTCCGCGCGGCATGCGCCCCTTCTCGCTCTCTCCGAGCGCCTTCCGCAACGCGGAGGTCTCCTCCTCGTCCAGCTCCTCCGACTGGACCTGGGCCTCGTCCGCGGCGGCCTTCACGATCGCCTCCGCGGCGGCCACCGCCGAACTCACCGACGTCAGCCGGCGCGGGACGGCCATCACCGCGGCGCGCCTGCCGCGCGCCTCGGGGTCGGTGGCGAGCCGCCGCGCCTGGCCGATGTGGCCCTGCGCCACGCGCGCCGCCAGGTCGGCCGTGTCGCGGTCGACGCCGTCCCGCTGGAACAGCGCGTCCGCGACGGCGGCGACCGGTGGGGTGCGCAGCGTCACGACCCGGCAGCGGGACTTGATCGTCACCAGAAGATCCTCCGGCGACGGTGTGCACAGCAGCCAGATCGTCCGGGCGGGAGGCTCCTCGATGGCCTTCAGCAGCACGTTCGTGGCCGTTTCCGTGGCCCGGTGCGCGTCCTCGAAGAGCACGATCTGCCAGCGTCCGCCGCTCGGCGATGACGCGGCGCTGAGGACCAGCTTGCGAGCTTGGTCCGCGCCATAGGAGAGCCCCGTCGGACGGACGACCTTCACGTCCGCGTGCGTGCCCTGGAGGACCTGGTGGCAGGACGGGCAGTGCCCGCACCCGCGCGGCACCTCCTGGCACTGCAGCGCCGCGGCGAAGGCCCGCGCGGCCGTGGTCCGTCCGGCGCCGGGGGGGCCGGTGAAGAGCCAGGCGTGGGCCAGGCCCGCGCCGTCCGACGCCGCGGACGTCAGTTGTGCGACGACGGGCTCCTGCCCCACCAGGTCATCCCAGACGCTCATGAGTACGAGGCTAGCCGGGTCAGAGGTCGGTGATGATGGGGAACGTGCTCGTCACGTCCTCGGTTCCGGCGGGGATCGGGTCGGGGAGGATCTCGCGGATGCGGTACTGGATCTCGCGGCTCAGCTCGCCCTGCGGGCGGCTCGCGTCCAGGATGAGGTAGCGGTCCGGGTCGGCCTCGGCGAGGGCGCGGAAACCGGTGCGGACGCGCTCGTGGAAGTCGTGCGACTCGGATTCGATGCGGTCGGCGGGCGCGGACAGCCGGTCGAGCCCGGCGCGGGACGGGATCTCCAGCAGGACGGTCAGGTCCGGGACGAGGCCGCCGGTCGCCCAGGCGTTGACGCGGGCGATGTCCTCGACCCGCTGCTGCCGCCCGAAGCCCTGGTAGGCGAGGGAGGAGTCGACGTAGCGGTCGCTGACGACGATGGCGCCGCGGTCCATCGCGGGCTTGATGACGTTCGCGATGTGGTCGGCGCGGTCGGCGGCGTACAGCAGGGTCTCGGCGCGGTCGGACAGGCCGGTGGTGTCGCGGTCGAGCAGCATCGCGCGCAGCCGCATGCCGATCTTGGTGGCGCCGGGCTCGTGCGTGGTGACGACGTCGTAGCCGTGGTCGCGCAGCCAGATCGCGGCGAGCCGCGCCTGGGTGGTCTTCCCGGCGCCCTCGCCGCCCTCGAACGCGACGAACACGCCGCGCTGGCCCCGGTGGACGGGCTGGGCGGCGGCAGCGGCGGCCGCGGCCTGCTCCGGCGGCGTGTAGACCTCGCCGTGCAGGGCGGCGCGCAGGTCGGGGACGAGCGGGATGCCGCGCCGGTCGTCCAGCCGCTTGTAGGCGACGAAGCCCGCGAGCAGGGCCAGGACGGCGGCGATGAGCAGCGCGGCGCCCGTCCCGTCGAAGTCGTAGACGGCGCCGCCGAGGTCGAGGCGGTGCGAGCCGACCGCCCCGGCGATCAGCGGGACGACGGCGAACGCGACCACACCGGTGACGAGCGCGACGGAGCGCAGGTAGTCCGACGGCCGGCCGCCGTCCGCCGCGACCGGCGCGGCGGCCTTGTCGGGGTTGTTCAGGGTCGCGGTGGCCGTCGTCCAGGCAGCCCCGGCGAGCACGCCGAGCAGGCCGGTGGCGAACACGACGACCACGAGGTTCTGGACGAGCGCGAGCACCACGAGCGTGACCGCGGCGGCGAGGACGGCGAGGCCGAGAAGCCTGCGGCGGCTGAACGGGACCAGCACGCGCGGCCCGAGGAACAGCCCGGACGCGACGCCCAGCGTGAGCCCGGCGAGGATGCTGCCGTAGCCCGCGTCGCCGCCGCCCAGCTCACCGGTGTGCACGCGCGCGACCGCGACGACCGCGCAGGCCGTGAGGGACGCCGCCGTGACGGCCAGACCGAGACCGCGCACCGCGCCCGCCCCGGCCCCAGCCCCGGTGCCGGTACCGGCCTTGGGGCCCTGGAAGATCAGCTTCAGCGGCGACGCGACGTGGATCGGCACCGAGGCGGGGATGTCGCGGATCGCGGCGACGACGGCGGCCGAGACCAGGAACACGGCGGCCGTCACGAACGGGGCGAGGTCGGCGCGGGAGTCGTCGCCGAGCGTCCCCTCCGCGATGAGGGCGATGATCGCGAACAGCAGCGCGGCGGCGGGCGCGGGGCCGATCACGACGCGGATCGCCGACCGGTGGGCGCGGGCCCGCGGCTCCTCGTCGGCCGGGGCGAGCGCGGGCAGCGACGCGCGCGCCGCCGGGGTCCAGAGCAGGCCCACGCAGGCGATCAGGAACGCGGCGGCCATCGTCCACGGCAGCGTGCCGACGAGCGGGACCGTCACGAGGAGCACCAGCCGCAGTACGTCCGCGATGAGCAGCATGAGCCGGCGGTCGACGCGGGCGGCGAGCATCCCACCGGCCGGCGCGAGCAGCACCGCGGGCAGCAGCATCAGCGCGAGCACGGCGCCGACGGCCTGCGCACGGGCCGCGGCGTCGTCGTCGCTGGTCAGCGCGGCGGCCATCGCCGTCAGCGCCGGCACGCTGAGCCACAGGCCGAGACCGGACAGCGTCAGTGCGGACCGCAGCCGCCGGAACGGCCCGATCCACGATGGAGACGAAACGCCCGGCGGCGGTGACGCTGCGGGGTGCGGCCGGGATGCGCCCGTTCTGGTCATGTCGGTCAGGGTATCGGCGTAGTTGTCCCTAGGAGCCGGACTTCGCGGAGGTTCGACGGCGGGTTGCCGGCTTCTTCTTCCCGCCACCCGCGGCCACCTTCTCGCGACGCTCGGCGAGCAGTTCCGCGGCCCGCTGGATGGTGATCGACTCGACCTCGTCGCCCTTGCGGAGGCTCGCGTTCGTCTCGCCGTCGGTGACGTACGGGCCGAACCGCCCCTCCTTCACCACCACCGGCTTCTGGCTCGCCGGGTCGTTGCCCAGCTCGCGCAGCGGCGCGGCGGCCGCGGCCCGGCCCCGCCCGCGCTGCTTCGGCTGCGCGAACAGCTCCTTCGCCTGCTCCAGCGTGACGGTGAACAGCTCGTCCTCGGAGCCGAGCGAACGGCTGTCGGTGCCCCTCTTGATGTAGGGGCCGAAGCGCCCGTTCTGCGCGGTCACCGGCTCGCCGTCCAGCTCGCCGAGCGTGCGCGGCAGCGACAGCAGCTTCAGCGCGTCGTCGAGCGTGATCGTGTCGAGCGACATCGACTTGAAGAGCGAACCGGTGCGCGGCTTCGCGGCGTCGGCCTTCTTGGTCCGCTTCTTCTTCTCGCCCTCGGCGGGCGGCGCCGGCTCGGGGAGGATCTCGGTGACGTACGGGCCGAACCGTCCCGACTTGGCGACGATCGTGTGCCCGGTCGCCGGGTCGGTGCCGAGCTCGCGGTCGCCGGACGGCTGCGCCAGCAGCTCCTCGGCCCTCTCGGCGGTCAGCTCGTCGGGGGAGATGTCGTCCGGGATGTTGGCGCGCTCACCGTCGCGGTCGAGGTAGGACCCGTACCGGCCGACCCGCACCACGATGTCGGAGCCCTTGATCGGGAAGGAGCTGATGCCCTTGGCGTCGATGTCGCCGATGTCGCCGACGAGCTCCTTCAGCCCCTCCTCGCCCTCGTCGCCGAAGTAGAACCGCGTCAGCCAGCGGACGCGCTCCGCCTCGCCGCGGGCGATCTCGTCGAGACCGTCCTCCATGTGCGCGGTGAAGTCGTAGTCGACGAGGTTGCCGAAGTGCTGCTCCAGCAGGTTGACCACGGCGAACGCCAGGAAGGACGGGACGAGCGCCGTGCCCTTCTTGAACACGTACTCGCGCGCCAGGATCGTGCCGATGATCGACGCGTACGTCGACGGGCGCCCGATCTCCCGCTCTTCCAGCTCCTTCACCAGGCTCGCCTCGGTGTAGCGCGCCGGCGGGCGGGTCGAGTGGCCCTCCGCGTCCACGGAGTTCGCGGTCAGCGGGTCGCCCTCGGCCAGGTTCGGCAGCCGCCGCTCCTGGTCGTCGCGGTCGGTGGACGGGTCGTCCGCGCTCTCCACGTACGCCTTGAGGAACCCGTAGAACGTGATCGTCTTACCGGTGGCGCCGAACTCGGCGCGCTCGTTCTGGGTCGACAGCCCGGTCACGCGGACCGACACCGACTGGCCCGTCGCGTCCTTCATCTGGGACGCGATCGTCCGCTTCCAGATCAGCTCGTACAGCCGGAACTGGTCGCCGGACAGGCCCGTCTCCGCCGGCGTGCGGAACGTCTCGCCCGCCGGGCGGATCGCCTCGTGCGCCTCCTGCGCGTTCTTCACCTTGGAGGCGTACACGCGCGGCTTGTCAGGCACGTACTCGCCGCCGAACAGCGACGCCGCCTGCCGCCGCGACGCCGTGATCGCGGTCTCCGACAGCGTGATCGAGTCGGTACGCATGTAGGTGATGAAGCCGTTCTCGTACAGCTTCTGCGCGACCGACATCGTGTACTTGGCGGAGAAGTTCAGCTTCCGGCTCGCCTCCTGCTGGAGGGTCGTCGTCCGAAACGGGGGGTACGGGCGGCGCGTGTACGGCTTGCGCTCGACGGACTTGACCTCGTAGGGCCGGCCCCGGAGCCGCTCGGCGAGCGCGCGGGCGGCGGGCTCGTCGAGGTGCAGCGCGTCCCGCGTCTTCAGGGTGCCGTCGGACGCGAAGTCGCGGCCCTGCGCGACGCGCTTGCCGTCCACGGAGACCAGCCCGGCCTTGAAGACCTTCGGCTCGTCTTCCTTACCGGTGTCGAACTGCGCGGCGATGTCCCAGTAGTGGGCCGGGACGAACGCGATCCGCTCCCGCTCCCGCTCGACCACCAGCCGCGTCGCGACCGACTGCACCCGGCCCGCCGACAGCTTCGGCATGACCTTCTTCCACAGGACGGGGCTGACCTCGTACCCGTAGAGGCGGTCGAGGATGCGGCGCGTCTCCTGCGCGTCCACCAGCCGCATGTTCAGCTGCCGGGGGTTCGCGGCGGCGCGCTGGATCGCGTCCTTGGTGATCTCGTTGAAGACCATCCGGTGCACGGGGACCTTCGGCTTCAGGACGTCCTGGAGGTGCCAGGCGATCGCCTCGCCCTCCCGGTCCTCGTCCGTCGCGAGGTAGAGCTCGTCGGCCTCGGCGAGCAGCTTCTTCAGCTTCTGGACCTGCTGCCGCTTGTCGGAGTTGACGACGTACAGCGGCTCGAATTCACGCTCCACGTTCACGCCGAGCTTGGCCCACGACTCGCCCTTGTACTTGGCCGGCACCTCCGAGGCGCTGCCCGGGAGGTCCCGGATATGGCCGATACTGGACTCCACGATGTAGCCGCGCCCCAGGTACCCGGCGATCGTCTTCGCCTTGGCAGGCGACTCGACGATCACCAGACGGGTACCGGCGCCGTTGCCCCGGCCACTGTTCGCGGTGCCGTTCTTGGCTGGCACAGTCGCTCCAACCTCGCTGTCTTGGTCCTCGTTGAACAGGCTCTTTCGTACAGACTTCGTATAACGCCCGGGGACGGCGCGTTCATGCCCGCGGGTCGCCCCGACCGCCCCACGATCTTCGCTCCGCCCCCGCGGGCGAACGGGATTCTCACCGCCGCGCGCCCCAGACAGGATGACATGCCGCCGCCGGACGTGCGGACGGGCCCGCCACGGTACGGTGCCGCGTCCCTGGCAGACCACGTAATAATGGTCGCAATGGCGGAGTACACCTACCTCGTCCTGTCACTGCCGCGCGGCACCACGCGTGATACCGCCCGGCGGATCTTGACCGAGCACGCAGAGCGCGGCGGCTGGGAAATCGATCGGTTGCGCCTCTACCCGGACGGCCGCCGCCGTATTCAGCTCCGCCGCAAGGTCATTCGCGTCGTCCGCACGTTCTGACCGTCCGCACGCACGCGCCTTGACCGTCCGCGCTTCCGTCCTGACCGTCCTCCGGCCCCCGCCCGCCACCGATCGGCCGACGAGCGTCGCTCGACCGATACCGGCGGTCCGCCCGGGAGTGTAGCACTACGTACGTTCCCCTTGACGGACGGTGAATCCAAGGCTCCATGACGAGGCTTCGCCCGTCCCGGACCGCGCCTTCCGGGACGGGCGAAGCGTCCTCATCATCATGGCGTCACGACCGCACACCTGGGCGCCACGCCACAACGACATCTCATTCACCGGCCGGCCGGCGCGCCGCTCGGCTCGACGGCTCGGCCTGGGGGTTCAGTGGCGGGACGTGCGGACGCTGCGCATCAGCCCGAGCGCACCGGCCGCGGCGGCCAGCATTCCGGCCACCGCCAGCGTCCACAGCGACCCGGTCTCGGCGCCGTCCGCGATCGTCTCCTGCGCCGCGACGTGCTGGACCGCCCCGAGCCGACCCGCCGCCGGGACGGCCTCGGACACCGTCCCGCCGCCGACCACGCCGCCCGTCTGCGGCAGGCCCTTGGTCACCGTCTTGAGCTGCGGGACCGCCGGCTTCGCCGGCAGGACGTGCCCGCCCGGCACGCCGGGGACCTTCTGCCCCGCCACGTGCCGCGACCCGCCGTCCAGCAACGCGATGTTCCCGTGCCGGTGGGAGACCGCGCCCGCCTTCGGCAGGCCCCCGGCCGCGGGCAGGCCCTTGACCAGGCCGTCCGTCTTGGGGAGGGCACCGGTCTTGGGCAGGGAGGTCGCCGGGGACTGGCGGCCCGTCTGGGGCACACCGCCCGCCTTCGGCAGACCGCCGGCCTTCGGCAGGCCGTGGCCCTTGAGCAGGCCGTCGGCCTTCGGCGTGGCCGCGCCGCCGGCCTTGGGCAGCCCGGCGGCCTTGACCGGCTCGCGCTTGCCCGCCGCGGAGCCGACGGCGCCGTTCAGCCCGTCCACCTTGGACGGGACGGCCAGGGTGGACGTGCCGGAGAGCGGTTCACCGGCGCGGGCCGTCCGGTGGTGCGGGTAGCCGTCGTCGTCGCCGGGGCCGTCGTCGCAGAACGCGACGGCGAAGCCGACGATGGCGGCCGCGTTGCCGCACACCTCCGGCCCGACGGTGATCGGCGCGTTTCCCTGGTTGCCGGACAGGATCCCGCCGGTGCCGGACGTGAGCTGCTCGCCGGAGCCGCCGCCCGCGTGGCCGCCCGTGCAGAACGCGGCGGCCTCGCCGACCGCTGCGACGGCGTTGCCACAGACGACCGGGACGATGCTGATCGGCGCGTTGGCCTGGTTGCCCGAGAGGACACCGAAGGCGCCGTCGGTGAACTGGCCGCCCGAACCGCCGTTCCCGGCGGAGGCGCCGTCCGCGCAGCCAGCCAGCGCGTGACCGACGACCGCGACCGCGTTACCGCACACGGTCGGCGCGACGGTGACCGGCGCGTTCGCCTGGTTCCCCGAGAGGACGCCGCCCGTCCCGTCGCTGAGCTGGGCGTTCGAACCTCCGGGCTCGTCGCCGCGCACGCAGCCCGCGTGCGCGTGCCCGATCACGGCGGCGGCGTTGCCGCAGACGGCCGGCTCGATGCTGATCGGGGCGTTGGCCTGGTTCCCGGAGCCGATGCCGCCCGTCCCGGACGTCGCCTGCAGCCCGTCACCGTGCTCGTGGACCTTGGCGCCGCCGAGGGACCCGCCGGACGCGGCGCCGAGCGGCGCGGCCACGCCGTTGCCGCTGACGTCGGCCGGCGCGGAGATCGGCGCGTTGACCTGGTTGCCGCCGAGGACGCTGCCGCTGCCGTCGGTGATGCCGGTGGAGGCGCCGGCCGGGATCGCGCTGACGCCGAGGGCGACAACGCCCGCGGCGAGCACGGCGGCACGGGATGTGCCCTTTGCCCACGTTCGCATGATGCTCCGTTCATGAAATGGGGGGATCGAGACGCACGGTCGTGTGGGTCTCGTGGGGGGACGACATGCCGCGCAGAGATCAGGGCACGGCACGTCCCGTCCCGGACAGGAGGGGGCGCGGGCATGCCGGGCCGGCCCCTGCCGGGGAGTTCAGTGATCAGTGATCAGTCGGGCGCGAAGGACGGCTCGTCCGCTGCCGTGCGGACGGCCGGTGGCACGGCCCCGGGAAGGCGCCCGGACGGCGCGCGCGCCGGGACCGGTGCCCAGGCCACGGTGCCGGGAAAGCCCGCGGTGAGGCCGGGCATGGCGAGCCCACCGGCGACAGAGTGATCGTCGGGCCGCTCTGGCGCGGGCACGGGCGCAGGATGATCCCGGACGGTCCGCTGCATGCTCTGACCGCCGTCGACCTTGCCCGACCGAGGGGACACGGCTCCCGGTATCCACCGATGGAGCGGCGACACCGTGACGGACACATCGCCGGCTTCGGTCACGCTTTCGGAGATCTTCGGGTGGAGGGGCGCCGCATCGGGCGTCGCCGGCTCTTCCACGGGCTCCGCAGCGCCGACCTGCGGCGGGCTCTCGACCACGGCCTGCACCACGGCAGGCATGGGCGGACGCTCGGTCGCGGCCTCGACCGCCTGCTTCAGCGCGGGTGCTTCCGCGACCACGTCCGGCGGCGTCACGGGCACCTCGTCGGCGTGCGCCGACTGCGCGACGCAACCGAGGATCCAGCCCGCGATCAGCAGCCCGCCAAGAACGAGCAGCCGCCGGACGACCGCGACACGACGCGACGGGACGGCAATCGCCCCCGCCTGCACCGCGTCACGCGCCACCGGTCAACCTCCGTCGCGGATCGTCCCTCAACGAACGGTGACGTTAGCACCACGGAGCGCATTGATGCGGGTGATTTCAGGACCGATCAAGGAATTTGTCGAGGACCCGCACACCGAAGCGCAGACCGTCCACGGGAACGCGCTCATCGATGCCGTGGAACATTCCGGAAAAGTCCAACTCTGGGGGCAGTTTCAGCGGCGCGAAACCGAAGCATCGCATTCCCAGCCGGGCGAACGCCTTGGCGTCCGTCCCGCCGCTCAGGCAGTAGGGCACCGGCAGCGCGCCTGCGTCCTCCGAGGTCAGCGCCGCCTCCATCGCCGCGACGAGCGCCCCCTCGTAGTCCGTCTCGAGGGCGTGGTCATGATGCACGAAATCCCGCTGGACGTCCGGCCCGAGAAGTTCGTCCACCACCGCGAAGAACTCATCCTCATATCCCGGGAGGAACCGTCCGTCCACCTGTGCGGAGGCCGTCTGCGGAATAACATTCGTCTTATATCCGGCATCCAGCCGCGTCGGATTGAGCGTGTTCTTCAGAGTCGCGCCGATCATGCGCGCGATCGGCCCGATCTTCTCCAGGGCCTCCTCCGGCCGCTCCGGATCGAACTCCACCCCGTAGGCCATGCAGACCCGCTCAAGGAACGCCCGCACCGACTTCGTCAGCCGCACCGGGAACTCGTACGCCCCCATCCGCGCGACCGCCGCCGCCACGGCCGTGACCGCGTTGTCAGGGTGGACCATCGACCCGTGCCCGGCCGTCCCCTTGGCGGTCAGGTTCATCCACGCGATGCCCTTCTCCGCCGTCTCGATGAGGTACATCCGCCGGTCCCCGGGCACCGTCAGGCTGAACCCGCCGACCTCCCCCACGGCCTCGGTGCACCCCTCGAACAGCTCCGGATGCTCCCTGACCAGGTACTGCGCCCCCCACTTGCCGCCGGCCTCCTCATCGGCGAGGAACGCGAGCACCACGTCCCGCGGCGGCCGCCGCCCCTCCCGCAGCCGCTGCCGCACCACCGCGAGGATCATCGCGTCCATGTCCTTCATGTCCACGGCCCCGCGTCCCCAGACGCACCCGTCCGCTATCTCCCCGCCGAACGGGTCCCGCGTCCAGTCCTCCTTGCGCGCGGGCACCACGTCCAGGTGCCCGTGCAGCAGCAACGCGTCCCGTCCCGGGTCCTCCCCTTCGATCCGCGCCACCAGGCTCGCCCGCCCCGGATGCGACTCGAAGATCTGCGACTCCAGCCCGACCTCCGCGAGCCTCTCCGCGACGTACTCCGCCGCCACCCTCTCCCCCGGCCCCGAATGATCTCCCGGGTTGCTGGTGTCGATCCGGATCAGCTCCTGGCAGAGCTGGACGACCTCGTCCTCGGCAGTCGGCTGCTGGCCCACAATGCTCACCTCGTGTAGTCGCGTACCCGTCCCATGGTGCCCGCCGATCGACTTCGCCGCGACTCGCCACCTTTGGTATGGTGAACCCCGCCGCAGCCCACTGCGGCCTGCAACCGGTCCGGGTGGCGGAATAGGCAGACGCGCTAGCTTGAGGTGCTAGTGCCCTTCACGGGGCATGGGGGTTCAAGTCCCCCCTCGGACACCAACCATTTCCCCATATAGTGCGGGATCGAGATGCGCCTCGGCCCGCACTTTTTGCTGCTCGGGGTGGTAGGTGAGCTGTAGTCCGAGCTTGCCGTACAGGTCGGCCTTGTGCGCGGGATCGGCGGTGGCCAGCGCCTGGGTGTAGTCGGCGATCTCCTCAATGAGAGCGGCGATGTCGGCTTCGGTGAGGTGTCCCTGGCTCTGGGCAGGGCGCAGTTGCGCTTGGGCGGCTGTGCGCTGCTGCTGAACCTGGGTGATCCACCCGGCGATCATCGCCGGGTCGGTGCCCTCGTCCAAGGCATCCAGGGCGGCGCGGTAGCGGGCGAGTTTGCGGTCGCACTCGTCAATGGTCTGCCGCGCCAGGGCCGTACCGGGGTCTTCGCTGGCGCCGCCGCCTTGCGCGGCCGCGATCGCCGCGATGGTGTCGGCACGGCGATGGGGAGCGAAGTAGCGGCCCAACCACCGGTCCAGACGGGGCAGCAGGACGCTTTCGCGCAGATAGACATTGCGTGGATGCATGATCTTGTTGACCAGTGCGTACTCCTCGGGGAAACGGCAGCGGTAGTAGGGCGCGCCGTTGTTCCAGGAGCCTTCCATTTTGCGGTGGCAGATGCCGCAATGCAGGATGCCCCGCAGCATGTACAGATGACGGGCACGGTGTGGCTTGTGCCGCGCCGGTCCGTGACCTCGGGCTGCTAGCAACTCCTGGGCGGCCCTGAAGGTCTCCTCGTCAATGATCGGTGGATTGACGATGTCGTTGGACCACACCCATTGGTCCGGGGTGTTCCAGACCAGCTTGGTCTCGTGGCCGAGGGTGACGTCGTGGACGTCGATGAGGACTTCGCGTTTGCGCTGCTTGTTCCAGACCTGCCGGCCGGTGTAGCGAGGGTTGGTCACGATGACGCGGATGGCGCTCTTGGACCAGGCCAGGCCGCAGCGGTGCCGGTTACGCGCCCGGTCGTAGGCCGACGGCGACAGAATTCCGTCGGCGGTGAGTCCTTCGGCGATGGCGAAGAAGCCCTTGCCCGCCAGGAACTCGGCGAAGATCCGCTGGACCACCTCGGCGGTGTACGGGTCGATCTCCAGCACGTGCAGTCGCTTGCCGTCGGCGGCCTTGCTCGGATTGGGGTGCGGTCCCGCGTCGGCCAGCCGGTATCCGTAGGGTGGGCGCCCGCCGATGTGCCGGTTGGAGGTCTGTGCCAGCGCCGCCATGGTCGCCCGCACCCGGGTCTTGATCCGGGACCGTTCGCCTTTGCTGATGGATCCGAACGTCGACATGATCATGTCGTGGGCTTCGTTGGCGGGGTCGATGGCCCCGTTCACTTCCGGTACCCACAGCGGCACGTTGTAGTGCTCGAACAACGGGAAGGTGTTGCCGAACTGGTTGCCGTAGAAGGCCCGCTGCGGCTCACCGACCACGACGGCGTCGAAGGCCCGGTCGGGGCTGGCCAGCTCGGCCAGGAGCAGGCTGGCCTGGGGGCGGCGGGCCGGTGGGATGGAGCGGGACTTGTCGACGTCGAAGTACTCGGCGACGATCACTCCGCCGCGAGGGGTGACGAGTTGCTCGGCACGGGAGTACTGCCAAGCGCGGGAGGCTTCGGGATCTTGACGGTCTTCGGTGGAGCAGCGTCCCCAGAACGCTAGTTTGATCATGATTTTCCCTCGGTTGAACGAGATGCTTCTCAGTTCGTGCGCCGCTGCCGGATGGTGAGGAGGAGCCGGAGCAGTGCGCGTGCCGCCTCGGGCGTCAGAGGGGGTGGCTCGGCGGGCAGTTCGACGGACACGGCATCATCGGCCGCATCGCAAGTCAGATCGGCGCGTGGCTTGTCTGGCTTTGCTTCGGCAGCGTATTGGCTGTTCAGCGCCGTGCACCTTACCGAGTGGTGAGTGTTATGTGTCCTGCGGGCCATCATGCGTCACCGTCCCCATGGCGGCTGTCTCTCTGGAGTCGCTGCTCAGCGATGCGGCATAGGTCTGGGTTCTGTTCCACGCCGATGTAGGAGCGGCCGAGGTGCCGGGCGGCGAGACCGGTGGTGGCGTCGGCGGTGAACATGTCCAGCACGGTGCCACCGGGCTGGCATCCGGTGGCAATGCAGGTGAGCGGCACCTCGATCGGCAAGGTGTGCCGCTGTGGGCGTGGCGGCAACGACCAGACGTCGCCGGCGGGTGGGAGCGGCAACGGTTCACGATCGTGCCGTTTCCGCGGTTGGGTTGCCGCGCGGTGTCGGGTGCGGCAATAGCCGATCCCCTTGCCGCTCTTGCCGCTGCCGCGCTGGTGGAGGTGCCGCCTGATGTGCTGCCAGCCGCACCGGGGCGTCTGGCTCTGCCGCTTCTGTTCGGCGCTTGGGTTGTGGTCGAGGCCGAGCTCAGTGATCAAGCGGTTCAGGGGGCGGCGGATGGCGTCGCGGTCGAAGGTGTACTGATCTGTTTTGACCAGCAGGAGGATCAGCTCGTAGGAGAGCGCGAGCCGGTCCGCGGCTGAGGTCTTGGCCATGGTGGGCTGGTTCCAGACGATCACGTTGCGGATGATCCAGCCGTCGTCTTGAAGCGCGAAGGCCAGCTGCCAGGGCAGGCCGATCAGGGAGGTGGCGGGCACGCCGGTCATCGCGTGGTCGCGGATCCGGCGACGGTGGCTGCCTGCGGGCGGGCCGTCCCATCCGGTCTGGCCGGCATAGCGATCACTGGTGATCAGCCAGGCGGTCCCCTGCTCGCTCAGTACGCGGTGGGCTTGTGCGAAGATGCGGCGGAGGGCGGCGAGGTAGAGAGCCGGTGTGGGCTCGCGGCCGTAGCGGGTTGGCGTATCTGCGGCCGTATCGTGTGGCTGCGGTCTCCATGGTGGTGGGCTGGTGACGATGCAGTCGGCGGATCCGGCTGGCATCTCGGCCAGCACCTGGCGGGGGTCTCCGGCGTAGAGGGCGTGGGTCGTGTCGTGCCAGTAGGGGTCGCGCACCTGGTTCGTTCCCTCCTGTGCGTTCAGACCGGTTTCCGGTACGGACGCGATTGTCGGCACGAGCCTCATAGGAACCTCTTAGAAGCGGCCTCCACCTCGGGCGTTTGCCGTGCCGTTGCGCGCTGACCGAGGTTGCCGTTGCCGCTGCGCCGTTCCGTTCGGCGCCGGTTTGCCGGTCGCATTGCCGGTCGCATTGCCGTGCTCGCGGACGGCTGATCTGCCGTTGCCGCTGCGGCACGCCGACGATCGGCGTCTGCGCCATGCCGGGTGCGAGGGAAGCGGGACCCCTGGCCGAAGTCCGGCAGGCCCGGTCCAAGTCTGGTCGTGCCACGCGCTGCTCTGCGGCGGCGTGTGGCCGTTGGGGTCGCGGCGCTGAGATTTCGCATAGATCCCTCTGACCGAGACGGCGGGCCGCGCCTGTTGAGAGGTTTCTATGCGGGGGTGTGGCGTCCTGAGGGCGCCGGGGCCCCGCAGGCGGCCGATCCGCCCGCCCGTGCGGGCCGGGTCCCCGTCCCTTCGAGGCCGCGTGACCGTGGCCGGAAGGAGGTGATGGTCTCCGCTGGCCCGGCCCGCATCCTCCCCCGGTCGCTGCGGGGCCCCGGTCACGTCCATCAAGGAGGTGGCTGATGCGTTCCAAGTTGTCCCGGTGGGCGCCGCCGACCGCCGCTGTGCTGGTCGGGGTCCTGCTGGTGGTGTTTGCGGCGCCGGACGCGTTCGCCGATGCGCTGGCGGCGCCGCCGCAGGATCTGAACACGGTGATCAACCGGATTACCAAGTGGCTGGTGGGGTTGCTGGTGTCGCTGGCGACCTTGTTCTTGACGGTCGGTTTCATCCGGTACCTGCTGGCCGGCGGCGATCCGGGTGAGGTGGGCAAGGCCAAGAACACGTTGAAGTACGCCGCGATCGGCTACGGCGGCGCGGTGATGACACCGGTCCTGGTGACCATCCTCAAAGGCTTCGTGGGCGGCTGATCGGCGATGTCCACTGCTCTGCGCACCTGGCTCGCCGTCTTTTGTTGCTGCGCTGCCGCGTCGGTCGCGGTGGCACTGGCCGCCGTCCCCGCGCAGGCCACCGTGACGACCGTGCCGCGGGGCGCAGTGGCTGCCGAGCCGCCACCCTCGCCGAGTTCTTCGCCCCCGGCACCGTCGGGGACACCGACCAGCCCAAGCCCGTCGGCGCCCGGCGCTCCCAGCCCGAGTACCTCCGCCCCGGCCAACCCGAGTTCCTCACCGGGGACGCCGACCAGTCCGGAAGAGGATTCGGGTGGGTGCGGATGGTTCGACGTCGCGTGCAAGGCCAAGGAGGCGATCAACAACTGGTTCAAGGACCTGGTGTCCTCCGCGATCAATCCGGTGTTCGGGTTTCTGGGCTCATCACTGCTCGTCACCCCGCGGCTGGACCAGACCAGCCGGGTGCAGGGCTTGTGGACCGGATCGCTGGTGGTGGCCAACTCCTGTTACGTGCTGCTGGTGCTGGCCGGTGGGCTGACCTTGATGGGCCGCCAAACCCTGCAGAGCTCCTACGCGGTCAAGGACATCGCGCCTCGCCTGGTGGTCGGCATTGTGGCCTCCAACACCAGCCTGATCCTGATCGGGCAGTCGATCGAGTTCGCCAACGCGTTGTCGGCGGCGCTGCTGGGCCAGGGGGTTGATCCGCAGCAGACGGCCGATCAGCTCCAGAAGATCATCGTGCACTCGCTCAACCCCGGAGACGTGGGGATGTTCATCGTGCTGGTGACCATCTGGGCGGTGTCGCTGGGCGTGATCCTGCTGCTGATCTACATCACGCGGGTCATGCTCACCATCGTGCTGATCGCCGCCGCCCCGCTCGCACTCGCGTGTCACGCGCTACCACAGACCGAAGGGCTGGCCAAGCTGTGGTGGCGCTGCTTCTTCGGCGTGCTGGCCATCCAGGTCGCCCAAGCGCTGGTGTTCATCGCCGCCATGCGGGTGGTGCTCACCACCGACATGGTCACCATCCTGGGCTTTCGCACCCCCGGTGACCAGGTGGACCTATGGACAACGATCTGCCTGCTGTACGTGCTGGTGCGCATCCCGTCCTGGATTTCCCGCCTGATCTGGCAGGGCGGCTTGATCAGCCGCAGCCCGATCACCCGGACGGCGAAAATGATCGTTTCGTTCTTCCTGTTCCGCGGGCTGCTCGGACGGCTCGCCGGGGCCCGTGGCAGCGCGGGCAGAACGCCTCCCCCGCCCCCGCCTGCGGGGCGCTTCACAGGCCCGTCGGTTCCGACGCTTCCCCCGGGGCCGAAACCTCCGCCTCCTGCGGGGCCGGAAGAGATGGCACAGCCACGGTGGGGACCGGCGCATGGGCGGTGGATGCCCCCCGATCCGGCCTGGCACGAGCGCGTGCATCACGGGCGCCCGGCACCCGACAGCGTAGATGAGCAGCAGCGCTGGGGCCGCCCGGAGACCACCTGGACACCTCCGCACGCCGGGGACTGGCGCGCGCCGCCACCCCAGCCGACGCGCCCGCCGCCTCAGGCTCCCTATCAGCCCGACCCGCACCGCCCGTGGAAACGGCCCAGCTGACGGAGGTGACCAATCATGCCGCCCGACGAGCACAGCGTCCGAATCCCCGCCGATGTGGAAACCCCCGACAAGGTCCTGGCCGGCCTTACCGCCCGCCAGGTAGCCATCCTGGCCGCGACCGGTGCGGTGCTGTGGCTGGCCTTCACCGCCACCCGAACCCTGGTTCCGTTGCCGGTGTTCGCCGCGGCGGCGTTCCCGTTCGGGGCGGCGGCCGCCGTGCTGGCGCTGGGCCGCCGTGACGGGATGGGGCTGGATCGGCTGCTGCTGGCCGCGATCCGGCACGCCCGCTCCCCGCGCCGCCTGGTGCTGGCCCCTGAAGGGGTAGCCGCACCGCCTGCCTGGGGGCAGCAGAAGCAGCAGCCGCTGCCCGCTCCGCTGCGGCTGCCCGCAGCCGCGATCTCCGCCGACGGTGTGATCGATCTGGACGCCGATGGCGCGGCGGTGGTGTGCCAGGCCAGCACGGTGAGTTTCGCGTTGCGCACGCCGCAGGAGCAGGCCGCGCTGGTGGGGGTGTTCGGACGCTGGCTGAACTCGCTGTCGGGCCCGGCGCAGATCGTGGTTCGCGCTCAGGACGT
The DNA here is from genome assembly GCF_044326375.1 of Actinomadura sp. 3N508. Lineage (NCBI taxonomy): Bacteria > Bacillati > Actinomycetota > Actinomycetes > Streptosporangiales > Thermomonosporaceae > Actinomadura > Actinomadura sp. 3N508. Next base: position 100,480 of record NZ_JBIRAX010000017.1, read on the forward strand.
CGACCTGGTCCCGCTGATCTCCGGGTTGCGCACCCACGCGCCCACGCTGGCCCACCCGGAGCTGGAACAGGCCGCGATCGAGCACGCCGATTTCCTGGCCGACCTGGCACGGCGCCGGGATCTGCTGCGCCGCCAAGTGCTGATCGTGCTGCGCGAACCGCACCATGGCCGGGCCGGTGACGGGGCCGCACAACGGGTGCTGCGCCGCGCCGACGAAGCCGTGCGTGCTCTGGCCGCCGCAGGCATCACCGTCCGCGTGTTGCCCGGCGGTCACGCCACCGCGGTGCTGGCCGCCTGTTGCAACCCCTGGCACACCACCCCGGCCGGGGCAACGGATCAGCGGGCGGCACCCGCCGAAACGATCACATCCGCTGGAGGATTGGGATGACACTGCTGAAATCCGCACGTTCGCGTTTGCGTCACGGCACCGGTACGCGCCTGCAAACGGGCCCGGGGACGGTGGGACCGGACGCGATCGAAGTCGGCACGCGCACCCTGACCCTGTCCGACGGCGTCTGCGCGTCGTTCGCGATCACCGGGTACCCCGCCGAGGTCGGCCCGGGATGGTTGGAGCCGCTGCTGACCTACCCGGGCCGGGTCGAGGTCGCGGTGCACATCGAGCCGACCCCGCCGACAGAGGCGGCCGATCGGCTGCGCCGCCAGCTCGCCCGGCTGGAGTCCTCGGCCCGCTCCGATACTGAACACGGCCGTCTGGAGGACTTCCAGGCCACCGCAGCGGCCGAGGACGCGCGGGGCTTGGCCGTCGCGCTGGCCCGCGGGCAGACCAAGCTGTTTCGGGTCGGCCTGTACTTCACCGTGCACGCCCCCGACCAGGAGGCGTTGGAGGCCGAATGCTCGCAGGTGCGGGCGCTGGCGTCCTCGCTGCTGCTGGACGCCGCCCCGGCCACCTTCCGCCCGCTGCAGGGGCTGACCACCACCCTGCCGATCGGGGTCGACGGGCTGCGCATGCGCCGCACCTTCGACACCCAGGCGCTCGCGGCGAGTTTCCCGTTCAGCTCGCCCGATCTGGACGCGCCGGTCACCGATACCACCGTGCTGTACGGGATCAACACCGCCTCCTCCAGCCTGGTGCTGTGGGACCGGTGGGGCCTGGACAACCACAACTCGGTCGTGCTGGCCCGCTCCGGCGCCGGCAAGTCCTACCTGACCAAGCTGGAGGTACTGCGGTCGCTGTACGCCGGAGTCGAGGTCGCCGTGATCGACCCCGAGGACGAATACGCTCGCCTGTGCGGCGCAGTCGGCGGGTCCTACATCTCGTTCGGCTCTCCCGGCGTGCGGCTCAATCCGTTCGACCTGCCTGCCTCCAACGCCGGGACCGACGCGTTCACCCGCCGCGCGCTGTTCCTGCACACCCTTATCGGCGTGCTGCTGGACGAGCCGCTGGACCCGGCTGGCAAGGCGGCGTTGGACCGGGCGATCGTTGAGGTGTACGCCCGAGCGGGCATCACCAGCGACCCGCGCACCTGGACTCGCCCCGCCCCGATGCTGGCGGACCTGGCCGCCGTGCTGCGCGATGACACCGAGGATCCCCGGGCAGGTGAGGTCGCCGCGCGGCTCGCCCCGTTTGTCACCGGGACACACCGTGATCTGTTCGACGGCCCCACCACCACCCGGCCGGACGGGCACCTTCTCGTCTTCTCGCTGCGGGACCTGCCTGACGAGCTGCGCGCTGCGGGCACGCTGCTGGCGCTAGACGCGGTGTGGCGGAGGGTGTCTAACCCGCACAACCGCCAGCGGCGCCTGGTTGTGGTGGACGAGGCATGGCTGCTGATGCGCGAGCCGGACGGCGCCAAGTTCCTGTTCCGCCTGGCCAAGTCGGCGCGCAAGTACTGGTGCGCCCTAGCGGTGGTCACCCAGGACGCCGCTGACCTGCTCGGCACCGGGCTCGGCCAAGCCGTGGTGGCCAACGCCACCACCCAGATTCTGCTGCGCCAAGCCCCCCAAGCCATCGACGCGGTGGGGGACGCCTTCCACCTGTCCGAGGGCGAACGCCAGTTCCTTCTGGCTTGCTCCCGCGGCGAGGGCCTGCTCGCGGCCGGCTCCCACCGTGTCTCCTTCCAGGCCATCGCCTCCCCCGCCGAACACAGCGTGATCACCAGCGACCCCGCGGAACTGGCCGCCCTTGACGCCAGCCCCCGTGTGGAGCTGGACATCGACGCCGACGACGAGTTGGACATCGAACCATGATCCTCATGACACTGGGCCTGGCCCGGCTCCGGCCCTCCCCGAGTCCGTCTCCGCGCCCGTCGCTGACGGAGCCGCCCGGAGGCCCATTCCTGCGCGACCCGGACGCGTTCATCCACAGCCTTATCCACAAGGCGCAGGACTTTGTGGGCAGCTACGGGTGGGCATGCGGCCTTCTGCTGGCCTGCGCGGTGGCGGCGTTCCTGACGGTGCGGCACTGGTGGTGGCAGCGCCGACACGACCGGCTCGCCGACGGGGCGCGCCAGATCACCGTGCTGCCGCCACCCGAGGTCGATCTCGACGCCGCGCACGAACTGTGGGCCAACCTCATCGGCCTGCTGCGCCCGGCCTACAAGCGGCTGCTGACCGGGCAGCCGCACCTGGCCTGGGAATACGCGTGGGACACCGCCGCGGTGCAGATCCGGTTGTGGGTGCCGGGCACGGTGCCGCCCGGATTCATCGAGCGGGCGATCGAGGCGGCATGGCCGGCCGCCCGCACCCACACCGCCCCGGCATCCGCATCCCCACTCCCAACGGGCGCTGTTGCGGTGGGCGGTCGGTTGCGGATGGCTCGCCCTGACTGGCTGCCGCTGCGCGCCGACCACCCCGCCGACCCGTTGCGCGCCCTGGTCGGCGCCGCCTCCGGACTGGCATCCGGCCAGCGCGCGATCATGCAGATCTGCGCCCGTCCCGCCACGGGTCGGCGGCTGGTCAAGGCCCACCGCGCCGCCGCCGCGCTACGCGGTAGCACCGCATCGCAACGCCCCTGGGCATGGCTGTTCGACCTGATCACCCCATCCGCATCGACGCGGCGCCCCGCAACCAGCGCGTACGTGGCCCACCCTGAGCGCGCCGCCGAGGTCCGCGCCATCTTGGACAAGGCCCGCGAACCGCAATGGGAGATGACGATCAGCTACGCACTGGCCGTCACCCCAGACACCGTTCCCGCCACCGCCTCCAACACGGCCGCGGGGAAGTCCTCGGTCAGATCGAACTCGGGCGGCACCGCTGCCCCCGAGACGGTGGACCGTGCGATGCGCCGTGAATTGCGGCGCGGGCTGCGTGGGCGTGCGCACGCGATCGCTTCCGCCTACGCGCTTTACGCGGGGCATAACTACCTGCGCCGTCGTCGGCTCTGGCGTCCCGAGACGGCCCTGGCGCGGCGGTGGCTGCGGCGCGGGGATCTGTGCTCGGTCACTGAACTGGCGGCCCTGGCGCATCTGCCCTGGGATTCGGCCGTCCCCGGCCTGTCGAGGGCGGGCGCCAAAGCCGTCCCGCCACCTCCGGGCATTGCCACGCCGGGTCCGGAGGCCAAGCAGCTGGGTGTGAGCGACGCGGGGATAGTGCGGCCGGTCGCGTTGGGCGTCACCGAGGCACGTCACCACATGCATGTGCTCGGTGCCACCGGATCTGGCAAGTCGACGCTGATGGCGCACATGATCCTGGCTGACGCCCAGGCCGGGCGCGGCGCGGTCGTCATCGACCCCAAAGGGGACCTGATCGTCGATCTACTCGCCCGGCTGCCCGAGCACGCCGCCGACAAGGTCGTGCTGTTCGACCCCGACCAATATCGCCGCCCGGCGTTGAACGTCCTGCAAGGGCCCGACGCGCATCTGGCCAGCGACAACCTGGTCGGCATCTTCCACCGGATCTACAAAGACTTCTGGGGACCGCGCACCGACGACATCCTGCGCTCGGCCTGCCTGACGCTCTGGCACGCTCCCGACGCCACCCTGGCTGACATCCCCCGGCTGCTGGCCGACCCGGCCTACCGGGCGCCCTTTACCGCCCGGGTCCGCGACCCGATCCTGGCCGACTTCTGGTCCTGGTACGACGATCTGTCGCCCGGGGCACGCGCGCACGCCACCGGCCCCGTGCTGAACAAGCTGCGCGCGTTCCTGCTGCGCGACTTCATCCGCTCCACCCTCGGATCGGGGACCTCCACCTTCGACCCCACCACGGTGCTCGACGGCGGACTGCTGCTGATCCGCGCCCCCAAAGGCATCCTCGGCGCCGACGCCTGCGCGGTGTTCGGCTCGCTGATGCTCGCCAAGATCTGGGAAACGGTGTCCAATCGGACCCGCTACGGCCAAAGCGCCCGCGCCGACAGCGCGCTGTATGTGGACGAATGCCACAACTTCCTCACCCTCCCGCACGGCCTGGCCGATCTCCTCGCCGAGGCCCGCGCCTACCGGCTCTCGGTCGTACTGGCCCACCAGGACCTAGCGCAGCTCTCGCGTGAACTGCGCGAGGCGATCTCGGCCAACGCCCGCAGCAAGGTCTTCTTCGCCGTCTCCCCCGAAGACGCCCGCACCCTGGAACGCCACATGGCCCCCAACCTCTCCCAGCACGACCTCGCCCACCTGGACGCCTTCCAAGCCGGCGCCCGGCTGATCGTCGACGCCGCCGAGACCTCCGCCTTCACCCTGCGCACCCGGCCACTGCCACCCGCCGTCCCCGGACGCGCCAAGCTGATCCGCCGCGTTTCAGCCGAAACCTACGGCACCCGCCCTCAGCAGCGTCCACATCGGGCACGCGCCGACGACCCGCGCGCCGATCCCCGCGCTGAACCGCCTCCCGCCCCCGACGCCACCTCCATCTGACTCGCCCGCCCGCTGCGGCTACCGCATCCCCGACGAGGAGGGGAAGACGATGACCACCCGCTACGTTCCGCCGGTTCCCCCGTCTGCTTCCGACGCCGCCACGGCGACCAGTGGACTCAAGCAGCTGGTGCCGATGCTGCTGGCCTCCCGGCTGACCCAGCGCGACCACTATGTCCTGCGCGCGCTGTGGGACCATCACGTGCTCACCACCCGGCAGATCGCCCAGCTCGCCTACCCCAACGCCGACCGCGCCCGCCGCGGCATGCTCCGCCTGACCAATCTCGGAGCCGTCGAGCGGTTCCGGCCCCTGCTCCCCCCAGGCCGCGGAACCGCGCCCCTGCACTACACCATCGGCGAAGCCGGTGCCTATGTGATCGCCGCCGACCAAGGCATCCCCTTCGCCGACCTGGGCTACCGCCGCGATCGGATCCTGGCCTGGGCACTGTCGCCCCAGCTCGCGCACCTGATCGGCGTCAACGGGATCTTCACTGCCCTGGCCGCCGCCGCCCGCCATCACCCCGCGGCCGACCTGGTCCACTGGTGGCCCGAACGCCGCTGCAGCAAAACCTGGGCGCCCTACATCCGCCCCGATGGATACGGCCGCTGGTGCGAACACGGCGTATGTGTCGACTTCTTCGTCGAGTACGACACCGGCACCCAGCGCCCTCTGAAGAAGGTCGTCGACAAGCTGCGCGGCTACGCCAACCTCGCCACCGCCGACGGCTTCACCACCCCCGTGCTGATCTGGACCAGCAGCCAGCGACGCGAAACCAACCTGCACGCCGCCATCGGCACGCCTCCCGTCCCGGTGTTCACCACCACACCCGACGCGATCAGAGACAAGCAGCTGGGGCCGGCCGGGCCGATCTGGCTCCACGCCACCTCTCGCGGCGGACCCCCGCGGCTGCGGCTCAGCACCTTGGCCCGCTACGCCCGCCCGTTCCCGCCCCACGGAGACACCAATGAGGAGATCTGAGCGCCCCCTCTCCGCTCACCGCCTGGCGGTCGCCGCCTGCCTGACCGCGTCGACGCTCACAGCATGCGCACTACGGCCACCGGTGAACGCCGGCCACCCCACCACACCTTCATCGACCGCCCCCTCGCCAGCCACCACCGCCGCAGCAACGGCCGAAGTGACCGAGTTGCTCCCGGTCACCCAGCAGCAGCTGACCGCCGCGATTCGGCTGGCAGTCGGCTTCACCACGGCCTACGGCAGCCACCGATACGACCGACCACCGCAGACTTACCTCGCGCGACTGCGGCCCATGACCACACCCGAGCTCTACGCGGTGCTGGCTCGCGCGGCAAGCACCCCTTCCCTTCAAACGCAACGCATACGCGACCACGAGATCGCCGCCGCGCACGCCACGGCGATCAAGATCCGCACCATCGGCCCGAGCTCGCTCATCGTTCTTATCGACCTGCAGCAGGACGTCACCACCACGGCGGGCCGCCGCCAGCGCACTCAGCATCTCGCCGTCACCACCGTAAAGACCGGCCAAGACGGCTGGGCCGTCCACGACATCCAACCCGCCAACGCTGGCAATGCCGGAGACACCGATGCGAGCCCCGGTTAGCCGCAAGAAGGTCGGGCGGCGCGCCCTGAGCGGTGACACCGGAGCGGTCCAACTTGGCTGGCCGTTGCTGTCGGGGCCCTCATGGTCCTGGTCGCGGTGTTCCTCGGCGCCGGAACCGGCAGCGACACCAGCCCGGCCGGTTGCCAACCCCAGCCCGGCACCTCAGATGAAGCCGAAGGCACCATCCCCGCCAACTACCTTGCCCTTTATCGGAAGGTCGGCAACGAGTCCGGTATCCCTTGGACGATCCTGGCTGGCGTTGGCAAGGTCGAATCCGACCACGGCGGCGACCTGCGCCCCGGCTCCGGAGTGCGCTCCGGAGCCAACTTGGCCGGAGCCGCCGGGCCCATGCAGATCGGTATCGGTGGTAAGGCCACCGACAACTGGGGCGGACCACCCCGCCAGCGTTGGCAGGACCGCCAACGAGACGGCGGATTCGCCATCGACGGCAACGGCGACGGCTGGGCCAACGTCTACGACCCCGCCGACGCCATCCCCGCGGCAGCCAACATGCTCAAGGCCTACGGCGCCCCCAACAACATTCCCAACGCCCTGCTGCGCTACAACGGCTCCACCGAGTACATCGGCAAAGTGCTGGCCTGGGCCCGCCGCTACGCCCACGACAGCGTCCAAACGATCACTGCGGCCAACAACGTCTCCTGCCAGCCCGGCGGTGTCCCCGCCCAGCCCGCCAGCGGCGTGGTCGCCAAGGTCATCACCTACGCCCGCGCGCAGCTCGGCAAACCTTACATCTGGGGCGCAGACGGTCCTGACGCCTACGACTGCTCCGGGCTGACCATGATGGCCTACCGCGCCGCCGGCATCAGCATTCCCCGCACCACCTTCGACCAATGGCGCCACGGCACCCACATCCGCCGAGGCAACCAGCAACCCGGAGACCTGGTCTTCTTCAACTCCGGCCCGGGCAGCAGCCCCAGCAATCCCGGACACGTCGGCATCGTCCTCAACGCCCACCAAATGATCAACGCCCGGTGTACCACGTGCCGTCCCGGGATCGCCGTCGACTCCTACGGCCGGCGCGCCGACCTGGTCGGCTTCGTCCGGCCCACCCAACGGTAAGAAGCGCTCGCCAGTAAACATCGGCGTTCATGGCCACCACGGATGCAGCATCTTGTGACTGCCCGCTTTGCGGAAGACCGTGCACGCCGTGACGAGCCAGGGGAACAGGGCTGGCCTCCGGCAATCCCCGCAGCTGTGTGGTCGAAGCCTCCGAAAACCAAAGAACTGATTCTGGCTTGGCCGAGTAAAGTTATCTTCTAAAGAATTTCCCAAGGCCTGGGCGAGGGCTCGATCAGCCCAAGCCGGCCGCTCTTGGTCGCCGTGCTGGGCGTGAGATAGGCTCCCCAAGCCTGAGAAAAAGCCGATCGGGACAGTCTAGGCATTGACCGTCCCGATCATTGCAGGCGTTTTCTCGCGCATGTGCCTCGCGGCTTACCTGGAGGCAGCCCGCCAGTTCAGGCCGGGCTAGCAGCAACGCGCCCAGATGCAATCGGCGCAGAGAACAGGAGCTCGGCCACCATTCGAGTGCCCTCTCGCTGTATTCACCAAAACGGACCTAGGAACCTGTAGTCCCCCTATTAGGGGACCCAATAGCCCGCCCACTTAGGATCAGGTGGGAGAACTGGCACATTTGACCAGTTCAGGACGTCTGAGCACACCTCTATGAAACCGCGACTAGCTAGTCAGAAGGACTATCTAGAAGCGGAGGCGGCCTGGTTGAGGTGGAGTGGGGCTTTGATGAGAGCTGAATGAATTGCGTCTCTTGTTGTTACGAGAGGGAAGGTTTTGCTGCTATTACTCCTTGATATAGCCCTAGAATGGACCCTGCGCCGATCATCAATCCTCCGACAATGATCAATGTGTGGCACGTGCGGCTCCGCAAAATGCCTGGTCACACGGCCGTCAATGGCCTTGAAATAACGGCTCCGGACATATTGCATTCCCGGACAATGGGAGGTTTAATAGTAGGTAGCAGATCACAAGAGTGACGCGCAAGCGTCACGAAACGATCGGAGTCGGATCGTGTCGAACTGGATTCCGGGAAGGGCAATCCCGATCAACGTTCCGGGTGATGATCTCACCCCAGAGGACATGTCCCGAGTGACCCCCGATGATTGGGCGGACGTGCGCACGCTGGCGCGTGGCTACTGCCGCGCGGTAGACGGGACGCGGTCACGGAAGCGTATGGACGGTAGCGCGACCGTCACGCGAAGCGGGCACGGCGTCTATGGCACGGATGACGTTTCGGATGACGTCACTCAAGATGCCGTTCTGATGTTCGCCTCACGTCTGCGGGACGTGCTGAAGTCCTGCCCTACCGCTTCGCTGTGGGTCGACTCCCGCGAAGTGGCTGCGTGGCAGTACCGCCGTAAGGACGGTCAGACCACGATCATCACGCGCAAGACTCTTCTGCGCTGGGCAGTGCGGGACGCTGCGGCGCGCAACGGGTACCGGCTGGACGTTCCGCCAGACGAGATCACAGAAACCCCCGGTGCTCAGCGCATGCGGGGAGTACCGCACGCCGAGAACGTGACGGCACTCGCAACGGCAACCGGCGTCTCACAGCTCAGCGAAGCGATCATGCGCAAAGCATGGGGTGACGGTAGCGAGTTCCCGACGCTGGCAAAGATCATCTTCCTGGCTAGCGAAGCGGACGATCTGAAGCGTGCGGGCGTCCTCTCTACCGTCGCGCAAGCCGAACACGGCGGAGCCTACGGGTCACGCTGGAACGTCCGCCGCACGCGGGACAAGGGACGTCGGGAGTGGGAGACGCTTTCCGAGCGTCTTGACGACGCGCGTGACGAAATGGTCCACACGAGCATGCGCCCGAGCGAAACGACTGGTCACGCGGAGCAGGCAGAGTAGAGGGAGAGCAGTAGGGAGGGACCCCCTTAGGGGGTCCCTCCCTAACTCTGGGAGGCCCCGAGCATGATCACTTACGGAGCTCAATCACGAATGCCGAACGGACAGTCATGATCAGTGCGTCACGGAGACGTATGACGTGATCCGTGACGATCGGCTGATCATCGGAGATATCACCTATTGGCGTCACCTCCATGTTTGGACGCCGGGTGATCAAAATCCGTACGCGGGCGGGTACCCTACGCGCGAAGCAGCAACCGAAAGCCTGTAACGGCTCTCCGACCGATACCAGGCCCCCTAGAGCATGCCCTAGGGGGTCACAACTGCGCTGAGAGCATGCCATCGGTCCAGCCGCTGTCATGCCCTGACTGGCCAGTCTGCGCGCATAGATGCGCACGCACCAAAAGGCGAACCTTGACCGCAGCCGTCCAGATCATCCCGCAAAAGAATCTTGAATTGTGCCGACGGTTCGGCCATTCCAGCGCCCGTATTATAGTGAGAGCGGATTTCACGCACAGCGCGGACAACGCGCTGACTGTGTACCGCTCACGGTATCGTCCGCGCGTATCGCGCGCGGCACGTCCCCGTTGTGCACACACACGGGAGACGGAATACGAGGTAACGGAGAAAGCCGTTCGCCGGGCGAACACAAAATCTTGAATGTCGCCGACGGTTCGGCCATTCCGGTGCCCGTATTCAAGTGAGAGCCCGAAACCGGGCGGCGCATGCCGCACGTGCCATGGCGCGTGCGGGATCGTCGCCGCCGGATATCGGGCTCGCTGTGGCTCTGGCCCCCGCTCGGGGAGGGATGCGTCCCGGTCTCCCCAGCGGCACAGCACCATTTGCGGGACGCCCACCACGGTTCCCGGCCGCGCGGTTCGGCGGGCCAGGGATCGCGCGCTGGGAGCGTGGTTGGACAACCCGTCTGCCTGATCGCCGGCACTGGAGGAGCAGACCGTCCCAGGCCAGCGGGCGGGCGGCGGCAGCGCAGCTCCTGGACGGCCATTCCGACACGCCACCTGGTTGTGGCCTGGGCATCGGGCCTGGGCCCCGCCGTTCAGGAGGCTGAAGTGAGTGTGCAGCAGGCGCTCGCGAACATGGTCAAGGACGACCTGAAGGCCAAGACCTTCTCCAGCGGGTCCAAGGGCTTCCACGCCACCGGCAAGATCACCGTGGACGGTGACCGGTACCAGGCGCAGGCCCAGGCCGTGCTGATCGGTTCGAAGGCCAACCCGAAGGTCAAGGTCCAGGCCAAGCGGGACGAGGCGGTCTCCGTGCTGGCGGCCATCGCCGAGAACCTGGCGCCCAAGACGTTCTCCTCAGGCCGGACCGGCCATTACGCCACCGGCAAGGCCGAGATCGGCGGGCAGCGCTACCAGGTGCAGGCTCAGGCCGTGCGGCTCTGACCGCAGGTTGCGGGCCGGGATGTCGCGTGTCTCCCGGCCCTGCCCCGTCCGACTGGAGGATCGCCATGTCCGCACCACGCGCCGGTAAGGACCGGTCGCCGTGGCGGGTGTACACCCGCAATCCGGCCACCGGTGTACTCGTCCACGATGGGCTGATCTACCGGGGCGAACGCTGCGCCCAGCGAGAAGCCCGCAAGATCAACCGTATGCTCGGCCTGCCCGCAGAAGCGCGGCCGGTCGACTGAACCCCATAGACACCCCGCCCGGGTGACCGTGCCCGGTCACCCGGGCTGGGGTTGGCTCATCCGCCCGGTGAGAGGCGGACGGGCTTACGGACCGAGATCAGGGCCCCTCGGTCCCGACTGTGCTCGGCGAGTCTCGAACTTGACTCCGTTCTAGGTGGCTTCCGGCACACCACCCGCGTACCTGCGGGCGGTGTGAGGTGCGGAGTTACGAGGCGGCGCGCAGTCTCCCGGCTAGTGGACGCGGCCAGTCCACGCCACCGGCTCCCGAGCACAACGCATCACGCGGCCTACGGCCTGCGTGAACGCCGACCTGCGAACAACCCCTCAGTTCCGCAAAGGAGGCGGTCCCGTTGCGGCCCCTGCTTCACCCTCACCTGCACCACGACCACCACCACCGCGCTCACCTGATCGCCCCGGTCGCCATCTTGCTGGCCGAACTGGCGATCATCCTGCACCTGCACATGGTGGCCCTGCACCTGGCCTTGGCGGTTGGCGCGTTCGGCCGCGAGACCTACATCAACCTGCGCCACCGCCGGACGGACAGCCCCGTCCAGTGACCCCATCCCAGCCTCCCGCCCGGGGCCTCGTCCCCCGGGCGGGAGTCCTCCCCTGCGTTTTGCGAGGTGATCGCGATGGGCAAGGTGTCCATCCGCTATGGCGTTGGCGGCCCGGACGGTCCCCTGGCCCGCCTTCAGCCGTTCGATACTCACGGCGCCATGAGCGCCGCGCCCTACGCGCCGTCCTCGACGGGACGGTTGCCGCTGCCGTGGGCGCGCCAGTACGACAGTGACGGTCGCGGGCCGGGGATCGTCTACACCGTCCGCTCCTACGCCACACCGATCGCCTGGGTGCGTGCCGACGGACGGACGGTCATCCCGCCGGTGTCGTATTCAGCGACCACGACCCGGCACCAGAACTTGTGCCGCGCCTGGCTGGGCGCCGCCGCTCCGGCAGAGGACGGAGCGGCAGCGGCATGACCCAGATCATCAGCCCAGTACGGGCCGTGCGGCACTACCACGTGTGCGACTCATCCCTCGGTTGCCTGCCCGAGTCTGATCCCTACGTCACCAACGACCTGGACGATGCGGTGGAGACGCTGGCGAGTCTGCTGGCCGACTGGGGTGAAAGCAACGACACGGCCGACGGCGCGCACGCCGCCGATGTCGCCGCCGCCTACCTGGCTCCAGATCAGGAGGCCAGCGGGAAGGGCTACATTGCGCTGAACCGCTTGGGGTGCGGCCACGAGGTGTGCGAGATCGTCGGGTCGCGGTCGTTCGAGATCGCCGTTTGCGACGAACATGATTGCTTGCGGTACTGCCCTGACGACCGGTGCCACACCGTCACGCCGGTCACCGACCCTGACCCGTGGTGCTGGTGCTGCGGCACCCGCTACGTGCCCTGGGACGCCTGTCCCTGGCTCGACTGACACCCACCGTGGCCGTCACCGGCCTCCCGCCACCTGTCCCGCGCACCCTTCCATTGAAGGAAGCGCGGGACTTGGGAGCGATTTCTCGTTCCCGAAGGAGACCAACCCATAAGGTTCCCGATAGCAAATGAACGAGACCAAGCGGCTGATTCAGCTACGAGAGCAACTGAACGACCTAGCACGGGATATCAGGGAGTGGGACGCGGATCGCTGGCGCATTTCACACAAGGAGAACCACGAAGGCGGTGCTTTCAGCGATTGGCACGGCTCGGATGACCAAGCCGTGGAGATCGTGCGCCGCGTGCAAGACATTCTTGGCGAACCAGCCCGAGCGAAGCCCGTGAAGATCTGCCCTCCGGATGACGAGTGTGAAGACTGCTCAGCTATTGCCGCGTAGCTAAATCCATCTGGCCCAGCAACACGAGACAGAGCAACAGTCGGCAATTGAAGCACGCCCGTTCCCCTCCGCCATTGTCGGCTCGGGCATTACCTCGACCACGGAGCGCCACGGTGCCCGTCCGCTCACCTCTCCACGTCCGCCAATACCGGTTCTCGGTCTAGACCCACCGTCTCCGAATTGCCGGAGGCATGAGTACGTCCGGTCCGTGACCAGGTCAAGGCGCGCAGTCGCCGCTCGCGTCTCGTGCGGGCGGTCAATCGAGAAGGGGGAATCCACAATGTCCACACCCACCGGCGACGCGATCACCGAGCAGTGGCTGTCGGAGCTACTGACCGGACTCGGTGACGGCCCCGATCAGATTCACACCGCCCTCCGCAACGCGAAGATCACTGGTCAGCGAGGCAGCCGGTATGACTGCCCCCTGGCCCGGTACGTCGCCGACCATGCCCGCAAGCGGGTGCCGTCGGCCCAGGTGAGGGTCCGTGTCTACGAGGGTGCAGTCGTCGTGGAGATCGAGGAATCCGACACCGGCGGGTACCGCGAGGTCGGCGTGGAGCAGCCCGAGGCCGTGAAGCGGTTCGTGCAGGCGTTCGACGGCGGCTACTACCTCGACCTGGTCGACCGGGAAGCCGCCTGAAGCCGACAGCTATTCCCGAGGTTCCGGCTCATGCGCCCGCGCGGGCGCGGTACGAGCCGGTCTGATCGTCCCGCAGGTCCCTGGCGAGGGGGTGGGGACCTGCGGGACCCCCGACCGATCGGTGCGCCGACGCTCGGCTTGGCGCACGCCGTTCAGACAAATGGGGGTTCTTGCGTGCCTATCAACGAGGCGATCACTGATCAGTGGCTGGCGCACGTGCTGAGCAAGCTGGGAAACACTCACTCAGCGGTCGCCGCAAGGCTGCGCACGGCGCTGGTCACCGGCCGCCCGGGAGACCCGTGCACGTGCCCCATCGCGCGCTACGTCCTTGCCCGGGTCCGTGCGCACGTGCCGTCCGGCCCGGTGCTGGTCACCGTCACCGACAAGGTGTTCGTCGACATCGATGCGCCAAGCGGTGACGGCTACCGGTCGGTCAGCGCGGCGGTTCCGGAGCCGGTCACCGAATTCATCACGGCCTTCGACTACGACGATCACGACGAGCCGCGCCTTTACGGCGACCTGATCGAACCCGGCTTCGCGTAAGCGCCCGTGTTGGTGCGCTCGTACGGGCCGACGCTCCTGAGCCCGCAACGTCCGGGATCTACACCGGGCCGCTACTGCCGCGAGCCCGCGAACCCACTCTTTTCCGATCCGGTCCCGCAGGTCCCGAAGGGGGGACGGGGCCTGCGGGACCTCCCATCTGCGGGAGGGATTACATGACCACGATCGCGGTGAGCATCGACGTCCACCGCACCGACGATGTGACCTTCACGGTCGACACCGGCGAGTTCCTGGAGGCGATCGGACCGGTCGACCGCAAGGTCGAGGACGCGCTGAACGAAGCGCTGGACTCCTACGTCGACGAGCACGCCTACTACCAGTCCGAACGGTGGTACAGCCTGCTCCACGAACGCGACTCACAAAAGGTGCTGCACCACGCACTGGCAACCGCGCTGGGCATCGACGCCGATGAGGTGTCCACCGACTACTCCTTCTGCACCTGCAACTTTGAGAACCACCTGTCCGAAGACCTCGGCGGCACCCTGTGGGATGTCGCCGACGGCCGCCGGTACCTGACCATCGAATCCGGCGAGCGCGGGTTCATGAAAGCCGCCGTCGAGGTGCGCGCGATCACGTGCGAGGAACCGGCCTACGTCATCACGGTCAACTCCACCGAGGTCCAGATCGGCTGCACCGCCTGCGACTTCGCGCTGGACACCGGACACGACCGCATCACCTGGACCGACCTGACCCGCATCGACGAGGACGGATGGGCACGCGACGGGCTGTTCTGCCCGCGCTGCCAGGCTCCGCTGACCGTCGAGGTGTGGATCTAGCCCGGACTTCCTTAGCCGAGCAGGCGCGCTCCCTCGGTGGAGCGCCCCATGGGGACGGAACTCGAAGGGGCGAAAGCCGCTGTCGGGAACGTGGTCCTGGGCGGATGCCCTGAAGGTGGGGTTCAACTCCCCCCGTCCCTCCGCAACGCACTTGCCGCCCGCAGGAAAGACGGAGTCCGTGAACGAGTACACCGTGACGCTGAACGTCACCGAGGAGCCATCGGGCTGTGCGTAGAGATACGTCACCGATCGAGAACGCCGCGCGCTTGTGAGGCAGAAGGCCGCCCGGCGGCTCCAGGACGCGATGACCGCACGCCGGGCCCACGACTACCGCGCCACCGTCGCCACGATCGTGCCCGGCATCAACCGCTGGTGCTGGTGAGCCCAGCCTCCCGGGCGGCTTGTGAAGCCGACCGAATAGCCCTCGGCGCGGCCGACACCACACCCCAGGACAGGAGGTGACCTGTTGATGATCGAACTACCGCACAGCGGCCTTAGCGTGCCGCACACCGACCTGCATGTTGTCAGCCTTCGTGAAGCCATGCACGCCTATGGCGTTTCGTTCACCGCCGTAATTGCTGTGGGCCAGCGAGTCGTCGGCGTCGCCGAGAACGACGGGCGCGGCGGTCCGACGAGCTTCCAGCCCGGAGCGAGCAACGTTTTCACGTGGCGGGACATGGAAGACTTCGCCGCGCAGTGCCGACATGGCGGCGAACCGGTGGACGTCGGTGGGGTGCTGGACTGCCTGGTCGATGAGTACGACCTCGCCCGGCGTATCGCCACCGCGGCACGGCTGGGGCGGACCCTGATCCGCGCGGTCGTCATGGACCGCTACCCGACCAACGTGGTTGAGGTCGACCCGCCGGCAACAAATGCCCAGCGCGCTGCCCTGATCGCCCATCTTGCCGACGTGCCCGTGCCCGACAGTGCCCGCTGGGAGATCTGGGACGGGCACCGCTGGACCACCCTGACCGGCCAGACACCGTGACCGATCAGACCTACTGACACCTCGTTCGACCATAGCCGCGCGGTGCCGGGCGCACCCGTGACCTGGCGAGCGTCCAGGAGACGCCGCTATCGATCGCCAGCAGACAGACGGTAGGGAGACCGATGAGCGATCGCGAAGTGTTTCAGTTCCTGGCCTTCCGGTGGGACATCACCAAGGCCCAGCAGATCGCAGCCGACCTGCCAGTTCACCGATTCGACCCGCAGCCGTGGTTCGGATGGCTCGCCGCGGTCGCCCTTGACGAGGATCACATCCCCGCCGTGGATCTGGATCGCCCGATCATCGCGGTGCGGCTCCGCGAGGCCGACGGCGCGGCAATGATCATCGACGGGTGGCATCGCGTCGCCCGCGCTCAGCGCGACGGTGTTACCGAGCTGCCGATCGTGGTTCTGGATGAAGACCAGGAATACCAGGTGCGGATCTTCGGCGGCGACAAGGTCCCTTGCTCGCCGTGAATCGGAAATGCGGTGAAGAGAGACCAGTAACGCTCCGCCCCGAGAGAAGCATTCATGAGTAGCGCCGAAACGTACTTTGACCCCTACGGACAGTCCCCACCGCCTGGTGAGTGGAACTACATTCTGGACGACTTCAGTGTCCATTATGGCCCCGGCTGGTGGCCTTTCTACCGCGATGGGCGCCCGTGCGGGATCCGGGTCAGTCCCGACACTGATTACCGCGCCTGGCGCAACGAATACGTCACGCTTCGCCCTGGCACCGACGCGGGCGTGACGGCCAAGGCCACGCTGCACTGCCGTCCGCAAGGGCTCGGTGCCATCGTCGTGGATGTCCGCATCCACATCGACCTGCGGGCCCGCACTACCCGCATCGTCACCGGGTGCCCGGACGAGGTCCGCGAACAGGCCGAGACCAAAGCCACCCGCCTGCTGGCCTTCCTTGTTGCCCACCGGCGTGCTCGCCGCCAGGGCGAACCAGAGCCGGTGACCGCTCACCAGGTGTGGACAGCCCGGGACGTGACGTCACGTTGATGGGAGGAAGGCGACTCCTCCCGTCGCGCCAACTCTGCGAATGACCAGCCATGGACCGTCCTAGGTCCAGCTCGGAAAAAGGGAGCGCCAATGTCTTCAACCACGACCTATCGCGCACAGCGGGCCCTGACCGGTGACGAGCTGACCGCGATCAGGAATCAAATCGAGGCCGCCGGTGGCCCTGCGGAGATCGTCGCCACGGTGGTGCGCGCGGTGTTCACCGCCTTGCTGGCGCCGCTGGGCGAATCATTGGACGACTACAACCGCGACCGTCAGCTCGTTCCCGGCCAGTTCGCCATCCCGCAGACGCAATGGGAGGCGATCAGCGACGCGGCGCTGGACCGGGCCGACGCCTTCGCCGCGCGCGCCCTGCTGGCGTTGGAGCTGATCGACGTGATGCCGTGCACCTATCAGGACCCGGACGCGCCCGTCCCACCGTTTGAGCGGGTCGATCAGCGCCCGTATGAGCATGTGCTAACCGTCGCGCGGGAGGCCACCGACGTCATCGCCGCCGCCAGCGCGCACTGTGACCGGCTCGGCGCCGCTTTCGGCGTCGGCTCGCCGGAATACCGGGAGGCGGTCACGTCCTGGCAGCGCGGCCTGTCCCGGCTGTTCGCGATGGGCTTGGGTGCCCGGACCTACGTCACCCGCGATGGTGAGCTGTCGCTGCTGGTGCGCTGCGAGCGTGGGTTCGTCTACGGGATCGTCTTCCACCCGGTGCAGCGACGGTGTACCCGGGACGAGTGCCGCGCGGTGATCAACGACGACGGTCACGCCTGGACCTACCTGCGCGATGACCCGAAATGCCATGACGACGACCACGCACCGTCCTACCCGCTGGACGCCCCCCACCCGGGCATCTGGCAGTTCCATTCCTGACCGCACGTCCACACGTGCGGCCCAGCGGCGCGAACAACCCGCCCTGCGCCGCACCGGCTGACTGCTAACGCCCCGAGGGCTGGGCCCTCGGGGCGTGCTTGTTCCCCCGGGGCGTCGCTGCCCGCACAAGGGCCGCCCACGCAGCCCGACCGCCCCTTGCTGGGCTGCCCACGCTGGGTCAGCGGCGCCCCGGGCCGTTCCCGCAGAAAGGGAGAGTCCCGCATGTCCAAAGAGACCTTGCAATGGCTGAACCAGAACACGCTGATCGGGTTCACCGACAAGCGCGGCACGGCCTGGCACTACCGGGCCGACCTGCAAGGCGCAGAACCCAACCACTACTCGGGCGCCATCCCGGTCGGCGACGTCAGCCGTCGGCTGTTCCACTGGGAACCGGTCGAGCAGCCGATCTACGTCCCCTCCTCGGGGATGGAATGGACCCCTAACGGGCACGTCCCGATCCCCGGCACGGTGGAAGCGGTCACCGACACCGGCGTGCTCAAGCTGGCCCCGCTCCCCGATCGCAAGGCCATCCAGCGCTCCGACACCGGCCACACCATGGGGATCTTCACCGATTCCTACCAGCCGCACGAATACAACGAGTGGCTGATCAACACCATCGCCACGCTGCTGGACGACGACCTGTCGATAGGGTCCGCCGGGCTGCTCAAGAACGGCGCAGTCGCGTGGGTGTCGGTCGAGGTCCCCGACAACGTCACCACCCCCGAAGGAGTGGAGTTCCGTCCCCACCTGTTCGGCGCCACGTCCTTCGACGGGTCGCTGGCTACCACGTTCAAACGGGCCGTGACCAGCATCGTGTGCGACAACACCATGGCCGCCGGGCTGGGCGAAGCCGGCCAGCAGATCAAGATCAAGCACTCGCGACACTCCAAGCTGCGCATCGGCGAGGCCCGCGAGGCACTCAACATCATCTACCAGGTCGCCGACGACTGCGCCGCCGAGGTCACCGCGCTCTGCCGCACCAGCGTCAGCGACACCGAGTGGAACGCCTTCCTGGACGCCCACGTGCCGATGCCCGACCAGCCGGGACGCTCACGCACCATGGCCGAAAACAAGCGCGACACCCTCGCCCGGCTGTGGAACCACGACAACCGGGTCGCGCCCTGGAAGGGCACCGCCTGGGCGTCGTCCAAGCCGTCAACACCTACACCCACCACGAGCAGACCGTCCGCGGCGCGGTCCGCGCCGAGCGGAACATGCTCCGCGCCGTCACCGGCGGCGTCGACGAGCTAGACCACACCACCCTGCACACCCTGGCCACCGTGCAGAACGACCCGGCGCTCCTGGCGGCCTAGCTCCTCGGCCAGGTCGGGTCTCGGTTGGGGCGCCGTGCCTGACACGGCGCCCCACCGATCCGAAGCCGCGTAACAACGCAAGCACCCTGATGCGAAGGAATATGCGCTACGAATTACGCGGTGGCAAATCAACGCTTTGAGGGCGCATGTGCGCCCGTTTCGGTTACCCGTGCGGTGGCGTCTCAGCGACATGTCGATCAACCGTATGCAGCCGATTGGAGAGAGCAGTGAGGAGTGACGTCATGAGCGATTGGGCCAAGGCATATGTGACGATCGGTGGTCACGATGTCTTTCCCGCCGAAGTGGCGACCTGGACGTCATGGAACGGCGCCGCATGCCCGCGCTTCACCAGACAGGTCGCCGAACGAGTCGTCGAAGCCGTCACCAAAACCAAGCAGCGAGCGCACTACGAGGACGCCGAGGAGTTGTTCTGGGACGGTGACGTGATCATCTGCCGGGTCCCGGGAACCGAAGGCCAGGAAGGGTACGAGCCCGAACGGATCGAGCCCGACCCCGACGGCATGTACGCGATCGGGTGGAAGGCATGGACCTGGTCGGAGGTGTGGTGCCAGGGCGACACCCACTCCGGGGAGCCCGATGACCTGGCCACACCAGTGGCGATCCTCACCTGGGCTGAGCTCGACCAGAGCAGGCCCGTCACGCAGCCCGCCCTGACGGACGCAGCGTTCTGCGCTCCCTGCCTGGAGCGGGCGCGGGCCGCCCATCCGAAGGCCACCGTCACCGCCCTGCCCCCGCTGTAACCCGCGCAATGCACCGCCCGCGTGGAGGCGGTGGCGAGCCGAGCCGGGCGTCGCCAAGGCTGACCGCATAAGGCCGAGATCGCGGCCCCCTCCCGAGCATGTGGCCGCAGAAGAGCGCAGCCGGTGACGCTTTGCATCGCTGCCGGGAGTTATCGCTTCAGAAAAGGGGGAAATTGTGAATGTCACCGTGACGGTCGAGGTTTTCCATAACGTATCGAAGGATGCAGCGGGGAGACATCTTGGTTTCGACGGCTACCAGCAAGGCCATCCTGTGGTGAAGGTGTTCGAATTTCCAATGGAAGCCAACGAAGCCACTGAGCCGGTTCGCTTCGCTGAGACAGCGTTCCAGATCGGCAACGAGCTCCATGAACTGAGCGCGGACTATTACCGCCGCCGCCTTCGCTCGCTCAGCGTCGGAGACCTGGTCAAGATCGGGCTGCTGTGGTTGTCGTGCGAACCGGCTGGCTGGCAGCCCATCACCGATCACCACCCTAACGACATCACCGCCACCCACGAGGGCGAGCACGGCACCCAACCGTGGAGATCCTGATCGCGTCGGGACGCAGGTCGGTCAGCGCGGCCACGAACGGCAACGTACGAAAGGAGGAAGGCGCGAATGACCCTCGGCTGGCCTGCGGCATCGGGATGGCAGTCCACTAACGGCGACACCATCAAGCACCTCGTCGCCTGGCAATGGCAGGCCGGACAGCTGATCTGCGTGTCATGTATGCCGATCGGCACCGGGCTGGAACTGTCGGATCGGTTCCCCGAATGGGCTGACGCGATCGGTGAGGTCTATCCCTGGACCATCCCCGACGGCACCGCCGAAGACGACTTAATCTGCGACGTGTGCGGCCAACCGATCATCGCCCAAATCGCCTAGCAGGCGGCAGGGACCCGGCCTACTACCGCACCTCACAGAGGTTGGAAGACGCCGAGTCTTCCAGCCACGACGGGGAAGCCGACCGTGCTAAAGGGGCACCGACTCACGCTAGCTGGAAGGTGCGGCGCTCTGCGTGAATGCGGTCGCGCTCCCTGAGATGACAGACCCAACCAATTCGCGCCGCGCGGGATGCCGGTGCGGAGCCTTTTGTGTACTCGGGGGAGGACAGCGTGCTGACATCGGTGCACCTGATGGCCGGTGGTGGAGGTGATCTGGCCGGGTTCGCGCTGGCCGGTTACGCCACGCTGGCGGCGGTCAACCATCTCCAGGCCGCAGTGCAAACAGTTCTGCTCAACCGGCCGGTGCACGGCATTGTTGAGGACGTCTCGCAGCTGGACATGCTGAGCCTGCCGGGCGCCGATGTGCTGGTCGCCAGCCCCATCTGCACCGAGGCGGCACCTGCCGGCGGTAACGCCGTCCGCAAGCAACGCCAGCAGCCGTGGGCGGCAACGCGGGCGACGGCATGGTGCCTGATCCGCTACGCCGAGATCCACCGACCGGCCGTGATCGTCGGAGAGAACGTCCTGCGGTTCGCACGCTGGGACCTGTTCGAGCCGTGGCTAAAGGTCTTCGAGGCGATGAACTACACCGCCCAGATCGTCCCGGTCAACGCCGCACACATCTCCTCGCCCGGCAACCCCGCCGCCCCACAAGTGCGCGAACGCCTGGTGTTCGTGCTGGCCAGGCGAGGTATCGAAGTCGACCTGGAGGTGCGCCCCGCAGCCAGGTGCCGCGTGTGCGGGCCCGTGCAGGGCGTGCGGTGCTGGAAACCCACCGCGACCAGGATCGCTGGCCACCTGATCGGCGACTACGACCCCGGCACCGGCAGGCACGGCGCCTACTACTACCTCTGCCCGGCCGGGCATGGCCGGGTCGAACCGGCCACGACCGCGATGGCCCCGGGAATCGACTGGTCGCTGCCGATGCGGCTGGTCGCCGACGGGCACCGGCGCGGACCGTACGCTCCCGCCACCCGAGCCCGGATCCGGCACGGCCTGACCCACTGGGACGGCCGCCCCTTTCGTGGCGATCCTGCGGCGGCACAAACTGTCGGAACCGCTGGACGGCCCAGTCGCCACGATCACCGCCGCGGGCACCCACCACATGCTGGTCCAGCCCGGCGACGACCGGACCATCGATGGCTGCCGGGTGCGGATGTTCACCACCCCGGAAAGGGCATACGCCCAACGGTTCCCTGACAGCTGGAAGTTCGTCACCCGGTTTCCCAAGGCCGACCGGGACAAAGTCCCCCACGGTGCCACGCCAGGTGGGCTACTTACCGGAACCGCCGTCCCCTCGAACATCGCCGAATGGGCGGGCGGGCGCATCAAATACGCTCTCACCGCTTAACCGCCAAATCCGGCTCCTGTGATATGTGAAAGGAGGCCATTGTGGGGACGATCACGCTCGGGGAAAACGACGACCAGCCTAGCGCTTTCGTTTCTGATTTGACCGCTGGCGACAGCTACGCGCCCTGGTACATGGATGGTCCCGGCGCTTGGCAAGAACTGCTGGAAGACCCTGTCCAGCACGGCGACGAGATCTACCTTTACCACGTCTCCGATGATGGAGCCTCACCCGCCATCTTCGACGCCTCCACGCTGGTGCGCGTCCGGTGAATGCCGCAAGAGCGCGCGGCTCGACGGCTCGGCCACCAAGGCGGTTCATAGCCAGGCGAAGAGCTGAAAGCCGGGCGCCGGGCACGCACTTCAGCCACCCGGTATCGCTCCGGGAATCGAGCGGTTTCCGGCGTGGCTCCTCCTGACCGCCTGAACGACATCGTTGCCCCTGCTGGAGGCGATCAACCATGTTCCTGTCGACGTTGCGAACGAGTCTCCGAGCGACCTTGAGTCCGCTGCTACGGATGGTCTGGGATGGCGAACGCTTGGCCGGTTGGCGCTGCCGTGCGGCAGTGTGTCTAGCGGGCGCTCACCTGGACCATGTCACCGCCGGGCAGACCGCCGTCGCGGTGTGCGGCTGCGGCGAACCGGTCGCCGAATACATCGGGGACTGGTTCCACGTCCTCAACCCCGAGCTGCGCGGCACCGATGACCACTGGGCCCAGCCGACGCCCGGGACGGTGGTCCGGTACCGGCACTGGCGGCCCCTGGACACGCTGGACCCGCCATGAGCCACGACCAATGGCCGGGCGTGGACGAGGCCGTGGCGGCACTGCGCGAGGCGTTCGGAACCGCCTACGTCGAGCACACCGGTGGCGGCTGCTTCTCCATCTACGTCCCGATCGAAGGAATGGGCGTTCTGTCGGTCGGGGACATGCACGGGCCGCTGGGCGACAGCAACCACGGCTGGGGCGTTGAACTGATCGACCCCGACGGTGACTACGCAGGGCCGGTCTGCAATGTGCCAGACCGCAGCGTCCCCAAGCTCGTTGAGGCGCTGCGCGCGTTCCTGCGCGACGGCACCCGCACCGGGCTGACCCACCACGACCTGGTGTGCATGCGTCGCGACCAGCATCACGCCGACACCGGGCATTTCGTCAACCCCGCACACGCGGGCGATCCCGAATGCATTGAATGCCAGGAAATCCACCAAGGATTCCAGGCCGACGAACAATGAGGCAGGGCGGCGCACGAATTTCACGAAGGCGAGCCTCATGGGGCTCCGGCCCGGCGGTTTAGTGCCCCGGGATGCCCGCTCCTGCACCCGAGATACTGGGAGGAGTGTCGATGATCCATAAGAGTCACATCACCGAGGACTCGCCGCGGGCAGTCCGGGAAATGCTCAAGACACTCGCCCGGCTGGCGGGCGAGCGCGAGGACGACGCGGCCCGTTCGGCAACCATGCTGCACAAAACGGAAACCAACCACCAGCAACGGCCGATTCCCGATACGCGAATGCGGCCGGAGGACGAGGCCCGCATTGCGCGGTCCAAGGCCGACACCGCGCGGCATCTGCTGATCGAGGCATGGGTTGCCGCCGGGTACGACGACGAGGGCCGGCAGTGGATCTCCCGCACCGAGGCCGAGCGATTCACCGACGCAATGATCCAGATCGCACTGGCCGAACGCTGCGTCCCCAGCTTGAGCCTGGAATTGGACGATGTCTTCACCGGCAGGATCGAGGTGACCTGACATGCCGCGAGAGCCCGATCGGGTCGGCTGCCGCCACCCGGGTTGTGCGGGCGCGATCGAGGCATGGGCGCCCTTGTGGCTCAGTCTGCACGCCGACGGAACCTGGTCGGTCTACGGAGTCGGCGACGAAGCAGCTGAGATCATCTGCGACGAGCACAGCCACAACAACCTCACCACGGTCCTGCACAAAAGCCTGAGCGCGTTCCTGGACGAACTGCTGCCCAACGGCACCTGGCAAGGCGCACGCCCCGCGCCGGGAGACACCCCGGAACTGTGAAACCCACCACCGCGCAAGCGAGGGCGTGACGCCAACCGACAGCGCGTCCCTGACGGCCCCGATGCCCGGGCCCGAGCAAGGACCACGTTTCGGGCGACCCCGCGCGTTACCTCACGCTGCGCCGCCGTCGTGGTCACGCAACTCCTCATATTCCAGGCCCGGCTATGCGAAAGCGAGATGAATCTTAAAGGGCAAGGAGAACCGCCGATGCAGCCATACACCATCAACGTGTCCGGTTCAGAGCGCCACGACGGCGAGAAGCCCTACACCTACGTACTGAACACCGAAAGCCTTCCCGAGGCAAAAGCAGCGGCATGGCTGTATCACCTCTGGTTTGCCCAGTCGGAGCAGGGATTGGTGGCCTTCGACGGAACGATCCCGAACCAGCCGAACTGGTGGGACGCCCACGCACGAAACGCCGACGTGGTGGTCATCGACTGCCCTGAATTCCCCTGCCACCCGGGGATCCCCTCGCAGTGCACGGATCGCTGCCACCGCGACGCGATTGTGGAACCGACATCGTGTCGCTGCCCATTCGCGTGGCACTGGATTTACCGCACGCCACAAACCTGCCTACCGGTCGGCGCGATCGACCGGCTGAAGGAACTCGGCTACGACCTCCCCACATCACCGCCAGAAGAGACCACTTGGTGAAACCAGCTAATCCTTTCAAGCGAAACTACCCCTCATCGCCGCAGACAGGCCGGGTGATCCGGACCTCGCTTATGCGACGGCCTCGCCTAAGCGACTGGAGATCCATATGGAGGTGTCGTGCAGATCGCGTCAGAACAGGAGTTCCCCATGATCACCGAACAGTTCGTGCCGCTGGACATCGAGTGCCTGATCAAGACCGCCGTCGAACTGTGGGAACAGATTGATGTTGGCGACCTGTCCGAACGCCAACAGCAAGTTCTCGACCGTGCCCGCCACGCCATGTACGCCGAGTACGCAGGCGAGGAGCCGGGCGCCGCGATGACGACCGCTATCCCCGGGCCAAGCCCGCAGCGGGCGTGGGTGCTACGCCGCTGGGACCGCCACAGTGACGAGGTGACGCTCTGGGCCGACGAGGACTCCGCCCTGCGGGCCCTGGCCGAGCACGCCCGGTCGAGCTGGGACAGCATCGCCGACCGGGACGATGTTCCCAACCAACCGCCCACCGATAACCGCCAAGCCGTCGACTTGTACTACAGCCCCGAGCAGGAGCGCGGCGAGGAGGGCTACACCCTGTACACCGACGAAATCCGCACGAGCGCCCCGCCTAGCGGCACCAGCCTTGTGACGGCGCACGGCTACCAATTCCCCAACACGGAAGACTGCGAGCGGGCCAACCGCGCCGCTGTCTTCCACCCCATGCGCGACAAGGACACTCTGCCGTGCATCGAGGTCGCAGGCATTCAGGTCTACACCTACCTCGACCCCACAATGCGAGCAGTTCGAGTCTCCATCCACCTCGACACCACTGACGCCGTCCTCCTGCGGCCCGACGAGACGGTACCGCTGCGCGTGATGTGCGGGGACGAGGTCCTCTTCGACGACACCGACCCATCAGAGGCACCGCCGCCGCAAACTATGGTCGCCACCGGTTGACACCTGGGTGAACAATTCGCGCATTCCCTTCAGCTAGCCGCATTTGGCGTCGCCAATTCTAGGCATGCAAGATCCCCCCGTCCGACTACAACAGGGGGGAGCTCCATGGACGACCGAGGCCGATCGGGCCACGATCTGGCCAGTACGGACAGCGCCAGCCCAATTCACGTCGTTGGCGAGCAGCAACAGCTCACGTTGCCAGGCACCCTATGGCCGGCGGGCTGTGACCGTGGTCAAAGCGATCCTTTGTTCTTCGCGCCGGTCACCAAGCAGCAGGCCAACGAGCTCCTCGTGGCCTTCAGTCACCCACTCGGCCCGTTCACCCGCCCCTTCGGCTATCAGGCGTGGGGTTTGGCGATCGACGGCCAGGCAGTCGCAGTCGCGGTGTTCGGCTCGACGGTCGGCGCGCGTGCCGCTGGTTTCGCGCGCCGCGAGGTCGTCGACCTCGCCCGGATCGCGCGCCACCCGCAGCATCCAGGAATCATGCGAGTCATGCTCCGGCTCTGGCGTGACTACCTGGCGCCCCGCTGGGACTACTGGCCCGTCCGGGCCGCGGTCAGTTACGCATTGCCCGGCAAGACCGGGAACCTCTACCGATTTGACGGATGGCGCAAAGCCGGAGTGTGCAAGCCCTGGGTTGGCGGGGGCACCTGGAGTAACCCTTCCAGAGCGAACACGATGGCCGATGGGATTAAAACCGTGTTCGTCTACGAATACCCACCGCCGACTCCGTCGCGATCGACTCAGAGGCCGTAAACGCTCTTCTGCTCATCGTTTTCCGAGCACTGCCCGGGCAAGCAAGCGAGCCGCCGGAGCGCCCAGCCTTCGGTTGCAGATAGTGCGGCCTATCAGTCACCACCATTCACACTTCCAGAGATGGCTGTGCCGTCGATGACGCCGCAATGAAAGCCAGCAGTCGATCAGCGGGTTCAGTCAAGGGCACATCGCCAGAATTAGAGTGGGAAGAGAGGACGATGCACGAAAGGAACCGGCTGGTTCACTTTGAACGCAAAGGAGAAGCCGGTCAGCCGACCGCGACTTCTTACCGGGTGCCAGCCTCAGCTCCAGATGTCTTGACCGAGGCTCAAGCGAAAGAGTTCGATCCTAGCCCTAGCACCGCCACCCTCTGCGACGAATGTAGCGAGTGGATCAATGACGCCAACCCGGGAATGCTCAGCGTCGACCACGCATCGAGCTGCTCGCTGTACCCCGCGACGGTCCGCTGCAAGTTCTGTGGCGAACTCGCCGACAAGGCGACCGCTCACCTGCATGACGGCGGTTGGGTTGGCGGCGAGTGTTGCTGGGAAGCGCGGCTGCGCGGCAGCGAGTAGCAAGCCAGTGCGCCCAGCTCACCCCTGATCTTAACGCAGGATATGCGGTGGTGGAGCCCTATTCGTTGGCGCGGCGACGGAACCAGACGGTTGCTCGCTAATCAGTTCATGCACCATCTCGCGTCTTACGGCGACGATGAAAGCGTCACTCCCAGGATGAAAGGAGTGCATTGGCATGCCCAGACCCTCGGTCGAATTGTGCTTCGACTTGGCCGCGGTCTTGCGGCTGGCTGAAGATGCCACTGCGGCCAATGAGCACACCACACGCTGGGAACCCGGTCCAGCCCTGAATCACCCGGGTTTCGAGGTCGATGCCGGACCTTGCCTGATCCTGGTCCGCGACGACGGCGTCTATCTAATGTCGACTGACAAGAACGCCCCGAGGGACACCGAGGGCCGCGTCCCGCTCTGTTATGCCAGTGGTTTCGATCCCCGATGCGGAGACTGGTGGAGCCGGTGGAACCGCACCGGGCTGCCCGGCGACGACTTCGCCGAGTATCTGGAGCTGGTCGAATCAGGTCTGCTCGATGATCTGCGTGTAGCGGCCGAGCGCGGCTATCACTGGTTTGTCATCACTTTGGGCGAGGAAGTCCACAGCCTTAACTTCGAGCGCGACTTCCCACCGAAGCCCAACAATCAGGCTTCCTTGGATGAGTAGTGAATCGAAATACCGAATGAGGCACGGGAGAGACCTTGTTGGACTTCTAACATTCTCCGCGAACCAGTCCGGCTCCAGAATCAGCTAAGAAGGTCCACTTCCACTCCAGGGGCTAGCGGGCCTGGAAAAGTTTCCACATCTATACGCTGGCGCCAGATATACGGAGATTGAAGAAGTTTCTTCACCTGCCCAGGAAATGCCCAGCTTCGACTCTTTGGACTTTTGGAGGGATTGGTATGCCAATTGTAATCAGGCATACCCGTGACGACGGCACTTTGATCGAGGGATCCGAAAAGGGCGATGGTGTTTATGAGGTACTGCGCGACCTGCGGTGTGGATGGCGGTGGATGCGCTCGATCGGCAGGATCGGGTTGCAGCGTAGCCGGTTCAAGGCGGCCAAGCGGTATGAGATCGAGCAAGCCGCGCGGGCATTGCGGGCGGCGGGGCATGACGTCCAGGTCGACATCGATGACACGACGCTGCCCGCGACTGGCTTCGCCGAACAGGAAGCCGAGCGCGTCCAACGCGCCGACCAGCGTACAGACCGCTACGGCGACTATGCGGGTAAGGCGGCGGCGCGCAGCGAGGCGGCGTACGAGCGCTACCGCCAGTCCGCCGACAGTTGGCCCTTGGGGCAACCGCTGATCTCAGACTCGGCGCGCGCCGCGCACCGCCGGATGATGGCCGCCCACGACGCCTCCATGGCTGAACAGGACAAGGTCCGGTATTGGGCGGGCCGACGCCGGGCCGCCCAGGCCCACCAGCGCCACCGGGAGGCTTTGCCGACCGTGCTGCGCCGGATCGAGCGGCTGGAGCAGCAGCGCCGGCGACTGGTGCGGCTGCTGGAGGGCGAGTACCGGTGGGTCCACGACGACGGCGGGCCCGCGCTTATGCGCCGCGGCGGCGAGATCTACCGCAAGGTCGCCCCTGCCCCGGCCGATGCGGGCCGGTGGACCGCCGACCTCATCCAGCTCGACGGGGAGTTGGGCTACTGGCGCGACGTGGTCACCGACAGGCAGAAGGCGGGGCAGAAGGTCTGGGGCAAGGACGATTTCAGCGTGGGTGATTTCGTGAAACGGCATGGGACTTGGTTCGAGGTCATGCGGGTCAACAGCAAGTCGGTCACGGTGCCGTGGATGATCGGCGGAGTCACTCGCGGGATCTACACCGTAGCCGATGCCCGTCGGCAGTTCCCGCAGGACAAGAAGGTCAGTACGGACACGATCCCCTATAACAAGGTCGAGGGTCGCGCTTCGGCCCAGGAGGTCCGCGAAGTACTGACGCGCGCCAATAGCGAGAAACGTCATTTCGATAGCGGAAATTAGCCCACAAAGGGCTGGGGATCAGGATCGCTACTGCCCGCGCTCTTTCGTGCTTATGCCCGTGGGTTCCTGCGGGGCTCCAGATTTCTCGCAAATCCGCACGTGCGTTCTTCCGAGCGGAGAACCACTTATTTTGGACGGGGCTTGATCCCGTCTAGCTGTCGTTGCTCGCCTCAACCCCCGACGAAAGGTTTGACGTGCCATGGGTATAGCCCGTACGCGCGCGATCGCGCTGGTGGGCATCGACGCCGTCGTGGTCGACGTCGAAGGGTCGATCATCGATGGGACGCCCGGCTTGCACCTGATCGGGCTCCCGGACACGGACCGTAACGAGATCCGCGATCGTGTTCGAGCCGCCATTCTCAACTCCGACCAGCAGTTCCCTCACCGCCATATCGCGGTCAGCCTGTTCCCCGTCAGCCTGCCCAAACACGGAAGCGTCTTCGACCTGGCCATCGCCGTCGCCGTCCTGGCTGCCAGCGGCACTATCCCGGCCCAAGCGTGCGCGAGCATGGCGCTGATCGGAGAGCTGGGACTGGATGGGCAGGTGCGGCCTGTTCACGGCGTGCTACCCGCCGTCCTGGCAGCCGTCGACGCCGGTGTCAGCGTGGTGGTCGTCCCTCAGGCCAATGCCGCTGAAGCATCGCTGGTGCCCGGCATCGACGTGATCGGCGTCACCTCGCTGGGCCGGCTGATCGCGCAGCTGCGCGGCATGCCACCGCCCGACGAAGGCGGCGACGATCCGCACGACAGCTACCACCCCACCGCCCACCCCGCGATCGGGCTGCCCGGCGATCTGGATCTAGCTCAGGTGCGGGGGCAAGCCGGTGGGCGCGAGGCGGTCGAAGTGGCCGCCGCGGGCGGTCACCACCTCGCTCTGGTCGGCCCCGTCGGCACGGGTGCGGTCATGCTCGCCGAGCGGCTACCGGGCCTATTGCCCGACCTCGATCACGACACCGCACTGGAGGTGACCGCCCTCCACTCCCTCGCGGGCCTCCTCCCACCCGACAAGCCTCTGATCGTCCGGCCTCCATCCCGCGCGCCGCACCACACCGATCCGCGCGGCGCCGTCCTCGGCGCCAGGACCAGCCGCACCGTTCACCCCGGGGCGGTCGCCCTCGCCCACCGAGGAGTGCTCTTCCTGGACGACGCGCCCGAATTCGCCGTCCAGACGCTGAAGTCGCTGGCCCGACTTCTGGAGGACGGGACGGTCACCGTCAGCGGAGCCGAAGGGATCGTGACCTTTCCCGCGCGTCCGATCGCGGTGCTGGCAGCCCGCCCGTGCCCGTGCGGCGCACCAGACGCGCAGGCGTGCACGTGCCCGCCCGGCGTCCGCCAGCGCTACCTGGCCCGGCTGCCGCGATCACTGCTGGACTGCGTCGGCATCAAGGTCCGGCTCACCCCGGCAGCTCCAGCCGAGCTTCGCCGTGATCTGGCCGCGGCCGAGTCCAGCAGACGCGTCGCCGACCGGGTCCAGGCCGCCCGTGACCGCGCCGCGCGTCGGCTGGCGGAGACGCCGTGGCGCACCAACGCCGAGATCCCGGGCCCGGAACTGCGGTGCCGTTTCACCCCACCAGCGCGGGCGGCCGCGATACTCGACGCCGCGCTGACCGGCGGCCAACTGACTCCGGGCGGCCTTGACCAGGTGCTTCGCCTGGCCTGGACCCTCGCTGACCTCGCTGGCAGCACCGCGCCGAGCCCCGAGGACATCACGGCCGCTGTGCGTTTGTGGGGCGGCTTCAGCGAACCACTGAACAGCTGACTCAAAGCAGGCCGGTTCCGTTTCTCGATCGCCCTGAAGGGGGGTGTTCACGCATGCGTGAACGTGATGTGCCCGTCGGGAGATTCTTCGCGCGGTGTCGACTCGTCTACCGGGACGACACCAGCCAGATGCGGCTCTGCGACACGAAGTTCGACCTCCCAGCTGAGTTCGTTGGACACATGGCGGACGTGCACGGGCGCACCCAATCCCGGACCCCGGACCCCGGACCAGACCCCGAAAGCGCGCACCTGGCGGCGCCCGCAACGGACTCGAAAGCTCTATGAACCCAAAGAATACCGAGTCGGCGCCTGGGTCACGTTCGCCGAAAGCCGTGACGACAAGATCGTCCTACGGCGTGGACAGGTGTGGTCTCTGGGCCCGCCCCGCAGCGGCGATAGCCGGTGGGTGGTACCCGACGACGACAGCGATGCGGTCGTGGTGAGGATCAATCAACGTCCGGTCCTCACCAGCCGGACCTTGCTGGACGTCGTCCCCGAGCACAACATGCACCGGCAGAACCTACGGCGGGCCGAGAACCTGCGCCGATTCGGCCGGCTCTTCCCCGTAGTGGTCAGCAAGAATTGGGAGTACACGCGGTCCACCGGCAAGACGCTGGACGAGTCGTGGTGTTGGCACGTCGACCCGATGTGCCCGGACGCAGTCGGGAGAGCGGCGCCCTCTAAACAATTCCAGCCCTTCAACATCACTCAGGTTGTTCTGGAGTTGATCAGCGGTCGGATCAACGCTTCGACCGCGGGCTTTTGCCGCCGCTGTTTTTGGCTCGACGACATCAATGACACAGCGGCCTGACCACGCCGACCTGCCCTGGCGGATACTCAGGCGCAGCCGCACCTGACGCAATCGCTCAAGGAGCCCTGTAGAGCGCGGTGCGCCGCGGCCGCAGGCACCAAACGCCCAGCACATGGTCATGCCACCCGGGCTGGGACGACATGAGCGACCCGGACAAAAGTGTCGCGCTCCTGCACGTCGCTAAGCGGGACCACGAAGGCCGCGACGAATACGTCATCGAGCACCACCCAAGGCCCGCTAGCCCGATGATCCCCGCTTTACCAAGCTGAACACCAAAACGGCCAGCAGCAACGCTGTGCGCCTAGTGGGCGACCTTGAGGAACTCGGCGAAAGAATTGGCCAGGAC
Organism: Actinomadura sp. 3N508; assembly: GCF_044326375.1. Classification (NCBI taxonomy): domain Bacteria; kingdom Bacillati; phylum Actinomycetota; class Actinomycetes; order Streptosporangiales; family Thermomonosporaceae; genus Actinomadura; species Actinomadura sp. 3N508. Next base: position 132,272 of record NZ_JBIRAX010000017.1, read on the forward strand.
GAGTATGACCAGCTGTTCACGCTCGCCTTCAACGCCCGCCGGGACGAGGGACTTACACACAGCGCACCTTCGATTGCCAATTCTGCCGTCGCCGCCCCTTTCCACCGAAAGCAACAAAGGAGTGCATCATGCCTGATACGCACCTGCCAACTCCTGCGGTCTGGCGAGGCTTGCCCGTTCCATGGGTGGTCCGCTGGACCGGAGAAAAGGTCGACCCTTCGCTGCGGCTCGGCTGGCGGGAGGGGCGGCTGGCCTACCGCCGTGAACTGTCCGCTGACCGGCGTTTCGGCGCGTTGTGGTACCGCAACCGAACCGGCAGGTCAGGCGAACCGGAATTCGCCGAAATCCATACAGGGCGGCAGTTGGCCTGCATGACCAGCGGCATTTGCCAAGTCTGTGGTGGTGATGCAGCCGAGACTGACGGTCGAATCGCCTGGCTGCTGCCGGGAGATGAATGGCCGTTGATGACCGATCCGACGGAACCCAACCTGGTGCCGACTCCGCCCACATGTCGTGCCTGCTGGTCCCTGGCAGCGAGTTCCTGCCCGCATCTGCGGACAGTCGGCTCCGTCCCCGTGACGGCGGCGGCCGCAGTACCGGCCGCCGCTCATGGCGATCTGTACCGCCTTGGACAGGCCGCACCTTGCGCCCGCAATGTCATGGTGCCGCTGACCAATCACAGTGCCTTGCATCGGATGCTGGCCAAACAACTTGTCGTGGAACTCCGCGACATCCGGGCCGCGGGAGATCGCAGCTCGGCGCAGGTGCCGGGTTCCGGTTAACACGGACCCGCGCGCTCTCCTCTCCCCATTGTCCGACACCTTTTCCGATTGACACAAAAGGGATGTGATTTCTCATGCCGAGCGAGCGTGAGCCGAGGCCGAATACCCCAGTACCGGAGGACACAGCAGAGAAGGTCGGTGACAGGATCGAGCTGTCACGCCTGGTTGTCAGCTCCCCCGTGGACGCGATCGCTGTGGCGGCCCACCTGGTGGGCTTCCACCCTTCGCTGAGCCTGGTGGTCGTCGGTATCTCCGACCAGGAAGGGGTAATGGTAATGCGGCGCGATCTTACGCCGGTACTTCAGGTCGCCGACGTCGATGCCAGCGATCGCAGCAGTGTTGAGGGAGCCGAATCGGTCGACGAATGCTTGATGTCCATGCTGAAACGCAACGAGATGTCCGCGGTGCTGCTGCTCGGCTACGGACCCGAGGAACTGGTCACTCCCGCGATGAACAGCGTTTTGCAAGCCGCAGAGCAGGCCGAACTGCCTGTGTGGGTGGCGTTGCGCGTCGACCAGGGTCGTTGGTGGTCCTACACCTGCCAGGACCCCGGCCGCTGCCCGCCGGAGGGCACCGCTTACGACATCAGCACTAGCGTGATCGCCGCGCAGGCGACGTTGGCCGGACAGGTCGTCCTGCGCGACCGCGACGAACTCATCGACTCAGTCGCGCCTCTCCAGGGGCCTGCGCGCACGGCGATGCAACAGGCCACCCAACGCGCTGAACAACGGATGTGTGAACGGATCACCGCCAGCGGTTCGGCTACCGACAACACCGTCCAGGTGGTGGACGAAGGGCGGAGGTTCATCGCGGAACTCGCCGACCGGGTCCGCGACGGTCGGGCGCGGCTCACCGACGATGAAGCCGCCTGGCTCGGGCTGCTACTGCTCAGCGTTCGGCTCCGCGACGAGGCGTGGGTGCGCATCGACGTCGATCACCTGCACCAGCACATCGCGTTCTGGCGGGACATGACCCGCCGGGTTCAAGAGCCCTACGCCGCGGCCCCGGCAAGCCTGCTGGCCTACGCCGCTTTCGCCAGTGGAGACGGCGGACTGGCCAATGTCGCTCTCGACCGCGCCGAGGCCGCCGACCCGTCCTACGCGATGGCGCACCTGCTCCGTGACGTCATCGTGGCGGGCATTCCACCAAAACATGTGCGATTGAACATCACACCCGAGGAACTGGCCACTGGCTACGCCGAGCAGAAGCCCACTCAAGGCCACGATGGTCCAACAGTCCATCCTAGTTCCGGACCCCCATTCATTCGTCATCGTGCATCCCTTCACCAGCGCGCCCATCCGTCCTGACACCCGCGTAAGTGACAACTGCCGGCCCTGTCCAAACTTTGGGCAGGGCCGGCCCGAGCGCAGCTCCGCTAGCTACCGTTCGATATCTGGGTAGTGGGGAAAACAAATCATTGAGCGTCCCTTCAAAGGCACTAGATCAATTCGCGCTAGACAGCCGACCTCAAGTTCTGTATTTCGAGAACCGCACTCGGGGTGTATTCCGTCAACCATCGCAGATGAAGGGAGGTGTCGCCGTGTCTCACCAGCTTCCTCGCTGGGTTATCCGTTCTCAGCACGCCTACCAACCAGCGCGCCTCAGCAAGCTGAGCTGTACCAACCACGGGGATGCCTGCGCTGACCTGGCGCTTACGCTGGAATCCCTGGCGTTATTTCCTGCCTGGCCTGTCCAGCTTCGGCCGGGTTCTAGCGCTGCGCGAGGCTGCCGAGGCCGTCAAGAGCGGACGGTTCGACGTATGCCTCGACAACAAGATCGTTATGACGTTCCGCGTGGTCGAGCTGGACGCTCGGGGGCGGCCGCTCGGCCTTGACCAGATCCCCGACCTGACCGCGGGTCCTGTCCCGGTCTCCACGGTCGAAGCAGCCGAGTCTGCCGCCTCCCGGTCTGCCGACGCCCGGGACACGCGCGGTTCGCAGTGATCGTTACCACAATGCTCAGCGGCCATCTGGCCCGAGCGGGAGCCGACGCTTACGCCCGAGGACGTCCAGGCAACGACTGCGCATCACCGCGCGCCGTGACGCGGGCACCGGGCGGGTGTGGAACCCGCGGTGGCTGGGAAAGCTCGACGCCGAGGAACTGCTCGACACTACCGGCCCGGGCCGTAGTGCGGTCGTCGTCGGCCCCGCCGTCTCGTCCAGCCCGGTTTGTCAGACCCCGTCGTTACCATCACCGCTGCCCGAAGCGACAAGGACGCGACGGGGACAAGATGGGGACAAGATGGGGACACGACAAGGAGAGACGATGAGCGAGCTGACCACCACGCAGCCGGCTGGCACACCGACCTGGATCGACCTGGGCATCCCGGATCTCGACCGCGCGATGACCTTCTACGGCGCGTTGTTCGGTTGGGACTTCGATGTGGGACCGGCGGAGTTCGGCCACTACACCCAGTGCTTGCTACGGGGCAGACCCGTCGCGGCCATCAGGCCGAACCCCGATCCCGACGCCACGGACTTCTGGTGGAACGTCTACTTCGCGACGGATGACTGTGACGCCGCGGCCGCCCGAGCGCGGGACGCGGGCGGCTCGATCATCACCGGCCCGATGGACGTGCTGGACCAGGGCCGGACGGCGATCATCAAGGACACCACCGGTGCGCAGTGTGGACTGTGGCAGGCCGGTCCCCACATCGGCTGCGAGATCGTCAACGAGCCGAACGCCCTGCTCCGCAACGACCTGGTCACCGCGGAATCCGGGCCCGCGCGCGACTTCTACGTCGCGGTCTTCGGCTACACGTTGGATGCCAACCCGGACATGCCCGAGCTCGACTTCACGTTCCTGCGCAGACCGGATGGCCACGAGATCGGCGGCATCGCCGGTGACCCAAAGGCCACGAAGTCCCGTTGGGGGACCTTGTTCCAGGTGGACGACGCCGATGCGGCGGCGCGGCGAGCGGTCGACGCGGGTGGGACCTCGGCCGAGCCCTACGACATGATCTACGGGCGGGTCGCTCACATCACGGACCCGTTCGGCACGGAGTTCGATGTCGGTGCGGCGATGACGAGCTGAACCGGCGGTCAGCTGGCCGGGTGGTCGAGCTCGGCAAGACGCGCGTGGATGTCGTCGGTGTGGACCTCCTCGACAAGGTGAGACCGAATCGATCAGCGCACCCTGTTCGGTCTCAACTCCAGGTGGACCACGATCCGCACCGACGACGGCGTGGAAGTCCCCCACACGCCCGATGAACTGCTTCGGCTCTGGGACGAGCAGATCGCTGGATCCCTGATGCTCTGTCCTGGTGGCCCGGTATTCCCGAGAGCACACCCTACAGGCGTATCCGCGTCATCGATGTGGCCGAGGCAAACGGATATCGCTACCAGCTTCAGGGCAGCGCCGGTCGGTGGTTCATCGTCCGCGATCTCTTGGAACCCAAGCCAAACACCCCAAGACTTCGCACGAAGTTTTTTCCAAACCAGCAGATCGCGCAAGAGGTATTCACCCACTTGACCACGGTCTAAAACCTCCAAGGCCCGACGCTCCGACGACCTCTTCGTCGCTTGGCCCGTGTTGTACGGGTCATCTGAGACCGACGCTGTCAACGGTTGGCACCATGCCAATAACTTCAATCCCTCTCGCCGAGCAGCCCCATACAGAGCAGCAACTGGCGGTCACCGCGTGACGCTCCCTGCCTCTGCTTCACGCCAGAAACGGCTGCTGGCCTCTACTAGCCAGGACAATTTCGCCCTGTGACAGGGCGGGGGGCGCTGCTCTGCGCAATGACCGGCCCACGCAGCCGCAGGCTGAGTCGAGCGGTACTTCTCACGACTATCAGTGCCCCATGAATCAACGTCGTCCCTCCCGGATTACGGGCGTGCGAATACTTCTCGCAAGACCAGGTGCGGACATGACCGAGCCAAACAACGTAGCACACCTATCTGCCGATTACAGCGCACCACCGGACTTGAAAACCTACGACATACTTCTTTGCAACATATCTGGCGGAAAAGACTCTCAAGCAATGCTCGACGTTGTCGTAGAAGCTGCAAAAAATGCTGGTGTCGGCGATCGCGTCGTCACCGTATTTTGCGACCTCGGCGATGAGGATGAATGGCCGGGAACCAAACAACTAGCGGCCGAACACGCAGCACACTACTGCGTACGCCATGAGATCGTATTCCGTCAGGTACCAGACGGCGCAGGATCGATGCGCCAGCAAGGACTGACTGAGCACATCGAGTCTCGACGACAGCAGAAATGGCCAGACAAGGCTCGTAGATTTTGCACAAGTAGCATGAAGCGAGCCCCTGTGCACAAACTCATGACCCGCCTCGTGGCCGAAAAGCGAGCCGAGGGCATCATCGGGCGCAGGGTGCGAATTCTAAATATTATGGGGATGCAGGCCGAGGAGAGTATCGATCGGGCAGCCATGGTCCCCTATAGAAACGATGCCCGCGCTTCCAACAAAACCAAGCGCGAGGTCGATGAATGGCTGCCGTTGCTTGACTGGAAAGTGCAGCACGTCTGGGCACGACTCGCCAAGACACGTACCCGCATTCATCCAATCTATGCCGTGCTGCCTCGGCTCTCATGCCGGTTCTGTGTTCTGGCGGGTCGTCGGCATCTGGTGACCGCAGCACGGCTCGACCCAGCTGGCGCCCGCCGCCGTGCGGAACTGGAAGCAGCGATGGAACACCAGTTCAGGCCCGATGTGTCTATGGCACAGATTCTCGCCGAAGCTGAGGCGATCAACCGGGTCGATGGTCCGCTAGCCGTTGATGGGCTGGAGATCCCGAATTATATCGAAATCGGAGAATGGTGATGAATCCCTTTACCCTCAACGAGGAGGCAGCGCGGGAGTGGCTGAGCGAGCTTGTCGTCGCGCACGAACTGGCTGATCTAGATGACCCAATTGAGAACCGAGGGAGGAGAATAGGGCCGCAAGTCCATCTTGCTTGGCGGCCCCGTAAGCCGGGCCAGGAAGACACTGTATCCTGTTTGATCGAGCGAGCCCATGATCAGAAGGATGTGCTATCCCATTCCGAACACGCCACGACTGCTATTGAGTTTATCGACGACGGCAATGATTGGTGCTACCGATTCCTACTGCACGTCGGCGCCCCTGTGGCAGTGACTCTCGCTGGCCCAGCGATGGAGGTGGGTCAACTCGGTGATGATGCGGTGTGCGGAGTTGATGCAGCGCTTGGGATCCTCCGTGAAGCCCAGCAGTCTGCAAACTCGCTCCTCGGGCAGCTCAACGCATTCGTCACTGCGATGACCCCCGACACTTGATGCGTCCGCCATGGACACGCGTGAGGAACCAGGAGCGGCCACCGCCAAAGTGAGTTGTCACCATGTGACCGGATGTAAGAGAGTCGACCCCCGCACGCGGGGGTCGACTCCTTTGATCAAATCCCATACTAGATAGCAGATCACAGTAGGAGACCGATCGCTCCCTCATGATACGCCTTCGGACACAGAGCCGGTAAGGCTGATCCAGCCACACGCGATCATTGGTGGTTCGGGACCCTGTGACTTGGACCCGTTGACGGCCAGGGCCCACGCGCATCCCTGACCTTGTGGGCCCGCAGCCGCGCCTAACGACCACCACATCCTCCCAGTGGCGGATACCCGGGGCAGTCGTCAACATCGGCGGACCACTGGCTGATCAGCGCGCAGGGGTCGAGGAAGCACGTGGCGCGCTGGCCACGCGCCGATCTGGCGTCGGGCCTGGGCCCCTGGGTGGCCGCAGGCCGGCCTTGCCCCGCCTGACGGCTTGGCCTGCTTCCCTTCCAGCGGCCGGCCCCGACGGGGAACCTTGCTCCGGCATGGACGGGGTGGAAGGGTGGTGCCAGATGAACGATGACCTTGCGGCAGTGCTCTTCGACGTAGTGGAGCGACAGGAGCGGCACATCCGGGCTAACGAGTACCTGGCGATCGCTGCACTCGATGGGCAGCGCAAGTTGATGCTCAGTGACTACGACTATCTGCGGGATCGCGCCGCCGCAGTCGCGTTCGAGCAACGAGCAGCCGCCCACGTCCGCCGCGTTGCCGCAGTCCGATGGGTTCTGGCCGTCCCGCAGGTCTGGGTGATCAACGAGCGGGATGTGGCCGCTCGTGCCCCCTCTCCCCACCCGCTGCGCCCTGGGGAGGAGGAGGGCGTCACGTGGATGGGCTTTGATCAAGAAGACGGTATCGACTACGGCGTCGTGCCCTACACACGCCGCCCCAGCGGCGAACCTGTTTTCGACGACCCCAAGGTGTTCACCGTACCGGTCATCCCCGGTGACCTCATGCCGGGGCACTCGCTCTTGCGCGCCCTTCTAGGTGATGAATCGCCAACTGAAGACTGAGCCTCTACCGTGCGCTATCCAATCGCTCACGCTAATGGGTTTCAGTATCTATATGTCGTCATCGCTTCTCAGCTACAAAACCGATTCTGTTTCAGAATTGGCCCATTTGTGAGCTACCGCGGGGGTGGAGCAAACGCCACAGGAGTTGTTGGGTTTCCTCGCTCGGGTCGACTGCCAGATCCTCCAGGGAGGTCTCCAAGAGACGATAGGTACGCCGTACGGCATCGGACCGGCCGAGCTTGGCCTGCAAGGTCATGATGTGCTGGTAGATCTCTTCAGCGTAGCGGTCGAGCGATCGGGCGCGTTCGAGGACCGTAAGAGCTCGCTCGGGTTCGTGACGCTCGTAGAGGACGGCCAGGTGGATCAAGGCTTCGACGGCTTGGCGCCGTAGCGTCTCCCGTTCGGGTTCGATCCATTCGTATGCCTGCTCGAAGGATGCCTCAGCGGCCAGGTGCCCCTGGTAGGTGTCGGCAGCCTCCTGCAGCAACACTGCCTGGTCCTGGTCACGATCGGCCTGTGACGCCTCATGCAGGGCGGTGTGGAAACACCACAGGTCGACACTGATGAGCTCAGGATCGATGCCGTAGCGATCCGCGGTCCGGGCGATGAAGTTCTCATCGATTCGCCCGGTAGCTCGTTTGAGGGTCTGGCGGGTCTCGTGCAGCAGGGCGTGAAAGCGCATCACGGCATGTTTGTGGTCGACGTCCGGCCACAGCGCCGCCACGATCGCGTCGCGACTGGCGCCTTCGGCATGGACGGCCAGATGGGTCAACAGCTCCCGGCCCTTGCCACGAATACCGGTCTCCAGAATCTGGCCGTCGACTCTTACGGTCGGATGTCCTAGAACCTGCAAGTAGACGGGGCGGTCCCCGCGAACCTGTGGCACAAATGGCGCCGACCGCGCCACGGACACCGGGGAGCGTGCGGCCGTCTTCGTATGCGCCGCAGGTTCGGGTTCTGATTCGGGCTCTGGTGCGCCGTGCGCGCCGCGGATCAGTTCGAGGACCTGGTCGGCATCCTGTTGCTCGACGTGGAAGAGGCGTAGCCCGTCCCAGATGTCGCTGCCAGCACCGGTCCAGGAGGTGACCTGTGCCGCGTCATCAAGATGCACTGTGGGGCCGACCGGGTGCTCGCCGAGAGTGATGATGGCGATGTCGTAATCGGACGCAGCCACAGTTACGGCTTCCAAGCGGCGCTGCTGCTCTGGGGCGGAGGTAGCCACCAGGACCAGTCGGGGCAGGGGCTCGGTCGGGTCGGCCTGACGGACCGCTGCTAGGTCTTGGCTGTCGGGCGCGGTGTCGAGCAGGCGAGCACGGTGGATGCGCTCAGACGCCAGCAGCCGCAGTGCCGCGTTCAGGTCAGCGGTAACGCGCAAGGCTCGGGCGTACTGGGTGAGCTCGTTGACCTGTTCGGGGGTGAGTGCGAGCACCCGGGTTGCGTCGCTGCGGGGAATGATGATCTCCACATCGTGGTCACCCGCGTGCATCAGGAACGTGAGCAGCAGTGCTCGGGCAACCGCGATCCCGCCGGGCCCTTTCAGGCCGACGAGGAATCCGCCGATCGGAACCGTGATCTCTTGGTGGTCACGTACTCCCAGGACGATCCGACCGCTGGATGGCAGCGGAAACAGGTGGAGCCGACTGGGCTCATCGGGCGGTAGTTCAGGATCGGAACTTTGCGCTTCGCGGCCGAGGTCGACGCGCCGTAGTCGGCGGATGGTCGGCGACGGTGGCGGTTCGCGGCGGGCCAGGTCGGGGCCGGTGGCGGATGTGCGATGCCGGCGGCGCCGATGCAGCCGGGTGACCACGAGCGCGGTACCGACACCGGCGGCGAACGACAGGCCGACGACCGCGCCGGAGGGGAGATCCACCGTGTATGGGTGATCTGTGGAGGCAGGCGGGCTCGTGGGAGACGAGTCTTGCGATGTGGCCGATTCCGACGGGATTCCAGATGTTGTCGCCGTCTCCGACGGGGTGGGTGGTGGCGTCGGCTGGGAGGGGGCGGTCTGAGTGGCCGGTGGTGAGGGTGGCGGGCTGCCTGAGTTACCGTCGCCCTGCTCGTGAGGTGGCCTGGTGGTGGGGCTGGCCGGTGGAGCGTGCCGGGTTTTGAGGGTGTAGGTGATCTCGACGCGGCGGTTGCGTGCTCGCCCGGATGGGTCGTCGCTGCCATCCGCGTGGGTCTCGGCGGCGATCGGGGTGCGCTCGCCTTTGCCGCTGACTTCGAACCGGAAGCCGTGGGCCGCCAGCTCACCGAGCGCCTCTCGGACGGTGCGAGCCCGCTGGACCGATAGGCGCTGGTTGTAGTCGGCGGGGCCGTGTGCGTCCGTGTGGCCGACGATGCTGATCGGCTGTGCCAGGTCGGCATCGGTTCCGATGTCGCGGGTTGTCTGAGCCAGAGCCTCCTTGACAGGCGTAGACAACTGGGCAGAACCGAACGCGAATCGCGCCGTGACTTGGTGTCTCTGCGGGCGGGTGGCCGCATGGCCAGGCGCCGCATCCCGGTTCAGGGATCCGACGCGGCTCGTGAGAGTGGAGGGCGGATCGGGCTGGCCGTCTACCGCACTGTCGGAATCGCTGGTTGCTGAGGGGGACTGCGTGTATGGGGGCGGGGCAGCAGCCACGTTGTGAGGCACGGCGGGTAGCGTGCTTGCTCGGCTGACGGCAGCTGTCGTTCCGATGACGGCCACACTCAGTGTGGTGACCAGGAGCGCAGCGAGACGTTGAGGGCCGTCCAGCCCTGGAATGTGCGGCGCGGGTCGGCCCCGCAGCCGGGCACCGGCCTCCAGCATCAGCAGTGCAATCCCGATCAGCCAAAAGCCCCAGGCGATGTAGGTGAGGAAGCCGAGGAACAGCGTTCCGTCGTCGCGCCGGGACAGGGTGGAGAGGATCTCGTCCCAGTTGGGGATCTGCTCGGGGATCGGCGATCCGGCGAGCGCAACGAACAGGTACGGCACGCCGACTGTGACCGCGACCAGTACCAGGGCCGAGCCTATGCCCCGCAAGACTCTGCCGATGCGGCGGCGCCACCGACGTGGCGAGTGGGAGGGAACCATGAAGATCCGTGTGCTGAATTGACTCCTGTACTTCTACGGTGGGCAGATCGTCTTCCCTTACTGAATTAGCACGTAACAGCAGCACACGGCAACGGGCCGTTCGTGGCGCTGAAACCCGCTGACATCGAAGGATCGGAATTCAGCTGCGTTCGTTGAGTTCGGCGGCTTGCAATGATCGAGTTGTACACTGCAGGACGTGCAAACGAGCCGAGGAGGCATGAGTCGGCCGTCCGGAGGCGCCCTGAGATGGCCTCGCTGGAGATCGCATGAGGCCAGAACCACTGAGGTCCCTCGCCGTGGCAACGACTCGCTTTGTCGAGAGGTGGGTCCACACCGGTATACCGCCGCTGTCTCTCGCTACTACACCGGCTGGCGAGTACCCGGTCCGATCAGTTGTACTGGTAGTTCGATGAATCCTCGCAGATTACTGCCCCGTTCGCGGTACGGTTTTCCGCTGAGCTCGATCGTTGGATATCGGCGCAGCATGCGACGAAAGAAAACGGTCGCTTCTAGCCGGGCAAGGTGGACACCGAGGCAGTAGTGGATACCGCTGCCGAAGGACAATGGAAGAGCTTGAGTGCGATTGATGTTGAACTGGTCGGGGTCGGTGAATTGTTCCGGGTCGCGGTTGGCTGCGGCGAGGAGGGCGATGACGAATTGGCCGGGAACCAGCTTAATGTCAGCTAGCGTGCACGGCTGAAGGACGGTACGTGGGTTGAGGTGGGCAGGCGGTTCGAAGCGCAGGATCTCCTCGATCGCACTGGGCATCAGGTCGAGGTTCGAACGAAGTAGTTCGAGTTGGTCAGGGTGGGTGAGCAGCGTGTGCAGGCCGTTGCCGAGCAGTTTGGCGGTGGTCTCCAGCCCGGCTCCAAGGAGCAGAATCGCGGTGGCAACCATTTCGGTGTCGGTCAAAGCTTCGTCGTCTCGGGCCACGGCCAGGCGAGTGAGCAGGTCGTCTTCGTGGTGGCGGCGTTTGTAGGTGAGCAGGCGGGTGAAGTAGTCGGCCAGTTCGGCTTCCGCCTCGGCGGCTTTGCCAAGAACTGTGGGCTCGGTGAAGGGTTCGAAGACTTTCATCGCTTGTGGCACCAAGGCCGCGAGCCGTGGCCGGTCGGCGGAGGGTACGCCGAGCAACTCGCCGATCACTTGGGCAGGTAGCGGGAAGGCGACAATGCTGACGAAGTTTCCGCCAGACTGTCGGGCCAGTTGGTCCAGGAACTGGTCACTATGCCTGCCGATCATTGCGGCCAGGGCTCCGACGTGCCGATGCGTGAAGGCGGAGCTGGCCAGGCGACGGAGCCGGGTGTGGTGTGGCGGGTTGGCGAACACCATGGTGTGCCGCCAGCGACTCATGATCGCTTGGGCCTGGTCCTGCGGTAGGTGCTCCAGATGTGCAACGGTTTCGTCGCCCTTTCCCAGGGCTCGGTTGCGCAGGGCAGCCTCGACGTCGGCGTAGCGAGAGAGGACGACCCAGCCCGAGCTGGCGCGAAGGATGGGTTCCTGCTCTCGAAGTTGCCGGTACAGGACGTGCGGATCCACGTCGGGATCACCGGCCAGGATTTGGCGTAGTAGGTGCGTGGGCTCACCTGACGTTGCGGGCGAGGTATGGGTCTCTTCCACGGTGCTTCCCGATCCGTGTCGGCAGGTCGCAGGGACTGTGCGAAACGCGGTGCTCGTTGGGTCATGGGTCAGGGAGAGGGGCGATCACTGGGAGACGGCGCACATAGCGGTTCTGCTCCGAGGTGATTTCGACCATGGCATCGGCCATGTCCTGAGTGATCAGATCTTCGCGAACGAAGACGGTGTGCACCCCGCCCTGGAGATCGAGAACGGCCGGCTGTAACGGTGCGGGCATCTGCTCTGGTGGGAGCCGATGCATTCTGATCTCGGGTCTCGGTTCAGTCGGGGTGGTGAGCGAGATGGTGGTCTGGGTGTAACGGTTGGCCAGTGCCTCGAACTCGCGGGCGAGTTCTTCAGAGATCTTGTCCGCACGGCAGTAGTAGATCCAGCCTGCAAGGGTCCGGTGGACTAAGACAGGGCCGAGCCGGTCGTCCATTTCCTCCGGGTCCACCCTTACGAATCGCGATGGGATGGTCATTTCACCCCCTACAGCTGAGCCAAGTCCTGGTCTCTGTTGATCAGAATCGATGGACAGTTCCTCCATGCTCCCTCGGGCCATGAGTTTCGAGCGTAATTCCCTTAACTCGGAGGCGCCCCGGTGTCCGCGTCATCAGGAGGTTGGTTCAAGCGCCGGGTCTGGCGGCGGACGAACTCTTCGGCCATTCGGCGGAGCATGCGCTTGTCCTCGTCAGGAAGATCTCGCGCAAGGCGAAACAAGATCCATTCGTCAGAGCCCAGCCTGACCTCGCTGATCTCATATTCCAGCCACTGGCGCGCAGCCAAGGTCTTCACCAACTCATCGGGGACTTCCATGGCCGCGGCTAGGGCGCGCATCTGCCATGGCTCAGGGGCCTTGGCCACGTGCCCGGCGGCAAGCTTGCTGATCCACTGGAAGCCGAGCGCCTGCCCGCTCACCGGGTCGATCGCACGCACAGCCATGCGTCGATAACTGAGTCCAGAAGCGTTGTGATCGCGCACGAACTCGCTGAGCGCAAGTTGTCGCGGTTCGGGTGTCGTTGCCACGCGCCTCTCCTCGCTTCGCCCGCTCCTCTTTACAACCCTACCCCAAGGTGTCTTACTATCTCGACAGATCGTCCTAGTTTCGCGACAGAGGACGGAGATCATGAGGCGACACTACGGTCGAACTCTCAGTGAGCGGAGCTCGGACATCTCGCCTGCTCACACGCCTTCCTTACACCATGCACTCCTGTTCGCTGCGCTTCTGGCCAGTGCCTGCGGTGGCAACGAAGATCCTGTGTCACTGCCCTCCAGCCGGGCGCCCAGCCCTCCAGCGGCATCGACGACGGTCCAGGACGCGATCAAACACAGCTACAACCAGTACTGGGTGGTGCTCCCCCAGGCTGAACAAGCCGTCAGCCCGCAGGATCGCCGTCACCTCCTCGGGCGGTACGCAGCTCAGCCGCTCCTCGACGACGTGCTCCGCAATATCGAAAAGCTCCACGCCCAAGACCTGACCTCCATCGGGCACATCGTCGTCCGCATCGAGAAAGTGCAGGTCAAAGGGAGCCAGGCGACCGTGTGGGATTGCCAGGACAGCACGAATGCGCAGCTGAAGAACTCCCGCACGGGAAAGGTCACCAGCCGCGGAACACCAAACGATCATCTACGAGCAACCCTTGCGCGAGGATCTGATCGGCAATGGCGTATCACTCGCATCTCTCCACTAGGACGTTGCTAGGACGTCCGCTATCAATCATGGCAACGGGCCTGGTCGCGACGATGACCTGCGCCGTCGTACCTGCGGGGACAGCTTCGGCCCGGCAGGACCCGATTCCGCCAGAGCCCTATCCCTGGGGCTATGGCTACGGCGCCGAGAAGCCCGGCCGCGGCGGCGGCAGTGGCAATAGAGCGCCAGCTCCGCGCGCAGGCGGCGGCCAGGGTGATGGCGGTGCTGGTCCCGTGGACATCTGCGGTGCGTGGCGGTTCGGAACCGACGCATGCGGTCCCTTCACCCTCCCCGGAGACACCGACGCCGACCGCGCTCCTGTCCCGACCGCGTCGCCTGTTCAGTTGGCCCGGCAGGCGTGGGGCCGGCTTCCGGTTCCCGAGCCTGAAGTGCGGACCGCGCCGCCACGTGGATCGGAGGGGCTGGTGGGATTGCCGGAATGGTTCTGGGTGGCCAACTGGACCACCCACACCGATCGAGTGTCAGCCGGCGGCGTTTGGGCCCAGGTCACAGCACGACCGACAACCTTGACGATCAATCCAGGTTCGGGGCTGCCGCCGGTGACTTGTAGCGGCGCCGGCCAGGCCTACGCCCCTGCGCGCCCCGCACACACACAGCATTCAGAGTGCTCCTTCACCTATCAGCGTTCGTCGGCAGGTCTGCCGGGGTCGGCGTATCAGGTGACGGTAACGGTGACCTGGGGCGGGACCTGGGTCGGTTCCGGAGGGGCCGGCGGTGCACTGCCCACCCTGTCGCGGTCGGCGACGTTCCCGCTGCGGGTCGCCGAGGGCCAGGCGGTCACAGGGGGTCGATGATGATGGCGCACAAATCCCGGACCCCACACGTCCAAGAATTCACCCCGACGTCCAGTCCTGATGGCCAGCAATCGCGCAATCGCGATCCGCTACCTCCCCTTCCGCGCCAGCGGCGCCGCCGGATGGTCGTCATCGGCATGCTGCTGATGTTGACCGGGGCGCTGTCGGCCGCCTACCTGTACACCGAGACCGGCGATCGCACCTCGGTCGTGATGGTCACCCGCGATATTCCAGTCGGCTCCCCAATCGACGCCTGGGACGTGGCGACCACGCAGGTGGACGCCGGGCAGGGCGTGGCGCTCGTCCCTGGGCGACAACTCCGGCAAGTGGTGGGGCGGGTGGCGTCCGTGGACCTGCGCAAGGGCACGCTGCTGGCGCCCTCGCAGGTGACCACGGCGTTGAGCCCGCGAACGGGGCAGCAGGTGGTGCCGATCGCGCTCAAGGCCAGCCAACTCCCGGCCCGCGGCCTGGCGCCGGGTGATCAAGTGCTGGTGATCGCCACTCCCGGTCAACAGGGACAGAGTCCGCCGACCGCTGCGGGCGGAGATCAGTTGACGCAGGACACGGCGGCAACCATCGATCAGGTCAGTTCCGCCGATGCCGAGGGCAGTGTGCAGGTCGATCTGGTGGTCGACGCCCGGGTGGGCCCGGCGATCGCCAAGCAGGCGTCCACCGGCAGGTTGGCGTTGGTAGTGACCGCGCGGGGGCCGCGATGAGCGTGATCGCCTTCACCAGCCCCGGAGACTCTCCCGGAGCCACCACCACGGCCTTCGCGATGGCGCTGACCTGGCCGGGACGGGTACTGCTGGCTGAGTGCTCCCCGGCCGGCGGGCAGATTCTGCGCGGCTACTTCCAATGCCATACCCCACCGGTGGGCGGGCTGTGGGATCTGGCGCTGGCCGCCGTGCACAGCCCGAACGCCGCCGAGGCCGCAATGTGGGAGCAGACCATCGCCTTGGACGACGAACGCCAGCATCTGCTGCTGCCCGGTCTGGTGGACCCGTTCCTGGCCACCGAGTTCTCGGCAACCACCTGGGACAATCTGGCGGCGACGTTCTCCGCCCTGCCGTTCCCCGTGCTCGCCGACACCGGACCGATCAGCCCCGAGCAGCCATTCGCGTTGCTGCGCGCCGCCGAGCTGGTGATCGTAGTGATGCGGCCGACGCTAGCTCAGGTCGCCGCGGCACGCCCGCGGATTGCCCGGCTCCGTCAAGCCCTGGGCCCGACCGTGCCGTTGGCGTTGTGCCTGATCGGAGAGCGTCCCTACACCCTGCGCGACCTTCGTGCCGAGCTCGGCGAGTTCGCGATGACCGCCACGATGCCGATCGACGAGAAGGCCGCCAGCGTGCTGTCGCAGGGTGGCGGCAGCGATCGGGCCCGTCGGCGGATTGAGGTCAGTCCGCTGATGCGCGCCGCCCGCACCACGGCGAACCATGCGCTGAGCTTCACGACCGCGCAGCGCCGGGCCTTGACCGGATCGAGTTCCGGACGGGCTCCAGTAGTGGGAGAGGGGCGGCGATGAACAACCGTTCGGTGTGGCCCACCGGTGGATCGCCTGGATGGCCCCGCTCGGATACTAGGCATCAAGCGCCGGGCGGTCTCGTGGATGGGCGTCCGGCCGGTTGGAAACCGGGCGCCCTGCCTGCGGAGCGGACGGGTATCGAGGAGGCCACCGCGCGCAGCGCGGTCGCCGACATCAACCGTGCCCTGGATGACCAGATCACCGCGGAAACCACGCCCGAGCAGGCGCGGATGCTCATTGCCGCCGAGGTGCGGGCGTGGATCGCCGACCAGGCCGGCTCGGGCCGCTACCGGCTCACCGCGGAATTGGAGGCGCGGCTGGTCGGCGCGGTCTACAACGAGCGGTTTGGGCTCGGAGCGCTTCAGCCGCTGCTGGAGGACCCGCACATCGAGACCATCGACGTCAACGGCGCGCACCAGGTGTGGATCAACTACGCCGATGGCCGCAAGGAGCCGGGTGAGCCGGTCGCCGACTCCGATGCGCAGCTGGTCGAGCTGATCCGCCGGTGGGGCGCCTACCAAGGCCAGACCGCCCGCGACTTCTCCCCCGCCAAGCCCAAGCTCCGCTTGGCGCTGCCGGACGGCTCCCGCCTGACCGCGCTCATGACCGTGACACCGCGGCCGTGCCTGTCGATCCGGCGGCACCGGATGCTCGACGTCGACCTGGACCAGCTCGTCGACAACGGCACCCTCGACCCGGGATTGCGGGAGTTCCTACGCGCCGCCATCGCCACCCGCAAGGACATCGTGGTGACCGGCGGGATGGGCAGCGGCAAGACCACCTTCGCCCGCGCACTGGCCGCCGACTTCGACCGCGACGAACGCATCGTCACCATCGAGAACGAGTACGAGCTGTTCCTGCACACGCTGCCGCACCGGCACACCGACATCGTCGCGATGGAGGCCCGCGAGCCCAACGCCGAAGGCGTTGGCGCCATCCCGGTCCGCCAGCTAGTCACCGACGCGCTGCGGCTGAACGCCAAACGGATTATCGTCGGCGAGGTCCTGGGCGATGAGCTGGTGCCGATGCTGACCGCGATGAACACCGGCGGCGAAGGTTCGCTGTGCACCATCCACGCCGACTCGGCAGGCGAGGTGTTCTCCCGGATGCTGATCCTGGCCGACTCCGGCGGCCTGACCTACCCACCCGCCACGCTCTTCCAGTTGGCGGGCATGGCGGTGGACTTCGTCGTCCACCTCACCCACCAGGTCCACCACCAGCACGGCCACCCGGTGAACCAGCGCTACGTCTCCGAAGTGCTGGAGGTGCTGCCGCCCGGCGACACCGACGAACCGGCCACCAATCAGGTCTACGTGCCCGGCCGGGACGACCGAGCGGTGCCGCACACCTTGCCGCAGTGCGCCGCCGAGTTGGAGGCGGTCGGGTTCGACCTGTCCTCCTTCCATGTGGGGGCGGCCCGGTGACCAGCAACGCAGTCCTCGCCGCGCTGGCCGCCACCCTGGTCATCACCGGGCTGCTGCTGATCGTGGCCGCCTGGACCCGCATCGATCTGCTGCCCGAACCACCCGCCGGTCGCCCGCGACGGCACCTAGCGCAATGGCGATCGCGCCGCACCCTTCTTGAAACCGGTGTGGCCGCGGCCATCGGAATCGCGGCGTGGGCGGCCACCGGGTGGCCAGTGGCCGCGATCGCGGTTGCCGCCGCCTCGCTCGCCCTGCCGCGCCTGCTGGGCGGACGGGCCGCGCATCGACGCATCACCCGGCTGGAAGCCATGGAGGCATGGACGCGCCAGCTCGCCGACGTCCTCACCACCGGCACCGGCATCGAAGAGGCACTGCTCACCACCGCTTCCAGCCCGCCCGGACCGATCGCCGCCGAAGTGACCGCGCTGCGGCGACGACTGGAATACCGCGTCACCACCGAAGACGCACTGCGCGCTTTCGCCGATGACCTGGCCCACCCGGTCGGCGACACCATCGCCGCCACCCTGATCGTCGCCTCCCAGGTCCGCGGACGCGGCCTGCGCCAGGTACTCACCGCCCTGGCCGGCACCGTGGCCAAGGACGTGGCCATGCAACGCGAGATCGACGCCGAACGCGCCACTCACCGAACCACCGCCATCTGGGTCGTCGTCGCGCTCGCCGCGTTCGTCGGCTTCGCCATGCTCAACCGCACCTACGTGGCCCCGTTCGGCACCCCGACCGGGCAACTGATGCTCGTCCTCGTCGTCGCGCTGTACGCCGGAACCGTCCTGTGGCTGCACCGCCTGGCCTCCCCCGCCCCGCGACACAGATTTCTGCCTGAACACCGGAGACGCCGATGACGATCACGCTTGTGCTCGCGGCCGGCAGCCTCGTCGGGCTGGGAGTGTTCCTGTGCGTCAGAGAACTGTTCCCTGCCCCGCCACAGCTGGCCGCCGCCCTGGACCGAATCGCCCCACCAACACGACGCTCGGCAGCCGACATCGTCCCCGATGGCCGAACTGCACAGCTCGGCCGGTGGCTGGCGGCACGCATCACCGGAACCGCCCTCGACGTACGGCTCCCCCGGCGGGACCTGGCGCTCATCGGCAAGTCCGCCGAGGCGTATCTGGTCCAAAAGCTCGGTATGGCCGCGCTCGGGTTCGCCGTACCGACCGTGCTGTGGACCCTGCTGATGCCCCCGGTGCCGTGGCTTGTCAGCACCGGCTCCACCCTGGCCTACGCCGCGATCATGTTCGCCGCGCCCGACATCGCGCTGCGCAGCCAAGCCAAGGAGGCGCGCGAAGAGTTCAAGGTCTCGCTCATCGCCTACCTCGATCTGATCAAGATGGCCCGCGCCAGCGGCGCCGGCCCCGGCGAGGCCCTGGAGGCCCCGGCTCGGGTGTGCCGCGGGTGGGCGTTCCAGCGGATCGCCGCCACCGTAGACCCCGCAGCCCGCGGGACTCGCGACCCGTGGGACGAGCTCGCCCGCTTGGCCGACCGGATCGGCGTCCACGAACTCGCCGACACCGCCGCCATCGCCCGCCGCGCCGGCACCCAAGGGGCCGCCATCCTCGACAGCCTCACCGCCAAGGCCGCATCCCTGCGCGAACAGCAGCTCGCCGCTGCGCTCGCGCGCGCCAAGTCACGCACCGAGACGATGACCCTGCCCGTCGCCCTGTCAGTGCTGGGCTACCTGATTCTGCTCGGCTATCCCGCCTACTCCCGCATCACCGGCTCATGAACGCAACTGAGGAGGTCATCCCCGTCATGAAAGGCCCCCAGCTCCCGCCAGACCTCTCATACCTGCGCGCCCTGCTCGACGTGTGGCGCGGCGAAGCGAGGGATCGCGGCAGCATTACCCTCGAATGGATGGTGATCATCGGCATCCTCTTCGCCGCCGCCGTCTGGGCCGCCACCAAGATCGTGTCCGCGATCCATTCCCACGCCAACCAGATCAGATAGGCCGCCGTGATGGGCCCAGGCAACATCGGCGACGACCGGGGCAGCATCACGCTGGAGACCGTCATCGCCGTCCCCGTCGCGCTCTTGGCCGTCCTGCTGACCATTAACGCCGCCCTGTGGTTTCACGCCCGCAACACCGCCCTCGCCGCGGCCCAGGAAGGCGTTCGCACCGCCCGCGCCTACGGCGCCAATCCCGCCCAGGCCAGCACAACCGCTCTCACATTCGCCCGCAGCAACGGCGAGGGCTTCCTCCAGTCTCCGAGCGCGGATACCCACGGCGGCACGGCCACCACCATCGTGGTCCGCGTGCGCGGAACCGCCATCTCCCTGGTCCCTGGCCTGCATCTGCGTGTCGACCAGGTTGCCCGCGGACCTGTCGAACGATTTACGGTTGATCCCCGTGGGTTCACGAATTCTGAAGGGTCATCTGGCGCGAACCCAAGGGGGGTGACCCCTGGTGGGTGAGCTTAAGCCCTCAGGTTCGGGAACCGAAGGCGCCGGCAGGGTCGGCGTAGGCAGA